>CAYLXB010000028.1:0-38326 GCA_964387495.1 uncultured Anaerolineaceae bacterium
AGCGCATCGGCATTCTGCGCGATCTGCGCCTGGGCGTGTTCGACGTGGTGGTGGGCATCAACCTGCTGCGCGAGGGGCTTGACCTGCCGGAGGTCTCGCTGGTGGCCATTCTGGACGCCGACAAGGAGGGCTTCCTCCGCTCGGGTACCGCCCTGGTCCAGACCATTGGCCGGGCAGCCCGCAACGTCCACGGCAAGGTGATCATGTACGCCGACCGGGTCACCGATTCGATGAATTACGCCCTGACCGAGACCAACCGCCGCCGCGCCAAGCAGGTGAAGTACAACCAGGAACACGGCATCCAGCCGGTCAGTATCGTCAAGGCCATCCACGACCTGACCGAATCGTTCAGCCCCTCCGCGGTCTCCGAGCTGAAGGGCGAATACAAGGCCAAACCATCCGGCGGCCTGCCGCACTCCGAGTTGAGCCGCATCATCGCCGAGTTGGAAAAACAGATGAAGGAAGCCGCCAAAAATCTCGAGTTCGAGCGCGCCGCCGCCCTGCGGGATGAAATGTACGAGTTCAAGTCCCTGCTCGCCCAGGACGAAACCCTGAAACCCTGGGAGCGGATCAAGTTGATGGCCGGGGAAGAGGAATGATTGGTTAGCCGGATGACTGATTAGCCGGCGCTCTCTAGTGCCGGCTAATCATAATCCCTCCGTCTCCTGGCCTTCTCCCTCCGCCGTCTTGCGCACCTCCGCCAGCACCCCCCCGGATTACATTTTGCCAGCTCATCGAACAGTCGCATTGAGTCGGCTGATTGATTAGTCGGCGCTCTCTAGCGCCGGTTGCTCATAATCACCCAGCCCCCTTGCTTTCCCCCTCCGGATCACATTTTGCCAGCTCATCGAACAGTCGCAGCACGCGCCTGACCACGCCGGGATGGGGTGCAACCTGGTCAAGCGGAAAGCCGGAAAGTTGTCTGACAATTTGTGCAAAAAGACACAAATACCTTGACTGGACAATTGCTTCCATGTACAATCGCCCGGAATTTCCCACACAGGAATTGACATGAGCATCCACCGCTTCGTCGTCCGCTTTCGCGCTCCCAACGACCCGCGTTCCGCGGGGTATGGTTCTGACGCACGCGCCCTGGGCTTTGACAACCTCATCCGCCTCACCTGCCAGGAGCTCTATTTCATCGAGGGCCGGCTGACACCGCAAGAATGTGAACAGTTGGCCCTCCGCCTTTTAATTGACCCTGTGACGCAGGCCGCCGGGTGGGCGGAACTGCCCGCGGCGGCTCCCGCGCCCGGCCCCGGCACCTGCCTGGTGGAGGTGGCGCTGCGCCCCGGGGTGACCGACCCGGTCGCGGCCGAACTGGTGCGCGCCGCGCATGAACTGGGCTTTGCGGGCGTGCAGCGGGCTTCGACCGGCCTCCGGTTCCTGGTCGAAGGTCTGGACATTGAGGAGACTGGCAGGCTGTCCGCCCAGCTGCTGGCCAACACCGTCATCCATCACTGGACGATGGGCGCCATCACCCCTTCCTTCCCGCATGAGAGCGCCTCCAGCGGCCAGGTGGAGCGGATCCGCCTGCGCGGCCTGGATGACGAGGGCCTGCTGGCGGTCTCGCGGGGCCGGCGGGCGGCGCTGGACTTGGCGGAGATGCGCGCCCTCCAGGTGTATTTTGAAAAAGAGGGCCGTGAGCCAACCGACATCGAGTTCGAGGCCATCGCCCAGACTTGGAGCGAGCACTGCGTCCACAAGACCTTCAAGGCCAGGATCACCTTCGAACCGGATGGGGCCAGGGGGGAAGGGCAGGTCGTGGACAGCCTGATCAGGACGTATCTGCAATCGGCCACCGCGCAGATCAGGGCGCCCTGGGTGCGCTCGGCCTTTGTGGACAATGCCGGGATCATCGACTTCGACGAGGAGTACGAGGTCTCGTTCAAGGTGGAGACGCACAACCACCCTTCGGCCATTGAGCCGTTCGGCGGGGCCAACACCGGTGTGGGCGGCGTGATCCGGGATGTGCTCGGCGTCTCGGCCAAACCCATTGCCAACACGGACGTGCTCTGTTTCGGGCCTCAGCAGGCTTCCTTTGCCGGCCTGCCGGCGGGCGTGCTGCACCCGCAGCGCATCCTTTCGGGGGTGGTGGCCGGGGTGCAGGATTACGGCAACAAGATCGGCATCCCGACCGTCAACGGGGCGATCCTGTTCGATCCCGGTTACACCGCCAACCCGCTGGTCTTCTGCGGGACGGGCGGGCTCGCCGCGAAGGGTTCGCACGTGTGCGCGCCGCAGGTGGGCGACCGCCTCATCCTGCTGGGCGGGCGCACCGGGCGGGACGGCCTGCGCGGGGCCACCTTCTCTTCCATGACCATGGATGCCCAGACCGGCGAAGTCTCGGGCGCTTCGGTCCAGATCGGCGACCCGATCACCGAGAAGGGCCTGATCGACGTGATCCTGCCGGCCCGCGACCGGCGCCTGTACCACGCCATCACCGACTGCGGGGCGGGCGGGCTCTCCTCGGCGGCGGGCGAGATGGCCTCCGGGATTGGGGCCGATGTGGACTTGGCCAGCGTGCGCCTGAAGTACCCCGGCCTGGCGCCGTGGGAGGTCTGGCTCTCGGAAGCCCAGGAGCGCATGCTGCTGGCGGTGCCGCCCGAAAATCTGCCGGCTCTGCAGGAACTGTGCGACACCTTCGACACCGAGCTGACCGACATCGGCGGGTTCACCGGCTCTGGACGGCTGGTGGTGCGCCAGCGCGGGCAGGTGGTGCTCGACCTGGAGAACGATTTCCTGCATGCGGGCCTCCCCCAGCGCCAGCTCAGGGCGCTGCGGCCGCGGCCGGAGGCGGTCAGCCAGGGTGACGCCAGCCCTGCCCTGGAGAAAACCGCGCTCCCGCAGACTCTGCTCAGCCTGCTGGCTCATCCGAACATTGCCTCGAAGGCCCCGGTCATCCGCCTGTACGACCATGAGGTCCAGGGCGGCACGGCCGTCAAGCCGCTGGTTGGGGTTCAAATGGATGCCCCCGCGGATGCCTGCGTGCTCAAGCCGGCTGGGACGAAGGGAACGACCGGGATCGTCCTGTCCAACGGCATCAACCCGGAGTACGGCAAGCGGGATGCTTACCGGATGGCGCTGGCCGTGCTGGACGAGGCGGTCCGCAACGCGGTCGCGGTGGGGGCCGGCCCGCATCGGATCGCGCTGCTGGACAACTTCTGCTGGGGCGACCCCCTGTGCCCGGAGACGCTCGGCTCGCTGGCGGAGGCCTGCCGCGGCTGCTATGACGGCGCGCTGCTGTTCGGCACACCCTTCATCTCCGGCAAGGACTCGCTCAACAACGAATACCTGGGCACGGACAGCCGGCGGCATGCCATCCCGCCGACCTTGCTGATCTCGGCCATTGGCAGGATTGCGGATGTCGGCCGGGCGGTCACCATGGACCTCAAGCAGGCCGGCAGCCTGCTCTACCTGGCCGGGGCGTTCGAGCCGGTCTTCGGCGGGTCGCACTTCTCGCTCGTCACCGACCGGCCATCCGCGGAGCCGGTGCCGTCTGTCAGCCCGCACGCGCCGGAGGTATACCGGGCCGTCTGGCAGGCCATGCAGCGCGGGTGGATCTGCTCGGCCCACGACCTGAGCGAAGGCGGGCTGGCCGTGGCCGCGGCCGAGATGTGCCTCGGCGGGCGGCTGGGGCTGGAACTCGACCTGGGAACGGATGAACCCGTCCGGGCGCTCTTCGGCGAGACGACCGGTTGCCTGCTGCTGGAGGTCAGGCCGGAGGACGAAGCCGGTTTCGAGGGGCTATTCGCCGGCCTGCCGCTCCGGCGCATCGCCAGGGTCACGTCGCACTTCAGCCTCCAGGTGAGCAGTCACGCCAGGCCGCTTTTCACGATCCCCGGTGACGACCTGGTGGCTGCCTGGAATACGCCGCTGCAACCGGCTAACCAATAGTTTCTTCAGCCTGTATCGATCGATATCCCACATGAAACCAAAAGCATTGATCCTCCAATCCCACGGTACCAACCGTGATCCCGATGCGGCGGCCGCCCTGAGCCTGGCCGGGGCCGAGCCGCACCTTGTGCCGCTCAATTCCCTGCGCCTGGGCAGGGAACGCCTGCATGACTACCAGATGCTGGTGCTGGCGGGCGGCTTCTCCTATGGGGATGCCCTCGGGGCGGGCAAACTGCTGTCCATTGACCTGCAGACCTATTTTGCCGACCAGGTCCGGGCTTTTGTTGCCGCCGGCAAGCCGGTCATCGGCATCTGCAACGGGTTCCAGGCGCTGGTCAAGGCCGGGATCCTGCCCGGAGATTCCGGAGAGGCTGCGCCGGTGACCCTGACGTTCAACGCCCGGGGTCATTTCGAATGCCGCTGGGTCAGCCTGCAGCCGGTCTCGAAGACCTGCATCTGGACCCGGGGATTGGAGTACCTGATTGACGCCCCCACCGCCCACGGTGAGGGCAATTTCCAGGCGGCCGGCCCGGCCCGGTTGGATGCACTCCGGGCGCAGGGCCAGGTTGCGCTGGTCTATGCCCATCCGGACGGCCTGCCTGCGGAGGGGGAGTACCCCGCGAACCCCAATGGCTCTGCCCTGGACATTGCCGGGCTGTGCAACCCGCAGGGCAACGTGCTGGGGTTGATGCCGCACCCCGAGAACAATATCCACCCCTGGCAGCACCCGCTGTGGCCGCGCCGGGGTGACCGGCACAGCGGTCTGGCCTTGTTTGAAAACGGCGTGCGCCATGCGGCGGGTCTTTGATCTTTGCAATAAGGAGAGAGCATGCTTACCACTTCCGAACTGATCGAACTCCAGCCGCTGGCTTTCGAAGCCAGCAGACTGCCTATGCCCGGCCGGACCAGCGGTAAGGTGCGGGACTGGTATCCGCTGGGGAAACGGCGCCGGCTGATCGTTACGACCGACCGGCTGTCGGCTTTCGACCGCATCCTGGCCTGCGTGCCCTACAAGGGCCAGGTGCTGAACCAGCTGGCCGCCTGGTGGTTCGAGCAGACCCGTGACATCCTCCCCAACCATATCCTCTCGCTCCCGGACCCGAACGCGGCCGTGGTGAGCGAGGCCGAACCGTTCCTGGTGGAGGTGATCGTGCGCGGTTACATCACCGGCGTGACCTCCACCGCGCTCTGGTATCGCTATTCGCTGGGGGAGCGTTCCATCTACGGCTACACCTTCCCGGAGGGGCTGCGCAAGAACGCCCCTCTGCCCAAACCCATCATCACCCCCACCACCAAGGGGGTGGGCGGGGCGCATGACGAACGCCTGACCTGCGCGGAGGTGACCGCAAAGGGCTATGTCGACCCGGCCACCTGGGAACAGATCCAGGCGGCTGCGCTGGCGATCTTCGAACGCGGCCGGCAGGTTGCTCAGAGGGCTGGGCTGATCCTGGTGGATACCAAGTATGAGTTTGGGCGGGCGCCGGACGGGCGCGTGGTCTTGATCGACGAAGTGCACACCCCGGATTCGTCCCGCTTTTGGAAGGCGGACAGTTACGCCGGCCGCTTTGCAACCGGGGAGGAGCCGGAGAACTTCGACAAGGAGTTCGTGCGCATCGCCTATGCGGAAAAAGGCTACCGGGGTGACGGCGAGGTTCCGCCGATGCCCCCCGAATTATGGGCGGCTGCCAGCCAGCGCTATATCACGATCTACGAGCAGTTGACCGGCAGGAAGTTCGTGCCGGGAGCCTATCCGGTGACGGCGCGTCTGGCCGAAAATTTGCGTGTAGCCGATATCATTGCCTGACAGGGAAGATCATGGAGAAACCTCTGGTTGTCATCCTCATGGGTTCCAAAGCCGACCTGGAGCACTGCCGCAGGATCGCGGCTGCCTGCCAGGATTACGGGCTGGAGACTGTCCTGCGCGTCGCATCGGCGCACAAGACGCCGGAGCATGCCCTGGCGCTGCTCAAGACTTACGAAGCCGAGCCGCGCCCGAAGGTCTACATCACCGTGGCGGGGCGCAGCAACGCCCTGAGCGGTTTCATCGACGGGGCCGTCAGCGCCCCGGTCATCGCCTGCCCGCCGCCATCGGATGCGTTTGGCGGCGCGGACATCTATTCTTCGCTGCGCATGCCTTCGGGGATTGCGCCGGCGGTGGTCCTGGAACCCGCCAATGCGGCCCTCCTGGCAGCCAAAATATTGGGTCTGCTGGACACCGGGGTGCATGCGGCGGTGCAGGAGGCCCGGGAAAGAGCGGCCGAAAAAGTCCTCCAGGACGACCAGGCGCTGCAATGAGCCTCATCCCTGAAGACCACCCCCGCGAGGCATGCGGCGTGATCGGGGTGTATGCGCCGCACGAAGATGCGGCCCGCATGGCGTTCTTCGGGCTGTTCGCGCTCCAACACCGCGGCCAGGAGGCGGCCGGCATCGCCGTGGCGGATGGCAGCCTGCTGAGCCTGCACAAGGATACCGGCCTGGTCAACAGCGTTTTCAACCCCCAGAACATTGCCGAACTGAAGGGACAGTGGGCCATCGGGCACACGCGCTACTCGACCACCGGCTCTTCCATCCTGCGCAACGTGCAGCCGTTCATGATCGAGACCATGCACGGGCCGGTGGCGCTGGCGCACAACGGCAACTTGGTCAACTCGCTGGCGCTGCGGGATGAACTGATGCACCAGGGCGTGGGCTTCTCGTCCACCTCGGACAGCGAGGTGATGACAATGATGCTGGCCTGCAACGGGGGCGGTACCTGGGAAGAGCGCATCAAGGCGGCCATGCAGAAATGGATGGGGGCCTACTCGCTGGTGATCCTGACCCGCGACTGCGTTTACGCCGTGCGCGACCCGTGGGGCTTCCGGCCCTTGAGCGTGGGACTGCTGCCCAGGGGCGGCCATGCGGTCGCATCCGAGACCGGGGCGCTGCGGACGCTGGGCTGCCAGGCGATTCGGGAGGTCAGGCCGGGCGAGATCGTGGCGCTGAACCACCAGGCGCTGCTCGTCCAGCAGGCCCTGCCGCCGGTGGACCCCCTGGCGCTGTGCGTGTTCGAGCATATCTACTTCTCCAGGCCGGATGCGGTCTGGGATGGTGTTGTGGTCCACCAGGTGCGCCAGCGTCTGGGGATGGAACTGGCCCGCGAATGCCCGGGTGAGGCGGACGTGGTCATCCCGGTGCCGGATTCTGCCATCCCGGCCGCGATCGGCTATTCGGCGGCCAGTGGCATCCCGTACAATGACGGTTTCATCAAGAACCGCTACATCGGGCGGACCTTCATCGAACCGACCAATTCCCTGCGCAAACACGGCGTGGCGCTCAAGTTCAACGTGATCAACGAGAACGTGCTGGACAGGCGCGTGATCATGATTGACGATTCGATCGTACGCGGCAACACCACCGGGCCGATCATCCGCCTGCTGAAGGAGGCCGGGGCGAAGGAGGTGCATGTCCGCATCACCTGCCCGCCGATTGCACACCCCTGCTTCATGGGCGTGGATATGGGCACCTACGCCGGCCTGATCTCCCACCGGCGCAGCGTGGAGGAGGTTCGCCGGCATATCCAGGCGGATAGTCTGTATTACCTGTCCCTGGAGGGCATGCTGCGGGCGGTGGGGAAAAATACCGGATACTGCCAGGCATGCTTTACGGGGAAGTACCCGCTGGCCGTGGACCTGGTGAATGTGAAGACCGGATTCGAGAAGGGTTTGAAGTGATGGACAGGCCGGTCGTTTTCTGGCACGGAGGCAATCCATGAATGTACTGCTCATCGGTTCTGGCGGCCGGGAACATGCCATCGCCTGGAAGGCGGCCCAGTCCCCGCAGCTGACAAAACTCTTTGCGATTCCTGGCAACCCCGGCCTGGCGCAGCTGGCTGAGTGCGTTCCGCTCAAGGTGAACGATCATGCGGCTGTGACTGATTTCTGCAAGGAGAAAGGGATCGACCTGGTCATCGTCGGGCCTGAGACGCCGCTGGCAGACGGGCTGGCGGACGCGCTGCTCGAAATGGGGATCCGCTGTTTCGGGCCGCGCCGGGCTGCAGCCCGGATCGAGTCTTCCAAGTCTTTTGCCAAGGACTTCATGCAGCGGCACAGGATCCCGACTGCCGGCTATGCCAGGTTCGTGGATTATCCGGCGGCCATCGATTACCTCTTGTCCATACCCGGCGGTCCCGGGTCTATCGTGATCAAAGCCTCCGGTCTGGCGGCTGGCAAAGGTGTCATCCTGCCCGAAACGCTGGAGGAAGCCGTTTCTGCCCTGGAAATGATCATGGTCAGGCAGGAGTTTGGCCCGGCGGGCGCCGAAGTGGTCATCGAGGAACGCCTGAGCGGGCCGGAAGTTTCGCTGATGGCTTTCACGGACGGGGTGACGGTCGTGCCGATGATCCCGGCCCAGGACCACAAACGCCTGCTGGATGGCGATTGCGGCCCTAACACCGGCGGGATGGGGGCTTATGCTCCCGCGCCGGTCTGTCCGCCGGGAATGGTGGCCGATGTATTGAAGACCATCCTGCAGCCAACCGTGGACGGCCTGCACCAGGAGGGGATACCCTTTGCGGGGGTTCTCTATGCCGGGTTGATGCTGACCGCGGACGGCCCCAGGGTGCTGGAGTTCAACTGCCGCTTCGGCGATCCGGAGACACAGGTGGTCCTGCCGCTGCTGGAGACGGATTTGATCGAGATTGCTCTGGCCTGCTGTGAGGGGCGCCTGGAAAAGGTGGATGTCCGCTGGAAAAACGCCAGCGCAGTTTGCGTGGTGCTGGCGGGCAGGGGGTATCCGGGCAAGGCGGAGGCGGGAACGCCCGTGGTCATGGGGAGCCTGCCAGAAAACACCATCTGTTTCCATGCCGGGACGCGGCTGGAGAACGGCCGGCTGGTCACTTCGGGGGGGCGTGTGGTCGGGGTGACGGCTTGGGCCCCGAGCCTGCCTGCGGCGGTGGAGGGGGCGTACCAGGCGGTGGCGGCGGTGAGGTTCGAGGGGATGCAGTGGCGCAGGGATATTGCCGGAAGGGCGCTGGACGTACAGGAATGGCAGCCCCATCCTCTTACGGGTAAAGGCGGATTACCTGTTCCTCCCATCCGTTTATCCGCTTCGCGTCAGCAATCTGTTCCTCGATCCGCTTATGCTTCCTCCGGTGTTTCCATCGACGCCGGGAACCGGGCCGTGGAGTTGATGAGGGATGCCGTTAGAGCCACCTACACGCCTGCGGTCTTGGCGGGCATCGGTTCATTTGGCGGGCTGTATGACGCCTCTGCCCTCAAGGCGCTGAATTGTCCGGTACTGGTTGCTTCCACGGATGGCGTGGGCACCAAGGTCAAACTGGCGGCTCAGGCTGGGCGTTACCGCAGCCTGGGGCATGACATCGTCAATCACTGCATTGACGATATCCTCGTCCAGGGTGCGCGTCCGCTTTTCTTCATGGATTATTTTGCCACTTCGAAACTGGTGCCGGAGCAGACCGCCGAGGTGGTGACCGGCATAGCCGAAGCCTGCAAGCAGGCGGGCATGGTCCTGCTGGGGGGGGAGACGGCGGAGATGCCGGGGGTATATGCACCCCAGGAGTTCGATCTGGCCGGGACGATTGTGGGTGTCCTGGAACGGGATGCGATCCTGCCGCGCACTTCTGAATTGAAAGCCGGGGACGTGCTCATCGGGCTGAGCTCTTCTGGCCCGCATACCAACGGCTATTCGCTCATCCGCAGAGTCTTTGCGGATACCCCTCTCGAGATGGTTTTCCCTGAACTGGGCCTCCCGCTTGCGGATGCATTGCTCGCGCCGCACCGCTCCTACTTGAATTTGCTGTGGCCGCTGATCGGTTCACCACCATCCGGCTTGAAGGCCTTGGCGCACCTGACCGGCGGCGGCTTTATCGAGAATATCCCGCGCGTCCTGCCGGAGCATCTCGATGCCGAGATCCACCTCGGTTCCTGGCCCCTCCCTCCGCTCTGGCCGTTAATCCAGGAAAAAGGCAATATCCCTGCTGAAGAGATGTACCGCGTTTTCAACATGGGCATCGGCATGCTGGCCATTGTGGAAGAAACCGGTGTGGCTCAATTCCAGGCGTCCGTGCCTGAGCCTGTGTTCGTCATTGGCAGGCTGGTCGAAGGGCAGGGTAGGACCCGCCTGTGTCGTTGAACCTCCAATCGCAATCCAGTCAATCCCTGCTCTTGCCGAAAGGACCTTGCATGAAAGAACTCTCCCTCCGCTACGGTACCAACCCCAACCAGAATCCAGCGCGCGTCTACCTGCGCTCAGGGGCGGACCTGCCCATCGATATATTGGGCGGCTCACCTGGTTATATCAACCTGCTGGATGCCATGAACGCCTGGCAGTTGGTGCGTGAACTCAGGGAAGCCACCGGCCTGCCGGCGGCGGCTTCCTTCAAGCATGTCAGCCCTTCGGGAGCAGCCGTGGCTGCGCCGCTGCCGGATATCCTCAGAAAAATTTACTTCGTGGACGACCTCGAACTCTCGCCGCTGGCCGAGGCCTATGCGCGGGCGCGCGGGGTGGACCGCATGTCCTCCTTTGGTGATTTCATCGCTCTCTCAGATCAGGTGGATCTGCCCACGGCCCGCCTGATCGCCCGTGAAGTGTCCGATGGCGTAATCGCACCGGGCTATGACCCGGCGGCCCTTGACTTGCTCAGGGCCAAGAAGCAGGGCAAGTATGTGATCGTCCAGATGGACCCGGGCTACCAGCCGGCGCCGATGGAGACGCGTGAACTGTTTGGGGTGACCTTCGAACAGCGCCGCAACGACCGCCCCGTCACACGCACCGATTTTGCCAACCTCGTCACCGCCAAAAAAGACCTGCCCGAAAGCGCTCTGCGTGACATGTTCGTGGCCTGGATCACGCTCAAGTACACCCAGTCCAACTCGGTCTGTTTTGCCAGCGATGGCCAGGTGATCGGTGTGGGTGCTGGGCAGCAGTCACGCGTGCATTGTGTCCGTCTGGCCGGGTTGAAGGCGGATTTATGGCGCCTGCGCCAGCACCCGCGCGTGCTGGCTTTGCCTTTCAGGCCGGAGATCAAGCGCCCGGAGCGTGATAATGCCATTGACCAGTTCCTCCAGCCGGACGTGACCCCCGCCGAGCGTGCCGGTTGGTCGGATGTCTTCACCGAACAGCCGCCTCTGCTCACCCCTGAGGAACGGCGTGCCTGGCTGGATGGGCTGGATGGGGTGGTGCTTGGCTCGGATGCCTTCTTTCCCTTCCGTGACAGTATCGACCGGGCGGCCAGGTCCGGCGTCCGCTTTGTCTTCCAGCCGGGCGGCTCCAACCGGGATGCAGAGGTCATCGCAGCCTGTGACGATTACGGCATGCGCATGGCCTTCACCGGTGTGCGGCTTTTTCATCACTAGGGCGAAGGGTTTTCCATGCCTGCCCGACTGGTCGTGCTCATTTCCGGTAATGGATCCAACCTGCAGGCTATCCTGGATGCCTGCCAGGGAGGCGAACTCCCGGCTGAGGTGGTTGCGGTGATCAGCAACCAGCCGGAGGCCTTTGGGCTGAGCCGGGCGCTGCAGGCGGGCGTGCCTGTGATTGCATTTCCAAAAAAAGATGGTGAAACCCGGAGTAATTACGATTCCCGCCTGGCTGCCCTGGTCGCCGGACAGGCACCGGATTACGTGATCCTTGCCGGCTGGATGCGCCTGCTCAGCGCCAGCTTCTTATCGCACTTCCCCGGGCGTGTCATTAATCTGCATCCTGCCCTGCCCGGAACCTTCCCGGGCACACATGCCATCGAACGAGCCTACCAGGCCTGGCAGAAGGGTGAGATCGAGAGCAGCGGTGTGATGGTTCATCTCGTACCGGATGAGGGGGTGGACAACGGCCCGGTCCTGGCCACACAGGAGATCGTTTTCCAGCCTGGCGAGTCGCTGGAACAGTTCGAGGCGCGTGTACACAGTGTGGAGCACCAATTGCTGGTTCGAACACTGCAACAAGTCATTCGTACGAAGTAAAGGAATTTATCATGCCTAAAGCCATTCTCTCTGTCCATGACAAAACTGGCTTGGTTGATTTCGCCCGGGGCCTTGCATCCTTGGGCTGGACCCTGCTGGCCTCCGGCGGCACGGCCAGACTGCTGCGTGAGAACGGCCTGGCCGTCACAGAAGTGGCAGAATATACCAGGTCGCCTGAAATTCTGGGCGGGCGGGTCAAGACCCTGCACCCGGCGGTGCACGGCGGGCTTCTGGCGCGCCCGACCGAAACGGACCACCAGCAGCTGCTCGACCTGGGTTGGGATTACATTGATCTGGTGGCGGTCAACCTGTACCCCTTCGAGGCTACCATTGCCAAACCCGGCGTGACCTATGCGGAAGTCATCGAAAACATCGATATCGGCGGCGTGACCCTCATCCGGGCTGCGGCAAAGAACCATGAGCGCGTCACCCTGGTCTGTGACCCGGCAGATTACCCTGCTGTCCTGGCCGAACTGCGTTCAGGGGGTATTCAGGCCGGGACACGCAAATGCCTGGCGGTGAAGGGCTTCAAGTCCACCGCTCATTACGATACGATTATTTCGGATTATCTATCCAGGATGTGAATTTATGCTACGGCCTCCGCTCCGCTTGGGCGGGGATGAGCGTGAAATGGGCTGCCGCTGAGAATACGATTACCCAAGGGCCACGTCCAGCAGCATCATGATCGCGAAGCCGAGCATGGTTCCAAAAGTGGCTACGTGGGGGTGTTTTTCCAACTGGGATTCGGGGATCAGTTCCTCCACCACCACGTAGATCATGGCGCCGGCGGCAAAAGCCAATGCGTAGGGCAGCAGCGGGCGGATCAGGAGCACGGCCGCAGCTCCCAGCACGCCTGCGATCGGCTCGACCAGGCCGGAGACTTGGCCATACCAGAAGCTTTTCAGGCGTCCCATGCCTTCTCTGCGCAGGGGGACGGAGACAGCGGCGCCTTCCGGGAAGTTTTGCAGGCCGATGCCGAGTGCCAGTGCAACGGCCCCGGCCAGGGTGGCGGAGGGGATGCCTGCACCCAGGGCGCCAAAGGCCACGCCCACAGCCAGTCCTTCCGGGATATTATGCAGGGTGATGGCCAGCACCAAAAGAATGCTGCGCTGCCAGGAGGTCTTGATGCCCTCGGCCTCCTCGGTGGGATAACCCAGGTGCAGGTGCGGCAGGATCTGGTCCACCAGCCAGAGAAAGCCGCCGCCCAGCATGAAACCGACGACCGCTGGAATCCAGCTGGGCATGCCGTCCTGTTCGGCCATTTCGATGGCAGGGGCCAGCAGCGACCAGAAACTGGCCGCGATCATCACGCCCGCAGCAAAGCCGAGCATGCCGTCCAGAAGTTTGCGGTTGATGGTCTTGAAGAAGAAGACCATGCCTGCGCCCAGGGCGGTCATGCCCCAGGTGAACAAGGTCCCCGCCAGCGCTTGCTGGATGGGGGAGAGTGTATTGAACCACGCAATCATATTTCTCAGATACCTCGTAGTGTAGGAATTTAGGGTTCAGACTCCGAAGACGCCGGAGAGTACGAATACGAATATCGAACCCAGGATGATGCCAAAGGCTGTGAAAT
Source organism: uncultured Anaerolineaceae bacterium (assembly GCA_964387495.1). Taxonomy (GTDB): domain Bacteria; phylum Chloroflexota; class Anaerolineae; order Anaerolineales; family Villigracilaceae; genus DSXF01. Next base: position 13,426 of record CAYLXB010000028.1, read on the forward strand.
GCTGGTGGCCATGCTCGCGTGCAACCGGGACGAGTTCATCCAAGGTAATGAAAGTCATCACGCCGCCGGCAAACGCCAGTGCGACGGGGATGAGGTCCCGGAAGAGGGACAGGAAGAAGATTGCCAGCAGGGCGCCGACCGGCTCGGTCAAACCGGAGAGCAGGGCGATCCGGAAGGCATCCCACCGGCAGGCGCCGCCCTTGCAGAGCGGCAGGGCGGTGGCAATCCCCTCCGGGATGTTATGCAGGGCAATGGCAATCGCAATGAAATAACCAAACTGGACTTCGTGCGCATAGCCGGCGCCTACGGCAATTCCCTCTGGCATATTGTGGATGGTGATGCCAAGTGCGATCAACATGCCCGTCTTGAGCAGGGTGCTGTCCACCGGGCCGGATGTGCGCCGGAACCAGCGCCGCCGGTGGCGGTGCGGCGATGCACCCTCTGCGAGGATGTAACCGGTGGTCGACGGGATGTTCCCCGGCCGGCTCTTCACCTCCGTTTCCCCAAAGCGCATGTGCGGGATGAGGGTGTCGATGCCGAACATGGCCAGTGCCCCGGCAGTGAAGCCCAATGTTGCAAGCTTCCAGCCGGCCATCTGCCAGGCTTCGTTGACCAGTTCCATGAAAGCCAGGCTGATCATCACGCCGGCCGTGAAGCCCATCAAAAAACCGAAAGAGCGCCGGCCCGGCTTGCGCAGGATGGCGATCAGGCCGCCCAGGCCGGTGCCAAGCCCGGCAGCCAGGCTGAGCAGGAACACGTTCAATATTATATTCATAGGGTTGTACCGTTTCCCGCAGGAACATCTGATTCCGCACGTTGTTGTTTCATGGAGTTTTCTGCCCGGCCGTTGCGATGAAGATTTTTTCGGATACGGCAGGGCCGATGGTCGTGATGGCACCTGTATCCAGTTTTAGTGTCAGGTTATGGTCATAGGGGGAAAGGTTGAGCACCTCGACGGTTCTGCCGGGGACCAGTTCCAGGCTGTCCAGGTGGCGCAGGAAGGCTGGATCGTCGCTGCGCACCCGGCAAATTCTGGCCATCTCGCCGGGGCGAAGGCTGTTCAGGGCAGCTTCGCAGTTCTGCCTGGGCATGACCAGGTCCAGGCTCGGGATCGGCTCGCCGTGCGGGTCGCGCGTGGGATGTCCCAGGGCCTCGGCGATCCTGGCCTCGAAGTCTTCCGAGATGGCATGTTCCAGGCGGCAGGCCTCTTCGTGGACTTGATCCCAGCTGTAACCCAGCGCCTGGACCAGGTAGGTTTCGAGCAGGCGGTGGTGGCGGATGATTTCAAGGGCGGCCCGCTCTCCGGCTGGTGTGAGTGTCACGCCCTGGTGTTTCTGGTAGGCGACGAGGGGCGGTTTGAGCGCAGCCAGGCGTTGGAGCATGCCTGTTACCGAGGCAGCAGCCAGTCCCAGGCGTTCCGCGAGGGCATTGGTGCTGGCCGCCCCCCCCGATTTGGTCAGGTCATAGATTGTTTTTAGGTAGTCTTGGATGGAGCGGGTTATCATTTGAATTATACTAAATAGAAATTTAGGTTATACTAAATTAGTATAAGGGAGTGCAGGAGATATGTCAAGGGTCAGCCCGGCATGAAATGGGTGATTTACCAGGGCTGGCTTCCGTTGTTTGAGGCGCGCCGCCGGATCTGGCCAGGATGGCTTCGAGCACAGGCAGGCAGTTGGCAACTTTTTTGGCGCGGATGATCCAGTCCCAGAGCGGTTCGAACTTTTTCCAGCCGGCAGTGTAGGCAAGATGCTTGATTTTGTGACCCCAGTCTTTGTTGGCCTGTGCCGATTCGAAGATGCTGCCCCAGCGGTAAAAGTCCCGGTAGGAATGCCAGTAACCGGCTTCCAGTTGCTGCCGTGTCATGCCGGCAGGCTGGAAAACAGCATGCCGGGTGTCGTACAGGTCCCAGTTGTGGGTCAGGATGCGCCCCGCCTGCTGCATGCGTGTATATAGCGCGGTGCCGGGGTAAGGTGTCAGGACGTGGAAGGTGGCCGTCTCTATCCCCTGTTGAATGGCCCAGTCCACCGTGCGCCCGAATACCTCCGGGCCATCCTCGTCCAGTCCAAAGACGAAGCTGGCATTGACCATCACCCCCAGGTCGTGCAGGCGGCGGACGGCAGTGGCATAGTCGTGCTTGAGGTTTTGGAACTTGTGCTGGGCTTGCAGTCCGCGCGGGTTGATGGTTTCGAGGCCGATGAACAGGCTGCGCAGCCCGCTGGCGGCGGCCTTTTCCATCAGCCCGGGCTGGAGGCTGGATTGCACTGTCCCGGCGGCCTGCCAGAGGCGCCCCATGCCCTGCATGCCATCGAATAGTGCCAATGAAAAACTCGGGTTGCCGAAGATGTGGTCATCGAGGAAATACAGGTGGCGGCCGGGCAGGTTTTCGATCTCCGCCAGGGCCTGGTCCACGCGGCGGGTGTAGAACGATCTGCCGCCTTGGAAGAAGGCGTCCTTGTAGCAGAAGTCACAGTGATGCGGGCAGCCGCGCGAGACCACAATTGAGTTGGGAACGAGGTACAGGTGCCGTTTGATCAGGTCCCGGCGCGGGGCCGGGAGATCGAGCAGGCTGCGCACGGTGGATGGGTACACCTTGTGGGGGCAGCCGCGGCGGTAATCTTCGAGAAAGGCCGGCCACGTGTCTTCTCCCGGCCCAAGGAAGATAGAGTCGGCATGCCGGATGGCCTCCTCCGGGAGGGAGGTGACGTGCAGTCCTCCCAGGCAGACATGGGCTCCTTTGCGGCGGTAGTAGTCGGCTAGCGCGTAGGCCCGGTAAGCGGAGGTGATATAGACCTGGATGACCACCAGCTCCGGGGTGTCGTCCAGGTCGAGGGCCTCGACGTGTTCATCCTGGATTTCGATCTCGTCGTCCGGGCCCAGGTAACCGGCGAGCGTAGCCAGCCCCAGCGGGGGGAAGAGCGAGTATTTGATTGGCCTCCAGAAGGGGCTTTTAGCTTCGGTCAGGGCGGGCAGGATCATCTTCACCTTCATGGCATCTCTCCTCGTAATTGGAATTGCCATGAAGTTTCGCCGCGCCGGCTTGGCAAATGATGGCGGAATGTTTCAACTGCTCTCAGAAGCTATCACGTTGGCAGGTTTTTGTGGTCTGCACGGGAAAGTGCTGTGCCGCTGGAAAACACCAGCGGCACAGCAGGAAGGCTCATGGCACCTGCAGTGTTTCTGCGGGTGCTTTCTGCGCCAGGGCGTTGCGGTAGGCGACGGCGGAGGCGCCCCAGCTGACCAGGGTCATGTAGGCCATGGCGGCCGGCATCAGCAGGGGCAGCAGGCAGGCCAGGACGATGGTGATCATGAGCACCTGCATCAGGATGGTCACCGCCATCGTGACCACCATGATTATGACATACACGAGCAGGAACTGCCCGAGATTTGCCCGGAAGATGGGCCACCACTCTTTCACCCGGAACCCGGCTCTGAATTCATCCTTTGCCAGCATATGGCATTCGGCGACTGGCAAAAGGATGCCCACTGCAACGCCGTAGATCATCATTGGAAACATGCACAGCATGGGCACGAAAAAGAGTGCCAGGGTACCGGGGGTAAAAGAGTTCGGGTCTTCCGAGATGAACGCAATTGGGATGAGCATATAGGAACCCCAAAAGAACAGCATCCCGATGATTAACGGTGCTCCGAAGGCAAGTTGAACACCGTAAAGACGGAATCCCTCGGAGAGAAGTTTGCCGAGGTCCTTCCAGGGGGGCATGTGTAGGGTTTTGCCGTCCCGGATGATGCCGGCTGCGATCTGCGCCGCGTAGCCCATCACGGCAATCATCGGCAGCAGCGGGATGATGAAGCCGGCCAGCATGGCAATGGAGACATACAGGAACTGGCGGCGTGCCTCGCTGTCCCGCAATGGGAAGTACAGGATTTCGGTCAGGTTGAAGTTGTTCATCTTGATTGCTCCTGGGGTGGTGGGGTTTCCTCATTCGGAAGGCTTGCCTCGGGGATTGCCGGTGGAAGGCTCTTCCTGGTTTTCTTCAGCCGGTTTGTAAGAGCCGCGGATGCAGATACCAGGCCGAGAAAGCCTCCTGCACCCAGCAGCCAGGCCGGGCAGAGCGCATAACGCAAGGGTGAGGATGGGATGGACACGGCCAGCATTGGCTTTGCCGCCAGGCTGGCAAACAGGGCGGTCGGGGTGGGCACGGGCGTTGCCGGTTTGGGGAGGAGAGTTGCTTCGGGCTGTGGTGTGATATATAAATCTGCCGGAACCCCCACCCAGGTCATCCAGTCCTGTTCGAACTCTGCCGGGTTTACGCCCAGTGCGCTCGAAAAAACCTTCTCTTCATTGTCTCCTCGTTTGTAGGCAGCGAGCAGGTTGAGCAGGCTTTTTTCTCCGTACGTGTTGACCATGTAATATACGGCGCTGTAACTTTCGCAATAGGAGAGGTCGATTTCAGCCTCGATATCGCTGGTAAACCAATCCGACAGGTCATCCAGGGGAATGTAATCCCCTGCCAGCATGGCTTTCTGGGCTTCCTCCAGGCAGTCCCGGTTGTCTACGAACTCATTATACTGTGCCAGGCCTTCGTTTAACCAAACCGGTGGTTTGTTCAGGGCATTGTGCGTCACCTGGTAAAAGTAGAGGTGGGAAATCTCGTGCGGAATGATGTTGTTCAGCCAGAATTGAGCTCCCTCGGCTTCTTCCACCACCTGGGCCGTGATCCCGGACTGCACGTCGACAGAACCCCAACTCCAGTCGTTGGAGCGGAACCAATAGGTATATTCATCCTCGGTATTGTAAATGACGATCTGGATTGGCTTCTCCAGTTTCACCCCGTAGAAGCGGGCCTGGTCGGCCATGGCCAGTTCGGCGGCTTTGGCCACCTGCTCCCCAAAGGCAGGCGGGCGGTCATGCCAGACAACGGTGAACGCATCTCCTTCCAGGCGTTTCCACTTGAAACGGGTGTCGTCGTAATAAAAAACCTCTTCCGCACTGCTGATTTTTTCGCCGCTCTCGGGAAACACATCCCAATGAAATGCAATGGGCGTGCTGGGGAAGATCGTCCACTTGTGTGTGAGGATGATGTACTCCAGGTGGAGCAGTTTCCCGGGCGTCACGTCCAGGGGAATTGCGTTGTAAGGCTCGCCGCCCACACTGAAAACAAACCAGGCCTTCTCGAGGGTGACCTCGCTGCTGATCTTGACCTTGAACTTCACAAAGTCGGGAAATTTGTTCTCGATGCTGGTGGGCGAAACCTTGATGTCAGCCTGGCTGGTTGCCTTTGCAGGTGACTCGGGAAGGGCCAATAGCATCAGCAGCAAACCGAGGCTGATCAGGATTTGGAGTAGATTATGAAGAACCCTGGTTCTCTGATTCATCACTTCCCTTGTCTATCGTGGCTTCTGCCGTTGAGATGGGCAGGACGGCGGGTTCTTTCCTGGTGAGCAGGGGCCAGAATTCGATGCAGGCCAGTGCGAGGAATGTGACGAGGGCCAGCGGCCAGAACAACCAGGCGGCTTTCTCCCACTGGATGAGTATGTTCACGCCGAAACCGAGTACCAGCGGCAGGCCGGGCAGGGTCCGCCAGTGACGGATGCCCCGCGCCGGTTCTGTGACCGGGTTCTCGCGCAGCTTAAAGATGAACAGCAGGCCGAAAATCCACAACAGCCCCAGCAGCAGGGTGTGCAGGCTGATGAACTTTATGTTAACCAGGTCGAGCAGGTAGCGTGCATAGGTGGCGGGCACAAAGGCATAAATGCCGGTGGTCAGGATGGCGCCGAAATCGGTGTGAGGCCGGAACAGGCTGATAACCCCATAGAGCACAACACTGATGAATGAAACCCAGACGAACCAGGCGCCGATTTGCCAGAAACCGATCGCCAGTAGGCTGGCCGCGGTTGCCGCGGTGGCGAAAGTTTTCCAGAGTTGGAGCACCGTTTCCCGGTTGATGAAAATCGGATCCTTCTCGAAGGTTTTGTGCAGTTCTTTGAGCGGCAGGACCTGGTATTCACCCCGGTCGTTCAAAACGTGCAGGCTGTCGTGGGTCAACAGGAAGCCCTGGGTGTACTGCGCCTGGTCGATTCCTGTGATCTGCCCGCTGGTATCGATTGCCAGCAGGGTTCTGTCTTTATCCAATAGGATGACCGGGGAAGGAAGGTTCACGCTGGCTATGCCGCCGCTGATGGTAATGGCGGGCATATCCATTTCCTCAAAGGCCGTCGTGATATCCGCGCGCATGGAGGCCAGGGTCATGCCGGCCCTGGCTGCCAAAAGGAGCGAGATGATGGACTGGAAGACAAAGAAGAACAGGACGGCCATGCGTGCCGGTCTGCGGGCAGCCTGGCGGTAAAAAGCGGGACTGACCAGAGGCAAGACGAACCCGGATGCCAGCCAGCCGAGTTCGGACAGGCAGCCCCTGCCTGTGGTCCCTTCTGGAGGGTTGGTGACAGTTGTTTCAGACATATTCTCCTTATGGGTGGAACGCTGGTATTTTATCGTATCTTCGGATATATACGTCCTACTCACCGGAAGGTTTGCTGGCTTGTACGATCACCGTATGGCTGGACTGCAGCATCACTTTCTCGATCCTCACCTGGAAGCCGGCCTGCTCGAAGGGGCGGCGCAGACGCTCATCCAGCAGGGTTTCGTTGTTTTCTGTCTGGCTGGTGATGTGGAACAGCCAGGCAAAGAAGCGCTCCGGAAAGGCGCGGCCGGTGAGCCGCGCCGTTGGCAGGACGACCAGCTGACCGCCGGGCAGGAGCACGCGTTGTACCTCGGCCAGGGTGTGCGGGTCGAAGATATACTCGGATGGGAAAGTGGCCGCGATGGTATGAAAGGTTTGGGCAGGAAACGGGAGTGCTTGGGCAAGACCGCGGGCAAGGCGGCTTGAGGGACAGCCGCTGCGCTGCAGGCTTCGGGTGGCCAGGCGTCCCATTGGAGCGGATTCGTCCAGGCCGGCCGGCAGCAGCCCCCGTTCCAGAAGCAGTACCTGCAGGTGTCCGGGGCCGTGCCCCAGCTCAAGGACCCGCGGCCCTTGGATAAATGGAACAATTGTCTCCACCCATTTCTGCCAGCGCCCCAGGGAGACAAGTGTGGCCACCCAATCGTACGTCCAGGCGCAGGAATGGTAGAGTAAATGAAAGGCGAGCCGTAAAAGTTTCCAAAACAGGCTCATGGCAACAAAATAAGGGTTTGACCACATTCGTGATCAAACCCTTTTATCTGCAGCTGGAGATCAGCCGGCGGGGGCTTCGATATCTTTCTTGGCCGGCTTCTTGACCGCTTCCACAACGCTTTTACCGCGCTCTTTTAACTGGCGGGCCAGTTCATCGGCGCGGATGCGGGCCTCTTTCGCGGTGGCTTCGGCGCGTGCCAGGGCTTCTTCTGCGCTGTGCGAGGCCTTGTCACGCAGTTCGATGCTCTTGTCTTTGATCAGGGAACGGGTTTCCTCTCCACTCTGCGGGGCAAAGAGCAGGGCTGCCAGCGCGCCCGTGAGGCCGCCGACCAGGAAACCAACCAGGAAAGCACCAAATTCATCACGGTCAGACATATCAGGCTCCTTTTTTATCTAATAATTCGGATTTGGCGGTTATTTTTTCTTCAGACCAAACAGTTCCAACGTTCGCTGCAGGCCAGCCAGATAACCATTGAGTTTAATGACCGGATCCACCAGGTTTTCGCTCAGGAATTCTGTGGTCCCACGCAAGGTGTTGACGGTTTCACTGGTGGCGTTCAGGATGGGCCGTATCTCATTTTGCAACAGGTTGATCAGACTTGCCAGTTGGATGACAAGGACAACCAGCGCAGCGCCGATGATGAACGATTCGAACGCCAGGAAGATCAGAAAAATATCCCGGATCTGGGCGGTGGTGGTCGAGTTTTGCATCAATCCGTAGACTGCCGCGGTGATGAGTGCCAGAAAGATCAGGATGACGGCCACGATGCCGATAATCGTGCCGGTTGAGAGCTTCCCGGCAGCCTCCGCAGGGGGCGGAGCGGGCTGTTCGACTTCAGCGTGAGCAGTTGGTTCGTCCATATTTTTATTATAGCATAAATCCCTCCGCCTCTTGCGATTGGAGCCGGTTTCCTGTATCATGGTACCTTATGCTGGCAACATTCTTGTCCGAACAAATCCTCGTCTTATTCACCATCCTTGCGCTGGGCACCCTTTTGGGAAGCCTCTCCTGGCGGGGTGTTTCCCTGGGCACTGCCGGGGTTCTGTTCGTGGCGCTGGCCTTTGGCCATTTCGGGCTGAGTGTGCCGGCTACGATCCAGGAACTCGGCCTGCTGTTATTTGTGTATGCGGTCGGATTGCAGGCCGGGCCGCGCTTTTTCCGCACATTCCGGCGGGACGGGGCACGCTTTGTAGTTGTCGGCGTCGCTGTGGCGCTGACCGGTGCCCTGGCGGTGTTCGGCCTCACTTATCTGCTGAAACTGCCCATAGACCTGGCCGCCGGTCTGTATACGGGTGCTTTGACCTGCACGCCGGCCCTGGCAGCTGCCATGGATGCGTTCAATCGTCTGGCCCCCGAGCTGGGGAAGGCTGTTTCGGTTGGTTATGGGGTGGCGTATCCCTTCAGCATGATCGGCGTCGTCCTGCTGGTGCAGTTCCTGCCGCGGCTCTTGAAAAGTGACCTGCACGCCGAGGAAAAGAAATGGGTGGCTGAACGCCAGAAGGAACTGCCCATGCTGCTGGTCAAGCAGTTCAAGATCACCAACCCCAACATGGACGGCAAGACGATCCGCGAGTTCAACCCGCAGCGCTATGCTCGTATCAATGTGACCCGCATCCGGCGTGGAAATCAGGTTTTTCTGGTTTCACCCGATACCGTGCTCCGCCAGGGGGATGTGGTGCTGGCGGTGGGACCTCAATCCGAGTTCGAGAAAGTCAAACTGTTGCTGGGCGAAGAGACGAATGTCCCGATGGACCAGAACACGAACATCACCACCCAGGACTTGGATGTGACCGCGCCAGAATTCGTTGGCAAGAGCCTGCAGGACCTGCGCATTTGGGAGAATTACGGCGTGGTGATCACCCGCATCCGCCGCCAGGGGTTGGAGGTCACCCCGGTTGGCAGCATCAGCCTGGAATTTGGAGATGGACTGCATGTGGTCGGGGAGCGGCTGGAAGTGGAGGAGTTCACCCGCAAAGCCAGCGGCGATACCCGCAAGGTTCAGGAAACGAGCATGCTGCCCTATCTCACCGGTCTCGTGCTGGGCATCGCGGTCGGCCTGATCCCGATCCGCCTGGCAGAAGGGGTGGAAATCCACCTGGGTGTGGCAGGCGGGGCATTCCTCGTCAGCCTGTTGATCGGGCATTTTGGAAGGATTGGCGGCTTGCGTCTGCATGTGCCGGTGGCGGCGAAGAATATCTCCCGCGAACTGGGGCTGATGTTGTTCCTGGCAGGCGCCGGTACCACGGCGGGCGAGCACCTGGTGGAAGTCATCCAGGCCCAGGGCTGGACTCTCCTTTTGGCGGGTGGGCTGGTGACCCTGCTCTCGGTGACGGTCGGCCTTTTGCTCCTGATGAAATTCTTTGGAATGCAGGCATTGGCCTCCCTCGGCGCGTTGACTGCCTGCATGACCAATCCGCCCGGTCTGGCGGCAGCCAACAACCAGACGACGACTGACCTGGCCACACTTGCCTATGCCAGCACCTATCCGGTGGCCTTGATCTTCAAGATTATCTTTGCCCAGATCATGGTCTCACTGTTAATTCACCTCTTCTAGTAATAATGTGGAGATTATGATGTCCCCTACCATCGAAGCATTGATGTCAAAAATGTCTGGGATGCCCCTGCCGGGCAAGGCTGCAAACATGGATGCGTTGATCCAGTTCCACTTCAGCGGTGCGGAGGCCGGCGATTGGATTGCCGACCTCAAAGGCGGTCAGGTGACGGTCAGCCGCGGCCAGCACCCCGCGCCGCAGATGACCTTGAGCGCCGACTCCGATGATTTCCTCAAACTGCTTGCAGGCGAACTCGATCCGATGCAGGCTTTCATCCAGGGCAGAATCAAGGTGGCCGGCGATATGAGCATGGCTCTGGCGCTGGTGCAGATCTTCAATGCTCGCTGATCTGCCGCCGGGCTGGTAAGGTCAGACAGCCTGGAATCATAAAAAAAACAGGACGGCCCACTCAGGCCGTCCCTGTTTGGTTTTATTCGCTGCAGGGGAATTAACACCCTGCCGGGATGGAAAACTGGATGACGGTTTCAGTTTCATCGCTCTGGCCGGTGCGGATACTTCCGCCGTGTAGTTCGACCAGGGCGCGGCAGATGTAGCCGGTGATGGCCAGTTCGCCCTTCATCATTTCCTGGGCGGGTTCCCCGCTGGTTCGAAGCGTAAAGAGGCTTTCTTTCCCAACCTGTTCGACTTTCAGCATCACGGTTGCCGGGCTCTTGACATAGGCGCAGACATAAGTGATCCAGTGTGCAAGCAGCTGACGCAGCAGGACTTCATCACCGTACACGGACGGGGCGGATACGTCCACTTGGGGTTCGACCCGGATTTCCCTGCCGGGATGGTTCTGTTGCCAGTGGGAGACGGCCTGCCCGATCAGGTTGTTGGTCTCGATCTCTTTGCAGTTGACTTGCTTTTCCTTCAGGCCCAGGCGGGCGGCATCCACCAGGTTGTTCATCATGTTCAGGGCATGGGCGCTGTTGGAGTAAACCGTGGTCAGGTCTTCCTTCTGCATGTCGGTCAGCGGCCCATCCATGCCTTTCAGCACCAGTTTTGTAAAGCCGATGATACGGTTGAATGGCGAGCGCAAGTCATGCGCCTCCGCAGAGACGTAGTGCGTCAAATCAAGATGATCGGGAAATTCGAAGATGGTGGTCGGCATGCAATACCTCGTAGAAAGCGTGTGTGCTTCATACCGATTCTACAACAGGTCGCCGTGCATGTTCATTTCTTTTGTATGACAACTTACGCCCGGACCGCTCGAACCTTGTGGCGGTTAATACCCCAGCCACTGAGAGGCCAGGCGCGGCAGGCTGTTGAGCGGGACGACTTTCAGGGTGCACTGCGGCAGGGACTCGACAAACAGGCGGCCATACTGTTTGGTTTGCAGGCGCCTGTCGAGCAGAACCACCACCCCGCGATCAGATTGGGTGCGGATGAGACGGCCAAAGCCCTGGCGGAACTTGAGGATGGCTTCGGGCAGGTAATATTCGTTGAATGAATCTTCGTATGTTTCGGAGCGGGCCGCGATCAGGGGATCAGTTGGCACGTCGAAAGGCAGTTTTGGGATCACGACCACCGAGAGGGCTTCACCGGGAATATCCACACCTTCCCAGAAGGAACGCGTGCCGAGCAGGACGGCACGCTCAGATTCTTTGAAGGATTCGACCAGGGTATTCGGCGATGCGCCCTCACCCTGCTCGTAAATGGCTATGTCTTCTTGAGCCAGGGCCCCGCTGATGGCCTGGGAGGTGCGCTTGAGCTGGGCATAGGAGGTAAACAGCACCAGCGTGCGCCCGCCCACAGCCTTGCAGACCTGGATCAGGGCTCGCTCCAGGGCCTGCTGGTAGCCCGGCTGGTTCGGCTCGGGGATGTCGCTCGCCAGGAAAAGCAGGGTGGAACTTTCGTAGTCAAAGGGCGATCCCAGGGCCATCTCGTTGGCGTCTTCAGCTCCCAGGTTGCGGCGCATGTAAGTAAACTCACCATGGGCGGTGAGGGTTGCCGACGTGAGAACAACGCTCGTCTTCTCCTTCCAAAGGAGTTTCTCGAGCAGCGGGCCGACGCGCAGGGGGGCCGCGTTCAGCGCCAGCCGGTTGCCATTCGGGTGGATTTCGATCCAGTAAACCTGCCCCTGCGACGGTTCGCTCAACATCTGGTTGAGGTTGTTATCTGCCTCAGCCATGCGGCGGTAGAGGTTGCCGATATCTCCAAGCACATCTTCCAGGCTTTCCACGCCGTCGGCATACAAGTCGGCGGCTGCCTGGTGCAGCTCGGTCAGTAGTTTAAGGAGCAGTCCCCAGGTTTCGTCCAACACCCCCCAGGCCATTTCGACATCGTCCCAGCCGGGCTGGGTCCGCGTGGCAGGCAGAATGCGTTCCTGCCAGGCATAATTGCTGGGCGGCTGGCCTTCCCGCATCAGCTCGGCGAAACTGCTTATGGTCTGAAAAAACTCGCGGCTCTGGTTTTGCAGGCGGAAGGCCAGATCGGTGGCTCGTTCCACCTTCTGGCTGAGCAGGCCGAAGTCGGATGGACGCACTGCAGAGTGGGCATCCCCAAGCAGGCGCCCAAGGGCGCCGGAGGCAGAACTGCCCAGTTCGCGCAGCATGCGCTCCAGGTCGAATTGGGTAAAGCGGAAGCTCATGGCGCTGGTGGTGGCAGCCTCAAGGTGATGGGCTTCATCTACGATCAGGCGGTCATATTCCGGCAGGACGCGGCTGCCAATTGCCACATCTGCCAGCAGAAGGGCATGGTTGACCACCAGCAGATGGGCGTTCTGGGCGGCAACGCGTGCCCGGTGGAAGGGACAGGCGCCGCCGGTGCGCTTGACGCATGTTTCGGTGGTGCAGGCGTCGTCTTCCGCGGAAAGGCGCAGCCAGACATCCCGTTCGGCCGGGCCGGTGAGGTTGATCTCGTTGCGGTCGCCGCTCTGATTGTCCAGAAGCCAGACCAGCACCTTGGCCAGGACGCGCATTTCGTCAGCGGTTTGCGGAGGGTGGTGACGGAGGTACTCCAAACGGCGGGGGCAGATATAATTGGAACGGCCTTTGAGGACAGATGCACGCAGGTCAAGACCCAGGGCAGCGGCCAGGTCAGGAATATCTTTCTTGATCAGTTGGTCCTGCAGGTTGATCGTATTGGTGGAAATGACCACACGCGTGTTGTTCTGAAGTGCATACAGGGCTGCCGGGACAAGGTAGGCAAAGGATTTTCCGACCCCGGTGCCGGCTTCCACCATGAGGTGGTAACCTTCTGAGATGGCATCTGTGACCGCGCGCAGCATTTCGACTTGTTCGGCACGCTGTTCATATGCCTCAAAATACCGTGAAAAAGGCCCGCCATATTCCAGGATGGAGGCAGTTTCGTCAATGTCCAGGCGCACAGGAGGGTCAAGCGGTTGCAGCGGGGGTACATCTGGTTCCGGGCCGGTGCGGAAGAGCGCCTCGCTGGATGTGCCATGGGCCTGTTTGGGGCTGATGCCCTCCCTGGCACGCGATCGCAGGGCCTGCTGGAAGGTCCAGCGGGCATCCCATTCGAGGGGTTCGGAAAGTCGCACGATCTCGGCTAGCAGGTCGAGCGGCAGGTTTTTGGCCATTTCAGATAGCTGAACGTAGGCTGCCTGCGTCACGCGGGCGTCATCCAGGGCGCGGTGGGTGGCAGGCAGCAGGATGCCAAGCTGCTGGCCAAGTGCACCCAGGTTGTAGCGGCTGGCGGAGGGCATGAGCACGGCAGCCAGTTGGTAGGTGTCGAGGACTTCGTTGAGCTGGAAGAGACCAAATTTTTGCAAAAACCCCAGGTCGAAGCGGATGTTGTGACCGAGGATGGGAGCGTCGCCCACAAAGGCTCCGAGTTCGGGGAGCAGATCGCGCAGGCGTGGCGCCTGGCGCACCATGGCGTCATCGATTCCGGTCAGACCGGTGATGAACTCGGGAATGTGGCGGCCTGGATTGACCAGCTTGGAAAATTCGGCTTCGATGCGCTTGCCGTTGAAGCGCACGGCGCCGATTTCAATGACAGTGTCGCGTTCCGGATCGAGGCCGGTGGTTTCAAGATCAAGAGCGATGATGGAGGGCATGGGGATAGTTTATCATGGGATTGGGTGAGGCGGGCTGGAAGTGTTGGGCTGAGATTGGCATAGTGAACAATGTGTATGATAGCACAAATATTCTTATTTTGGTATGGAAGAAGGGTAACTTGTGGCGCTTTTGGTCATGCTGCCAAGATCGGCCAAATATATGACTCTGTAGAAACTGGGTGGAAGTGGACGGTGCAATTTTTCACGGGGGGCTCATGGTATAATGTTAATGTGTGTCGGGCGTGTAACGCCTAATTCCCTGTCGAGGATATCAATACTTGGCCTTCAATCCTATCAACTGGCTCCTTGGCCTTTTCTCCCTCGATATCGGTATCGATCTGGGGACTGCCAATACGCTGGTGCATGTCCGCGGCAAAGGTATCGTCATAAACGAACCTTCGTGGGTGGCGATTGATAAGCGTACCCGCAAGCCGCTGGCGATTGGCCTGGAGGCGAAAGAAATGGTTGGCCGTACGCCGAGCAACGTGATGGCCGTGCGGCCTCTGCGGGATGGGGTCATCTCGGAATTCGATATTGCCCGGGAAATGCTCTACTATTTTGTCGGCCGGGTTCATGAGCAGAGCGTGGTGCCTCTGCCTCGCCCGCGTGTGGTGGTCGGCATTCCAACCGGTGTGACGGAAGTGGAGAAACGTGCGGTCTATGATGCGGTCATGGCCGCAGGGGCACGTCAGGCTTTCCTGGTGGAGGAGCCGATTGCAGCCGCCCTGGGCGCAGGCCTGCCTGTAGGCGAGATCCGCGGCAGCATGGTCGTGGATATCGGCGGCGGCACAACCGAAGTGGCGGTCATGTCCACCAGCGGCGTGGTCGCATCCCGTTCCCTGCGCGTGGCCGGCGATGAGATGGATCAGGATATCGTCCAATACCTGCGGAATAAATACAATCTCTTGATAGGCGAGGGGGTGGCCGAACAGGTTAAGATGCGTATTGGCTCTGCCTTTGCACTCCCGACCGAAAAAACGACCGAGGTGCGCGGGCGTAACCTGGTCACCGGCCTGCCGGAGACGATCGTGGTCTCTTCGGTCGAGATTCGGGAAGCCCTTTCTGCCCCGGTACAGGTGATCGTGGATACCATCCGGGATGCGCTGGACGAGATTCCGCCGGAAGTCATCTCGGACCTGATGGATATTGGAATCTGCCTGTCAGGCGGCGGCGCTTTACTTCAGGGCCTTGCAGAGCGGTTGACGGATGAATTGAAGCTGCGCAGCTGGGTGGCTGAAGACCCGCTGACCTGTGTGGTGCGGGGTGCCGGGATGGTCCTGGAAGACTTCGAAGGCTTGGGGCACTTCGTGGTTGGCTTGGAACGCGGTTCCACCCGCCATAACGCATAAGCCGGTCCCGGAACTGGGATGGCGGCGTTTTCTATTGGTACTCTCATGAAAGATTCGTTTTCCAGTACTTTGCAAACAACCATCATTCTGTTGGTGGTTGGGGGAATCCTGGCCCTGGCACTGGGCGGTTACTTCCGTTCCACGTCAGATTGGTTCAGTCAGGCGCTTGTTTCAACCCAAACTTGGTTTTCGTCCCGTTTCCGGGCTGTGCAGGACTTCTTGACCGTGCCGCGTGACGTTGCCTCGCTGCGGCAGCAAAATGCAGAACTGGAGGCGGAAGTGTCCCGGCTGCAGGCCCAAGTGATTGAACTGCGCCAGGAAGTGGGCCAGGTGGAGATCCTGGCTGCGCTGGTGGACTTCTCTCGTACCAACCCTGAAAGCACTTACCGCGGGGCAACCGTCATTGGCCGCGACCCAAGCCCATTCCTCCATTACATTATTGTCAACCGCGGCTCCAACGACGGCATCAGGCGCGGCATGCCGGTGGTGACCGATAAAGGCCTGGTGGGGCGGGTGGATGCGGTCATCGCCGATGCCGCTCGCGTCCAGTTGATTACCGACCCGGCTTCGGCGGTCAATGTCCGCCTGCAGAATGCCAGGGCCGAGGCAGTGCTTTCCGGCTCCGTGACCGGCGATATCTCCCTCGACCTCATCTCGCAGGATGCTACTGTGGAGACAGGTGATGTTGTCCTCACTTCCGGTCTGGGTGGGGGGTATCCGGCTGACCTGCTGGTGGGGCAGGTGATCAGCGTCCGCAAGCGTGACTATGAACTGTTCCAGCAGGCAGCCGTTCAACCCAATGTGGATTTCTCCCGCTTGGAGATCGTCCTGATCATCACGAACTTCAAGCCGGTGGACATCGGGCCTCTGGTCCCGGTCACACCCATTCCTTGATCCCATGCGCACCCTCATTGCGTTCCCGTTGATGGCCATATTGGTCATCCTTCAATCTTCCGTGGTCAGCCAGGTATCCCTGCTGTCAGGCTATGCGGATATTGTCCTGGTCTTTCTGGCAGCCCTGGCGTTACAGGAGGGGGTGGTGGCCTGGCATTGGGCGGCGCTGGCAGGCCTGATGGTGGGGTATGTCTCTGGCGTGCCCTGGCCGGCCGTGCTGGGCGGATACCTGCTGGTGGCCGGCCTGGCATGGCTGCTGCAGCGCCGGATCTGGGAGGCGCCCCTCCTGGCTACTTTTGTAGTCATCTTTATTGGCACGCTTTTGATGCATCTGGCAATATATGTTGTGTTGCGCCTGACAGGCAACCCGCTGGGGTTTGGTGAGGCATTCGGGCAGATCACTCTGCCGAGCTTGCTTCTCAATCTGCTCCTGGCGGTTCCGGTCTATCCTCTGGCGCGCGACCTGGCGGCCTGGGTTTATCCGGTTCGGGAGATCGTATGAAAACAGCCACCAACCCCCCGGCTCACCTCGAAACCTGGCGTATGTGGGTGGTATATGCTTTTGTGGCGATCATCTTTAGCGCGTTGACTTTCCGCCTGTTTCGCCTGCAGATCCTTGAATACCCGGAATGGAAGACCCAGGCGATCGAAAACTATACCCGCAATATCAGCATGCCGGCCGCGCGCGGCATTATCTACGACCGCAATGGCTATGTATTGGCCCGCAATGTGGCTTCTTACAACCTGGTCATCACCCCCGCTTCCCTGCCGGACGATGAGGCCGATATCCAGCGTGTCTACCGTGATGTTTCCGCTCTGACGGGAGTGGCGGCAGGCGGCCCGGTGACGGAGCAAACGCTGGAGGATGCCAAAAAGTATGCTGCCTGCATTCCCGGGCCTTCCATCGCAGACCTGGTGGCGTTGGGAGATTCCCTGGCGCCCTACAGCCCGGTGAAGATCAAATGCAACATCGGCGAGGAAACCGCCCGGCTTGTGATCGAACGGGAGGCGGACTGGCCGGGTGTTTCGGTGGAGACCGAGCCGATCCGCGACTATCCGACCGGTTCGCTTACGGCCAATATCGTCGGTTTCCTGGGGCCGATCCCGGCTGCTTATGAGGAAGATTACGTGGCACGCGGCTTTGTGCTCAATCGGGACAAGATAGGCTATGCGGGCATCGAACTTTCCCTGGATGACATCCTGACCGGCACAAACGGCCGGCGCGTGGTGGAAGTGGATGTGGCCGGACAGGAACTGCGCAACCTGGAACCGCCGGTGGCAGCCAAGCCGGGAAATAACGTAAAGATCACACTTGATACCCGTCTCCAGGCTGCTG
The DNA here is from genome assembly GCA_964387495.1 of uncultured Anaerolineaceae bacterium. Lineage (GTDB taxonomy): Bacteria > Chloroflexota > Anaerolineae > Anaerolineales > Villigracilaceae > DSXF01. The sequence continues at coordinate 30,715 of CAYLXB010000028.1, forward strand.
CCGAGGCTGCGCTGATCGCTGAAATCGATTATTGGAACACATACCTCAACCGTGTGCAAATCTCGAGTGGGGTTGTAATTGCGGCCAACCCCAAAACAGGTGAAATCCTGGCCATGGTGCAGTATCCCACCTATGAAAATAACCGTATGGCGCGTTTCATCCCGGCATATTATTACGAGCAGCTCAGCCAGGATCCGCGCCGCCCTCTCCTCAACAATGCCATCTCGGGTGAGTATCCACCGGGCTCGGTGTTCAAGCTCTCCACGGCTACCGGCGGCTTGAACGAAGGGGTGGTTACGCCTGCGACGATTGTGGATGCACCGGGCAAGATCGTCCTGACCGAGAAATTTACGTATTCCGAGACGGGGTCGGAACGGCCTTTCGTGGACTGGATCTATAATCGCAACGGCGTCATCAACGAGGCGGGCTTTGGGCCGCTGGATTTCCTGCGCTGCATTGCTTATTCGAGCAATGTCTGTTTCTACAAAGTGGGCGGCGGCTATAAGGAAGAAATCAAGGAAGGGCTTGGAATCTACCGCTTGGGCGAATATGCGCGTGCACTGGGCTATGGGGCCGTTTCCGGCATCGAATTGCCCGGAGAATCGGATGGACTGATCCCGACGCCAAAGTGGAAGCGTGTCAACACCGGCGAAAACTGGTCGACCGGCGATACCTACATTGCCAGCGTCGGCCAGGGCTACGTGGTGGCGACCCCTCTGCAGGTGTTGATGTCGGGCATGACCATCTCGAATGATGGGAAGTTGATGCAGCCAACGATCGTGCGCGAGATCCTGGACGAAGAAGGGCGTGTGGTGCAGGCCTTTACACCGCGATTAAAACGGGATGTGACGGTCGAACCTTTGATCCAGGGCTATTCCTGCGATGCAGGCTACTGTGACCAGACCGGCGAGACAAAAGTGATCCGCCCGGAAACGATCAAACAGGTGCAGACCGGCATGCGCATGGCGATCACCGATTCGCGCGGTACGCTGAATGCCCTGTTCGCGGATTATCCGATTGCCGTGGCAGGCAAGACCGGCTCTGCCGAATACTGCGACGATGTTGCCCGCAAGGCCAACCGCTGCCAGTTCGGTTCCTGGCCGGTGCACGCCTGGACCATGGCTTACGCTCCTTACGAAGCCCCCGAGATTATTGTGATTGCCTTTGCCTATAACGGCGGGGAGGGTGCCAGCGTTGCCGGCCCGATCGTCCAGCGTGTGATCAAGGCTTATTTTGAACTCAAGACGATTGATATTGCTGCGGGTGGCGGTTAGCTTTTATTCCCGGATGGAGGCAATATTTTCCGCCGGCCTTCGGCCGGTTCTCCCACAACTCCCGGATTTCGAAGGGGTGAAATTCCCTGTTCGACTTCATGCTATAATCTGGTATCCGCCCGCCGGCGGTGATGATATCCGATGAGTGAGCCGCCTCCTTTTCTTCAGATCAAGGGCCTGCGCGATGGCCTGCTGATCACCTTGGGAAATGCTCCCTGGGATGAAGCCCGTCAGGCTTTGCTGGTGCATATCCAGGAGCGGCAGGCGTTCTTCCGGGGTGCCCGGCTGGCGCTGGATATTGGACCGCAGGTGCTGAAGGTTAACGAGCTGTCGGAACTGCGCGACCAACTCTCTGAACGGGGTCTCAATCTGTGGGCCGTGATCAGCAGTTCCCCGGAAACGGAGAAGACGGCCCAGCTGCTGGGGCTGGCGACGCGGATTTCCAAGCCGAAGCCGGCTGAATATCGGCAGCCCGTTGCCCCGGTGGATGACCAGACCGCGCTCTGGTTGAGTCGTACGGTTCGCTCTGGAACGCGTATCGAATTCCCGGGTCATGTCGTCGTTTTTGGTGATGTGAATCCGGGAGCGGAGGTCGTAGCCGGTGGCAGTGTTTTGGTCTGGGGCCGCCTGCGCGGGTCGGTACAGGCAGGTGCCCAGGGCAACCGGGAAGCGTGCGTGGCAGCTCTGGAATTCTCTCCGATGCAGGTGCGCATTTGCGAGGAGATGGCCTCTCTTCCGATTGATGCAGGCTCGGCACAGCCTGTAATGGTTTTGTTGAAAGACGGACAGCTGGTGACACAACCCTGGCAGTCTGGATAGCCTATTCTGGATCAGGAAGCGAACATGGGTGCTCAAGTCATTACAATCACTTCAGGGAAGGGCGGTGTGGGCAAGACTACCGCGGTCGCCAACCTGGCGGTTGCCCTGGCGGCTGACGGGCAGAAGGTCGCCTGCCTGGACGGCGACATCGGCCTGCGCAACCTGGATGTGGTCATGGGCCTGGAAAACCGCATCGTCTACGATCTGGTGGATGTGATCGAGGGACGCTGCCGCCTGCGCCAGGCCATGATCCGCGATAAACGCCTGCCGGAGCTTTATCTCATCCCGGCAGCCCAGACGCGTGACAAGAGCTCCGTATCACCCAGTGATATGGTGCGTTTGTGCGATGAACTGCGCAAGGAAGTGGATTGGATTTTGATCGACTCACCGGCTGGCATCGAGCGCGGCTTCAAGAATGCCATTGCACCGGCCGACCGGGTGATCGTGCTGACAAACCCGGAAGTCTCCGCGGTGCGTGATGCCGACCGGGTGATCGGTATCCTGGAGGCCGATGAAAAAGGCCCGGCCGCACTGATCATCAACCGGCTCAACCCGGCCATGGTCAAGCGCCACGATATGCTCTCCGCAGAGGATGTGCTCGATCTGCTGGCCATCGAACTGATTGGGGTTGTACCCGAAGATGAAAACGTGGTGGTCGCGACCAACCGGGGTACCCCGGTGGCTCTGGACCAGAAGATCAAGGCCGGGCAGGCCTTCCGGAACATTGCCCGACGCCTGAAGGGAGAAAAAGTCCCCTTCTTGGAACTGGACAGCCAGGGCAGCCTGTGGGAACGCTTCTCGCGCCTGACAGGGAGGAAGTGAGATGAATTTCTTCTGGCGGAAATCCTCCAGCGCACAGAGCGCCAAAGAGCGCCTGCAGCTTGTCCTGGTGCATGACCGCACCGACCTGACTGCAGCGACCCTGGATGCCTTGAAGGACGATCTGCTCAAGGCCATCTCGCGCCATATCGACATCGATCCGGCCAGCGTGCGCATCGAAGTGGAGCGCGACGGCCGGTCGCAGCGGCTGGTGGCGGATATCCCGATCAGGAGTGCAACCCGCCGCCGAACGGGGTAAGTTATGCTGCGCGGCTTTTCCTGGCGGCATTTTGATTTTTGGCTCCTGGGCTCGGTTAGCGCGCTGGTGATTTTTGGCGTTGCCATGATTCGCTCGGCGGTGGCCGGGAACATCGAGTTGACGATTACCACCCCCATCGTGACGCGCCAGATCATCTTTGCCGCCATCGGTTTTGCGGTCATGGTACTGGTCTCGGCCATTGATTATCACTTCTGGTCGGCTGTAAACCGCACCCTCTACATCGGTATGTTCCTGGTGCTGTTCCTGCTCAACATTGTAGGTGGGGCGCTGTTCGGTTCGGCCCGCTGGTTCCAGACGGCGCTGGTCAACATCCAGCCCTCAGAGTTTGCCAAGTTGGTCCTCATCTTGGTGCTGGCTTTTTATTTTGCCCGGCACCAGGACGAAATCCAAACCACCCCGCGTCATATCTTGCTGAGTTTCCTCCTGACCATGGGCCTGGTTACCTGGGTCATCCTGCAGCCCAACCTGAGCACCTCGATCGTGATGTTGGTGCTGTGGTTTGCCCTCCTCTGGATCTCGGGAGCGAAGGTGAACCACTTACTGGTATATGCGGGTATCGGGCTGGCCATCCTGCTGGTCAGCCTGCCCATCTTGATCCGTTATGAGATCATTGAACAGTATCAGATTGACCGTGTGATGACGTTTGTTTTCCCCGACCCCAACGCACGCTACGGCGATAAATATAACATCGACCAGGCGAAGATCTCGATCGGCTCCGGCGGGTTGTTTGGCCTGGGTTACGGGCAGGGACCCCAGGTGCAGCTGCGTTTCTTGAAGGTACGCTGGTCTGATTTCATCTTTTCGGCCATCGGCCACGAATTCGGTTTCGTGGGTGCCATCCTGATCCTCCTGCTGGTGGTACTGGTGGTGATCCGTTGCCTGCGAATTGCCCAGTTGGCCCAGGAGCCGTTCGGCGCCTTCATCGCTTACGGGGTGGCCGTGCTGATCGCCTTCCAGGCCACCGTCAATATCGGCGTCAATCTGAACCTGGTGCCCGCCACCGGTCTGACGCTGCCGTTCGTCAGTTATGGCGGCAGTTCGCTGGTTACCAACCTGATCGCCATCGGGCTGGTGGAAAGCGTCAGCATGCACCGCAACCCGCTCGAGTTCTAATCCCTCCCCGGAGATTTTTCCATGCCCGACCTCACCCCCGTACGTGTCCGCTTTGCCCCTTCGCCGACCGGAAGGATGCACCTCGGTTCTGCCCGGACAGCCCTGTATGATTATCTGCTGGCGCGGCGCACCGGTGGAACGTTCATCCTGCGGATCGAAGATACTGACCGTAAGCGCTATGTCCCGGGAGCCGAGCAGGAGTTGATCGAAGGATTGCACTGGCTGGGCCTGCACTATGATGAAGGTCCGGATGTTGGCGGTCCTTGCGGCCCCTACCGCCAGACCGAACGCGTGGAGATTTACCACCAGCACGCCTGGGAACTGGTCGAGCGCGGGCATGCCTACCCCTGCTTCTGCACACCGGAACGGTTGGAAAAGGTGCGTCAGGAGCAGATGAAGAACAAGCAGAACCCGCGCTACGATGGAACCTGCCGCACTCTCGATCCTGATGAGGCCCGCCGGCGGGCTGCTGGCGGTGAAAAGTACGTCATCCGCTTTAAAATGCCGAAGGAAGGTACGACAAAAGCCGTCGACTTGCTGCGTGGCCCGATCACCACGGACAACCGCGCCCTGGATGATTCGGTGCTGCTCAAATCCGATGGTCTGCCCACTTATCACCTGGCTGCCATCGTGGATGATCACCTGATGAAGATTACGCATGTGATCCGCACCATGGAGTGGCTGCCGTCCCTGCCGCTGCATGTCAACACGATCCGGGCATTCGGCTGGGACGAGCCGGTCTGGGTCCACCCTTCGGTCTTCCTGAAGCCATCCGGGAAGGGCAAAATGTCCAAGCGGGACGCGGCAGATGCCATGAAGGACGGCCATTCCATCTATCTGGGCGATATGCGTGAACTGGGCTTCATCCCGGAGGGGGTGCTAAACTGGATTGCACTGATGGGTTGGGGAGTGCCCGAAGACGACCTGATGACACTGGAGGAAATGGTGCAGCGTTTTGACGTAAGCAACCTGACACCTTCCCCGGCCGCGATCAACTTTGCAAAGCTGGACCATTTCAACGCCGCCCATATCCGCCAACTGGCAACAGATGACTTGGCCGCGCGCCTCAAACCCTATTTCTTGAAGGAAGGGCTGCAAGTGGATGAGGAGCGCCTGCTGTCCGTGGTACCGCTGATCCGGGAGCGGCTGGTGACGTTGGACGACTGCCTGCCGTTCGCAGCCTGGTTCTTCCGGGAAACGGTGGAACCGAAGCCGGAGGAACTGCCGGGCAAGAACTTGGCGCCTGCGCAGAGCGCAGAGGTGGCTCGTAAGGCCTATGAGATTCTGGCCGGGCTGCCCGTCTTGACGCCCGAGGCGGCGGAGCCCCCCATGCGTGCCCTGGTCGAGCAGTTGGGATTGAGTGCGAACCAGGTTTTTGGTATTTTGCGTGTAGCCATAACGGGCCAGACAATCAGCCCGCCGCTGTTCGAAAGCATGCAGGTTGTCGGCAGGGAAAAAGTGCTGGAGCGAATCCGGACGGCTATCGGGATGCTGGAGAAAATGCAGTAATCTCTCTGCAAAACCACAGCGCCGCGGCACGAAAAGCCGCGGCGCTTTATTGTTCCCTGTTCAAAGGATGCTCAGCAGGGCATACAAACCAAAACCGGCAATGATCACGCCTGAAACGCGGTTGACCCAGTGCAGGGCGTGCGCGTTGAACTTTTCTCGAAACAGGCCCACGCCGCCGCTCAACAGCAGCCACCACACGGCCGAGCCGATGAAGACTCCCAGCACCAGCACGGCGGCTGAGGTGTAATTGCCCCCTGCTCCTGCCAGCCCCAGGCCGGCAAAGATGGCTGCAAAGGAGAGAATCGTCATCGGGTTGGTCAGGGTCAGGAAGAATGTGGATGCATATGCCCCGGCAAGGCCGTTTCCTTTAGCGGCTGCGGCCTCTCCGGCAGGTTTGGCCAGCAGGGTTTTGATCCCCAGGTAGCCAAGGAACAGGCCGCCGGCCAGTCGCAGCCAGAATTGCTGGCTGACCAGGAAGTTCGAAATGAAAGCCAGGCCAAAACCGGCAACGCAGCCGTAGAGAGCATCGGCGCTGGCGGCGCCCAGGCCGGAAACCAGGCCGGTGGTGCGCCCTTCAGCCAGTGTGCGCCGGATGCACAACACGCCGATCGGGCCGACCGGCGCGGCAATCGAAAAGCCGATGAGCAGTCCGCGTAGTAGGAAGGTCAGGTTGTCCATTCGGCAATTTTATTTGGGTTGCTTCATCGGTTTTCCCGAACCGCCGGCGCGCAGCATGAGCACTTCGGCCAGGATGCTGACGGCGATCTCTTCGGGGGTCTCGGCGCCCAGCCCCAGGCCGATTGGAGAATGGACACGGGCCAGTTGTTCATCCGTGATGCCCTGGGCGTTCAGTTCCTTGACGGTGGTCAGCCAGCGCTTTCGGGAGCCGATGATGCCGATATAGGCGGCAGGCGTCTCCAGCAGGGCAGGCAGTCCGGCCGCATCCACATTGGAACCGCGCGTGGTGAGGATGAGCACCGTGTGCGGGGTAATATTGACGTGCTGGGGAAGTTCGGCCAGCGGGCAGGTATGGAATTCGTCCGCGTCCGGGTTTGCTTCGGGCGTGCAGAATTCCGGGCGGTCATCCGAGACGGCAATGCGGTAACCAAGCCATTTGCCCAGGTGGGCAACGGCTTTACCGACGTGTCCGCCGCCGATGACGACCATCAGGGGGGCTGGCAGGATGGGTTCCACGAATACCTCCACTTGACCGCCGCAGACGCCGGCATCGCCGCGGGCGGGATCGTTCATGGCATAGGAGAGCAGGCGCGGCATGCCGTCCTGCAGGGAAGCCAGGGCTTCCTTGCGGACACGGTTTTCCAGTTCCCCGCCGCCGACCGTGCCGAGGATGCTGCCATCTTCGTAGACCAGCATCTTGCTGGTGGAATGGCGCGGGGTGGAGCCGCTGGTGCGGACAACCGTGCACAGGGCAGCCGGCTGGTGGCTGTGTTCGAGTTCGGCAAGAGCCTGATAGATGGATTTGGATGGCATACCCTGATTTTATCCTATTATGGCTCCCAGACCGGCTGCCATTCTGGCTCGGGATCCTCGGTCAACTGGCGCTGGTGATAGCCGTCGGCGTTCATAATGAAGAGATCGGCCTGGCCGTCGTTGCGCAGGGAGTTGAAGACGATCCACTGGCCGTCGGGGGAATAGGAAGCCGCGGCGTTGTTGCCGCCGGTGGTCATCTGGCGCAGTTCGCCGCTGGCGGCTTCGATACGGTAAATATCCTTGTTGCCGGGCAGACCGGCATAGAAGAGCAGGTATCTCCCATCCGGTGACCAGTCCAGGCTGCCCC
>CAYLXB010000029.1:0-37941 GCA_964387495.1 uncultured Anaerolineaceae bacterium
GCTACGGCACCGGCCAGTCTACGGTGGACGGCATCATCCGGGCGACGAACGTCCTGCTGGCCGGCAAGAACTTTGTCGTGGCCGGTTACGGCTGGTGCGGACGCGGCCTGGCCTCGCGGGCACGCGGGATGGGCGCGCTGGTGATCATCACCGAGGTGGACCCGCTCAAGGCACTCGAAGCAGTCATGGATGGCTACCAGGTGATGCCGATGATGGAAGCCGCAAAAATCGGCGATATCTTCTGCACGGTGACGGGGGATATCAACGTGATCGACAAGCATCACTTCGAAGCCATGAAAGACGGTGCGATCGTAGCCAACTCCGGCCACTTCAACGTGGAGATCAACATCCCCGGCCTGAAGACCCTGGCGAAGGGTGAGCCGAAACTGGTGCGCCCGTTCGTGGACCAGTATGAGACCAAAGACGGCCGCAAGATCAACATCCTGGGCGATGGGCGGCTGATCAATCTGGCGTCTGCCGAGGGCCACCCGGCCTCCGTGATGGACATGTCTTTTGCCAACCAGGCACTGGCGGCCGAATACATGGTCAAGAACGCGGACAAACTGGAGAAGAAGGTCTACTCTGTGCCGGCCGAGATCGATGCCGAGATCGCCCGCATTAAACTGAGCGCCATGGGCATCAAAATCGACACCCTGACCGAAGAACAGGTGAAGTACCTGAACTCGTGGGAAGAAGGTACATAGACCAGGAACGCTGCAAGAACGGGAACTGAAAGGCCGCGCGGCACATGCCGCGCGGCCTTTTTTAATGGTGTTCCGTCTTCGAACGGCTACGGGCAGCTGACCGAGCGCTCCTTGATTTCGGAGGTGCCGATTTCATTGAAGGCGGCCACGCCGTAGGTTCGGTTCAGTTTGTTTCCCGGCGGGTTTTCGGAAAACGAGGTGGCGCCGGGGCCCAGGGTGGCGATGATCGTTCCATCCCGGTAAATGTAGAAGCCGTCTTCGTTATCCGATTTATCACTCCAGGTGAAGGTCACTTTGGTGATCTCCACGTGGGGGGCGGGGTTGGCGAAGTTCTTGCAGACCCGGCTGATGGACAGGCCGCCCGGCGCGGCAGGAACGACCGGCGCGGCGACCTCCGGAATGGCGGCCAGGTTGCCAGAGACGGTGGCGTACTGGCCCCACAGCCAGCAGGTGCCACGCGCGTCCGGATTCTTGATGATCCAGTAGTTGTTGGGGGTGTTCCTGCCCACTACTTCGGCACTTTCACCGACCAGCAGGGCACCCAGTTCGTTGAAGTCCTTGCCCGGACCGGAGCGGCAGTTCGTATCGAGGCTGACGATGACCACCGGCACGCTGGGCGTGAGGGTGAGTGTCGGCGTGGGTTCGAGGGTGGCGGTTTCAGTTGGCAGGGGCGGCAGGCCGGTCGGAACCTGGGTGGCCGTGATGACCTGCGGGGGCAGGGGCGAGGGCTGGTTCTGCTGGGCCTGGATGGTGGCGGCCAGAGCGGTGATGGTCAATGCGGGGCCCTCCACCTGGGCGGCAGGCGGGGCGGGGGTGACGGTGGGCAGGCTGCAGGCCAGGACGGACAGGATGAGCACCAGGGGGACAAGGGGAAGGCGGTTGGTATGATTCATTTCTCCTCCGGACGGTTCGGGCAGGTGAACGGGGACTGCCATTTGGGTATTGCTTTCATTATTTCACAAAGCGGGTGGGAGGACAAGCAACCTGATGTCCTATATGGCAGCATTCTTAAAGTCGACAATTTCACGCAGATCAACAATCCATGTCACCCTGTAAGAGGGTTCCTGGCGGCTGAAGGGTCTTCCAAACCAGCGCGGAGGTGCTATGGGATGATTTTGATGGCTGATTGATAGCCAGCGGACAGGCAGGCAGAAGGGGGGTGGGGTATGATGAGGATACAATTTTCCCGGTCTTGAAAAGGATGCTTATGCTTTCGAAATTGCGTGAACCGGTCAGCGGACTGACGCACCTGGGCGGCGCGGTTGCCGCCTTCATTGGACAGATTGTCCTGCTGGTGATCGGCTGGAACGGTACGGAAAAGATTGTTTCCATCCTGGTCTACAGCACCAGCCTGGTGGCCCTGTTCTCGGCCAGCGCGGTGTATCACATGGCCCGGGTCCGGCCGAAGGTGCTCGAAATCCTGCGCAAAGTGGACCACTCGGCCATTTACCTGCTGATTGCCGGGACGTACACGCCTTTTTGCGTGAACGCCTTCACCGGTTTCTGGCGCTGGGGGCTGCTGGCCATCATCTGGTCGCTGGCGGTAACCGGCATCCTGGTGAAGATTTTCGTCATCAAGGCGCCGCGCTGGCTGACGGCAGGCGTCTACGTGGTCATGGGCTGGCTGTGCCTGGCAGCCATTGGGGAGATGCTGGCGGTGCTGCCGCCTTTCGTGCTGGGCTGGCTGGCGGCGGGCGGGGTGATCTATACCCTGGGGGCAGTGGTCTATATCACGAAGATCATGAACTTCCGGCCGGGCAAATTCGGCTTTCACGAGGTCTGGCACATCTTTGTCCTGCTGGGGGCACTGGCGCATTTCGTGGCGGTGCTGGGGGTGATCTGGAGACCGGGTTGAGGCGGATTTGTCTTTTGACTCCCGTTGATATATAATTTTTTCATACAATCCAACCGTACCCGCCGGGCCGGGAGGTCCGGCGGCGGGATGTGTCCGAACAAAAAAGGAGGCAACGATGCGTTCCCAGCCGGTCCTGAAAATCAGCCTGCTCCTGGTGGTCCTGAGCCTGGCGTGTGCCACGCTTGGCATGCCGGGTTCCTCCAAATCTTTCAGCGTGGATAAAATCCAGGTGGATTATCTGTATACATCCGAACTGATCACAATCATCTATCCCCTGTACGGCGACAAGCTGGAGGATTTCTTGATCGTGACCCTGACCAACGAGAACGATGTCCCGGTGAAGGTGCTGGTAAAGAGCGAGATCGTCGGCTACACCACCGAGGAGAGCACCACGGTGGAGGTGGGCGCCGGCGAAACGACGGAGGTGCGCCAGAACCCGCGCCTGATGCCGGATGTGATCGAGGACCTGAACGTGGAGAAACCGGCCCAGTTCCACATCTACGTGGCTGCGCTGGATGAAGGGGTCGAAAAGCAGGTCCTGGACGAAACGGGTGATACCAGCGTGTATGCCCGGCGGGACTTCCCGCTGTCCATCTCGGGTTTTTCCCACCAGGAGGTGATCGACCTGTTCGCGGCGATGGTCACCCCCAACGATCCGGCGGTGGAGGCACTGGTGCGCGAGGCGGCGAATTACACCGACTCGGGGATCATCGTGGCCGGCTACAGCGGCGCTGTCAACGATGAAGATGGGAAGGTGTGGGACCGGCTGGAGGCGATCTGGCAGGCGGAGCAGGATCACAACCTGACCTATGTCAACACGTGGGTCTCGTTCGCGCCCGGCTCGGTGCAGCGCATCCGCCTGCCGGCCGAGGTGCTGGAACAGCAGGCCGGCAACTGCATCGAACTGACGCTGCTGTATGCCTCGGCGGTGGAGGCCATGGACCTGGAAGCGGCCATCGTGCTGGTGCCGGGGCATGCCTTCCTGGCGGTGCGCACAGACCAGGAGAACGCGTTGTATTACTTCGTCGAGACGACCATGATCGGCGATTCCGATTTCTCCTCGGCGGTGAACCGGGCTGGGGAAGAGTTCGACGAGGCGGCGCCTTACCTGGATGCGGGCGACGAGAGTTACGGCTGGGTCAAGATCTGGGACGCGCGCGAGAACGGCATCCTGCCCCTGCCGTGGCGGTAATTGCGTGTATAATAATTTACCAATGCTTTGCGCGGGGAAACCGTCCATGTGCGGCGATACTCAAGCATGAGCCCAACGCAGAGTTGTTATGTACCTTCCTGTGCCGCGTAACGAATGACAGGCCGCTGAGGCGGGGACTGTAAAAGCGGGTGAGCCGGAGAGGCCGGCCGATGGGAAGAAGAACCTGCCCCGGCTGAGGCCCGGCAGCACTGGCGGTTTCATGGGCGGCCCGGGAGGTTTGCAGGAGTGGTGTATTATGGCGCGCATCGAGAAAACCGTGTTTATCAGTTACCGCCGCCAGGATGTATCCTGGGCGCTGGCGGTGTATCAGAATCTGACCGCATGCGGGTATGATGTCTTTTTCGATTACACGAGCATCTCCAGCGGGAAGTTCGAACAGATCATCCTGAGCAACATCAAGGCGCGGGCGCACTTCCTGGTGATCCTGACGCCGTCTGCATTGGAGCGCTGCTGTGAGGAGGGGGACTGGCTGCGGCGGGAAATCGAAACCGCGATTGTCGAAAAGCGGAATATCGTCCCGCTGTTATGCGAAGATTTCGACTTCAAAGCCCCCGAGGTCAAGGAAAAATTGACAGGCACGCTGGCGGTGCTGCAAGAGTATAACGGGCTGGAAGTGCCGGCGGGTTTCTTCGTAGAGGCGATGAGGCGGTTACGCGAAAGATATTTGAACGTGATGCCGGATGGGACCCTGCACCCGGTTTCTCCGGAAGTGCAACGGGTGGTACGGGCGGAGCAGGTGGCCGTGAACAGGGCGATCCAGGAGGAAGAAGCGGGCGCCAAAAAAGAGGCGGCTGCACCCAAAGCCGGCGTGCCGGCGGCGGTCAAAGCCGGGCTGGCGATTTTGCTCCTGGCCGGGCTGGTATTGGGGGGTAAATATATCGCCCAGCATTGGCCGCTGATACCCGGAGCCACACCTGCGCCAACGGAAACGCGCCTTCCCGCATCCCCCACGGCGGCCGATACGGCTGTGCCGGCTCCCACCCCAGGGATCGGCAGTACCCTGGCAGCCGAGAAGGACGGCATGAGCATGCTTTACGTGCCGGGCGGGGAGTTCCTGCTGGGGAGCGAGGGCGGGGACCTCGACGAAAAGCCCGTCCATCCGGTCTCCCTGGAGGCGTTCTGGATCGACCAGACGGAGGTGACCAATGGCATGTATGCGCTGTGTGTGGGGGCCGGGGCGTGTACGCCGCCGTCCGACCCGCGCTACAGCGATCAGGCCGCATACCGGGATCACCCGGTCGTGTTCGTGGACTGGAATCAGGCCCGGACTTACTGCGAATGGGCCGGGCGGCGCCTGCCGACGGAGGCCGAGTGGGAGAAGGCGGCTTCGTGGGATGAAAGCAGGCAGGAAAAGTATGTCTACCCCTGGGGGGATTCGATCGACTGCACTTTTACGAACTACTGGGGGCAGGATGGCGGCTGCGCCGGCGAAACCACGAAGGTTGGAAGTTATCCTGAAGGAGCCAGCCCGTATGGCGTGCTGGATATGGCCGGCGACGCCTGGGAATGGGTTTCGAGCCTGTACAAGCCCTACCCCTACGAGGCGGGCGATGGGCGTGAGGACCTGGCCTCCCACGGTTCGCGGGTGATACGGGGCGGATCGTGGGTCAACGACGAATATTATCTCCGGTCTGCATTCCGGGATGGGTATGTGCCGACGTTCTCCGTGAATTACCTGGGGTTCCGGTGCGGGATGGATGCGAGGCCGTAAAGACAGGTTGCAGGCCATGTGACGGTGCCTACATAGGTGACTATTACCTGGCGAAGTTTTTTTTGAATGTATAATTGACTCAGCCCGCATTGCGGGGAGAGTGAGCATGCCCGACACTGCCCCACGGTCCTTACGCGTTTTCCTGTGCCACGCTTCGCAGGACAAGCCTGCGGTGCGCGAACTGTGCCAGCGGCTGGTTGCCGAGGGCTGGATCGAGCCGTGGCTGGACGAGAAGAAGCTCCTGCCGGGGCAGGACTGGCGCACGGCCATTGAAGAAGCGGTCGAGTCGGCAGATAACATTATCATCTGTCTATCAAATACTTCTGTGAACAAGGATGGCTTTATCCAGAAGGAAATGCGCTATGCGAGGGAGATTGCGCTGGAAAAAGCAGATGAGACGATTTTCCTGATCCCCCTGCGCCTGGAAGAGTGCGAAGTACCGCGCGGCCTGCGCTTCCTACAATGGGTGGATTACTTCGGTGAAAAGAAGGAACAGAGTTACGGCGACCTGCTGGAATCCCTGCACTTAAACTACGAACGAAAACTGCGTTTCATTGCCGAGGAGCGCGCCCGGGCCGAAGAAGCTGCGCGCCGGCAAGCGGAGGAACAGGCCCGCCTGGAGGTGGAGGCGCGTGCCAGGCGGAAAGCGGAAGAAAAGCAGCGCCTGGAAAAGGAAGCGCAGGAAAGAAGAGAGACCGAAGAGCGGGCGCGGCTGGCAGCGGAAGAGAAAGCGCACCGGGACAGGGAAGCCCGGGAGAAGCCAGCGGCGGAGGCGCGTGACCGGCTGGCAAGGGAGGAGCGCGCCCGCAAGGAAGAGGAGAAGACCGACCTGCCTGAGGCGCCTGTGCGCAGCCGCACGAAAAGCGCCTCCCCGCGCTGGCTGGTTCCAGCGCTCATGACTGGCGGGGTGCTGGCCCTGGTGGTTATCTGTGGAATGGGTATCAACTACATCGTAAAAAGCTGGCCGGGTGGGCCTGAAGCTGCTCCTACCCATCAAGCGATGACAAAGACCTCAACATTATCGGTTATAACTGATATTCCAACCTCAACACTGCCAATAATTCCTGTTTTTACGCCGGAACTGGGAATTGGCAGTACCCAGGTCTCGGAAAAAGATGACATGACTCTGCTATATGTCCCGGCGGGGGAATTCCGCATGGGCAGCGATAATGGTGCTAGTAATGAAAAGCCCGTCCATACGGTTTCTCTGGATGCCTACTGGATCGACCAGACCGAAGTGACCAACGGCATGTATGCCCTGTGCGTGGGGGCCGGGGCATGCCACCCGCCGGATCAGAACAGATCGTATACCAGGGATAGTTATTATGGGAATCCAGAGTTCAAGGATTATCCCGTGATTTATGTCACCTGGAACGATGCCAGGGATTATTGCGAGTGGGCGGGGCGGCGCCTGCCAACGGAGGCCGAGTGGGAAAAGGCGGCTGCCTGGGATGAAGAAAGACAGCAGAAGTACATTTATCCGTGGGGCGATGCCTTTGATGAGACGAAACTAAACTTCTGTGATAAAAACTGCCCCTTCGATTGGGCTGATAAGAATGTGGATGATGGGTATTCGGATACCGCGCCTGTAGGTAGTTTTCCATCCGGGGTCAGCCCATACGGAGTGCTGGACATGGCTGGAAACGTCTGGGAATGGGTGGCGGACTGGTATGGGGAAACCTATTATCAGGACTCGCCTTCTTTTAATCCTCCGGGGCCGGCTTCGGGTGACGATCGCGTGCTGCGGGGTGGCTCGTGGGGCGACAACGATTACGTCACTCGTTCTGCGGACCGGCTCTGGTACTATCCATCTAACTCCAACTACGACCCAGGGTTCCGCTGCGCGATGGGTGCGACGCCGTAAAGACAGGTTGCAGGCCATGTGACGGTCACCTCACAGGTGACCGTCACATGGCAAAGTTTTTTTGCATGTATAATTGACTCAGCCCGCGTTGCGGGGAGGGTAGCATGCCTGACACCGACCCACGGCGATTACGCGTTTTCCTGTGCCACGCTTCGCAGGATAAGCCTGCGGTGCGCGAACTGTGCCAGCAGCTGGCGGCCGAGGGCTGGATCGAGCCGTGGCTGGATGAGGAGAAGCTCCTGCCGGGGCAGGAATGGGACCTGGAAATAGAAAAGGCTGTTGAATCTGCAGATGTCGTCCTGGTTTGTCTTTCCAACCGTTCTGTGGACAAGGAGGGTTATGTTCAAAAGGAACTGCGTTTCGTTTTGAATATCGCTGAGCAGAAGCCTGAAGGAACGATCTTTGTAATCCCATTGAAACTTGAAGAATGTCCAGTGCCACGCCGCCTACGGAGCTGGCAGTGGGTGAATTACTTTCCCAAGAACAACAGGGGTTGGGCGTACACACGCCTTCTCGACAGCTTAAAGGCGCGTGCGGAGAAACTCGGTATTTCAACTGTTCGGCCCTCAGAGGGAAATGTCATCCAAGAGGCAGAAACCCGAGGCGGGGAAAAAGCGGGGGCTGAGGAGAAGGCGCGTCATGAGGATGAAGCCGGGACAGGGCCGGCCTCCCTCCTGCCGCGCAGCCGCACGAAAAGCGCCTCCCCGCGCTGGCTGGTTCAGGCGCTCATGGCGGGCGGGGTGCTGGCCCTGTTTTTTGCCTGCGGCTGGGGCATCAATTGCCTCATCAACAACTGGCCGGATGGGCCTGCAACCCCTGCTGCCACATTTCCAGCGGTTATCACACTGGCCACGCAGGTCTCAGACAGAGATGGCATGACCCTGGTGTACGTCCCGGCGGGGGAATTCATTATGGGCTTTGATGCAGATGACGCGCTGGCAGAATGTCTAAAGTTCAGGAGCGATTGCCAACGCGATTGGTTTGCGAATGAGGAGCCGACGCATACTGTATCCCTGGATGCTTACTGGATCGACCAGACCGAAGTGACCAACGGCATGTACGCCCTGTGCGCGCAGGCCGGGGCGTGTGATCCACCGGATCAGCTCACGTCAGACACTCGTGACAGTTATTATGGAAATCCAGAGTTCGATGATTATCCCGTGATCCATGTCACTTGGTACGATGCCAGGGATTACTGCGAGTGGGCGGGGCGGCGCCTGCCGACGGAGGCCGAGTGGGAAAAGGCGGCTGCCTGGGATGAATCCCGACAAGAAAAGCTAATTTATCCTTGGGGGAATTCAATCGATTGCTCTTTTGCGAATTACTGGGGAGTGGATGGCCCCTGTGCTGGCGGCGATACGACAAAGGTGGGCAGTTATCCATCCGGGGCGAGCCCTTACGGCGTACTGGACATGGCCGGCAACGTCTGGGAATGGGTTTCGAGTTTATACAAACCCTACCCCTATACCGCTACGGATGGACGCGAGGACCTTTCTGCCGGCGGCGAGCGTGTGCTGCGGGGCGGCTCGTGGTCCTATAATGTGGAATACTCTCGTTCTTCGGTCCGGGGCGGGATCGATCCATCCGCATCCACCAACGACGACCTGGGGTTCCGTTGCGGGATGGATGCGAGGCCGTAAAGACAGGTCGCAGGCCATGTGACGGTCACCTCACAGGTAAGTTTTTTTGAATGTATAATTGACTCAGCCCGCATTGCGGGGAGATAAGCATGCCCGACACTGACCCACGGCCCTTACGCGTTTTTCTGTGCCACGCCTCGCAGGACAAGCCTGCGGTGCGCGAACTGTGCCAGCGGCTGGCGGCCGAGGGCTGGATCGACCCGTGGCTGGATGAGGAGAAACTGACCTTCGGGCAGCACTGGACGACGGTCATCGAGGAGGCGCTGGCGGCGGCGGATGTGGTCGTCATCTTCCTGTCGAAGAATTCGGTACACAAAGAGGGCTTCGTCCAGCGGGAACTGAACTATGCCTGGGAACTGTCGCTGGAGAAGCCGCGCGGGGTAATCTTCCTGATCCCCTTCCGGCTGGACGAGTGCGAGGTGCCGCGCTATTTGGGGTCGCGGCAGTGGGGGGATTATTTCGGGGAGAGGAAGGAGAGCACCTACCGGATTCTGCTGCGCTCCCTGAAGGAACGCCACCGGCAGAAAGTGGAACTGGAAGCTGAAGAACGTGTCCGGGCTGAAGCGGCCGCGCGCCAGCGGGTGGAGGAAGAGGCCCGCCTGGAAGCGGAGGGGCGCGCCCGGCGGGAGGCGGAAGAGAAAGCCCGCCTGGAAAGGGAAGCGCAGGAACGAAGAGAGGCTGAAGAACAAGCGCGGCTGGAAAGGGAGGCGCGGGAAAAGAGGAAAGCCGAAGAACAGGCACGCCTGGCGGCGGAAGAGAAAGCCCGCCGGGAACGGGAAACCCGGGAGAAGCAGGCGGCGGAGGCGCGTGACCGGCTGGCAAGGGAGGAGCGCGCCCGCAAGGAAGAGGAGAAGACCGACCTGCCTGAGGCGCCTGTGCGCAGCCGCACGAAAAGCGCCTCCCCGCGCTGGCTGGTTCCAGCGCTCATGACTGGCGGGGTGCTGGCCCTGGTGGTTATCTGTGGAATGGGTATCAACTACATCGCAAAAAACTGGCCGGGTGGGCCTGAAGCTACTCCTACCCATCAAGCGGTGATAAAGACCTCAACATTACCGGTTATAACTGATATTCCAACCTCAACACTGCCAGTAATTCCTGTTGTTACGCCGGAACTGGGAATTATTGGCAGTACCCAGACCTCGGAAAAAGATGGCATGACCCTGCTGTACGTCCCGGCGGGGGAATTCCGCATGGGCAGCGATAACGGTGGTGATGACGAAAAGCCGGTCCACACGGTTTCCCTGGAGGCTTTCTGGATCGACCAGACCGAAGTGACCAACGGCATGTACGCCCTGTGCGTGAGAGCCGGCGCATGCGACCCGCCGGATCAGAACAAGTCGAATACCCGGGATAGTTATTATGGGAATTCAGAGTTCGAGGATTATCCTGTGATCTATGTATCCTGGAACGACGCCGGGGATTACTGCGCGTGGGCGGGGCGGCGCCTGCCGACGGAGGCCGAGTGGGAAAAGGCAGCCTCCTGGGATGAAGCCCGGCAGGAAAAGCGTAAATACCCTTGGGGAGATTCAATCGACTGCTCTTTCGCAAATTACTGGGGAAAGGATGGCGGCTGTAGCGGTGATACGTCAAAGGTGGGCAGTTATCCGTCCGGGGCCAGCCCTTATGGTGCCCTGGACATGGCCGGCAACGTCTGGGAATGGGTTTTGAGTTTATACAAACCCTACCCCTATATGGCTTCAGATGGACGCGACGCTCTTTCTGCCAACGGCACCCGCGTCTTGCGCGGCGGGGCGTGGAACGACCTTGAGTACGACGTCCGCTCTGCCAGCCGCCTCAGGTACGGTCCCGTCGACAGGAGCGGCGGCGTCGGTTTTCGTTGTGCGCTCTCCCCTTGATTCTGTCTGCTGTCCTCTGGAATCCTGGATTTCTGACTCGGTTTTTGGTTTTCCCGCCGCAGGCGGGCCGAATTAAAAAATGGACACTTATCCTCAAGTTTACAATCTGCTCAACCTATGGCAGGTATTTATAAAAGCCTCCCGCGGGCGGCTTGGGGCTTAAACGTTGAGTACGGCTCCCGTTCTGCGTCCTGGTACATGAACTTTTCATTCGACTCCTACTACGGCTGGAGCTTCCGCTGCACCTGCTCACAGTGATCCTGCGAACGTGCTAAAATAGCTGCAAATACGTATCTGCTGTGGGAGGTCCCATGAAACCCCTTTTGTTTCTGGCTGCGGATTATGCAAATGTAACTGGCGATGGCAAATTGAATGTCATGGGCGTATTCAATGACATTAATGCGGCCAATTTCCCTGCGCGGCATGCTTCCATGTACTTGGTTGCCAAACTGGAAGCGGAACTTGGCGAATATGGGCAAACTCGAATATTTTCTGTCATTTTGTTGGACGAAGATGCCAACCAGATCATGGATATCCAAGGGCAACTGGTAGTACCCAGAGGCGAAAGGGGAAGAAGGCCGGAAGTAAATATCATCCTTGATTTGAAAGATATCATTTTCCCCAAACCAGGGCATTATTCGTTTGTGCTCTTACTGGAAAAGGATCAGAAGTGCGAGTTGACTCTTCACGCGAATACAGTGGAAACCCTCAATACTGATCGGGAATAACTGCAATGACATCCAAAGCAGAAAAGCTCTTGGAGCAAATGCGTGCTTCAAAAGCCAGTTGGAGACGGGTGGACCTGGATAAGCTATATGAGGGGTTCGGTTTTGTGATCAGGCATGGCGGCAATCATGATATTGTAAAACACCCTGATTTTCCAGAATTACGCACAACCTTGCCACGGCACAGGGATTTGGCAAGAGGGTACATCGAATATGCGGTAAAATTGGTCGACAGGTTGCTCGAGCTTCAGAAAGGAAGTAAAACGAAATGAACCCGCATGAGGAAGCCCAAAAACTAGCCGTCCGCCCTTATCTTGTCATGACCACGGTCGATGAAACGACTGACGGACAGCCGGTCTATTTTGCACGGGTTCTTGAAATAGAGGGGTGTTTTGGGCAAGGCGAGAGCAAGGAGCAGGCCTTGCAGGATTTGCGTGCGGCACTGGTAGATTACATCGAAAGTTTGCTCGAAGACTTCCTGCCTGTTCCGGAACCTGCCGGCCTTGTAAAGAGTAGTGGAACCTCAAATTACATCGTTTTATCTTTCAGCGGTCATGGTAAAGTTGCACAACCGAAAGAGGGCTATGACTGCCGGGATGCTTATATCTTGACACCAGCCTGACCGGGAATCAGGTTACCTCTCCAAAAGATGCACCTGCATGCCCCGGCTTTCATGCCGGGGTTTTGGGCGTGGAACGGTGAAGCCAGGGAGGAGACCATACACCAGGTGGATAACCCGTACGAAAATCAGAATTTCAGAAAACGAGAATCCCATGAGCGAAACTCCACGCAGTTACAAAGCCCGCCTACGGGCGCGCGGGCAGGTGACGCTGCCGCCGGAGGTGCGTGCCCGGCTGGGGCTGCGCGACGGCGATGACCTGGTCTTCCAGGTCACGCGCAGCGGGCAGATCGTGCTGGAACCCCTGCGCGTGATCGATCCGGAGCAGGCCTGGTTCTGGACGGAGCGCTGGCAGAAGATGGAACGGGAAACCCAGGCGGAGATCGAGGCCGGGCAGATCCTGGAATTCGACAGCATGGAAGATTTCATCCGGGAGCTCGAGGAGCCGGGGGGAGATGCCGAAGGTTAGGGCCAGCGCGCGTTTCATAAAAGCCTTCCGGAAACTGCCGCCGGAGGTGCAGGCCAGGGTGGTCAAGGCCCTGACCCTGCTGGCACAGTACCCGCGGCATCCCTCCCTGCAGGCCAGGCCCATCCAGGGTACCCTGGGGGTCTACGAGGCGCGGGTGGATAAAAATCACCGCCTGACGTATGAACGCCTGCCGGGGGATGTGCTGCAGATGCGGGTGGCCGGCAGGCACGCCGAGACTCTCAAAAACCCTTAAGCAGGCTGACCCCTTCCCAAAACCCGGACTCTCTGATAATATCCACCCCGCTCGTCACATACCGGAACGACCTGTACGCCCCGGTTCCCAGGCCGGGGTTTTTTGTGTGCTGGAGGGGTGACGCCGCGCGGCGAGCTGCCTGCGGCCCACTCCCGCCAATCAAATTTGTTTTGTCTCTCAAAGAGTGTTTATGCTGACTGAACGTAAAGACCTGAGAAATATTGCCATCATCGCCCACGTGGACCACGGCAAGACCACGCTGGTGGACGGCCTGCTGCGGCAGGCACACACTTTCCGCGCCAACCAGCAGGTGGCCGAGCGGGTGATGGATTCCAACGACCTGGAGCGCGAGCGCGGTATCACCATCCTGGCCAAGAACACGGCCATCGTCATCCCGGACCCGGTCACGAAGCAGAACGTGAAGATCAACATCGTGGATACCCCGGGCCACGCCGACTTCGGCGGGGAGGTGGAGCGGGTGATGAACATGGTGGACGGGGTGCTGCTGCTGGTGGACGCGGCCGAAGGGCCCATGCCGCAGACGCGCTTCGTGCTGAAGAAGGCGCTGGAACGCGGCCACAAGGCGGTGGTGGTGGTCAACAAGGTGGACCGCAAGGATGCCGAGCCGGCGCGCGTGCTGAACCAGACTTTCGACCTGTTCATCGAATTGGGCGCAACGGACGAGCAGGCGGACTTCCCGGTGGTCTACGCCCAGGCCACCTCGGCCCAGGCCGGGCTGACCCCGGACCTGGGCCCGGACCTGCAGCCGCTGTTCGAGACCATCCTGCGGCATATCCCGGCTCCCCGGGTGGACCCGGAGGCGCCGCTGCAGGTGCTGGTGACCACGCTTGGGTATGACGATTACCGCGGCGTGACGGCGGTTGGGCGGGTCTTTGCGGGCACGATCCGGGCCGGGCAGCGGCTGGCGCGCCTGACGCTGGACGGCCAGAACCTGCCCGAATCGGCGCGCTACCTTTACGTCCACCAGGGATTGCAGAAAGTGGAAGTGGAGCAGGCGGATGCAGGGGAGATCATTGCCCTGGCCGGGCTGGAGGGCATTGCCATCGGCGAGACCCTGGCCGACCCGGAAGCCCCGGCGGCCCTGCCAACCATCAAGGTGGAGGAGCCCACGGTGCGCATGACCTTTGGGGTGAACACCTCGCCCTTTGCCGGGCGGGAGGGCAAGTGGAGCACCTCAAGAAAGCTGCGCGAGCGCCTGTTCGACGAACTGCGCACCAACGTGGCCCTGCGCGTGGAAGAGACCGAGTCGGCGGATACCTTCATGGTCTCTGGGCGCGGCGAACTGCACCTGGGCATCCTGATCGAGACCATGCGCCGGGAAGGCTACGAGTTCCAGGTCTCACGGCCGGAGGTGATCTTCCGCAAGAGCGATGACGGCGTCCTGCTTGAGCCGTATGAGGAAGTGCACATCGAGACCAGCACGGAGACGGTGGGCGTGGTGGTGGAGATGCTCGGCGGGCGGCGCGGCCAGATGATGGACATGCAGGACACGGGCCAGGGGACGACCCGGCTGCTGTATATCGCCCCGACGCGCGGCCTGCTGGGTTTCCGTTACCAGTTCCTGACGGCGACGCGCGGTGCGGGGGTGATGCACACCGTGTTCCACGGTTACGACGAGATGGCCGGGCCGATGAACACGCGCTCCACGGGTTCGCTGGTGGCCTGGGAAGCGGGCGCGACCACCTCGTATGCGCTGAAGAGTGCCGAGGAGCGCGGCGTCCTGTTCTACGGGCCGGGCGTGGAGGTCTACGAGGGGATGGTGATCGGCGAGACCAGCCGCGGGCTGGATATCCCCTTCAATATCTGCCGCAAGAAGCACCTGACCAACGTGCGCTCGTCACGGGGTGAGATGGAGATCCGCCTGACGCCGCCGCGCCAGATGAGCCTGGACGAGGCGATCGAGTACCTGGCGGATGACGAGCTGCTGGAGATCACGCCGCAGTCTTACCGCATCCGCAAGCGTATCCTGGATACGGATGAGCGCGGCAAACAGCAGAAGAAGGCCAAGGAACTGCTGGAGGATTAATAGCAAAGCCCCTGAAGATTTCGGAAACCTTCAGGGGCTTTTTTTACTGGCAGGTGAAGCTGAAACTGGCCTGAGGCGAGGGGCCGGTGTCGTTGAAAGCCTCCACGCCGTAGGAGACGGTGCCGCCCAGGTCGATGGCGGCAGTTTCATAGTAAGAAGTGGAGTCGGGAGGCAGTTCGATGACGTACACGCCGTTGCGGTAAATGCGGTAGCCCTTCTCGTTGCGGGCATTGTCGTTCCATTCGAGGGAGGTGGTCACATCCGTGCCGACGCCGTTATAGGTGCAGCTGAAGGTATAGGTCAGGTTGCTGGGCGCCTCGGGGGGGCTCTGGGTGGCGGTGGGGGGCGGGGTCATGGAGGGCAGCAGGTGGAGGCTGCCGGAGACCGCGACGTACTCGCCCCAGATCCAGCAGGGGGCCCCGTTCTCCGGGTTCTTGACGATCCAGTAGTCCCCACTGGTGGAGCGCCCCAGGATCTCGGCCTGTTTGCCGGCGCGGAAGACGGTCACGACTTCGAAGTCCTGGCCGGGGCCGGTGCGGCAGTTGGTGTCCTCGTTGACGGTCAACATGGGCAGGGAATAGGTGGGGGTGATGGTGGCGGTGGGGGTGCCGGTCATGACCAGGGTGGGCGTGGCCTGGGGTGTGGGCGGGACGGCGCTCAACTGTGCATCCAGGGTGGCAGCGGCGAAGGTGGCGATCTGCGACTGGTCAACCGTGGGGGAAGCCTGGGTGTCTCCTGGAAGGCTGCAGGCCGCCGCCAGCAGGCAAAGCAGGGTACATGTGAGGGCGCGCTTTACCAGTTTCATGCGGTTTCCTCCGGGGGGACCTGCAAGGGCAGGAAGACGGTAAATATGCTGCCCTGGCCCGGTTCGCTGTGCAGTTCGATCCGGCCGCCCATCAGGCCGGTGAGTTCTTTCACGATGGACAGCCCCAGGCCGGAACCACCGTATTTGCGCTTGACGGTGACATCCTGCTGGCGGAAGACTTCGAAGATGGATTGGTGGGCTTCCTGGGGGATGCCCACGCCGGTGTCTTCGACCTGAATGGCCCAGAAGCCATCGTTCTCCTTGCACATGCGCACGGTCACGCCACCGGTCTCGGTGAACTTGACCGCATTGTTGACCAGGTTGAGCAGGACCTGGCGCAGCCAGTAGGAATCGCCCAGCAGGGTGGCAGGCAGGCGGGGATCGATCTCGACCTGCAGGGTCAGGCCCTTCTTGGTGACATGGTAATTGATGCTCGAGCGGATACTTTCGATGAGCGTCGCCGGTTCGTAGGGCTGGTCGTTCAGCATGACCTTGCCGGTTTCGATCTGCGCCTGGCCGATCAGGTTGTTGACAAAGGTCAGCAGGGTATTGGCACTGTCGAGGATTTCGGAGACGACCTTTTTCTGTTCCTTTGTGGTCTCGCCGAAAACGTTCATCTGCATCATTTCGGCATAGCCCATGATGGTGCCGAGGGGGCTGCGCAGATCGTGGCTGACATTGGCCAGCAGCTGTGTTTTGAGGCGGCTGGCTTCGACCGCTTCCTGGTGGGCGGCCTGCAGGGCCTGTTCAGCGGCTTTTCTCTGGCTGATATCCTGCTTGATGGCGATAAAGTTGGTGATCGCGCCGCTGGCCTGGACCAGGGGGGTGATGGTCATCTCTTCGTAATATTCACTGCCATCCTTGCGGCGGTTGATCAGTTCGCCGTGCCAGACCTGGCCGTTCAGGATTTTTCCCCAAAGGTCTGCGTAGAATTCCGGGGGCTGCCTGCCTGAATTCAGCAGGCCGGGTGTATGGCCGATGATCTCGTTGCGTTCAAAGCCGGTCAACTGGGTAAAGGCCGGGTTGACCCATTGGACCATACCCTGCTGGTCGGTGATGAGCACCCCGTTTTGGGCTGCCTCCAGGGCAGCCACCAGCAGGCGCATCATGCTCTGAGCATTGACGTTGCGGGTGATGTTGGTCAGGATGGTGAGGTAACCGGTGGTCTGGCCGCGCCGGTTGGTGATGTTCTCGAGACGCAGATTGAAGACGCGTTGTTCCGGGTCGTCAGGGAGACGGTATTCCCGGCTCGTCTCAGACCGGGGACGGGTCACATGGGTCCAATTGCTCCACTCCGGGAAGAGTTCGACGACGTGCCTGCCGATCAGAAAGGCCTCATCCATGCCAAAGACACGTTCGGCAGCCGGGTTGGCCTCCACAATATTGTCCTGGTTGTTCACCACCAGGACTGCATCCAGCATGGCGTTGAAGATTGTGGCCTGGGCAAAGGGGGCGATATCCACCAGACGATAACGGGTGAAGCCGATTTCCAGGGCGAGGACGGTCAGGGTGAATGCCAGCGGCGTCCAGTCGTAGGCCTTGAGAGGTGAAAGTTGAAACAGATAGATAACGTTCCCGATCCACGGGGCGAGCATGCCTACCAGCATGATCAGCGCCTGACTGCGATAGATGCCTCGCTTGCGAACCGCCACCCGGACGAAGAAAAAGGCTGTAAACAGAAGGAGCGCGTAGGAGTAGACGGCGTAGATCACGAACCAGAGGCCGTGTTCCACGGCCAGAGGCCCGACGGAAGCAGGCGGGGGAGTGATCTGAGTCCAGAGCAGGTTGTGATGCTCATTCGTGAGCGCCAGGATGAAAGTCAGCCCGGGTACGATCGCCAGCAGAGCCAGGCGGTTCCAACTGAGCCATTTACCGCCTTCACTGTGGGTCAACCCGAAACTGAAGATTGCCAGGGAGATAAACGGGATGCCGATGTATTCCGCTTTCAGCCAGAATGTTTTCACACCGATATCCGTGCTGGCGATCTCAAGCGCATATGTAAAGGTCCAAATAACCAGGCACAGGATGCTCCCCATCAGGCTGTATGCTCCCGGCTCCCTGCGGACTTTCCACACCCGTGCCAGCAGGAGGATGCCGGTGGCCGTACTGACGGCCATGAATACGATGAACAGGAAAGCGGAGGCGTTTGTCATGGTTACCTGTTAATCATACTATACTTATTTCGCTTACGGGGTATGCCACTTCCTCAAAAGCAACTCTTCCTGATGACAGACCGCCTCCTGGCAGGGAACTCAGGAGATGGTTCGATCGAACGGCAGCGGAGTGACATGGTTAGAAATTCTTGAGATACTGTTGTTGAAGTTCGGCATAGGAGACAACGGACTGCGGCCCCTGCCTCTGGGCATAAGCGAGTGCGTCGGCGGCCTCCTGCATCAGGACTTGAGCATCGATGTCGCCCCCGCCTGCACGCCAGGTCATCCCGATGCAAATATTGGGCTTGAGGATCACCCCAGCGGGGGCGGTAACAGCATCGTTGGAACGGCTGAGCAGCCGTTTGCAGACAGCCTGCCCGCCTTCCTGATTGGTCAGTGGCAGGAGCACCAAAAAACTGTTCTCGTGACTGGCCGGGATGTCTGAAGAGCGCAGGAACTTGTTGAGGATGTTGGCAATGAAATCGAGGGCAACCTGTTGGGTTTCCTGCGGATGGTTGTTGGGCGCCAGACTGATGCGCAGCAGGGTAAGCGGGCTTGGGAAACGGGCTGTTCGGGCGATCTCGTGCTTCAAGAGGACATCGAAGACGTATTTGCTGTATATTCCGGTGGCGTTCCCGGCGGGGTTGTTCGACATGGCAGCTTCTCCTGGCACAAATAAACCATCGGATCGATCCTGTCATTTCATTACAACAGTATTTTACGCTCTTTCTACCCGATTCAGGCGGCCCGCCTCCCGACAGTTTTGTTAGCGCAGCCAGCCCCCGAGAAAGCCGAGCGCAGCCCCTCCCAGCACCAGCCAGGTGGCGTTGATTCTCCAGCGGAGGAGAAGTGCCAACGCAACCAGGGCGATCAGCGCGGCCGGCAGGTCGGGTATGGCAGTTTTCCCGATCTGGAGGCTGACAGCCGCCATCAGGCCAAGGGAGGCCAGGATGACGCCATCCAGAAAGGCCCCAGTCCAGGGCGAGGCGCGCAGGCGCGGGATGAGGGGGTTACTGATGGCCACGTAGATGAAGGCCGGGAGGAAGATGCCCAGGGTTGCCAGCAGGGCGCCGGGCAACCCGCCCAAGAGGTACCCGATGAATGTGGCGGATGTGAACAATGGGCCGGGGGTGATCTGCCCCACGGCAATGGCCTGCAGTAACTGTTGGTCGGTCAGCCAGCCCAGGCGTTCGACCAGGTCGGCGCGCAGGAAGGCGAGCAGGACGTAACCGGAGCCGTACAGGATGGCGCCAATCTTGAGGAACACCATGAACAAGGCCGGCAACCCAAAAGGAGCCAGTGCACTGCCGGCCAAGCCGAAGCCAAAGACCGGCAACAGGGCGGTCATGCCGCGGCGGGGTAATAGGCTGTTCCGGTTCCGCACCAGCATCACGATCAACCCGCCGGCGGCCAGCAGGAGCAGTTCGTGGATACCGAGGAAATGAAGCCCAAGGACAGCAAGCGCGACCAGGGCGGCGAATTTATCCCGGATGGCCTTGCGGCCCAAATCCCAGAGCGCCTGCCCGATGACTGCCAGGATGACCGGCTGGATGCCATACATCAACCAGGCGGCCTGGGGGGTACTGCCGTAGCGGACGTAGGCCCAGGCCAGCGCCAGAACAATGCCCACGGCCGGTACGATAAAGGCAAGCCCGCCCAGGAAGAACCCCGGCCAGCCGGCGCGCAGGTAACTGATGTGGATGACCATCTCGGTCGAATTTGGGCCGGGGATCAGGTTGCAGGCGGCAAGCAGGTCGAGGAAATGCTGTTCGTCCAGCCAGCGGCGGCGTTTGACCACCTCGTCGTGGTACATGGCGATATGCGCGGCCGGCCCGCCGAAGGCAGTGAATCCGAGACGCAGGAAGAGCAAGACGACCTCCAGCAGGGGCTTCATTGCTTTTTGTCTTTTTTATTCCGGGCCGGAGAGACATTCCCGAACGAACACCTGCCAGACGGGATAGGTTTCGATCTGCCAGATGCGCCGCATGTCCTCGAAGGCCTGCTCCGGCTTCCAGCCCAGGCGCAGGATGCGCCAGAGGGCAACGAAACAGGAGACGCGATAGTTGGCCGCACAGTGGACGAGCAGTTTCCGCTCCCGGCGGGCATCCATGGCATCCATGAATTGTTCCAGGTCGGCGCGGCGGGGATTCTCCCAGACCACGGGGATGTGGATGTATTCCATGCCGAGGGAACGCACCAGGCCGGACTCATCGGGCAGGGCATTATCGCTGGTAGGCAAGGCCAAGTTGATGATTCCCTGCACGCCCGCCGCGGCAGCTGCGCGCAGCTGCTCTTCCGACGGCTGCCCGCCGGTGAGCAGGGTGTCGGAACAAGCCAGGAAGTTATGGATCTGCTCCAGGCTCATTTGACCTGCACGGCTCTTCCCCGGGTCATCTTCTGCAGGTCGGCGGGGGTCAATTCGAAGACGGCTTTGGGTGTGCCAGCAGCGGCCCAAATGGTGGGGTATTGGAGCAGGTCTTCGTCCAAGTAGGTCTCCATGGGCTGGGCATGCCCCAGGGGCGGCACACCGCCAATGGCGAAACCGGTCATAGCGCGCACGAAGTCGGCATCCGCCCGCCCGATGGCTTCGCCGGCGCAGGCGCTGATGCGGTTCTCATCCACGCGGTTCGAGCCGCTGGTCAGCACCAGCACTGGCTTGCCGCTGGCCAGGCCTTTGAAGATGAGCGATTTGACGATCTGTCCCAAGGTGCATCCGACGCGGTCGGCGGCCTCCTGGGCGGTGCGCGTGCTCTCGGTGAATTCGATCACGCGGCAGGCAAAGCCCAGGTTGGTGAGGGTTTCCTGCACTTTCTGCGCAGACGGGCTGAGTTCGGATAGTGTGTTCATGGTCTTCTCCCAACGACGATTTGGACGGGCAAACCTCCCATGGATTTTACAACACAAGCCTGGATTCCGAAACCTGCGGCCTGCACGGACTCCCGGACAAAAATGGGCCGGCAGTCCACCAAGGAGGGCAGGCGGGCATGGAACCATTCGTAGACGTGGACTGCCGGGCGGGCTTCTTTTGCCAACGAAACGACTCCCAGCCGCCCACCCGGCTGCAGGACCCTGCGGCATTCGGCCAGCACGAGCGGGATTTCGGGGGTGTCGAACAGCTCCAAGGTGAAAGCGACGAAGGCTGCCTCGAAGGCAGCTGCCGGGAACGGCAACTCCAGCCCATCCGCTTGCACGAAATCCAATTGACCTGCCTGAACACCAGACTGCATACGCCGGCAGGCTTTGTACAGCATCCCTTCGGAAATGTCCAGGGCCGTGGGGCGGGCGCCGCGAGCAACCATCCAGGAGAGTGCCTGACCCGTGCCCGCACCGATTTCCAGGATGCGTTCTCCCGGCCGGATGTCCAGCAGATGCAGGCCGGCCTGGCTGAACTTTGTCTCGCTGGCCGCGAACAGGTCGTACCAACGACTCATGCGGTTGTACGCATGCCGCGCCGAATTCCTGTCCCGCTGCACCCGGCTGATGGCCTGCATGCGGCTACTTCAAGCCGAAACCCTGCTGCTCCAGTGCGGCCCGCAGCCCGGTCCGGACGGCCCGCGAGACACGCCGGGCGGAGTGTTCCAGCCAGCCATAGTCTTCCACCTGTTCCGGTTTGCTGGGTACGGGCACTTGGCGCTGGTCGTAGATGCCGGTGGCGGCCATGGTGCGGTCGTATTCGCGCAGGGCCTCATCCATGGGGGGCTGGTACTTCTCCCAGTGAAATATTTCACACAGGGGCAGGCGCGGGCGGATGCGCGGCGGCTTGACCGGCCAGCCGACGGTCATGCCAGTGATGGGGAAGACCAGGCGCGGCAGGCCAAGCAGTTCAATCACTTCCAGCAGATTGTTGCGGAGGGAGCCGATGTAGCAAATGCCCAGGCCGAGAGACTCAGCAGCCAGGGCCACGTTCTGGGCCATGATGACGGCATCCGTCGCGGCAATCAGGAAACTTTCGGTGTGTTCCACACTCTGGGTGTAGCCGCGCATGGCGCAGACCCGTTCGAGCCGGGCCAGGTCGGCGCAAAAGGTCAGAAAGACAGGGGCTTCGGCGACGTGCTTCTGCCCGTTGCATAACTCGGACATGCGCTGGCGCGCGGCGGCTTCGGTCACCGCGATGACCGAGTAGACCTGCAGGTTGGAGGAGGTCGAGGCGCGCTGCCCGGCGGTGACGATGGTCTCGATCATGGAAACCGGCAGGGGGTCGGGTTTGTAGTGCCGCACGGAACCGTGGGCGTGGATCAGGTCGAGGGTTGGATTAAGCATGTTTTCTCCGCTGTCTGGTATCTGACCCCATTATACAGGGGCTTGACAGACTGTGTAAATGCTGTATAATACAAATAACTTTGTATTGCAAAGTATAATGTTTTTGCAAAGTGATTGGAGTGTAAAATGTCCGAGCAGATCAACTTGAAGGAAATTGAGCGCCGGGCTTGGCGGGCCACATTCGAGGACGGCCTGTGGGATATCTACCTGGGCCTGATCCTGCTATCCATGGGCCTCAGCCACCTGCTCGACCAGCTGGTGATGACGGAAGGCTTGCGCACGACGATCTATGTCAGTGTAATGGTGGCAGCGATGCTCTTTCTCGTGCTGGGAAAGCGCTTCATCACGGTGCCACGCATCGGGCAGGCGAAGTTTGGCCCGGAACGCCAGAAGCGCCGCAGGAAGACGGCCCTGGTGCTGTTCATCTCGGTATTGTTCGGGCTGGGGGTGTGGTTCGTCTCGGCGTTCTTCGGAGCAGGCCAGCCGGATCCGACTTTGACCTGGCGGCCAATCGTCCCGGTGGTGTATGTGCTCAACGTGCTGGTCGTCTTCGGGCTGATGGGCTATTTCATGGAATTCGAGCGGCTGTATTTCATCGGACTGATGTTTGCCATCCCGATGCCGCTGGACCTGTACCTGCGGACGAAGTGGCAGGTGGACATTGGCGTTGGCCTGTATGGGCTGTCTGCGGCGGCTGTGATCCTGGTGGGCGCGGTCTACCTGGTACGATTCCTGCGGACGAATCCCCTGCCGGATGTGAACGATGCCCGCTGAACCGCACCCAGAACTGGCCCGCCTGGCAGAGATCGACCGGCTGGTGCACGAACCGGCGCGGCTGATGCTGATGGCCCTGCTGTACGTAGTCGAGAGCGCCGACTTCATCTTCCTGATGAACCAGACCGGGCTGACGTGGGGCAACCTTTCGACGCACATGACCAAACTGGAAGAGGCCGGGTATATCGAAGTGGAGAAATCCTTCAAAGGCCGGCGCCCGAACACCATGCTGCGCCTGACGGAGGCGGGGCGGGAGGCCTTCCGCGCTTACCGGAATACACTGAAACAGGTGCTGGACGGACTGCCGGGATAGCGGCAGCCCCCCGAATCTGGAGTCGATATGCCCCAAAAATTGCTGTCCCTGTTCACCGGCCTGGCTCTGCTGGTTCCAACGACCCTGGGACTGTGCCTCCGGCCGGAGGCGGGCGTAGCTGTATCCTCTGGCGACCTGCCGGCCGGCTGTGAGCTGGTGGTACTGGCTGAAGCGGGGGATCCCTATTCCCCGCTGGCCGAGGAGATCGCGGCGGCCGAAAATGCCCTTCTTGTCCAGAACCTGGAAGAGGCGCTGGCCTGCCGTCCGGCCTTCCTGCTGTGGGTGGCTGCGCCGGGCTCTCTTTCGGAAGCCAGGCTGATCGAGTTCGGGCTGGCCATGAAGCAGCAGCCTGAAGCGATTTCCACGGGGCTGATCACCGCCTCCACACTCGAAGGGGCGCGGGCGCTGTGGGAGCGGCGGACGCAGGTTCGAGGTCAGAGCCTTTTCATCGTCAATGCCGCCAACCCGGCGGCGCACATTGAAGAAGGGCGGATCATGGCCCTGCAGGGGGAGCAGGCCAGCGTACAACCCCTGACAAAAAGCAACCTCACCCGTGCGCTGGAGGCGGCAGATTACCTGACCTTTACCGGGCACGGGGCGAGCAGGTATTTGAGGCTGGATGAAGCGACCACGCTTGCGGCCGGGGATGTGCCTGCTCTCGAGGCGGCTGTGATTACCACCGGCAGCTGCCAGACGCTGCAGCCCTGGAAAGAGGATTCGATCGCCCTGGGTTTTGTCGACCAGGGGGCGGCCATCTATTCCGGGTTTGTGTTCAGCCCCAATGAAGGATATTTGATGGGGCAGTTCGATGGGCTGCCCTTCCGCCACACCTGGCCGGACTTCCCCATTGGCCACGCCCTGCAGGTGCAGAACCGCGGCACCGTGCAGGGTTTTGCACACTTCCCCTACCAGTACCTGCTGGGCGACCCGCGGGCGGCGCTGCAGCCCCGTCCGCCGTACCAACTGGTGGAAGACCGCGAGGAAGGTTCCTGGCGCATCCTGAGCTATCAAGATGTACCGGCCGGCATCGTGCCAATCCGCATTGCGGGCGGGGCGGCGTACTCCTTCGTGCAGGTCAAGGGGATCACGGCTACTGCCGAGGGGGACCCTTTTTACAACAGCCGCCTGCAGATGGCCGACATTCGCGAGGACAAGTACATCCTGCTGGCGCAGGGCGGCGGCGAACTCACGCTGCGGCTGCGCCGGCAGGCCCCCTGGTACTGGTTCCCAACGGACATCCTGCTCGACTCGCTGGATGACGTCTTGCTCTTCAGCCCGCAGGCTGGCGGGGATATCATCGCCCTGGGCTTTCTCAGCATTCCGCTGGCATGGTGCGGCTGGCAGGCGCTCAGGAAGCACATCCCCTGGCGCATGCTCCGCTCTGCCCTGGCAATTGGGGCTGGGGCAGCGTTCCTGCAGGGCGTTTATACCCTGCTGCGGCTGAACCAGGTGACGATCATTTCGAAGGCGGTCGTGTTCAGCCCGACCGGCCTGGCAGCCGGTTTCCTGTTGACGGCCTGCGGGGCGTTGATCTACTTTCGCGCCCGCAGGTTGGGCGGCAAAGTGCTGGGGCTGCTGGTCATGACTTTTGTAAGCTGGTCGCCGATGGTTTTCAGCCTGGCGGCGGTGGGCATCTTCAACATCGTTTTCTTCATCCCGGCGATGGGGACGGCGCTTTACAATTATTCAGCGGGGTTGCTGCCAGCGGGTGCGTTTGCGTTGACGCTGGGGCTGGCGCGGCTGGCGGTGGGGGTAGCGGAGAGGATGGAGGAAAATTCCGGTTATTGAAAGATGGCCGCTTCCTGTTCCAACAGTGCCTCCCGGATGCGCTGTTTGTGATTGCCGAGCAAGTCCATGGCCTCGATCTCGTCCATCGGAAAGTAGCCGATGCCAGTCGTTTCGTCGGAAAGGCCCATCGTCCCGCCGGTGACTTCGGTCTCGAAGTTGAGTACCACGATCTGGACCTTGTTGCCATCCGGGTATTCAACCAGGGCGTCGCGGTTGCTGTAGACGCCGATGAGGCGAACCATGCGCACCTGCAGGCCGGTCTCTTCCCGGATTTCACGCACGCAGGTCTCCGCGACGGATTCGCCGGCTTCCATGGCGCCGCCCGGCAGGCACCACTGGCCGTTATCGGTGCGGCGGGTGAGCAGGACGCGGCGCCGGTCGTCAAAAATGACGGCGGAGCAGCCAATGCGCAGGCTGCCCAGCCGCCCGATGCGTTCTCCAAAGTGGACTACGGTCTTTTTTGGCATGCCCCCGATTATCTCATAACAACCCGACGCGGGAAATGCCCTTTCAGCTGGTGAAGCGGGAGTCGGCTTCGTTCCAGATGAAGGTGCCGGCGCGCAGGTCGTTCAGGGCTTCCTGAATCTCTGCGCGAGAGTTCATGACGAATGGGCCATAGGGGGCGATCGGTTCGCGAATGGGCGCGCCGGCAATGAGCATGAAGCGTACGCCGGTTTCGCTCCCGACCCGGATGTGGTCTCCCGGGCCAAATTCCAACATGTGGACGGATTCAACCGTCTCGTTTCCGAATTGACCGGTGCCCTCGAAAACATAAGCCAGGGCGGTGTGCCCGGTGGGTAGGGGGTGGGTAAACACAGCCTCAGGCTGGAGTGCCACGTCCATGTAAATTGGATCGGCAGCGATTTCGGTCACCGGGCCACGCACCTGACCCAGGGAGCCGGCCACCAGGCGCACCCGGACGCCGTTCTCTTCCACGGCAGGGATGTTCCCGGCGCTGACCTCCCGGTAGCGCGGGCGGGACCATTTCAGGCGGGCGGGCAGGTTGACCCATAACTGGAAGCCGTAGGTTGCGCCGTTCGGCCCGCGGCGCGGCAGCTCCTCGTGGAGGATGCCACCGCCGGCCGTCATCCACTGCACATCACCAGGACCGATCAGGCCGGTGTTACCCAAGCTGTCGCGGTGGTGAACGGAGCCTTCCAGCATGCAGGTGACGGTCTCAATGCCGCGATGCGGGTGCATGGGAAAGCCGCGGAGGGGGCCTTCGGCGGGATCGTTGAAAGCAAAATGGTCGAAGAGCAGGAAGGGGTCGAAGGGATTGACTGCACTTGGGGCGATGGAGCGGCGCAGGAGCACGCCTGCGCCTTCCATGACGAGCTGTGGTTCGATCACTGATTTGACAGGGCGGATATTCACAGGTACCTCCATAACGAAAAAGCACGGGCAATTGAAGCCCGTGCAATCATATCAGATATTTCTGGTCTGAATTGATGGAGTTGTGTTAATCTTTGGATCGAATTGGGTGTTCACCAGCCATCGAGATCCAACTTTTCTTCGAATGGATTGATAAACCCGACACTCTCAAGTTACTGACCAGATGCGCCATGCCGGGCTAATGCCTGCCCGGCAGCGGATGATCCGGGTTTTCGAGCCACTTTTCCAGATCCGGGCCGTGTTCCTCGGACTCGTGGTGGATGAAGACCTCGATCAACTGGCTGACACTGCCGCGCCCGCCCCAGGGCACAACGATTTCCTCGCGGAACTTGTCCTCGGGCATGGAGCGCAGGACCTCTTTCAGGATGCGCCGGGTCTGCACCCATTCCTGTTCGACCTTTTTCAGATCGATCGTCTCACGCGTCTCGATGGTCTGGGCGTTGAAGTGGTCGATGCCGCGTGCCGCGGGGGTACCGGATTCGCTGCCGCCGATGTGGGCGCGCAGGGAGGCGATGACGGCATCATCCCAGCCGGTCATGTGAGCCAGGAAATGGTGGATGGTCCAGCCGGGGTAGATCTCTTTCTTGGGATCAACACGCGGCAGTATGGCTTCGATCCTGCCACGGGCTTCGTCCAGGTGCTGGATGAGTTTCTCAATTTCTTCCATGGGTGTCCTCCAAGACGGTGATTCGGGTTCGACCAGGAACTGGCGGATGAATTTTGGGGCCATCCCCGGCGTGCCGGATATGCTCTTGAACGAAGTATAGCACAGGGGTGTGGTATAATGTCGCCGCCATGTTTGGAAACAATGACTTTCTTCGGTATCACTATCTCACCGGGATGCGCGGCTTTATTTGCGCGGGGGTCCTCGAAACGCGCCTGTAGACCGGAGAAATCATGCAATCTCTCTGCCATTTCTGCGCCGCAGGCAACTGCGGCGTTTTTGTTTAATCTACTACAATTAGGAAAAACTCATGATATCCATCTCTCTTTCCAATGTTACACTGATCCTCGGCGCCCGGCCCATCTTTCGGGGCCTGATCTGGGAGATCCAGCATGACCAGAAGATCGGCCTGATCGGTCCGAACGGGGCGGGCAAATCCTCCCTGCTTAAACTGATCACCGGCGAATATATCCCGGAACCGGGCGGGGGAGTGGTGCGCGCCCGCGGGGTGACGGCCGGCTACCTGCCCCAGCACCCGGAAATGAACCCACACCAGACCGCCCTGGCTGCCGCGCTGGATGGGAATCCGCGCATCGCCGAGATCGAGGCCGAACTGGAGCGGGTCGAGGCAAGCCTGGGCCTGCCCGCCGTCTACGAAAACGAGAAAATCCTGACGCGCACCCTGGCCACCCAGCAGGCTCTTCTGGATGAGTATGCCGCGCTGGAGGGAGAAACCTATGCCGGGCGGACGCGCGAATTGCTGCTGGGCCTGGGCCTGCCGGAAGCCGACTTGGAGAAACCGCTGGGGGTGCTCTCCGGCGGGCAGAAGAAACTGGTGGGGCTGGTGCGCCTGCTCCTGCTGCGCCCGGCGGTGCTGCTGCTGGACGAGCCGGATAACCATCTCGACCTGCCCGGCAAGGCCTATCTGGAGCGCCTGATTCGGGATTACCCTGGCGCGGTGGTGATGGTCTCTCACGACCGTTACATGCTGGACGCAGTCGTAACGCACATCACGGAAATCGAGGACGGCCAACTTTTCACGTTCAGCGGTGACTATACGGCGTATATGCTGGACAAGGAAGAGCGCCTGGCGCGTCAGGAGGAACTGTACCAGGTCCAGCAGCATGAGATCGGCCGCATGGAGATGGCGCTCAAACGTTATAAACTGTGGGTACAAGTCAGCGACAAGTTCGCCAGCCGGCTGCGTTCGATGAAAACACGCCTGGAGCGGATTGAGCGTCTTGACCGCCCTCTGCTCGAGCGCCGGCGCATGGGCCTGGAACTGAACGGCTGGCGCGGCTCGAACAAGGTGCTGGAGCTGCGCGGCCTGTCCAAGTCCTTCGGCGAGCGTACCCTGCTGAACAATGTGGAACACTCCCTGTGGCATGGGGAACGCGTCGGCCTGATCGGTCCGAACGGCTCGGGGAAGTCGGTCTTGTTCCGCCTGATCCTCGGCCTGGAAAAACCCGATGCGGGGGAGATCTACCTGGGGCCAAGCGTCCGGACCGGTTATTATGCCCAGGAGCACGAAACCCTGGACTTCGACAAGACATTGATCGAGAGCGTGCGTTATGCGGGCAGCATGAGCGAGTCATCGGCCGTGGCTTTTTTGCTGCGCTATCTTTTTTCCTACCAGCAATGCACGCAGAAGGTGGCGACACTCTCCGGAGGCGAGCGCAGCCGCCTGCAACTGGCCTTGCTGGTGCTTTCGGGCGCCAATTTCCTGCTGCTGGACGAGCCGACCAATAACCTGGACATCCCCGCTGCGGAGGTACTTGAATCTGCGCTGGATGATTTCGTCGGCACCGTGCTGGTCATTTCGCATGACCGGTATTTCCTGGACCGCAGCGTGGAACGCGTTCTGACCATTGAGGATGGGCAGCTGGTCAATCACGCGGGCGGTTACAGCGATATCCTGCTGGCGGACGGGTAACTTTGGCTATAATTGGTCCTGAACTGGCGTGAAGGAAAAATGCCCAACGGAGGCACTGCATGGAAGAATTGAGCATTCTCGAAATCCAATTCAAACAGGAGAGCGGCGAACTGACCGCCCGGCGCCTGACCGAGATGTACCTGGAACGGATCGAAGCCGTGGACGAGAAGGTCAACGCAATCCTCGAACTGAACCAGGATGCGCTGGAAATTGCCGGCAGGCTGGATGCCGAACGCGCGGCGGGAAAGGTGCGCGGCCCTCTGCATGGCGTGCCGATCCTGATCAAGGATAACATCGATACCCACGACAGGATGCAAACCACTGCCGGATCGCTGGCGTTGGAAGGTTCGGTCGCGCCGCGGGATGCCTTTGTGGTGAAACACCTGCGCGCGGCGGGCGCCATCCTGCTGGGCAAGACCAACCTGAGCGAGTGGGCCAATTTTCGCTCCACCCATTCCATCAGCGGCTGGTCCTCGCGCGGAGGACTGACGCGCAACCCGTATGCCCTTGACCGTTCAGCCTGTGGTTCCAGTTCAGGCTCGGCCGTAGCGGTGGCGGCCAACCTGTGTGCGGCGGCGGTCGGCACCGAAACGGATGGTTCAATCATCTGCCCGGCACAGACCAACGGCATTGTGGGGATCAAGCCCACGCTGGGACTGGTCAGCCGCTCGGGCATCATACCGATTGCGCACAGCCAGGATACGGCGGGGCCGATGGCGCGGACGGTGGCAGACGCGGCCATCCTGCTGGGCGCCATGAGCGGCAGGGATGGGCGTGATCCGGCGACGGCAATGGCAAGGAGAACCGGCTACCGATCCAGCCTGGATGGGCGCGGGCTGAAGGGCGCTCGCATTGGTGCGGCGCGCAAGATGGCCGGAACGGATGTGCGCATCCTGGCGGTTTTCGAGCGGTGCATCGCGATCCTTAAGCAAGCTGGGGCGGAGGTGATCGACCCGGTGGATGTCAAGAATTTCAACAAGTTCGGCAAGACGGAAGTGGAAGTACTGCTCTATGAATTCAAGGCAGATTTGAACGCCTACCTGGCCGGCCGCGGATCAGATTCGGCGGTCCATTCCCTGCAGGAGGTAATCCAGTTCAACGAGAAGAATAGGGAACGTACCATGCCGTACTTTGGGCAGGAGCGCATGCTGCAGGCACAAGAGAAAGGAGCACTGACCAGCAAAGGCTACCTGGCGGCGCTGGAGAAGAACCAGCGCCTGACACGCGCTGAGGGGCTGGATGTGGCACTGGCCAGCCATCAACTGGATGCCATCGTAACGCCCAGCGGCGGCCCGGCCTGGATGATCGACCTGGTGAACGGAGATTCGATCAATTGGGATATGGAAAGTACTTCTCCCCCGGCAGTGGCAGGTTACCCGCACATCACAGTGCCGGCCGGAACCATTTTTGGCCTGCCGGTGGGGTTATCATTCATCGGTGCGGCCTGGCAGGAAGCCAAGCTCATCCGCCTGGCATATGCGTTCGAACAGGCCAGCCAGGTACGCCGACCGCCCAGGTTCCTGGAAACGGCGGAGGTGTGACTATGCCTGCTTCTTTGCTGGAACTCAAAAAGGCATTGCGCCTGCAGTGCCGTGAAACCCGTAAAGCACTGGGCAGGGAGGGACGCGAACTTGCCGGCCAGGCCATCTGCACCCACATCGAGGCCTGGCCGGCTTTCCAGCAGGCAGATGTGATCCTGACCTACCTGCCGATGCGCGGCGAAGTGGACCTGCTCCCCCTGCTGGAACGCCGCCCCGAAAAGCGCTGGCTGGTGCCGCGCGTCCTGCCCGAAGAGAACCACCGCATGGCCTTCCATCCCTATGATCCGGCGCGCCTGGTGCGGCACGAGTACGGTATGCTGGAGCCAGCGGCTGACCTGCCGGAGATTCCACCTGCGGAGGTACAGATTTCCCTGGTGCCCGGCCTGGCCTATGACCGCCAGGGCTGGCGGCTGGGGTATGGCGGGGGCTATTTCGACCGCTTTCTAAAGGATTTTACGGGCACCAGCCTGGGAATCATCTACCAGGCTTTGCTAGTGGAATCCATCCCGCACGGCGAGCGTGATGTACCAGTGATATGGATTGTGACCGAGAATGGAATATTCGAAGCGATGAAGGGGAAAAATCATTTGCTTCAGGATTTGCCTGGCCATGACCGGCCCGGCAAGCATAAGAATTTTTGAGGATACGCAAATGGAAGAACTCGACCAACTACTCTATGATCTGGTGGCAATCAACTCGATCAACCCCGACCTGAGCCCCGGCGCGCCGGGGGAAGGGGAAATTGCCCGTTTCATCGCCGGCTGGCTGGAACGCGCCGGCCTGGAAGTCCAGTTCATCGAGACAGTTCCCGGCCGCCCGAATGTGGTCGGGATTGCACATGGCAGCGGCGGGGGCAGAACACTACTGCTCAACGGGCATATGGATACGGTTGGGGCAGGGGACATGCCGCAGCCGCACCAGCCGGTCATCCGGGATGGCCGGCTATATGGACGGGGCGCTTATGATATGAAAGCCGGCCTGGCGGCCTGCATGTACGCCATCGCGGCCGCCCGAAAGCAACATCTGCGCGGGAATGTGATCTTTACAGCGGTAATTGATGAAGAGTATGCCAGCCTGGGGACGCTGGAACTGGCGCAGCGTTTCCGGGCGGATGGTGCCATCGTGGCGGAGTTCACCGAACTTCAACTGATCCTGGCACATCGCGGCTTTGTTTGGCTCGAAATCGAGACTCTCGGCAAGGCTGCTCACGGATCGCGCCCGGACCTGGGTGTGGATGCGATTGCCAAGATGGGACCCGTCCTGGTTGCCCTGGAGCAACTTAATAAGAGGCTCCTCTCCCGGCCAAGCCACCCCCTGCTGGGCAGCGGCTCCCTGCATGCTTCGACCATCCAGGGCGGGCAGGAACCTTCCACCTACCCGGAGCGCTGCCATCTTTTCGTCGAGCGCCGGACGCTTCCTGGCGAAACACCCGAAAGCGTGGAAGCCGAACTGCAGGAAATCATCCAAAATATCCGGCACTCAGACCCTGCCTTCAAGGCAGTGATTTCCAGATGCCTCGACCGCTCCCCGCTGGAAACCCCGGAAGATGCAGATATCGCCCAGACGCTCCAGGCAGCCGCCGGAAAAGTGCTGCACCAGCCACTTAAGATTTCCGGGGTGCCGTTTTGGACCGACGCGGCACTTCTTTCAGCAGCAGGTGTGCCGTCTGTGCTGTTTGGGCCTTCCGGCGGCGGAGCGCATGCGGTCGAAGAATGGGTAGACCTGTCCAGCATGATGACCTGTGCAGAGATGTACCTGGCAACTGTCCGGGAGTTTTGTGGTTGAGAATGATTTCGTTTTGTTTTGCCGGATGAACTGTGACAGATTGAGGTAACTGTGCATAAACGTCTGCTGAGCCTCACCGGGCTTTTGATGTTTGTACTGGCCTGCAACCTGCCTGGACCAGCACCGCTCCCTGACCTACTGGCCACCCTGCAAGCCCTCACACCGCAGGCGAGTGCCAGTGAGGTACCGTTTGCCGTCACGCCCGGACCGACCCAGGAACCGACCGGCCAGATCGTCTTGACCTGCCAGTTGGATCGGAATTTATCCAACGAACAGATCTGCATTGTCAACGCGGATGGTTCTGGCTACCGCCGGTTGACAAACGAGGATGACATCCGCCATTACTATCCGTCCCTTGCGCCGGATGGGAAGAGTGTGGTCTATTCGGCTTACAACAAACAAAGCAAGCGGTATGAGATCTACGAGTTCAATCTAATTACAAATGAAAGCGAGGTCCTGACCAATGCAATCGGTGATTTGAACGCGCCTGAGATCTCCCCGGATGGGCGGACAATTGCGTTCACCCGTTTCACAACCGATCCCGAAAGGCCCACCACCTGGTTGATGGACCGGGATGGAAGCAATCTGCGGCAGGTATCCAAGGTCGCAGCCTGGGACCCGACCTGGTCGCCAGATGGCCGGCAAATCCTGTTTGCTTCTTATGTCAACGATTCGAGCCAGTTGTTCAGTGTGAACGTGGATGGCTCCGGGCTGCGACAGGTCAGCGACCTGCCTGCCCTGCGCGGCCGGAGCGACTGGTCTCCGCTGGGGGTAATCGTCACATATTCCGGCAAACCCTGGCAACGTGAACTCTTTACCATGAACCCGGATGGTTCAGGGCCACGCCAACTATCCCCGTCGGGAGGAAATTCACAGGGGCCGTCATTTTCTCCGGACGGCCAATGGGTGGCCTTCACCTCATACTTCGATAATTACGAGGTGAATGGATGTGAAATCTATATCCTGCGAGTGGATGGGACGGATTTACGCCGGGTGACCGAGAACGATTACTGCGATTACCAACCGAGGTGGGGGCCTTAGGCCTATCCTGCAGGGTGAACCGCGACAGCCCTGGATTGAAAGCCCTTACTTCGGTAAATAGATCTCTGGCATGGGGTTGTCTTCACGCTCGTTGTCCCAGAGCATGTTCATGATCCACCAGCGCTGGCCATCATGAAATAATTGGATGCTGTTGATGCCGCGTTTGAAGGGAATGGGATTATTGGGGGCATAGCGCGCTTCGTAGGTGCTGAAAACATGGGCGATATTGCCGAATTTATCCGTCCGGCGGGCGACCTCCCATTCAAAGAAGCCCTGCTCCTGGAAAAAAACCGACGTGGAGGTAATGTATTTTTCAACATCCATGACCTTTGCCTGGGGAATGCCATCCTGGTCAAGGGAAGTCCGGATCATGTGCACTCCAGGGAAAAAAAGAGCACGCATTCGTTCCCACTGGCGTTCCTGACCTGCCGGGCCACAGATAGTTTCATATAGGGCACTAATCAGAGTGTCGATATCCTGGGTATCATCCATTTCGTATGACTCCTTTTGGTATGTAGCCAAACTTGCCTGTTTATGATTGAACAGCCTCCAGCCACTTCTTCAAGTCTGCCTGGAGGCTTTCGGCTGTATGGTGGACGAATGGTTTGCCGCTCAGCAGCACCCAGCGTAATGTGTCGAAATATTCCAAACCATGATACCAATCGAGGAGGGCGGGGTCAGCTCCGATCCGGTGGCAGAACCGTGCCTCTGTGCCGCGTCCTTGCAGTTCCGGTGAGGCGAAGAATGACAACAAGAACTCGTAGATTGGATCACTGAAGGATGCGTTCTGAAAATCGATCACCCCTGACAATTTTCTATCCTTGAAGAGAAAATTATCCACCCACAGGTCGCCATTGCTGAAGCACACTGGGGGCAGCGCTGGCATATCGGCCTTCAGGGCTGCATAGGCTGCTTCTGCGATGGGGAGCGATTGTCCCTTGAGAAAGTCGTACGCATCTTCCAGCACATCCCTGGCAGTTTCGTGGGTCAGCTCTTCTGCCAGGACTCCCAAATCACCGGCTGTAACTGCTTGAAGGGCGCAGACCGCATCCATATACAACGTCTCGGCCCAGGCCTCGCCTGCTTCCAGCGCCTCCAGCAGAGACTCGCCCACGATGAAATCGCTGAAGAAGCAGGGTGTGCCAAGTGCATCTCCCTGCAAATCCAAACCGTATACCCGTGGTGTGGGGAGGGGGATTGCTTCCATGGCCTTAAGCACGCGATATTCATACTCGATGCCTCTTGCATCCAATTGGAGTACATACGACTTTACCACCCCGCCGGCCCTGATATCCAACCGCCAGGGTGCTTCACGTGTGCTCTGTACCAGTCGTTCTGCCAGGATAAGTACCACCTGGCAGCCTAATACCTGGCTCAGGTAGTTTTCGCATCGTTCCCGATATCTGTTTGGATCGAACATCTTCGGGTCTCCTCAATGGCATTCCTGGGTTGTCTATGATTTCTAGACGGATTGTTCCGATGGTGATATTGTAACCTTAAAATTTCCTTCATTTCCAAAAAAGCTATTGATTTCCCGGTTGATTCATT
Organism: uncultured Anaerolineaceae bacterium; assembly: GCA_964387495.1. GTDB lineage: Bacteria > Chloroflexota > Anaerolineae > Anaerolineales > Villigracilaceae > DSXF01. The sequence goes on from CAYLXB010000029.1 coordinate 34,954, forward strand.
ATACAATCACTTTGTAAGTTCAATAAATTTACAAAGTATCGAGGCAGTTGTATATGTCGAACGGAAAAGCCACCCATCAAAAGACCAGGCAGCACAATCAAGACCTTGTTCTCAAAACGATCTTTGCCCACCGGGAGATCAGCCGTGCAGAGATTGCCCGCGTCACAAAGCTGACCCGTGCAACTGTTTCGGATATGGTGGCGAACTTGATTGAGGAGGGGCTGGTTGCGGAAGTTGGATATGGTTCATCCATCGGCGGGAAATCTCCCATTTTATTGAGCCTGATTGCAGATTCCCGGTATTTGATCGGCCTGAACCTGGCACAAGACAAGTTTATTGGTGCAGTTGTCAACCTGAGGGGAGAGACCAAGAATACTGTCGAAATTCCTGTCAGTGGGAGCGATGGCCAGCAAGCGCTACAGTTCGTTTACCAGATCCTGGACCAGCTGGTGAAGAAAGAGTGGCGGCCAATTGTCGGTATTGGGGTTGGAACGCCAGGGCTGGTCAATACTCGCGATGGAGTCGTGGTCAATGCCGTCAATCTCGACTGGCAAGACCTGCCTCTGGCGCACCTGCTGGAAGAGCGTTATCACCTGCCAGTCTCAGTTCTAAACGACAGCCAGGCAAATGCCATTGGCGAATTTGTCCATGGAGGAAGCCACAAGCCCGACGGCAACCTAGTGGTTGTGAATGCACGACATGGCATTGGGGCGGGAATACTAATCAACGGGCGCCTGTTCCAGGGAGACGGCGGGGGGGCCGGTGAGATCGGCCATGTGGTGGTGCAGGAGAATGGACTGGTTTGCCGCTGCGGCAAACGGGGCTGCCTGGAGACGGTTGCCAGTGCGCGGGCTGTGGTGCAACGCGTGCAGCTTTTGGCCCCTGAATATGCCGGTTCACCGTTGGCCCGGGAGCCACAAAACATTTCCCTCGATTCCGTAGTGACAGCATTCCAGAAAGGTGATCCCCTGGCACTGCGGGTTGTCCGGGAGGCGGGCCATTACCTGGGTATATCAATTGCCAGCCTGATCGGCATATTGAATATCCAGAAAATTGTGCTGACGGGAGATATGACGCGCTTTGGAGAACCGTGGCTGAAATCAATCGAAGAGTCCATGCGGGAGGCCGCGTTGACCCGCATGGCGCAGGATACACAACTTGAAATCGGAAAATTGGAATTCCGCGGCAGTATCCTGGGGGCTTCTGCACTGATGCTGCTGGATGACTACTCCCTGCTTTTCAATCGGGCAGTTGATTAGGGTGCTTCCTTATGTCAGACCGGTTACCTTTGATCCGTCCCAGACTTCAGCCTCCGCTGGATGAGAATTTTCGTCCAGCAATCCTGGCTAATCGAAATTTCCAGGCACAAACTGCTTCAACAGGCACACCGCTGGTCATCGGCTTGGAACGATGTGACGGCGAGGTGTCCCGCTTCGAGACAAAGGTCCTGCCGGCTGAGCACCCACATGCAGGGATGAATTTTTATTACATTGAGCGGCTGGTTAAATTCCTGTTATGGCAACGGGGCGGATTTCGGATTTACATCGGCGGGCCGCGTGAAATCGGCGAGTATATCAGCAGATGCTATGCAGCAGATGGCGAGCGCAGCTTCGACCATGACTTCATGGGCGTGCAGGTTTACGAGCAGAGGTTCGAAACGATTTCCTGCGCGCCGGAGGAAGTGCCTGCTTCACGCGAGGCCGGGAAGCTACTTGGCCGCCACCTGGAAGGCTGCCGGATCGGATTCGACCTGGGTGCCTCGGACCGCAAGGTCAGTGCGGTTGTGGATGGGCGGGTGGTCTATAGTGAAGAGGTGGTCTGGGAGCCTCGCAAGCATGCCGACCCGGAATATCATTACCGGGAGATCTTGTCTGCCCTGAAAACAGCCGCAGCCAAAATGCCGCGTGTGGACGCGATCGGCGGCAGTTCGGCGGGGATTTACATCGACAATCACCCCATGGTTGCTTCCCTTTTTCGCAGCATTCCCAAAGAGCGATTTGGGGAGGTCAAGAATCTATTTTTGCGCATTCGTGATGAATTTGGTGTGCCGCTGGAAGTCATCAACGATGGGGATGTAACAGCACTGGCCGGATCGATGTCGATCGAAGAGAACGGCATCCTAGGTATTGCGCTTGGCTCCAGTGAGGCAGCGGGTTATGTGAACCTGGATGGTCATATCATGGGGTGGTTGAATGAACTGGCATTTGCCCCGGTTGATTACAGCCAGGATGCACCTGTGGATGAGTGGTCAGGTGACAGGGGATGCGGAGCTTCGTATTTCTCCCAGCAGTGTGTTTTCCGCCTGGCTTCAAGGGCCGGCATCGAAATCCCGGTTGACCGAACGGATGCTGACAAGCTCAAGTTCGTGCAGGAGAAACTGGAAGCCGGCCATGAGGGTGCAGTAAAGATCTGGCAAAGCATGGGGATCTACGTGGGTTATGGCCTGGCGCATTATGCCGATTTCTACGACATCCAGCATGTGTTGATCCTGGGACGCTGTACATCGGGATGCGGTGGCGATTTGATCCTGGAGGGTGCAGTGCAGGTTTTGGAGACCGAATTCCCCGATTTGTTCGGCCGAATCAGGATCCAACTCCCGGATGAAAAAAGCCGCCGGGTTGGCCAATCCATTGCAGCGGCGAGTTTGCCTGCTCCCGGTTTATCGGAGGTGCCACTGTGAGATTCCACCTGGAAATGGCTGAGGTTTTCATTCCTGACTGCCTGCCTGTGGATCAGGCGTTGGAGCGCACCACGCATCTGTGCGTGGCTGCCCACCAGGATGATATCGAGATCATGGCTGCACAGCCAATTCTGGAGTGCTTCCAGAAAGATGAGCAATGGTTTAGCGGGGTGGTTGTGACGGATGGGCGCGGTTCGCCGCGCAATGGGATGTATGAAAAATACAGTGATGAGGAGATGCGTCTGGTGCGCTTTAAGGAGCAGCGAAAGGCTGCTGTTGTGGGAGAGTATGCCAGCCAGATCTTTTTG
>CAYLXB010000030.1:0-35736 GCA_964387495.1 uncultured Anaerolineaceae bacterium
GAGTCCTCCGTCACGCCGGCAACGGTGTGCCGCAGGTATCTTCCCTCCCCGAACCGGCGCGGGCTGCCGCTGAGGCCGGGGAAGAAGAGCAGTTCGCTCGACCAGCTGGTCAGGAACAGGTCCGGCACGTTGTCCCCGGTGATGTCCCTGACGAAGGCGCCCCCGTCCCTCGAAAGCGGCTGGACCATGTCCATGTCGAAGCGGAAACGATCCCAGGGCGCTTCCAGGTCCAGGTCCTGATCGAATACCAAATCCACCACGCGGCCGTATGGATCGAGGTCCAGGTTCTGCTCCGCCACCGGGTCTGAGGCCTGGCCCTGCCCCGGCGTGGCTTGCAGTCCCATCGCCGCGGCGATGATTGCCAGGATGAAGAGGAAGCGGGAAATGGGTTTCATGGGGGGCTCCTTGTTTCGGGAACGATATCGAACGTCATTGCGGACTGTCATTTGCCCGCGCGGGGAGGATCACCACTAAAGTTATTCCTCCGCAGCTGGGCCGAGGCCTTGCGGCACGCGGCCCAAATTAAATTATACAAATTCAGGCTTCCGCCCCAAGTGTTGAATGTCATATCTTTGGAATCCCTCACCTTGCGGCCTGACCCTGCTCGTGCAGTAACGGCTTCCGCGCCGGGAATGATAGACCTCATAGGCCTTGCAGACCTGTGAGGTCTTGTGTGACAACGATCTCAGACGTCGATCCGGCCGTTCCTCCAGGGGCCTACGGCAGGTAGTATTCGATGATCAGCCGCGGGCGGGAGAGAACTGTGCCCGCGTTGCCGCTGTAGAGACTGATAAAGTTTGCCACGGCATTGTTGTTGTCATCCAGCTTGAAATACAGACGCATCTGGGTCAGCCCATTACTGTCGGCCAGTTTATTGACATAGCCCTTTGCCCCGCTCAGGTTGATGTTGTACCAGCCGCTGACGGGGGCGATTACGAACGGGCCGGATGATTTGCTGGCCACAGCCGCGAAGTCGGACAATTCCAGGGCCGAAGCGTCAAAGGTGCCGGTTTTGGTATCAACCTTGAAACCCTGGAGCATACTGACCGGGTTACCGCCGCCGGTGATGCCCTGACGTTTGAGCTTGAGCGTGACCGAGCCAAGCACAGCGTTGTCGGGCAGGCTGCTGGTATTGAAGGATAGGATGCTCTTGAACTGCTTCCGGGCACCGTTGTCCCCCAGGCGCAGGGTGGTGTCGAGCGCGTTCTTCGTGCCGCCTGCATTCGTGGTCTCGCCGGATTCCAGGATCCAGCCGTCCAGGTCACCTGCTGAGTAGTACGTCCTGGAGAACTTGTGCTGGATCACGGTGATCTCTTCGATGCCTGCAAAGGCGTTCAACGGAGCAGCCGCTCCCGGCCCGTTCCAGGTGGTGCTGCTGTACCCGGCTACATGCAGGTTCCCGGCCACGCACAGCCCGAAATCGTTATCCGTCGAGCCATAAAAGGTATGCCACTTGTAGGCGCCTGCGCTGTCCAGCGCCAGCAGCGTGATGTCGAAATTGGCGTTGTATGCGTTCAGGGGTACTTGCAATGCCGGCCCGTTCCAACTTGAGTCGCCGTAACCCGCTACATACAGGTTCCCGTCCGCATCGCTGGTAATGGCGGTCGCCTCGTCAAAGAATGAAGATCCATGGAAGGTGTGCCATTGGTATGCCCCCGCGCTGCTCAATTTGAGCACAACGATATCATTATTCCCGGCATATGCATTCTGCGGCGCAGTAGCGCCCGGTCCGTTCCAGCTGCCGGAACTGGACCCTGCCACATACACGTTCCCGGCTGCATCACCGGCGATGGAATAGCCGGTGTCATTTCCAGACCCGCCGAGGAAAGTGTGCCACTGGTAAGCGCCAGCGCTGTCCAGTTTGAGCACCGTGAAGTCATCCCCGTCTGTATAGGCGTTCAACGGGCAGGGGGAGGTGCCGGGGGTTATGCAGGTTCCCGGCCCATTCCAGGGGACGCTGCTCCTGCCAGTCACATACACGTTCCCGCTTGCATCGCTGGCGATGGCATTGGCGTAGTCATCATAGGTTGCCGCGCCGTAGAAGGTATGCCACTGGTAAGCGCCTGTGCTGTTCAGTTTGAATGCGAAGACGTCATAGCCGCCGGAGTGTGCGTGAATGGGTGTCTCTGCAGCCGGCCCGTTCCAGGTGCCACTGCCGTAGCCAGTCCCATACAGGTTGCCGGACGCGTCGCTGGTGATGCCCATGCCAATTTCGTCATATTCCGACCCGTAGAAAGTGTGCCACTGGTAAACGCCGGCGCTGTTCAGTTTAAGCACCACGGTATCATGATTGCTTCCGGCAGAATGTGCATGCAGGGGGGCCTCTGTATCCGGTCCATCCCAGGTGGCATCGCTGCGGCCTGTCAGATACAGGTTGTTGCCGCCATCCCTGGAAATGGAAAAGCTTTCGTCGGTGCCAGATGATCCAAAGAAGGTGTGCCACTGGTAGACGCCGACGCTGTTCAGTTTGAGCACGACGATGTCATTGCCCCCCGAATGGGCGTGCAGTGGAGCGGTCCCTTCCGGCCCGTTCCAACTGGCGCCGCTATACCCTGCCAAGTACAGGTTTCCACCGGCATCGCTGAGAATGCCTGTGGCAAGATCGCGGCCAATATCTGTACCGTAGAACGTGTGCCAGGCATAGCGCGGGGCAGCCGGCATGGCGCCTTCCGGCTCGTATGCATCCACATCGAGGCCCGGTGAGGCATGGGCCGGGCCGACCGGTGCGAGCAGGAATGTCAAAACAAATATGATGGGAAGAATATGGGCGAGCAGCTTTCTCTCTTTCATGCGAACCTCCTAAGAATAGAAATGATGTAGGGTGCGGCGGCTGCGTTCAGCGTTCCTGGGGTTCATCCCGTCGCTTTACATTTCTTGATTCTATTATGGATTCCTGCTGTTTGGCATTACACCTTGTTTTCATATCTCAACAGTCCTCACAGGTCTTTCGACTTGTGAGGACTGTTTTCTTGCCACAAGTGTTGAATGCGTTTGCCGATGACCCATCCATGAATTCGAATGGGTCATCGGTCTTGATCAGCCGGGCAGGACGCTTCAGGGCTGGTTATTTAGTGATTTACGACAAAGGTCCTGTAGGCGCTGTAATTGTACCAGGCGCCGCCTATCTTGGCCTGGACGCGCCACTTGTAAGTGTTATTTCCAAGCATGGTGGTGGGGGTGCTTGTACAGTAGGATGAGCCGCAGACACTGGAACTGACCGTTTTGGTGTAGATGACCGCGGTGACCAGCACCAACTGGTAGCGATAGGATGTGGCATTGGCGATCTTGGTCCACTTGTAGGTGGGGGTATTGTCCGAGATCGTGCCGCTGGGTGCCTTGGTCTTTGGGGTTGTTGGGATCTGCAAGTTGACAATGCTGACCGACTCCATCGGCATGCCTGAATAACTGCCGCCCCAAGTCATGGTGTGGTTGTTGTAGTCCCAGGTGTCGTGGATATAGACCTTGTTGGTGGTGTCGTCATAACCCACGCCCACCACGGTATGCCCATGCAGGTTGATCATCACGGGACGGTTGTTATTGATCTCTGTCTTGAACTTGGCAAAGGAAAAACCGCCGCCATTGTTATCTGTCTTCTGGTTATAACAATCTGTCACGGTATAGCCCCTGGCCTGGTAGAAGAGCTTCCTTCCATAGGTGCCATCTTTGGTCGAGATGCCTTCAGCCACCATATCGCTGCAGGTCAGTCTGCCGGGGTCGCTGGTCCAAGTATAGAAGGTGGTCGAGCCATCCTTGTTACCGTAAGCGGACTGGCTGGTCTTCATAAAGTCGCCAATGGCGCTGCTCCAGGAGTGCTGCGACCAGCCGCCGGTTACATAGGGGTCCTGCGCCGTACTCAGGTATTTAACCCAGTAATCGTCAATGGAACCCTTGACGGTGCGGCCGTCCACGCCATTGTGGGAGGCGGCCAGCGGGAGGTTGGGATAGGTTTTGTAGCCATCCGACCAGGTGGGCCAGACACTGTTGTTCAGTGGCATCATAGTTCCATTTGTGGGTCCGGTGTACATTTCCACGAATGCGTTGCGGTCGTAATAGCCTGCGATCATGGCGCCAGAAACCGCCGAACAGCCGAAGACCCAGTTGAAGGCTGGGACGCTCAGGGTTTTAACCGTGCCGCGCGATTCGGGCAGGTCCACCGGCGTACGCTCCAGTTCGTAACCCGGAGGGGGTTCCGGCGGGCCGTTGATAATCATCTCGTCCACGCTTTTCCCGTCCTCGAGGACGATCGTGCGAAGGCTGAAATATTCGCTGGAGGGTGTCTCCGTCTCCACGCCCTGGGCGCGGACGGTGCCCAGTTCGCCAGAATAGAGGGCCACCAGCAACAAGAGCAATAACATGCCTCCGTACTGAAACTTGCGCAACAATGATTTGGTTTGCATTTTTCTCTCCTTTTTGTGAAATGCCAGCCTGAACTGGCTTGATGAACGGAGTGCCCAAAATACACTCCAAAGACAACCAGAGGCGGGACGCCCCGCCTGTCAGGTCAGATCCATTATGGCAGGCTGTACTCGATGCTCTACCGGTGTCCAGGGGAGCCTGCTGCCTGCGTGGCCTGTACCGGCCCAACCGGCGCCGGCAGGAATGACCGCATGCACAGAATTGAAAAAATTCGTGGAATAATCATTTCAGCTAACATGGAAACCCTCCCGGTCATGAGGATAGAACGATTGGCCGCCCATGTTGCTGCGATGTGGTCTAGATGTCCGGCGGTCTTGTTATTGATATCACTATACAGATTTGTAAGGTCAATTTCAAGAGCCTCCCAGCGAACAAGCGGCCCAGGAAGGTAGCCTTTTTGTACTAGCAATCATTTGAAAATTATTTAAGGGCGTTCCCGCACCTGCCGCCCGGTAAAAAAGATTACCCCGGGCAAGACCGGGGTAATCCTGTCTGGCGACCTGAACACTCTGGCCGGATCAGGCGATGCAAGCCGGCCTCGTTACCTACTATGGGACGTAATACTCGATGACCAACTGCGGGCGTTCGGCCAGGGCTGCGTTGCCGCTGTACAGGCTCAGGTAGTTGGCCGCCGCGTCGTTGTTGTCGTCCAGCACGAAACGCAGGCGTATCTGGGTCAGCCCGCCATCGGCGGCCAGGTTGTTGATATAAGCCCTGGCCGGGTTCAAGTTGATTAGGTACCAGCCGTTGACGAATTTCGGAAAGACCGGGCCAATCCCCTTGCTGGCTGCGGCCTGGAAATCACCGAGGGCCAGCGCCGCACCTGCCCCGATGAAGCCTTTCCTGATCCCCACGTTGAGACCCTGGAAGATGGTCAACGGGTCGCCACCGCCGGTGATGCTTTGCTGCCTGACCTTCAGTACGACTTTGCTGATCACGGCGTCATCCGGCAGGCTGCCGGTTGCAAAGGACAGCACAGCGCGGTACTGCTTCCGCGTCTCGTCGTCGCCCAGACGGAGGACGGCATATGTGTTGTTCAGGCAGCCGCCGGTGTTGGTATTTTCGCCCGACTCCAGCACCCAGCCGTCCAGGCTGCCTGCCGAGCGGAAGATGGCGGAGTATTTGTGCTGGATCACCACGATATCATAATACCCGGTATGCGCGTTCAGGGGTGCCTTCGCACCCGGCCCGTTCCAGTCCTGGTCGCTGTAGCCCGCCACGTGCAGATCTCCGCTGAGCGCGTAGCCATAATCATCGCCGGTCGAACCGTAGAAAGTGTGCCACCGGTAAGCGCCCGAAGCGTCCAAAGCCAGCACCTGGATGTCGACGCCACCGGCGTGGGCATGCCGCGGCGCAATCGAACCCGGACCGTTCCAGGAGGCGTAACTGCTTCCGGCTACAAATACGCCTCCGTTCCCGTCGCCGGTGATGGCAGCTGCCGTGTCCACAATTGCCGAACCGTAAAACGTGTGCCACTGGTAGGCACCGGCATCGTCCAGTTTGAGCACCACGATATCATTATCCCCGGCATACGCGTTCAGCGGGTCAACCGAACCCGGCCCGCTCCAGTTGTCGCCGCTGTATCCTGCCACATACATGCTCCCGCTCGCGTCGCTGGTGATGGCAGTCCCGAGGTCGTCGACCTCCGAGCCGTGGAAGGTGTGCCATTGATAGGCGCCCAGGCTGTTCAACTTGAGCACCATCAAGTCACTTGCAGCGGCATGCATATTCAAAGGACACGGGGAGACCCCCGGCGTTGTGCAGCTCCCCGGCCCGTTCCAACTTTCATCGCTTCTGCCCGCCACATACACGTTTCCATCCGCATCGCTGGTGACGGCCGTACCGGCGTCAGCGCTGGATGAGCCGTGGAAGGTGTGCCACTGGTAGGTGCCGGCGCTGCTCAGCGCCAGCACCGCGATGTCGCCGCTCCCGGAAAACCCGTTCTCCGGCTCGGATCCGCCCGGCCCGTCCCAACCGGCATTGCTGTAGCCTGCCACGTAGAGAGTCCCGCCCGGGCTGCGGTTGATCCCAAAGCCATAATCCTGGCCTGCCGAGCCGTGGAAGGTGTGCCACCGGTACGCGCCCGAGGCGTTCAGCGCCAGCACGACGAGGTCATTGCTGCCTGCATGGGGATTCAGCGCCGACTCGGTTCCCGGCCCGCTCCAACTGTCGGTGCTGGTGCCGGTCACAACTAGGTTCCCGCCCGGGTCGCTGGTGATGGCATAGCCATAGTCTTCGCCGGGTGAGCCGTAGAAGGTGTGCCACTGGTAAGCGCCTGATGGGTTCAGCTTGATCACCACGATATCATTGTTCCCGGCGTGCGCATGCAGGGGTGCCTTTTTCCCCGGCCCGTTCCAGTTGGAATAACTGATTCCTGCCACGTACAGGTTCCCGTCTGCATCGCTCGTGATGCCCCTGCCGTTGTCACTGTCTGCCGCACCGAAAAAGGCGTGCCAAGCATAGGCCGGGTTGGCAGCCAGGGAGCGCACCCTTTCGGCTGCGAAACCCGGCGAATGTCCCGCGGCTGTGTACTGCAGAAGGGCAGGCGCTTTGGCGGCCAGTGCCGCTTCTGCCCCTCGGGTTGTCCTGGCTTGCCCGGGCAGTGCTGGCGTGAATGCGAGCGCAAGGATAAAAACATGAGAGATTAGCTTTTTGATGAACATGGAAACCTCCCGACCTGGATAAATTGTGCGGTGCATGGAATGGTGCTCACTGTTGTGATAATTGGTGACCCCTTCAATGAACATCTTACTCTTTTTACGGGTGGTTTTCAAGCAGCGGTGGATTTCATGGAATCAAAAAGCCTCCGCCGGCAGGCAGAGGCTTTTTGGATGTCCGCAGGATCTCACGGGTTTATCGAACCTGTGAAACCTTGCTTACTATGGCAAGTAGTACTCGATGATCAACTGCGGCCGGTCGGCAGTTACGAGCACATTCCCGCTGTACAGGCTGAGATAGTTGGCTGCCGCGTTGTTGTCATCGTCCAGCGTGAAGCGCAGGCGCAGCTGGGTCAGCCCGCCGCTGGCTGAGAGTTTGTTGATATAGGTTTTCGCACTTGTCAAGTTGAGGCTGTACCAGCCGCTGACCGGCGTGGGCAATATCGGGCCGACAGCCTTACTGGCGGCTGCCTGGAAGTCGGCGGCCTGCAGGGCGGATGTACCAAACATGCCATTCTTGACATCCACCTTGAAACCCTGAAAAGCTGTGAGGGGATTGCCGCCGCCGGTGATGCCCTGTTTCTTGACCTTCAGGGTGATTTTGGTGATGATGGCATTATCTGGCAGGCCGCCGGTGTTGAAGGAGAGAATGGAGCGGTACTGTTTCCGCGTGGCATCGTCGCCGATGCGCAGCATCGTGGAACTTGCGTCCAGGCCGCCGCCCAGACCGCTGTTTTCACCGGATTCCAGCACCCAGCCGTCATTTCCGCCGGCGGATTTGAAGGTCGTTCTAATCCTGGCAATGTAATTCTGGCCTGGCTGATTGGCCTTGACGTTCGCGTACGTACGGCTGGCCGGGGTGAAGAAGTATCCGCCCTTGGAAGGAATCACTGTGCCGGACCAGTCGTAGGGAACCGTGAAGGTATAGTTGCCGCTGCCATCGGCAGTAGCCGAGCCGCCGTCATAGGTGAGGATTGTATTGCCTGTTCCGGCGTTGCCGGAGATGGCATAGGTTATCAGGGTAGCCGTGAAGTCCTGCACCTGGTCATCTGTGACGCCTGGAAAATCCCAATAGGAAGGCTCGAAACTGTAGCCGGCTTTCGACGGTGTCAGCCTCCCGGCCCAGCCTTCCGGAACCGTGAAGGAATAGTCCCCGTTTCCGTCCGCCGTTGCCGTCTGGGTTCCATTATCCTCGTACTGCAAGCTTGCCCCGCCCACCCCTGCAGCGCCTGAGATGGTGTGGATGGCCGTTGCCTCGTAATCCTGCCCGCTCCGGCCTTCGGCCAGGTTTTCGTAAGACAGGCTGGACGGCGAGAAGCGGTATCCTGCCTTGGAGGGCGTCACCGTCCCGGACCAGCCGTATGCCACCGTGATCGTGTAATCGCCGCTGCTGTCTGCGCTGATCGAACCGCCGGTGTAATTCATGGTCACCTCCCCAATGTCCACATTGCCCGTGAGGCTGACCAGCGCCGTGAAGTCCTGTGCGCTTTTGTTCTCCGTGACGGGGGTCGTGTACTCGTGCTGCGCCGGGTCGAAGGTGTAGCCTGCCTTCGACGGCGTGACCGTGCCGATCCACTCGTATGGCACGGTGAAGGAGTAGTTCCCGCTGCCGTCCGCGGTGGTCGAGCCGCCCGTATAGTCCAGGGCTGCCCCGCCCACTCCTGCATCGCCGGAGATGGTCACCCGCGCCTCATAATCCTGCCCTTCCTGGTCGCCGCTGATACTCGTGTAGGGTATATTTTCCGGGTCGAAGAGGTAGCCAGTTTTGGACGGCGTGACCGTCCCGCTCCAGCCCACCGGGACATTGAAGGAGTAATTCCCGCCGCTGCCGGTCGTGGCAGTCTGGATGCCGCTGTCCTCGTAACTGAGGGTCACTCCCTCCAGCTCTGCGCTGCCGGAGATGGCATAAGCGGCCGTGGAGGTGTAGCCCTGGTTCGTCTCGTTGGCGGTGACGTTGGTGTAGCTCCGGCTCCTGGGTTCGAATACATACCCTGCCTTGGAGACTGCCACGCTGCCCGTCCAGCCATAGGGAACGGTGAATGTGTAATTGTTGCTGCCGTCCGTGGTCGTTGAACCGCCGGTGTAGGTGACGGTTGCATCTGCCTGTTCTGCATTTCCAGAAATGGTGTACGTGATCAGCGTGGCGGTGAAGTTTTGGCTGCTGCTTGCGCTGACGTTGGTATAGGACTTGCTGCTGGGGGAGAAGGTATATCCCGTCTTGGAAGGCGTCACCGTCCCCGACCAGCCGCGCGCCACCGTAAAGGAATAGGCCCCGCTGCCGTCTGCGGTGGTGGAACCGCCGGTATACGTGATGGTTGCGCCTGATGTCCCGGCATTGCCTGAGATGGTCACGAAGGCGCTGTAATCCTGGTTCGCCTGGGCCGCCGTCACGTTCGTGTAACTGCGGCTGGCCGGCGAGTAACTCACCCCGGTCTTGGACGGTGTGATGCTTCCCGTCCAGCCGGATAACACTGCAATTGTATAACTGCCGTCTGTCACGGCGACCACCGGGTTGCTGCTGCCGGTGTAACTCAGGCTTGTCCCGCCCGCCCCGGCGTTGCCTGAAATGGGGTAGTATGTGTTGGTGGAATAAACCGTGAAGTACCACAGGTCCGTGTAGCTGCTCATACCGCCCATGGAATCCACCGCCGCCACCTTCCAGGAATATGTTCCCTGGCCACAGGTGACATGGTAACTAGTGCTGGATCCTACCGGGCCGCTGACATAGACATTTCCATTTGGCCAATAAATCGTGATTGAATAGGAGGTGGCGCCGGGTACTACACTCCAGCTCAACACCGGCGAAGCATCATTGGTGATCGTACCGTTGGCCGGGGAGAGCAGGGTCGGCTTGGATGGGATTCCCCGTTGGAAGAGGCCGCCTTGCGCGGCAGCCAGCGGCTGCTGTGCCGAGGCTGTCGAATTCAATGGAGCCAGGATCAGGCTGGCGCACAGCAGTGCGCAGAAGAGGACGGTGATTCTCGCGGTTTTCATTGTTTGCTCCTGTCGGGTTGCGTACCTTTTCGATGCACAAAGTATTCAATTCTTCCCCTTGTTTTGCTTTCAGGGGGTGTCGGTTACCGGCCAGGGTCTGTCTTGTCAGCCCTGCCTGCGCAGGCACATCGTGAAGCGGCTGCCTGTGCCCGGTTTGCTCTCCACTTCCAATTTCCCGTCGTGCTGCTCGATGACCTGGCGGGTGATGGCCATGCCCAGCCCGATGCCGCTGAACAGGTTGTCACCGCTCCGCTCGAGGTGGTAGAAGCGGTCGAAGATGCGCTCCTGCTCCTCGGAGGTCATGCCGATACCGTGGTCTTCCACCGCCACGCGCAGCATGCCGCCCGCGGCCGTCAGGCGCACCTCCACCGGGCCGCCGTTCGGGCTGAACTTGATGGCGTTGTCCACCAGGGCCGTGAGGGCCCGTTCGAGCGAACCGGCATCGCCCTGCACCGGTGCGCCCGCGGACTCGTCCCGCAGGTGAAGGTCCACCCGCCGGTCAGCGGCCTTCTGCCTGTATTTTTCCACCACCCGGCGTGCGATTTCGCCCATGTTCACCGGCTTGAAATCCTCCAGCACCAGGTCCATCTCCTGGAGGAAGAGAATGTCGTTCACCAGGCTGACGATCTGCTGGACGTTGCGTGTCACGGTGCCGAGGGCGGCCTTCAACTGCTCGGGGGGGATCCTATCCTGCTGGACCAGGTGCAGATAGCCGCTGGCAGCCATGAGCGGGGTGCGGAGTTCGTGGGCCACCGCGGTCAGAAATTCCCGGCGGGCCAGCTCCTGCTCGGCCAGTTTCTGGTAGGCCTGGGCCAGTTCCCCGGCCCGCAGGCGGAGATCCTCGATGGCCAGGGTGTCGTTGGCCCGCAGCCGGTTGGAAATCTCGCGCACCATCGCCAGCGAAACGCTGTTGCTGCGCTGCAGGACGCGTTCGAAGGCTTCCTTCTTGATCTCGAGCATGATTGCGTGGGTCTTGGTGGTAACCGTCGCGGCGCGCGGGGCATGGTGGATCAGGGCCATCTCGCCGAAGAAGTCGCCCGCCCCCAACGTCTTCAACAGGCGCACCTCCAGGTTGTTGACCACCTTGGTAACCTCCACATCACCTTCCAGGATGATGTAGAACGTGTCTTCCTGGGCGTTTTCCCGGCAGAGGACCGTGCCGGGCGGGTAAGCATGCACCTGGCTCTGCACGATGAGTTCTTCCACCTCCTGGGCCTTGATGCCGGGGAAGGCGCGCGGGATGATGTAACTGGGGGAGCGGTGAGTGGTCATGGGCGGAGCCTCTGGCAGGAGTCTACTTCATTTTATCATGCCCCGTCATCCCCCTTTTGGGCTTCCAGGCCGGCCTGGATCTCCGGGTGCAGTTCCCATTTTTCGCCGGTGTAGACCTCCTGGTACCAGGGGAAGATGACAAAGGCGTCGCTCACCAGGGCGCAGAAGTCCGGGCGGGGATTGGCCCAGCTGTGTGCCACCAGGCAGGCTGTACGGACGCGGGCCGCGCCGCGCTCGAGGGCACGGGTCGCCACCAGTTGGAGCGTCTCGCCGGTATCGGCGATCTCGTCCACCACCAGCACGCGCTGGTTGGCTACGGTCCCCGGGACATCCACCCGCCAGACGGGGTGGTCATAGCGCACTTCGTCGCCCACGCGGCGGCTGACCCGCACCGGGTAGAGTTCGCTGCGCAAGGCGCAGGCCAGGCTGGTGGCGGGGATGAGACCGGCGCGGGCGATGCCGATGACGATCTGGGGTTCGAAGCCGGCCGCTTGTTCGACCAACTGGCGCGCCAGGCTGGCGTAGCGCTCCCAACTGAGGGTTTCGACTCCGTTTCTTTGCGTGTAGTCGTAGGGTTTCATGCTTTTCGGATGTCCTCCGCCAGGATGGGAAGCTTGCGGATGCGCCTGCCCGTGGCCGCGAAGACTGCATTGGCCAGGGCGGGGGCGACCGGCGGCACGCCCATCTCACCGATGCCGCTTGGGGGGCGCCCGCTCTCCAGGATGTAGACTTCCACTTTTGGCATTTCGTCCAAGCGCAGGATGGGGGTGTCGAGGAAGCTGCTCTGCTGGATGCGCCCGTCTTTAAGCGTCACCCCGCCTTTGAGCGCGGCGGTCAGCCCGAAGACGATCCCGCCCTCCATCTGCGCCCGGATGATATCGGGGTTGATGACGGTTCCACATTCCACGGCACAGACCACGCGCAGGACACGCACCCGGCCCTGTTCGTCGACGCGCACCTCGACCACCTGTGCCACATGGGTGACCCCAAAGGTGGCGTAATAGGCCAGGCCGCGTCCCTGTCCGGGAGGCAGGGGGGTGCCCCAGCCCGCTTTCCCGGCTGCCAGTTCGGTCACTTTCAGCGCGGTGCCGCTCAGGATCTCCCTGCGCAGGGCGAGCGGGTCCATGCCGCGGCGGGCGGCCAGTTCGTCCAGAAAGCACTCGCGCGGGTAGGCGGCCGTGAAATTACCCACCGAGCGCCAGGCGCCGGTCGGGATCTCGCCGCCGGCTTCCGCGGTGCGGACGCTGATTTTTGTGCTGTCCAGCCGGGCGCGGGCGTAATGATGGGCCAGCGGGTGGTAGAAGTCGTGCTGGATATCGTCGTCCCGGGTCCAGATGACCTGCACCGGCGCTCCGGCGGCCTTCGAGACCAATGCGGCTTCCACGGCATAATCCGCCTGCAGGCGCCTGCCGAAGCCGCCTCCCATGAGGGTCTGGTGCACGGTTACCGCCGAGGCTGGCAGCCCGATCGCGCCGGCCACCTGGGACTGGACGCCCTGCGGACTCTGGGTGGGCGCCCAGATCTCCGCCCGGCCGGCGCTCACCTCGGCCGTGCAGTTCATCGGTTCCATGCTTTCATGCGCCTGGAAGGGCACAGCGTAGACCGCATCCATTTCCCCGCTGCCGGCAGACCCCTCCCCCGGCAGGCTGGCAGCCAGTTTTTCCTGGATGGCCTGGCTGTTCAGGTTTGCCTTGCGCCCCTCGTCCCAAGTCACCTCGAGCGCCTGGCGGCCTTTCAGCGCGGCCCAGGTATTCGCGGCCACCACCGCCAGCGCACCCTGGACTTCGTACACGCCGCGGACATCCTTGACCTGCAGGGCCTTCTCCGCCCTGTACTCCTTGAACTTCCCGCCGAACACCGGGCAGCGTTTCAGCACCGCGAAGAGCATGCCCGGCAGGCGCACATCCATGCCGTAGATTGCCCGGCCGGCGGCAATGGCCGGCGCATCATACAGGCCGATTTCACCCCCCCGCAGGCTGAAGTCCCGAGGGTCTTTGGGAGTCACCTGGCGCGGCAGGTCCAGCTTGCCGGCTGCCGTGCTGAGTTTGCCGTAGGAGAGTTTGTCTTTGCCGTTGGGGTGGATCACTTCGCCGTCCTTCGTCCGGCACTGGGCCGCCTCCACACCCCATTCCTGCGCCGCGGCCGCCACCAGCATCTGGCGTGCTGCCGCACCTGCCCGGCGGAGGATATCATAGTGGGCCGAGATGCTCACGCTGCCGCCCGTGGACTGGTCGCCGTAACGCCGGTCGGCGTCCGCCTGGCCGATCCGCACCGACTGCCAGGGTACGTCCAATTCGTCGGCCAGGATCATGGCAATGGCGGTGCGGATGCCCTGGCCCATCTCCGCCCGGAAGGCTGTCACGCTCAGCGCGCCGCTCTCGTCTATTTTCAGGTAGATATTCGGTTCGAAGGCCCCCGGGCCGGTGGAGGCCGCGATCGGGCCGGCTGCCTCCGCCGCGTCACAGCCACCCAGCAGGATGCCCAGCACCAGACCGGCCCCGCTTGCGCCGCTTAGCTTGAGAAATTCCCGCCGGCTCAACCCGGAAGGCTGACCCTGCCCGCCCATCTCAGCCTGCCTCCGCCGCCCGGTGGATGGCGGCGCGGACGCGCTGGTAACTGCCGCAGCGGCAGAGCACACTCCACATGGCGGCGTCGATTTCCGCGTCGGTCGGATGCGGGTGTTTCTCCAGCAGGGCGACCGCGTTCATAATCTGTCCCGGCTGGCAGTAGCCGCACTGAGTCACCTTCTCCTCGATCCAGGCCTTCTGCACCGGATGCGAGCCGTCTGCGGACAGCCCTTCGATGGTGGTGACGGCCCTACCCTTCACCGCCGAAACCGGGATGACGCACGAGCGCTCCGGCTTGCCGTCGATCAGCACCGTGCAGCAACCGCAGACCCCCAAGCCGCAGGCGTACTTGGTGCCGGTCAGTCCCAGGCTGTCCCGCAACACCCAGAGCAGGGGAGTGTCGTCCTCGGCCTCAACCTGGACCGTCCTGCCGTTCACCTTGAGCGTATGGGCACCCATCCTGGCCTCCGGCCTACGACTTGTAGCCGATCATGCGCAGGAAGCCCTTGCGCCAGGCAATACCCTCCTCGTCCTCCACGCCCAGCGGGGCGCTGCCGTCGATCACCCCCAGGATGCCGTTCCCCTGTTCGCTCCCGGCCACGATCACCTGGGTTGGGTTGGCCGTGGCGCAGAAGACGTGGGTCACCTCGGGCACCATCTTAACCGCGTTGAGCACGTTGATTGGGTAGAATCCCTCTCCCAGGAATAGGATGAACGAATGTCCCGCCCCGATGGCGGCGGCATTCTTCCTGGCCAGTTCAAGCATGGCCTCGTCCGTCCCGCTCCAGCGGATGAGACACTTCCCCGAGGCCTCGCAGAACGCCAACCCGAACTTGATCCCCGGCACCGCGGTCACCAGCGCCTCGTGGATATCCTCGACGCTCTTGATGAAGTGCGTCTGCCCGAGAATGAAGTTGATGGGTTCGGGTTTTTCGATAGGGATGAGTTTGAGTTCCATGGGATGATCTCCTTTCAGGGTTGATTATATTTTACTTTATCCAGTTGTATGCCATTATCAGGAGATTGTACCCGCCCTGTTGACTGCTGGAGCCGCCAGCCTGTTCTCTGCCCCGGGTTTACCTACCCTATGGCGGCGGGCCTTGGCGCGGTAAAAATTTTAGTCAGTCGTTGGTGTAGTTATATTCTTTATCGTTCAACATTCGTGGACGGCCCCTGCTTGCGCCTCTTCACAACACCAGGATGATCCCCAGCACCACTTCCACCGCCAGGCTGATCCAATTCGACTGCACACTCGATTTGTCCAGAAAGATCGAGACCAGCCGGACGACGGCGATGCCCAGGTAGCCCCAGCCGAGCATGACATAGGTGCTGCCGCCGTAGATCAGGGGGAGGATGCCCAGCGCAATGAACAACCCGCCCAATACCGAGCGGATCTCGCTGATACCGCGCCCGCCGGCGGGTTCCAGCCCGGTGAAGCCCGGCGTGGAACGCGGCCGGAGCAGGGCCAGCAGCCCCGTCCCGATGGTCAGGACGCAGGCAATGATCTTCAGGATGTAGACCAACATTTCGACCTCCTTGTGACTATTCGATTACCGGCATCCAGCCCGGCAGGTATTTCTCAATCCACTGCACAAACTCCAAGTCGACCCCATTACCGCCGATGAAGTGCGGTGCGAGCGCCAGGCCGCCGACGGCATACCCCAGCGAGAGGGCAATCCCGCCCAGCGCCAGGAGCATGCCCACACTTACGCCTCCGATGGCGATGCCCCCGAGTGCCAGCCCGCCAAAGGCCGCGACCCCCAGACTCAACCCGCCCAGGGCAAAGCCTCCCACTGCCAGCCCGCCCACGGCAAAGACGCCGATGGCAATGTTCCCGATGGCGATTATGCCCTTTGCCACGCGCGGCCGCAGCGTCTGCGGGTCATACCCCTGGGCAATGTGGATCAGCGGCCAGCCGAACAGTTCAAGTTCGGATCTGTACTCGTACCCGAAGGCGGAGGCCGGGATGTTCAGCCGCTGCATGATGGTTTCCGCGGTCACTTCTGCCGCGGGTGTCCCGAGGACGGTCCCGGTGATTCGAGCGCGGCCGTCCAGCCACTCGCCGCAAAAGCGGCACTTGACCGCTTCATCCTGGATCTGCTCTGCACAGAAGGGACAGGTTTTCATGGGGCTCCTTTCCTTTCATAAAACACCAGCCGCGTGCTGCCGTACTCGCGCGTTTCCACTTCCGCCAGGTTCTCCAGGCTGATGGTCTGGTACTCGCGCGGGTGGATCTGGACCATTGCCCAACCAGCCTCCACCAGCCAACCGGGGTTGGTATCCAAGACACGCAGCGCCTGGGACCACATTTCCTTGTATTGCGGCGGGGCGATATAGATGAAATCGAAGTGCCGGTCGGGATGCGCCGCGAGCAGGACGAAGGCATCGCCGCGCCGGACTTCCGCCCGGGCGCTGAAACCGCAGGTCTGCAGGTTGGCCTTGATCGTCTCCACCGGCAGGCGGTTCATATCGCTGAAACGCACAAAACCTGCCCCGCGGCTGAGGGCTTCGATGCCCACTGCGCCGGTCCCGCCGAAGAGGTCCCACCAGGCTGAATCAACCACATCCCCCCCCAGGATGTTGAAAAGTGCCTGCTTCACCATGTCGGTGATGGGGCGGGTGGTGTCGCCGGGGACATCCTTCAGCCGGCGCCCTTTCGCGCTGCCGGAAATGACGCGCAGGCTCATTCCACGCCCTTCCTGGCCGCCATCAGGTTCCCGTAGGGCGCATGGATTGGTACCACGCAGCCGGTCGAGAGCATCAGGCGCAGCCCGCCGGTCTGCTGGAGGGCGTCCCGGGCCTCCAGCTGTACCCGCTCCGGTGTACCCTGCACCAGAGTCTCCCGGCTCAGTCCTCCGCAGACAACCATGCCGGTGCGCAGGTCTGCTGTTTGCTGCAATGCCTCCGCCAGGCCGGGCGGAGTCTCGCGGTCATGCCAGTTGACGATCAGCGGTCCCGCGAAGCAGTTCGCATAATCCCGGGCCACCTCGAAGTACACCTCCTGCCCGTGCAAATGGAGGATATTGCACCACAGTTCCGGCGCCGGCTCTAAGACCTGCCGGTCGCTTCCCAACCCGAAGGCCTTGAATTCCTCCAGCGTCAGCAGGCCGGCCTGGGCATGCTGGACGGCGTAGAAGATGCCATCGATCCCGCTCTCGACGGCCGCCTCGACGAAGCGCCGGGTCGCCGCGACAATGATTTCAAGCCCCCTCTGGACTGCCTCCGGCCAGCGGCGCAGGTGGACGATCAACTGGGCCCCGCCCACCAGGTTCTTGGCTTGGGAGAGCGGGCTGAAGACGGTCTGCAGGATGGGCACATCCGGTCCCAGGCTGCGACGCAGGTTGCGCAGACATTCCAACTGGTGCCCGATGCAGCCGCGCCGCGGGTCCAGCAGCGGCAGGCGTTCCCAGTCCTCCGGTTTGAAAATGACCCGCTTCGTATAACGCCGCGTCCCCTCTGTGTCGCCCAGCCACTCGTCCTCCACCCCCCAGTCGCGGTTGCAGAAGGATGAGGCCGGCGTGACCTTCACCAGGTCGAAGTCGAAGGTACGCTGGAAATTCAGGGTGGCCGCGGCCAGTGTCTCGGGGGATTGGTCATCCACGGGGAAATGCCGCCAGAGGGCCACCGGCGGCCGGTCGAGCATCTGCCCTTGCAGGCAGGCCTGCATGCGTTCACGATGGGTGGGTATCATTTCACCTTTTTGATGGTACAGAACTTTGCGCCTGCGCGCCCGACGGTCAAGAGGGCGGGCAGATCGCGCTGGACGCGGATATCCTCGTTCAGGCGCGAGGTGACCAGGAAATAATCGCCAGCTTGCAGCCTGACGCCTTCGCCGCGAAAGTCGAGCACTTGATATCCAGGCACCGCATACACCTCGGCGATGTAGGCCTCGCGGTGGACGACCAGACGCCCCTGCGGTGCCAGGCGGTTGAATTTTTGCATGGCTTCCTTGTAACAGGTCAGCCAGTAATCGGTCTCGTATTCCCGGAAGGCACCGCCCGTGCCTCCTACGAAGGAATTATAGTAAGCATATTCGTACGGGTGCAGCCCCGGAATGGCTGCCAGCCCCGGCAGCAACAGGAGCAGGGCGATGCCGGCCATCAGCCATTCCCTCTTCAGCCGGCTGAAGAGGGCCTCGAAGCCCAGCCCGGCCAGCACGAAGGCAGGCGGGATGATGAAGAGGAAGTGGCGGAAGCCGTCGTACATCGGCGGGCGCTTGACCAGCACATAAGCGGCCGGGATGACGAACCAGAGCAGCAAGGCCGCCAGACCGCCGATCCGTTTGCGAAGCCCGGAATCCGGCATTCTATTCTTTGGTTTCCAGATCCCGGCTGCACTCCAGGCCAGCCCCAATGCTGCCAGGGGCCAGACCGGCTCCGTCAGGGTGATGGCCAGGTAGACTGGCAGATAGCGCCGCGGCAGGTCATAAGCCCGGTACATGACGCCATCGAAGAGCACCTGGAGCTGCGTCGGGTTGGCCGACATGAAGCGGAAGACTTCCAGGAAGCGCTGCAGGGGCGCCTCCCACAAATAAGGCCAGAGTGCCAACATGGACACCAGCGCCGCAAGTGCGTAGGGGACGAACCACAGCCAGGGGCGCAGGCCGGGCCGAGTGCCCTTTTTATCACCGATCTGCAGCAATGCGTAGATGAACACCAGCAGGCCCGCCAGCGGCGCCAGCACCCGGATGGCAGTTGCCGCACCCAGCAAGGCGCCTGCCAGCAGGCTCCAGCCGGCCAGGCGCGACAGGCGTGCCTCCGACCGGCGGGTTTCATCCACCAAGCGCAGCCCAGCCAGCAGGCTGGCAGTGAAGAAGACCAGGAAGGAAGGGTCCTTGGGATTGATAAAGGCATGTCCCCACAGCAATGGCTGCCAGGTGAACAGCGCGGCTCCAGAGAGCGCGGCCCAACGTGCTGCTTCCGGTTTTCCGCCCCGGCTGAGCCGCCGGATCAGGAAGTAGACCAGCACAGCGCCGACCTGAAAAGCCAGGAAGTTGACCAGGTGCCAGGCCTGGTAGCGCTGGAGGCCGCCCAACGCCTCCAGGGCGTAGACCGGGCCGCGGGCCAGGACGAGGTAAGCCGGCCCGCGCGTCTTGTGGTCGTCACCGGAAGGCCCGTAGGCGCGTTCCAAGTCGAAGTTCCCGCTCAGGTGTTCGGGAATGGAATAGGCATAGCCGATGGCATTCCCGTAGGCATAAAAATACGGCTCATCCCACGAGATGCCGTAATCCCGGAACATCAGCACCCCGGCGGCCAGGTTGATGACCACCAGCAGGATGAGAGGCAGGCTGGGACCTGCCAAGAACTTGCGGATGCTTGCCATTAAAGGTCGTTCCAGCGGTCACCTTTCTCCTGACCGTCTTTCTCCTCCTGGCCCTGCTGGCGGCTCTTCCAGAATGCATCCACCTGGGCGCGCTTTTCCCGGCGTGCGATCAGGAAGGCACGCTCCTTCTTTAACTGCCGACGGTAGGCAAGCAGGCCCACAACCGCGATGATTGCCAGAATTTCACCCAGCAGGATGTTCTTATACAGTCTCTCCTGCCCGGTGATGTAATCCCGCACGAAGTGGGCGGTCAGCAGGGGGCGGGTGGGATGGACCACGGTGTACACGCCTGGGGCCGGCACCTCGAACGAAAAGATGGGACGGCCGTCTGCCAGAGGTGTGTCGTACATCGCCAGGCCGCGGGTGATGTATCCCACCGGCAGCCTTTCGGAGCGGGAGGAGGTCACAACCAGCCAGGGGTCGCTTTCCGAATCGATCACTTCGTCGGTGATGACCAGCAGCTCGTGATTGGAGGTGTAGAAGGCATAGCGCCCCGCGCTGGGGAAGAAGACCTGGGAGGGGGAGGTGCTGAAATCGATCGAGACCACTTCGGCCTGGGAAACCTGCTGCACCACTCCCAACCGGGCGGGGATGAAGAGCAGGGCTGCGCCGGTCCACTTGACCACAGACGACAGGTGGCCGATAGCCAGAATGACAGCCACGCTGGCCAGGATGCCGAGCAGAATATTCATGATCTTGGGTTGGGTGTACCTGGTCTCTTCCATGTCTCATCCTTTGCGCGCTTTTCGGCCGGGGGCAGGTTTCCAGCTTTTGAGCAGGGTATGCAGTTCTTCCTCTTCACTTTGCTGGCTGGCAAAGTAGGTTTCCATGAATTTCGAGCGCCTCAGGCGCAGGGCCATGGGGGCGACCGCCTTGAGGTCGGCGGGCGTGACCTGCAGGCGCCCATCTGCAGCTGCAAAGGCGCGCCCGGCTTCGAACCAGGTGATCTCGGCCCGCAGGCTATCGAGGCCCATCTGCTGGATCAGGGCGATGGCGGGTTTGGCAACGCCGTCGGGGATGACGACCTGCGGCAGACGGACGCGGGCAGTCTGGATTTCCTGCTGCACCAGGAGACCCTCTTCCGCATAGCTCGCGGTCATCTGGTGCGCGCTGGTCAGGTAGGCCCGCACCCGGCGATAGGCTTCCAGGCGTTCGGCCTCGTCCTCCAGCCCGCGTATGATGACGCGCAGGCCGAAGCGATCCATGATCTGCGGGCGCAGGCGGCCTTCCTCCGGGTTCATCGAGCCGATCAGCACGAAGCGCGCCCGGTAGGTGGCCGAGACCGGGCCGCGCCGCACCGTGTAAGCGCCCTGGGCGGCGGCATCCAGGATGGCATCCACAATCTCGTCGTTAAGGAGGTTGACCTCGTCAATGTAGAGCAGGTTGCGGTCGGCCTGGCCAAGCAGACCGCGCCGGACGCGCAGCCGTTCGTGGAGCGCCGCCCGCTCGTCAATGCCGCCGACCACATCCTCGATTTTGGCATTCAGCGGCAGTTCCACCAGGCGCACCCGGTCGGGGGCCGTCAGGGTCTGGCCCTCGGCATACTTGCGGGCACATTCCGGGCAGACGGCATCCATCCCGCCGGTCTCAATATCCTCCGGCAGGCAACCATAGTGGCAGAGGCTGCGCTCAACCATCGGGAGGAGGTCCAGCAGGCTGCGGACTGCGGTGGTCTTGGCGGTGCCGCGCGGTCCGATCAAGAGCACGCCGCCGACTGCCGGGTTGATGAGCGCGAGCAGGAGGGCCAGTTTCATCTCTTTCTGGCCCACGATCGCCAGGAAGGGGAAGGGCATCGCTTCTGCGGTGCCAGCGTCTTCGCCGGCACCCGGCTCCAGCCTTCTGCCGGAGACGTATTCCACCAGTTCCTTGAGCGAGCGGAAAGAGTGACCGAGGCGGTCTTTCGGCTCCTGGTTTTCGTCTGGTGCGGGTGATGCGGGCGGCAGGGGTTCGCTCCCGGGTGTGCTCATTTCAACCCTTTCGCTGTGCCAGGCGGAGGGCCTGGCGTTCTTTGGCTTCGAACAGGCGGCGTTTTTCTTCTTCTGTTTCGGCGATCACAGCCGGAACAGTGGCCGGCTTTTGGTGCGCGTCCAGCGCCACGAAGACCAGATAGGCGGTGTTGGTGTGGGTGCACTGGCCGGTGATGGGGTTCTCGGCCATGACGTGCACCTCCACTTCCAGCGAAGTCCTGCCGGTGTAGGTCACTTCCGCGGTCAGGCTCACCAGGTCGCCCAGGCGGACCGGCTGGCGGAATACCATGCGGTCCATGGCAATGGTCACCACGCGCCGCTGGGCATGGCGCATGGCGGCCAGCGCGCCGGCCTCGTCCACCAGTTTCATAATCCAACCACCGTGCACATTGCCCTGATTGTTGGCGTGTTCCGGCTGCATCACCTGGGCAATGGTGACTCGGGAGGCGCTCATTGGTTTGGGGAGCAGTCCGGCCATTTCCACGTGCCTCAGTCCATGTCCGGGCGGAATTCACCGGTGTCGAGGGTGTGCAGGCGCTCCGGTTCGTCCAAGAGGACATCGATCGTGTCATGGTAGAGTTCCCGCATCATGGGGGCCAGCGGCACGGTGGGAGGTGGGAGTATCTTTTTCCTGGGCGGCGGCGGGGGGGTGCGCTGGGGCCGGTCCTCTTCGGCGATCTTGCGCAGGATGCGCGGCTCATCGGTCAACATACCCACGTAAACACCCAGGACGGAATAGACCTCGCGATCGGGCGTGACCCAGCCAATCCACTCGGCCTGGCGGTTGAACAGGTAGGGATACGCCAGGAGAGCATCCACGTCGCCGCGGGTCGTATAGATTGGGATGAGACGGGTTTGTGTCGTTTGCATACTTTATTCCACATCATTATACGTCCAATAGCGGTTTACAAAGAAGTTCCACAAGAGAACCACTCCGACAGCCACGGCCAGGGTCAGATTCCTGGCAATCAAGCCTGGGGTCAGGCCGCCAGCCTGCAGGTGGGCGCGTGCGAAAACGCTTTCCAGCGGCGGCTCCAGGAATTTCAGGATCGGGATGCGAATACCGACGCCGGCCGCGTTGACTGCAAAGAACATCATCAGCTGCCTGCCCAGCGGCCGAGAACGCGAATCCGGGTAGGTCCAGTAGCGGTTCCAGATGAAGTTGCTAATTACCGCGCAGACGAAGGATATCGTTCCGGCCAGAACCAGCGGAGAATGGAACAGGCCGGTGAGCAGGTTCATGATCCCGAAATCCACCACCGCGCCGATGGCGCCCACCACCAGGAAGCGGAAGAAACGCGTGCGCTCGACAGAATTGCCCAGGATCATTCCATTCCCAGCTGTTGTTTGAAATAGGGGATGGTGCGGTGCAGGCCCTGTTCCAGGTTGTATTCCGGTTCCCAACCCAGGAGCGTGCGGGCGCGGGTGATGTCGGGACGGCGGCGCTGGGGATCGCGCGCGCTGCGCTCTCCGGGCTTGAAGGCCACCCCGGCCGGGTTGCCAGTGACGCGGTTGATCGTTTCCGCGAACTGGAGGATGCTCATCTCGACCGGGTTGCCGATGTTAACGGGCATATGCTCATCGGAATTCAAGAGCCGCACGATGCCCTCCACCAAGTCGTCCACATAGCAGAAACTGCGGGTCTGGCCGCCATCGCCGTAGACGGTGAGAGGCTGGCCTAGGAGGGCCTGCTTGAGGAAGTTCGGCAGGGCACGGCCATCCTCCAGGTCCATGCGCGGTCCGTAGGTGTTGAAGATGCGCACGATGCGCGTGTCGACGCCGTGGTAGCGGTGGTAGGCCATGGTCAGGGCTTCGGCGTAGCGCTTGGCTTCGTCGTAGACCGCGCGCGGTCCCACGGGATCGACGTTGCCCGGATAGTCCTCACGCTGGGGGTGCACGGTCGGGTCACCGTAAATTTCACTAGTGGAGGCCAGAATGAAGCGCGCCTTGTGGGCCCGGGCCACGCCCAGGGTGTTGTGGGTGCCCATGGCCCCGGCTTTCATGGTCTGGATGGGCAGGTTGAAATAGCCGTAGGGCGACTGCGGGTTGGGGCTGGCCGGGCTGGCGAAGTGCATGACCGCATCCACCTTGCCGGGTACGAAAATGAAGTTCGAGACATCATGCCGATAGAAGGAAAATTTGGCATTCCCGCTCAGGTGAGCCAGGTTTTCGGGCCGCCCGGTGACGAAATTATCCATCCCAATCACTTCGTGGCCGTCTGCCAGCAGGCGGTCGCACAAATTGGAACCCAGGAAGCCGGCGGCTCCGGTGATCAAAATACGCATGTTACACCTCAAAGAATAAATTCTTATTTCCAATCGATCCGGCTGATCAATCCGTCGCCGGTTACCTGGCTGGCTGCCCCACTCGATGGGCTGGTCAGCCATAGATTTCCCTGATAGAGGACTGCCAAATAGATGCCTGCCTCGCCCTCGGGGGCAGGCGCCCAGATGGGGGTTTGCGGTTCCAGCCCGGCCGCGTCCGGAGGCGGGAAGAGCGTCCGGCGGTTCGAGCCGTCGCGGTCCATCACCACCAGGCGGTAGCGGCTGGCTTCGCTCTGGGCCGGGAAGATCGCCTGCAGGTAAGCCACCTGGTAGCCGAGCTCGTTGCCCTGCTGGCGGGCGGGGGAGGCGGCCGGGTAGGCGAACATACCGGTCTGCTGGGCCAGGTGGAGGCTGGCACCGTTGACCAGCGAGAGGATGTTCAGGTCGAAGTAGGGCGATTCTTCCGGCCCCACCAGGCTGGGTGGCGGGGCGTGGTTAACCAGGTAGATCGTGCGCTGGTCGCTACCCCAAGCCAGGCCGGGGATCCAGGCCCAGTCGCTGCGCGTCTGCAGGGGGGTGATGTCCAGGAGGGGCTTGAAGACGCCTTCCTTCATGTCCACCAGCCCGACGCTGTCCGGCCGGGCATAGGCCAAGCGTTTGCCGTCCGCCGACCAGGCAAAACTGGTACCCCACCAGCCGTAGATGCCGCCGGAGTTGGCCTCCACGATCTTCTCGGGCGAGTTGACCCAGCCCGACTCACCAAAGTCCAGCGTGTACAGGTCGTTGTTGGCCTGCCAGCCGGGGGCGGTGCTGCGCGGCTCCACACTCGAGTAAGAGACAACCGTGACCTGCCCGGGCACCCAGGCGGCAAAATGGACCACGTTCGAGACGCCCAGGTCAATCGGCCTGGGGTTGATCCCGCTCGTGCTGACGGCCCAGAGGGTGTTGATTTCCTGGTCGGCCGGTTTGTCCGATTTGCGCGTGAAGAGCAGCCAGTCGCCCTTGGGAGAGAGCGAAAAGATGCGCCCGTCCAGGTCGCCGCTGCTTACCAGAGGCCGGCGGCCCGCCGTGGAGCCTTCCATCAGCCAGGCGTTGCCGCCCACCAGGTAGGCAATCCGTCCCGGGATGGCGAGCGGGGCGTAGGAAGCCTCCGCTCCCACCATCAGAATCTCCGGCATCGCCTCCTGCAGAACTACCGTTTTGAAGGGCAAGTTTTGGACTTCCACCCCGTCCTCGGTCACGCGCCGGTAGGTGACTTCCTGCAGGCCGCTGGCGCCCGGCTGAAGCAGGCGGGTCTCACCTTTGGGCAGGGACTCATTGCGCACCACCTGCTGCTCAAAGGGCACCTTGACCTGCCTGGTTTCGAAGGTCTCCTCCACCCGGACCAGGCGGATGGTGTCGCCCTGCTGGAGGCTCTCATAGGAGGGCGGCTCAATGCGGTCCAGGCTGTTCACCTTGACCCCGGCCACCTTCAGGGCATCTGCCACCGTGCTGCCCGCGGCCAGAGGAACGCTTTCGGTCCTGCCATCGGCATTGACGGTAACCGTGATCTGCGGATCGATCTGCGGCGAGCGGCAGGCGCTTAATAGCAAGACTGCCGCCAGCAGCAAGAGGGCAGCGGGGCGGAAACAGGCAGGCAGGCGCGGAGGATGCAGGTTCATCAGGCTGGTATAATCGGTCTACTTGGTGCGTCCGTTCAGAGTCATGATCCCGTCGGCAATGCTAATACTTTCCAAGCGCAGGCCGGTAGCCACGGGGCCGAGTGCGCCGGTGTAGGCTTCCTGGAGGGCGGCGGTGGCCGTCTCGCGCAGGCCTTCGGGAACCGGCAGCGGACCGAAGTCGGCGGAGACGATCTCCAGCGTGGGTTTGCCTGCCTCGTCCACGCCAACGCGCATGATCAGGGCTACGTTGGCCGTGAAATTACCCTGATAGGCCCGCCCATAGAGCTGGACCTGGCCATCCCGCAGGAAGACCTGCGGCTCGCGCAGGAACGGCTCAGGCTCCTCCTGTAGTTTGAAGGCTAGGTAGGAGGTGAGCTGGGCCTCAGTGATCTGGAGGCTAAGCACGCCGCTCTGTTCGGCCGCATCTTTGGCCAGTTTGACCTGTTCTTCCAGGCCGGCCACGGACTCCGTGGAGACCGGAATGGTCTCCTCCGGGATGTCCGGACCGCCGACGTGGATGGTGCAAGCCAGCGCCGCCAAGACCAGAGCGGCGGCAGACATGAGAATGGAAATCTTCGTTTTCATAGGATACCCTGCAGCACTTTATCGAATGGGAGTTATTATAGCATGAGCGAATCTGAGAATCTGGTGGACTTGCCCTTGACTGCCCAACTGGAAGGCCTGCTTTTCGTGGCTGCCGAGCCGGTCGCCCCGGGACAACTGGCAGCTGCCCTCGACCTGCCCCTGGCGGAGGTGGAAGCTGGCCTGCGGGACCTGGAACTGCTCCTGCAGACCACCGGCCTGCGCCTGCTGCGCCATGCCGGGCGGGTGCAGCTGACCAGCGCTCCGCAACTGGCCGAGCTGATCGAGCGCTTCCTGGGACTTGAAGCCACCAGCCGCCTGAGCCACGCCGCCCTGGAGACCCTGGCCATCGTGGCCTACCAGCAGCCGGTGACCCGCCCGCAGATCGAAGCGGTGCGCGGCGTGAGCAGCGACGGCGTGATGAAGAGCCTGTTGAGCAAGGGACTGGTGCAGGAGGCTGGCCGCGCTGAAGGGCCGGGACGCCCCATCCTGTACAGCACCTCGCCCGATTTTATGCGCCATTTCGGGCTCACTTCACTGACCGAACTGCCGACGCTGGAACTCCCCGAGCAGGACCCGGGCACCGATGTCACTGGGCAGGGTGACGAGGTCCTGAAAGGTTAGGAGGCTGTTTCCCATGGAAGAGCGAATCCAAAAAATCATGGCCAACGCCGGTTTGGGGTCACGGCGCGCCTGCGAGGAACTGATCGCGGCCGGACGGGTGCGTGTCAATGGGCAGGTGGCCAGCCTTGGCCAGAAGGCGGACCCAGCCACCGCATCTATTGTTGTGGATGGACGCCCCCTAGATATCCCCGCCCAGCGCACTTACATTGCCCTGTACAAGCCACGGGCCGTCCTGTCGGCAGTGGAAGCCGAGCCAGGCGACCCGCGTCCGACGGTACGTGACCTGGTACCCCTGCCGGGACGGATCTACCCGGTCGGGCGGCTGGATTTCGACAGCGAGGGCCTGATCCTGATGACCGACGACGGCGCCCTGACCAACCGCCTGACCCACCCGCGTTACGGGCATGAAAAGGAATACCGCGTCCTGGTTGCGCGGCGGCCTGACGATGAGCAGCTTTCGGCCTGGCGCCGCGGGGTGGTGCTGGAAGACGGTTACCGCACGGCTCCTGCCCAGGTGCGGATTGAGACCCTGGCGGGGAAGGGCACCTGGCTGCGGGTCATCATGGGTGAAGGCCGCAAGCGCCAGATCCGCGAGATCGGCACCCTGCTGGGGCTGCCGGTGGTGCGCATCATCCGCGTGAGGATCGGGACGCTTACCCTGGGCGTGCTCAAGCCCAAGGAGTGGCGGCATTTGACGCCGGCGGAAGTCGCCGCTCTCAAGGCTGAACCTGCCGCCCGAAAGACGGCGTCCAAGGCCCGTTCCAAGTACCGCCAGCCTCCCCGCAAAACCCAGCCTCTAAAAAAATAAGGCGGTTACAGGTGGATGAACCAGCCTGCGCTGGAGAGCGCAGGCTAATCAAATATGGCGGCACGCACAAGCCAGTCTGCGCTAGAGAGCGCAGACTAATCAGATATCGATAATCGTCCAGCCATGCAGAAACCTACCTGGGCTGAGAGTGCTGGTTGCTGGTTTGAGCCAAAGAAAAAACAGAAATTTCTGTCCTGACCGCTTCATTCCTCGAACTGGTAGCCGATGCCTCTTTCGGTTTTGATGTAGCGCGGGTTGAGGGGATCCACTTCGATCTTCTGCCTTAACCTTCCCATATAGACGCGCAGATACTCGGCTTCATTGCCGTACTCCGGCCCCCAGACGTGCTGGAGGATGGCCCGGTGGGTGAGGACTTTCCCGGGGTTGCGCATCAAGTAGACAAGCAGGTTGAACTCGGTCGGCGTCAGTTCCACCGCCTTGCCATTCACGCCGACCTCGCGCTTGCCCAGGTCGACGCAGATTTCCCCCTGCACCAGTTTCTCATCCACTACATCGTTATCCGCCCAGCGTGCCCGGCGTAGCACGGCCTTGACACGCCCCAGCAGTTCGCCGGTCCCGAAAGGTTTGGTCAGGTAGTCATCTGCCCCCAGGTCGAAGGCGCGCACCTTGTCCGTCTCCTCGCCGAGGGCCGTCAGGATGATGATCGGCACCGTGGACATCTGGCGGATGCGACGCGTGGTTTCCAGGCCGTCCAGGTAGGGCATCATGATGTCCAGAATGACCAGGTCAATAGTGTTCTTCTGGAAAATGGAGATCGCCTCCAGCCCATTGGATGCTGTCAGCACCTCGAATCCGCGCGCATCCAGGTTGCGCTGGACGAACTCGCGCAGGGGTCTCTCATCGTCAACGACCAGCACCTTGGGTGTGCTCACCTTTGACCTCCTTCAGTCCGGACTGTTCACCGAGTTCCTGCAGCAGCGGGATGGTAAACATGATGCAGGCACCCGTGGAGCCTGGCTCCACCCAGATATTGCCGCCATGAGCGCGCACCAGCCCCTGGCAGATGGCCAATCCCAGGCCTGCGCCGCTCGAGAGGCGTGTTGAGTCGTTTTCCAGCCGGTAGAAACTTTCGAAGACCCGTTCGCTTTCATCCGGGGGAATGCCCGGCCCATCGTCCCGGACACAAAAATGCAGGTTCCCATCCTGGCGTTTCACCTGCACCCAGATGTGCGCTTTCGGGCCTGCATATTTCACCGAGTTTTCCAGCAGGTTGCGCAGGACGGTCTCCAGCCTCGGAGGATCGGCGTAGAGGCGTGGTAATCCATCTTCAATGCTGACCTCCAATTTATTGCCGGGCTCGAGCCGGGCAGTGCGGGCGGCACGCTGGATCAGATCCTCCACCGGACATTCAACGCGTGAGAGGTGCAGGCTGCCGGCCTCGATGCGGGACAGGTCGAGGAGGGTGTTGACTAGCCCGCTCAGGCGGTCGGATTCGTTCGAAATGACCGTCAGAAATTCGCGCTGGGAGTCCCGGTCCCACTCCACATCCTCGGCCAGGAGGGTGGTGGCATAGCCTTTGATGGAAGCCAGCGGGGTGCGCAGTTCGTGGGAAACGGTCGAGATCAGGCTGGCACGCATGCGGTCCAGTTCGCGGTCTGCGGTGACATCCTGTACGATGATACCAAGCCCGATGGAAGTGCCGGTGGCGTCGGTGACAGCGAAACTCTGCAGGCGCAGGTATTCCATCTGACCGAGTACAGGCACCGGAATCTCGGTAATGTGCTGGCTGGGGGATTCGAGCGTTTCGTTGATGCTCTTGCGGATTTCCCCCACATCCGGGGTCTGGGCGCTGATGCGCTCCAACACCTTTTCCACGGGGGTGTTGACCAAGTCATCGGGGGCCAGGCCGGCCAGATCGCGGATGCGGCGGTTGGCGTAGAGTACGTTCCCTTCCAAGTCTCCCAGGATCAGGCCGTCATTCAGCGACTGCACCAGCGATTCCAGGCGATGGGTCTGCTCCTGAAGGCGCTTGTCGCTGCGCTCGTAGAGGGCGGCGTTTTCGATGGCCATTGCGGCATGATTGGCAAAGTTGACCACGAGGCTGATCTCGTTTTCGGTGAAGGTGTGCGGGTCCGGCCGGTAGAGGATGAGGGCAGCTGGCGGGGTGTGCTGGGTGTTGAGCGGCACCGCCAGCACAGAGCGGAAGCCCTCCTCGCGCGAGAGCAGCCGCTGCGGCCAGAAGGTGATGTCGCGTTCGGTATCGCTGATCTGGACCGGCTGTTTGCTGCGCATTGCGCGCATTGTGACCGAGAGCGGTTCGTTGGGCTGGATGGTGAGCTGTTCGATGTAATAGGCGGAGAGACCGCGCCCGGTTCGGATGCGGAAGACACCGCGATCCTCGTCCAGGGCCACGATGGCCGACTGTGACACGCCCAGAAGCAATTCTACCTGCTCGAGGATGCGGTTGAGCACCGTCTGCAGTTCCAGGGAGGAGACTACCGCCGTGCTGGTCTCGAGCAGGGTGGCTTGCTCATTCATGCGGGCTGTGATGGCCTGTTCCATACGCAGGATGCTGCGCACCAGGTACCCGATCTGGTCACTGCGGTTCGCCATGGGGTCAAGTTCAGGGCGCCGCGGCGGCCGCCAGACTGTCTGGCTTTGCCCGATGGTCTGGCTCACGTTTGCCAGGATTTCAATGGGTTTGATCACCCGGCCGGTGAGGGTCAGCCAGAAATACAGACCCACCAGCACAAAGAAGATCGTGGCGCCCAGCACCACGTAATTGATCATGCGCCGGGTGGCATAGGCCGTATCCGTCGGCCGACTGACGATCGCGGCCCATGAGCCGCTCGGTACGTTCACATAGGTGTAGACGCGTTCCTCGTGGCGGCGGTTGCGGGCCACCACCGAGCCACTCCTGCCGGAAAGCGCCGGGCCGTAGATATAAGGCACCAGCTGGGTGGCGTGCGATAAGAGAAGTTGGGATTCGGGATAGGCGATGATCTGGGCTTTCGAGTCCAGGATCACCACTTGGAATTCTTCGCTGGGCGATTGCCCCTGGATGATCCGCTCGACGCTCTCGGTCAGGCTCTGCAACTTGATGTTCGTGCCGATCTGGCCGAGGTATTCCTGGTTCTTCGCCCAGATGGGCATGATGGCGGTCGCGACAGGCTGGCCGGAGATGGGCGAGATGCGCCCTTCGGACATGAAGGCCTGGGTTTTATCGAGGGAGTAGCGGTAATAGGACTGGTAGGAATACTCCGCTCCCAGGCTGGATTTTGGCCCCGGCGGGTAGTAGTAGATCATCTTCCCGTCGGCGTTCATAAGGTAGATCAGTTCAATATCCGGACGCCCGCTCATGATGACCCGGAATATCTCCTCCATTCCCTCGGGGTCGGCCTCGATGACTGCCGGGTATTTCGACAGGATTTCGACTGCGTCGAGCGCGTTGCGGATGGTGTTGTTGGTACCCTGGGCAACCGCATGCGCCAGCGCCAGATCGGTGGCCTGTACTTCCTCCTGCACACGCGCCCCGGTCACCTGGCTGATGATGAAGAGGCCGATCAGGAACGGCACGATCAGCAGCAGGTAGAGCGAGAGCAGTTCGACGGTGAGATCGCTCTGGAAGCGGAACAATAAGCGCCGGCGGAGTTGTTGCGGTCCCATGCCAATCCCTGCCTGCAGGTCAGGCTGCGAATTCCTTCAGGATGCGGGCCACGTGGCGGGCGTGCTTGAGATACAGGTCCAGGCGCAGGTTCTCGTTCGGCGCGTGGGCCAGAGTCCCCGGGTAGCCGACCCCGGCGGTCGCGACCGGCAGACCCAGGTCGTGGATGAAGGGGTGGCTTGGGCCGGAGCCGCCGGTGATGGGCACGATCTGCATCGGCGTGCCGTAGACTTCGCGGGCCGTCTCAACTACCGTCTGGATGAAGGGGTGGTCGGGATCGGTGCGGGCCGGAGTCTCGCCACCGAGGTCGGTGATGTGTACATCGGCAAAGCCATTGGCATCTAGGTGGGTGCGCAACAGGCGCAGCACATGCTCCGGTTCCTGGTCTGGCACCAGACGGAAATCCACCTTGGCGGAGGCCCGGGCCGGCTGGACGGTCTTCGACCCCTGGCCCTGGTAACCGGAGGTCAGCCCGCAGATGGTGCAGGTAGGTTCGAAGACCTCAGCGATGTTCAGCTCGACACCGCCCTGCAGGCCTTTGATGAATTCCCTGACACCGTAGCGCGTTTTGAAATCCTCGGCTACGTCGGGCAGGGCTTCCATGAGTTCGCGATCGCGCGCGCTCGGGGGCTGGACCGCATCGTAAAAGCCGGGGATGCGGATGTAGTCGTCCGGCCCCTTCAGGCTGGCCAGCGCCCAGACCAGGCGCCAGGCCGCGTTGGGGAGGATCGAGCCGCCAATGCCGGAGTGGATGTCACTGCCGGCCGTCTCGACCCAGAGTTCCACATAGCAGATGCCGCGCAGGCCCAAGTACTGCATGGGCACTTCACGCTGGTCCACTCCACCAAACTCCCACAGGCAGGCATCCGCGGCCAGCAGTTCTTTGTTGTTGCGGACGAACTTGTGCAGGTGTTCACTGCTGGTTTCCTCTTCGCCCTCAATGATGAATTTGACATTGCAGGGCAGTTCGCCGTCTGCGGCGAGGAGGGCATCCAGGGCGAACAGGCGGCTGGTGATGTGGCCTTTGTCGTCGCTGACGCCGCGGCCGAACAACCTGCCGTCCCGCAGGCTCGGCTCGAACGGCGGGGTTTCCCAGAGTTCGAGCGGTTCCGGCGGCTGGACATCATAATGGTTATAGAACAACAGTGTCCGGTTCCGGCGTCCGCGGCGCTCCCCCACCACTGCCGGTGCCCCGCCGGTGGGCATGATCTGCACTTCGAAGCCGCGCTGTCGAAGCATTTCTGCGGTCAGGGCCGCACAATCCTCCAGTCCCCAATTTTGCACCCCCACACTGGGTTGGGCTACCAGGCGGCTGAGTTCGGCGATGTTCTCTTCCAGGTGATTTTCGAGATAGGCGTCGATTTTCGTGTAGTCAGTCATGCGCGCTCCACTTTATTTTCCAAACAGCCAGTTCAGGGAGGTGGAACCGGCATAAGCGAACGAAAGCATCTTGATGCACTGCCCAATCCAGGCGGCCAGGAGGAACTTCCAGAGGGGGATCTTGAGCATACCGGCTGCGATGCCCGCCAGGTCGAAGAATGGGTTGGGGATGGCGGCCAGGACGACGATGGCCGGGGCACCATATTTTTGGACTACGGGCACGATGCGGTTCAAAATGTCCACACGTTCAACCAGCGCCTGCCCGCTGTAGCCTGCCAGGTAGCCGGAAAGCTCACCCAGGGCTCCGCCGGTGCCGGCTGCCACGGCCACGCCCAGCGGGTGGAAGACGCCGCTGATGGCAAAAACCACCCAGATTCCCGGGATGGGCAGCAGAATGCTGGCGTTGGAGATGAAGGCCGTCAGGAACGCACCCGCGTAGCCCAGCGATTGGAGTTCACGCAGGTGGTCCCGCATCAGGAAGGCCAGCGCGCCCAGGCCAATCACGAACACCAGTGCCAGTATGCGCAGGATAGCCGTGCGGCGCTCTGGACTTATCTGCACAGATCAGGCCTCGACGACGGTTGCACTGGTGATCTTTACGCCGGGGTACTCGGGCCGTCCCGGGTCGCGCGGCGGGATGGACATCAGCACGTCCATGCCACTGCTGACCTGGCCGAAGACGCTGTGCTTGTTATCCAGCCAGGGTGTGGGCACGTGGGTGATGAAGAACTGCGAGCCGTTGGTGTCCGGGCCGGCATTCGCCATGGAAAGCACACCCGGCTTGTCGTGCTTGAGGGTGGGGTGGAATTCGTCCGCAAAGCGGTAGCCTGGCCCGCCGCGCCCGGTGCCGGTGGGATCGCCACCCTGGGCCATGAAATCGGCGATCACGCGGTGGAAGATGGTGCCGTCGTAGAATCCTGCCCGAACCAGGAAGACGAAGTTGTTGACCGTCTTCGGGGCTTTATCGGCAAAGAGTTCCAGGATGATATCGCCTTTGTCCGTGTGGAGGGTGACGCTGTATTTTTTCTTCGGGTCGATCCCCATCTCGGGGGCTTGCGGCCATTCCTTGGTTGTCATTTTCATTTCCTTTCGATGTTTGGTGTCAAAATATGGTCATTGTGACAGGAGCAGAGTGTGCAAGATGGAGATTGCTTCACCCGGAAGTGCACCGGGTTCGCAATGACAATATATGGCAGGTAGATTATCAACGCGAGGCGCGCAACGGCGCGGCAATCTCATTCCAGCAAACTCCGGATCCGGGCCGTGACCATGTCCAGCGCGGCCGTGTTGAAGCCGCCCTCCGGGATGATCACGTCCGCGTACTTCTTCGAAGGCTCCACGAACTCCAGGTGCATCGGGCGTACGGTCTTCATGTACTGCTGGATGACGGTCTCCGCCGTGCGGCCGCGCTCGCTGATATCCCGCTGCAAGCGGCGGATCAGGCGTAGGTCGGCATCCGTATCGACGAAAATCTTCACATCGAACAGTTTGCGCAGTTCCGGTTCTGCAAAGATCAGGATTCCCTCGACGATGATGACGCGCTTGGGGGCGATCTGGATAGTGCGGTCTGTGCGGCTGTGGGTGGAAAAATCATAGACCGGCAGGTGTACCGTCCTGCCCGAGATCAACTGCTGGACGTGCTTCGCGAGCAGTTCGGTCTCCAAGGAATTGGGGTGGTCAAAGTTGACCTCAGCGCGCTGAGCGGGCGGCAGCCCGCTCAAATCCTTGTAATACGCGTCATGCGGCAGGTAGGCGATCTTCTCCGGCCCAACCCGGTTCAGGATCTCCTGTGCGACGGTGGTCTTACCCGAACCCGATCCGCCCGCGATGCCGATGACCAGGGGAGAATGAGGCGAATGATGAGACATACCCGGATTATACCCGTTCCCTGCCTCCCGGCGGGCTTTTCTGGGACTGCAGCGTTCTGGGACTGCAGCGTACTGCCCTGGCAGGAAAAAGCCCCGGCCTCATCAGCCGGGGCTTTCGAATTTACATGCCGGCCATATAGGCCAGGCCGATGGTGCCCGGCCCGGCATGGCTGCCCACCACCGGGCTGAGTTCCGAGAACACGCTCTCCACTGCCCCCAGTTCCTGGGCGGCCTTGTCCAGTACCTCGCGGGCTTCCTCTGCTGCGTTGGCGTGCAGGGTTCCCACTCGCACGGGCGTCCTGCCCTTCACCTGTTCGCCCACCAGTTCGATCATGCGCTCGAGCGCCTTGCCGCGGGTGCGGATGCGTTCGACGGCCTCGATGCGTCCCTCGCACAGCATCAGGAGCGGCTTCAGGTTGAGAGCCGAACCCAGGAAACGCTGTGCCCCGCCGATGCGCCCGCCGCGATGCAGGAATTCGAGTGTATCCACCGCAAAGTAGACCCCGGTGTGTTCACGTGCCTGCTCGGCCAGGTGGACGCAGTCCGCCAGGCCTGCCCCTTCCGCCGCGGCGCGTGCCACTGTCAGCACCTGGAACCCCATTGCCATCGAGGTTGCATACGAATCGATCACCGCGACCCGGCTTGCCGCCGGCCCCATCAGTTCCAGCGCCTTGTAAGCCGACTGCAGCGTACCCGACAATTTGGCCGAGATGAAGATCCCGATCACATCGTAGCCCTTCCCGGCCAGTTCCGTGAACGCTTTCTGCATGTTGACGATCGAAACCTGCGAAGTCGTGGGCATCACTTTGGCACTCTTCAGGCGCTTATAGAATGCCGTCGGCTCGATATCGACCCCGTCCTCCAGCGTTTCATCCCCCCAGATCAGGACCTGAGGAGTCACGGTCAGGGCGTACTTCTCCACCAGGTCCTTGGGAATGTATGCCGTGCTGTCGGTCACTACTGCAACTTTTGACATGCTTCCTCCGAAAATAAAGACTGATCCTCTGCCGCCTGGCAGAAACATATAGTAACACAACCCGAAAATTGTGCGAGGGTTACGCTGCGTGGGACAACCAGATCAGGTGACAGTCACCTGATGAACAACCGCTTGAATCTCCCGGCCAACTGGTGTATAGTGATATTCGACACAAGGAGCCCTCATGCAAAAACAACCTGCCCGCCTGATCTGCCTGATTCTTTTGCTGCTGCTTGCAGCTCCCCCCGTCACCAGAACCGCTTTGGCGGCCTCCGGCCCGTCCCCGGAGGCCGCGCCCCTGCTGCTCCCCAGCGAGATGGGCCCGATCGCCTCTGCCGCCTTTAACACTTGTGCCCTTACGTCTGCCGGCGGCGTGGTCTGCTGGGGGGCTGGTTACCTCGGAAACAACTCGCCCTTCGGCAGTCCCACCCCGGTGAACGTCAACGGCCTGTCCAGCGGCGTCAAAGCCATTGCGGCCGGGGGCAGGCATTTTTGCGTGCTGACCACGGCCGGCGGCGTCAAATGCTGGGGTGACAATTATTACGGGCAGCTGGGAACGAACTCGACCGACAACAGCCTGGTTCCGATCAGCGTGCATGGCCTGGCCAGCGGGGTCAGCGCCATCGCCGCGGATGCCTATCACACCTGCGCCCTGACCACGGAGGGAGGGGTGAAGTGTTGGGGGCATAATATGTATGGTGCATTGGGGAATGGTACGGAAGTTGACAGCCACATCCCGGTGAACGTCAGCGG
>CAYLXB010000031.1:0-35496 GCA_964387495.1 uncultured Anaerolineaceae bacterium
ACCGGCTACCACCACTTTGGCTGGGACATGCCCACGGCCGATGAGATCCGTTACATGGTCAAGCACCCCGGTCCAGACCGCGAGTTTGCCGAGTGGGGCAGAACCAAAAAACTGCGCTGGATCGGCGTGGACTGCGGAAGCGCCGACCATCCGATGAATACCATCATCCGCGACTGGATGCCGCGCCAGGCCCGCCAGGCAGACAAGGTCTTCAAGAAAAAGTACGGTATGCCGCTGGCAGATTTCTTCGACGACAGCAAGTACCAATTGATGCACCTGGAGATGTTCCCGTATGGCATCATCCATGCCGAATGCCTGGGCGGCGAGATCGACCTCCTGCTCAACCGCCGGGTGACGATTGGCATGTTCCCCTGGCGCTTTGTAGACGGGGAATCCTGCATCTCGCGCTGTGTCGCGATCGTGGAGGATGCCGAATACGAGGCCCTGCAGGCCAGGAAGGCCGCCATGCCGAAGACGAAATTCGGCGATGCCTTCAACCCGGCGCACGTGGAAAGCATCAACCGGTTGAGTCAAGGGAGTATGGGTTGAGCGCTGCCCCAAGTATACAGAGGAGTGTACTATGCCAGTTGATATGGAACTCGAGGCCGTTTTGCGGCCAATCCAGTATCCCATGGTGCCTTATCCGCCCAAGGTCGTGACCCTGGCGAACGGCAAGAGGATGGTCATCCGCCAGGCGGCGCGTGAAGATGTTCCGGTCATCCTGAAATCGGTCCATCCCTGCCTGTTCATCGAACGGGATTATTACGATGTCGTCAGCGCCCGCCTGTACGGGGAACTGCTGGCCTGGTACCGTTACCGTGTGAAAAGCGAATACTGCCTGATGGGCCAGGTGGACGGCTACCTGGTGGGTGTGGTGAACGGGCGGCTGGAAAACGAGAAAGTCGGGATGAGTTATCACACCCTGGCCATCGACCGCGGCCTGCGCATCGGCTCACACCTGTTCGCGGCCAAGATGGAATATCACTTGGAGTATTTGAACCAGGAGTCGGTGCTGATCGTGGCCGAAAGCCCGATCGGTTTTCGCCGCTGGATGATCGAATACCCGCTGGAACAGACCAGCATCCCGCACGAGCTGGGCGGAGGCGATTCCTACCGCCTGACGCGCGAGATTTACTTCAAAGCCAAACCGCGCCTGGTTGTCGGCGACCGGCCTGTGCCGCAGGAACTGCTGGATGAGGCCATGGCAGAGATCAAGTTTGCCGATGATGATACCATCCGCGAGCGCATCGCCGGGTTGAAAGGGAGATGAGACCATGAGAGACGTTGCGATTATCGGCGTTGGAATGATCCCCTTTGGGCGGCGTGACGAAGATACGCTGATGGACATGCTGGCGTATGCCTCGCTGAAAGCACTGGATGACGCAGGTCTGGGGGACAAGTCCGTGGACGCGGTCTACGTGGCCAACATGGGCGGCGGGATGCTCCAGCACCAGTCTGCGATTGCCAGTTCGCTGGTGGACCGGATCAACCTGCTGCCTGCAGCCGCAGAGACGGTGGAGAACGGGCCGGCCTCCGGGGCCTCAGCCATCAAGAACGGGCTGCTGGCTGTCGCCTCGGGCTACTATGACCATGTGCTGGTGGTGGGGGGCGAGAAAATGCGCGAGGTTACCGGCTGGCGGGCCACCGATTTTGTGGCCACCATGACCCATCCGCAGGCGGAGTATCCGTACGGCATCACCCTGCCCGGCATGGCGGGCATGTTCACCCGCCTGTACATGGAAAAATACGGCGTGACCCGGGAGCACCTGCTGGCGGTTTCCCTGAAGAACCAGGAAAGGGGCACGCTGAATCCCTATGCCCATGTCGAAATGGCATTGGACCGCGGCGGTATCTTCGACAGCCCGCATGCGGTGGTCAACAATCCCGTGTCGGCCGATCCGCTTCACCTGTATGACCTGTGCCCGGTCAGCGACGGCGCGGCGGCGGTGATCCTCTGCCCGCTCGAAATGGCGAAGAAACTGCCCAAGCCCCCCGTGCTGATCGCCGGCTTCGGCCAGGCCACCGATACCCAGACCATCCAGGAGCGGGATGACCCGACCGATTTGAAAGCCGTAACACTGGCGGCTCAACAGGCCTTTGCAATGGCCAAGCTCAAACCGTCCGAGATCCATGTGGCCGAACTGCACGATGCCTTTACCATCCTCGAAATTGCCGAAAGCGAGCATGTCGGCTTCTTCAAGAAGGGCGAGGGCGGTAAGGCCGCCGCAGCCGGCAAGACCTCCTTCGGCGGGCAGATTCCCATCAATATGTCCGGCGGATTGAAGGCCCGCGGGCATCCGGTTGGGGCGACCGGCGTGGCCCAGGTGGTGGACATCGCCTGGCAGCTGCGGCATGAACTACCCAAGGACCGGCAGGTCAAAAATGCCCAGAACGGCCTGACGGTCAATTTCGGCGGTTTTGGGAACAATGTGCTGGCCTTTGTATTGAAGAGGGTAGAACCATGAAAAAAGAAATTGCCATCACAGCCTACAAGTGCAGGAAGTGCGGCAAAATTCACTATCCGTATCATGACCGCTGCCTGGCCTGCAAAGGCCGCGAGTTCGAGCCGATCAAGCCCGAGGGAAACGCCACCCTGCTCACCTACTCGGCCATCTTCAACCTGCCGTGGGGATTCGACCAGCGCTTCCTCATCCTGGGGGTGGCCGAATTCGAGAATCACGTCAAAGCCATGGGACAGATCAAGGCCGATTCGGTGGATCAGTTGAAGGTGGGAATGAAGATGAAGCCCAGTTGGGAGCCGATCCGGGTGCAATACGGCGAGGATGTCTACGGGCTGAAGTTCGAACCACTGGAATAAGGAACCTGGAATGGCGAACAGAATGGCCCGGGATTTGGCCCGGGCCATTTTATCGAGAGCAAAGATTCGATGTATCTGATTGCTGCCTGTGTGGGTGAAGCTGTGCCGCGCGGCGATTTCGCGGCCGCGGTGCACAGCGTTTTCCGGCCGGCAGTCAACCTGCGCCTGAAGCGGGGGGGCAGGCTGCTGACCCTGCTGGCACCCGGCGAGGCAGACCTGCCGCAGGGGATCCGCCTGGAGGCGGGTGGAAGCTCCCCTTTCGAAGGAATTCGAAGCGGTGAAGCGGTGTTGTGCAGGGAAGGAATTTTACGTTTTGAAAATGCACCGCTGGTGATCCAACTGCGCGGGGCCCGGCGCTGGAAATGCGATCTTTCCATGGCCGGGGCAGGTATTGCCAGCCCGGCCGTACCGGCTGCCTGGCGTTTCGTGTGGGAAGCGCTGAACAGGCGGCAGAGACTTTCGAAAGCGGAAATCATTGCGGAAGATTTATTTGCTTTGCACGCCATCGCGCCGGCAGGCGTAGCGCGCAAGGCAGGCGAAGCCCTGCAGGAACTCGTCGGGGCCACCCGGCGCTATGACTTGGCCGGCAGCCTGGCACTGCAGGCCTTGATCGGCCTGGGTCCCGGCCTGACGCCCAGCGGGGATGATCTCCTGGCCGGTTACCTG
The DNA here is from genome assembly GCA_964387495.1 of uncultured Anaerolineaceae bacterium. Lineage (GTDB taxonomy): Bacteria > Chloroflexota > Anaerolineae > Anaerolineales > Villigracilaceae > DSXF01. The sequence goes on from CAYLXB010000031.1 coordinate 3,485, forward strand.
GCAGGATTGTGGTGCACTGCCGGGGATGACTGCAAGCGTATGCGTTTCATCTCCACTCTGGGAAAAGCAATCGTCCGCCTCTCCGGGCAGACGAACGATATCAGCCGCACTTATCTTTACCATGCAGCCCGCGGCCGGGTTTCGAGCCGCCTGGCAGACCTGGCGGGAGCGATCTGTCACGGAGAAAGCCCGGAACGCCTTCTGCCTGCAGCCGAATCCGCGATGCAGGTTGGGCATTCCTCCGGCATGGAGGCGGTCACCGGACTGCTGGCGGGGCTGGCCGCCTGGGCCAACCCGGCAGCGCTCCCACCAGCCTCCTGAGCGACGAATTCAGGGTTGAGGAGAGGTCTGTCACCCCCCCACAATTATGGGCAGTTTTCGGGCGCCGGCGAGGGTGGAACTCCCTTCCCTAAACGAAGCTGCCCCGGGCGACGAGGATTGCCCTGCCGCCGACGAAGATGTTGATCCTGCCGTCCGCCTCGCCTGCTTTCAGGAACAGGAGCGAGGGCCGGCCGATCTCATAGCCCTGTTCACAGCGAATATCGATATCCGCCTTTCCGAAATAGCGGTGTTTCACCAGGTAACCGGCCAGGCAGCCGTTCCCGCTGCCGGTGGCGGGATCTTCGGGGACGCCGTAATAGTCCACAAAAACCCGCACGCTCAGGTCGTTCTGCGCCTCGTGGGGCTCGGGACAGAAGACCAGGATACCCTTGGCGGCCGTGTCCTGGATCAGGGAGAAATATTTTTCCCGGTCGATCCTGGCGCTTTTCAAGGCGGACAGGTTTTTGAGGGGGACGATGAAGAACGGCAGGCCGGTGGAAACTTCCTGGATGGGATAGCGTTCATCCAAGTCGGCGGCATCCAGATCGAGGACGGGGGCGAGCGCCTGCGGGCTGTGGCAGGCGCCGAAGAGCGGCTCGATCTGCTGCATCCAGCCGTTGCTGTCGCGGCCAAAGGTGACCGGGATCTGGCCGACTTTCAGATTCAGCACCACGCGGGGAGCCGCCCCGCCCAGAATCTCGCTGCGCAGGATATGGGCCGTCCCCAGGGTGGGATGGCCGGCAAAAGGGACCTCCTCGCGGGGGGTGAAGATGCGGACCTCATAGCCGCCACCGCGGGGCTCATCCGAAAGGATGAAGGTAGTCTCGGAAAAGTTGATCTCGCGGGCGATTTGCTGCATTTCGGCATCGGAGAGCCCGGCGGCATTGCGGAAGACGGCCAGCTGGTTGCCGGCATATTTCTGCCCGGTGAAGACATCCACGATGTAGAAATCGAGTTTTTCCATCCTGACTCCATTTGAGCTTGCTACAGGCGGGGGATCGGCTTGGTGTAGACGAGGGTATGGAAGCGGGTTTGGAAACCCATTTCCAGGTAGAGCGAGATCGGGTTGAAGGGGTTCTCGGTGTGGCAGGACAGGGCCGCCTCCTGCATGCCGCGCTGCTTATACTGGCGCAGGCTGGCCGAGATCATGGCCCGCGCCAGGCCAAGCCGGCGGTAGGGCTTGGGCACGGAGATGAATTCGACATAGCCGCGCTTGCGGTTATGGAAGGCATTCTCGTCCTCCAGGATGAAGTTGAGGATCACCCCGGCAATGCGCTCGGCCTGCACGTCCCAGGCAACGACCCACAGGGAGCGGTCGGACAGATAATCCGCATGCGACCATTCCTCGAAATCCTCATCGCTGGGGTCGGTACCGTGGATATGTTCCCGGAAGGCATCGCGGTAGGCCTCGTAAATTTCGCGCAGGTGTTCCGGCGCGGCCGGGCGGATCTGGATGCCCTGCGGCAGGGGATGATCCGGGATATCCTCCAGGTTCGGGCGGACCATGTTGGCATGGGCAGCCATGCAGGTGTAGCCGGCCGATTCCAGTTGGCCGACCCAGTAGGTATCGGTCTCGTTGACGAATATTTTGTAGATGGCCTCTTCAGCCGGACAGGCCTGGCGCATTTCCGAGACGTGCGCCTCGAAATAACGCAGGGCGGGCGGCTCGATGCCCCGCCCCCGCCATTCGGGCAGGATGTAAAAGTCATGATAGCCAACCCAGAGATTCGCGCGCTGGCGGTAGAGGCCGCAGTTTCCCCAGGCGACCATTTTTCCATTCATTTCGGCGATCAATACGCCGCTGACCTGCTCCGGGCTGCCGGGGGTGAGTTCCCGGGCCAGGGCCTCGGCGGATTGGGGCTGGAATTGAGGATTGTCGATGCAGGCGGCGAGGTTATGGACGCGGCTCATGGCGGGGAAATCGCGCCCGGGGTCCAGCCTGCGGTAATGCAGGCCGGGGATGGCGGGCGCGCCGGGGAGGGAAAAGGGCTGGTCGGGTGACATGTGGGATTCTCCTGATGGATCGGATCTGCAACGGCGTGCAGCCCCGCTGCGATGGACCTATTATCGCATAATCTAACTTAAAAGTATGGAATTCATCTGCCGCCGGAAGATGGCTGCTTCACTCCCTGGCTGCTGCCGGCGGTCCGCTGCCGGTTTTACTCCGGAAGCGCCGTACGGGTGATCTTGATGACGATGCCGGAGGCGGTGGGGTCGGGACAACGCACGAACTCGGTGGTCACGCCATCCGGATCGATGACCTTCTCGTAGGGTGTGCCGCGGTACTTCCAGGGCAGTTCACCGCCGTTCTCCAGCGCACGGATCATGCCCGTCAGGCTGTCCACCAGCCAGGGGCACAGTTCGCCCAGGTCATCGGGGTAGCGGAACTTCTGGCCCACCTGCAGGCGGCCATACATCCAGGCGCAGATGCCCTCGCGGGCGAAGTCCGGCCAGGTTCCGTCCGTGCGTACCTGCCCGGGGTTGCCTTCGTAGATTTCGAGTTCGATGAGGTAGTCGCGCATGAGAGTACTCCTTACGGCGCCACAGGGCCAAACCCAAATAATCGCACTGTCACATCGCCGGGGCCGACGTCTTCGACGCGCAGGGTGTGGGGGCCGGGCTGCAGGCCGGATAGATGGAGGTATTTGACGTACATGCCGCCGGGCCAATTGGTGTCGGTGCCGTGGGTGTCCCCGCGCCAGATCTCCTGCCCGTCGATCAGGACGCGCCCGATGCCGTCGTTGGTGTCCCCCCAGAACTGGACGCCCATCTCGGTGGAGACCTCCACGAAGGCTTCCACGTAGCCGCCGGGGCTGCGCAGGGCCAGCCACTGGCCGTAGCGCCAGCAGACGGCTTCTTCACAGTTGTCGCGGATGGTGACGCCGGCCGGGGGGGCGAAGGCCAGGTTGTTGGCATAGGCGATGACATCCGGTTTGTCGCTGAAATCCAGGGCCGAGCCGTCGAAAAGCTGGACATCGGGCGGGACGGGGCTGAGGGGCAGGGGGGCGGCCATGATGATCGTCGGGCGGGCGGATTTCGAGGCGGCCGGAGTGGGGGGCGGCTCGGTGGAGGCCGGCGGGTTCTTCCACAACCAGAGCGAGAGGCTGCCTCCCACCAGGACGGCGAGCAGGCACAGGATCAGCACGGCGCCCGGCAGACAGCCGGCCAGGCGGCTGGAGGAACCTTTTGACGGAGGCCGGTCTTCCGGCGGCGCTTTCTGCCCCGCAGGCGTGACGGGTGCGGCCTTTTCGGGCGGGGCGGGGGCCCTGTGCTCCTGCGGTCCGGGCGGGGCGGAGGCGGCCGGGAGGGCCAGCAGGTCTTCCATGGCTTTGAGCATGGCAGGCATGTCCTCGTAGCGGTCGGCGGGTTCCTTTGCGAGGACCTTGATCAGGAACCACTCGACCGCCTCGGGCAGGCCGCTGACGAAGGTGCCCGGCCGGGGCAGCGGCTCGGTGGCCTGTTTGAGCAGGATGGCGGCGGGGGTGTCGGCCACGTAGGGCTTGCGCCCGGTCACCATTTCGTACAGGACGATGCCGAGGGCGTACATATCGGACTGGGGGCTGGCCAGCCCGGTCCACTGCTCGGGCGCCATGTATTCGGGCGTGCCCACGATCATGCCGGAGGCGGTCAGGGCGGTGACCTGTTTCTCTTCGAAGATCTTGGCGATGCCGAAGTCCGAGAGCATGGGCTGGCCGGCTTCGGTGATGAGGATGTTGGCGGGTTTGATGTCGCGGTGGAGGATGCCGTGTTGGTGCGCATAGGCAATCCCACCGGAAATCGGGAGCAGGAGGCGGATGACTTCCTGCCAGGGGTGGGGAGTGCCCAGACGGTTCTTGAGGGTTCCGCCGGGGAGGTATTCCAGGACCAGGTAGGGTGCGCCCTCGTATTCCCCGTAGTCATGGACGCGGACGATGTTTGGGTGGGAGAGGCGGGCGAGCGACTTTGCCTCCCGTTCGAAGCGCTTGAGAACTTCCTCCAGTGTATCCGGGGGAAAGGCGTCCCGGCGGATGATTTTGACGGCCACCTCGCGTTCGAGGCGCACGTCGTAGGCTTTGTAAACGGTGGCCATGCCCCCTTCTCCCAGCCGTTCCAGGAGGTGATACCGTCCCAGGGATTGTCCGGATAGGTCCGCCATTGTCACTCCTTTTCAGAGTGGGGTGGAGGTCTTGCGCGAATGAGGTGTATAAAAATTATACAGCCATTGCGGGCAAAATCAACAGCGGGTTGGCGGGGGAGATAGAGGGGAGAATCCCGGCATGACATGGAGGCAGGGGGCGCAGGAGGGAATGTTGGGTGTTGGTTCATGGGCAAACCTGCCCCCTTTGCAGGCGAAGTTGGTATAATTCGCCCATTCTCGAATTCCTGGAGCCAGAATGAGCCAGAAGAAACTTAGCGGCAATGAAATCCGCCAGACCTTTATCGACTTTTTCGTCGAGCACGGGCATACCTTCGTCCCGTCCATGTCCGTCGTTCCCGGCGGGGACGCGACCCTGCTCTTCACCAACTCGGGCATGGTGCAGTTCAAGGATGTCTTCCTCGGCACCGACAAGCGCCCTTATACGCGCGCGGCCAATTCGCAGAAGTGCATGCGCGTGGCCGGCAAGCATAACGACCTGGATGATGTGGGGCGGGATGATACCCACCATACCTTCTTCGAGATGCTCGGCAACTGGTCGTTCGGCGACTACTATAAGAAAGAGGCCATCGCCTGGTCATGGCAGCTGCTGACGGACGTGTGGGGACTGCCCAAGGACAGGCTGTATGCCACCTGCTTCAAGGATGACAAAGGCAATGTGCCCACCGACGAGGAAGCCGCGAACATCTGGAAGGAACAGCCGGGCTTCGATCCCTCGCATGTGCTTTACTTCGGGCGCAAGGAGAACTTCTGGCAGATGGCCGAATTCGGTCCCTGCGGCCCGTGCTCCGAGGTCCATCTCGACCTGGGCGAGGAGCGCGACAACCTGCGCGGCCAGCCGCATCGCTGCGGGGTCAATGGGGAGTGTACCCGCTTCCTGGAATTGTGGAACAATGTGTTCATCCAGTACAACCAGTTCGAAGACGGCCGCCTGGAACCCCTGCCCGCCAAGCACGTGGACACCGGGATGGGCTTCGAGCGCATCGTGGCGGTCCTGCAGGGCGTCGACTCGAACTACAAGACCGACCTGTTCAAGGGCGCACTGGACGTACTCTCGAGCCTGACCGGCAAGAGCCGCGAGCAGATGTACGCCGACTTCACGCCTTACCGCGTCATCTGCGACCATGCCCGCTCGGCGGCCTTCCTGATCGGGGACGGGGTGGTGCCGGGCAACGCCGGGCGCAACTACGTGACGCGCATGATCATCCGGCGGGCGGCCCGCTTTGGCACCAAGATCGGCCTGAACGAACCCTTCCTGGCCAGGGTGGCCCAGGCATTCATCGAAGAATACGGTTCCTTCTACCCGGAACTGGCCAAGCACAGCGAGGAGATCCTGTCCAGCCTGACGCGCGAGGAAGTCCGCTTTGCGCGCACGATCGAGAGCGGCACGGCCCGCCTGCAGGGCATGCTGGACGAACTGAAGGTTTCCGGCAAGAGCGTGCTGGACGGGCGCCTGGCCTTCGACCTGTATGCCACCAACGGTATGCCCTTCGAGATCAGCCGCGACATCGCCCGCGAGCAGGGCCTGGAGGTGGACGAGGCCGGGTTCAAGTCGGCGCGCGAGGAACACAGCCTGGCGTCCGGCGGCGGCAAGGCCATGGGCGCCCTGGGCGGCGAGGATGCGGAGTTCTTTGCGGGCATCTTCAAGGAGCTGCGCGCGAAGGGCAAGCTGGGCGAAAAGGGCGTCGAACACGACCCCTACACCAGCACGCAGGTGGAGGGGGATGTGCTGGCGCTTATCGTGGACGGCAAAGCCGCCAGCGAGGCCCAGTTTGGCGACCAGGTGGAGGTCATCCTGCCCAAGACCGGCTTCTACCTCGAATCCGGCGGCCAGGTGTCGGATACCGGCACGATCCGTGCTGCCGGAGGCGAATGGGAGATCGAGGTCAGCGACGTCCGCCGACCCTCGGCCGGGATCATCGTGCACGCGGGTGAGGTGGTCAGCGGCAAACCGCGGGCCGGCGACCGGGCGGTCGCGGCGGTGGATCATGCCCGCCGGCACGACATCATGCGCAACCACACGGCCACGCACCTGATGCACAAAGCCCTGCACCAGGTGCTGGGAGAGCATGCCCGCCAGGCCGGGTCGCTGGTGGCCCCCGACCGCCTGCGCTTCGACTTCAACCATCCGGAGGCCATGACGCCGGAGCAGATCGAGCGCGTCGAGCGGCTGGTCAACGAAGCCGTGGCGGCGGATTACGCCGTCATGCCGCGCACCAAGGGCCGCGAGGAAGCCATTGCGGAAGGCGCAACGGCCCTCTTCGGTGAGAAATACGGCGAGGTCGTCCGGACGATCACAATTGCCGAATCGGATGACATGCCGTCAGAAGGCCAGGCCCATCCCCACTCCTACGAACTATGCGGCGGCACGCACCTCGAGCGTACCTCCGACGTGGGCGTCTTTCTGATCGTCAGCGAGGGCTCGGCTGCAGCGGGCATCCGCCGCATCGAAGCGGTCACCGGGCGGGGCGCGTATGACCTGATCGCGCGGCGCTTCAAGGCTGCCAAGAAGGCAGCCGGCCTGCTCTCCTCCACCCCCGAGGAATTGCCCGCCCGCGTCGAAAACCTGCAGGAAGAACTGGCCGCGGCGCGCAAGGAGATCGGCGCCCTGCGCACCGAACAGGCGCTCTTGACCTTCAACCAGCTGCTGGCCGGGGTGCAGAGCGTGAAGGGCGCGGCGGTGCTGGCTGTCGAAGTGCCGCACGCGGACGCGGACACTCTGCGTGCCTTGAGCGACCAGTTCCGCGCCCAACATCCATCCGGCGCCTGCCTGCTCGCCTCCGCCCAGGAGGACAAGGCCCTGCTGATCGCGGCCCTGACGGATGACCTGGTCAAGCGCGGCCTGAAAGCCGGCGACCTGATCACCGGCATCGGCGGGAGGGGCGGCGGCAAACCGGCCCTGGCCCAGGGCAGCCTGGCGGACCTTTCCCAACTGGGCACCGCGCTGGCGAAGACAGCCGGGGTTGTGGAAGAAAAATTGAAGTAACCCCATGCAAGGGTGGACGGAAACGCCCACCCTTTTTTATCGGGTTTTTGCCCAGAGGCTTCCATGACACTACCTGACTATGTCCTTGCCAACGGCCGCATTCTGGATGGCTGCGGCAATCCCTGGTTCCGGGGCGACCTGGCGCTGCAAACCGGCCGGATTGTGGAGATCGCCCCGCCCGGGAGTCTGCGCGGGAAGGTCAGCCTGGAAATGGGGGAGCGCTACGTCGCGCCGGGCTTCATCGACATTCATACCCATTCCGACCTGACCATCCTGGTCAACCGCCGGGCCGAGAGCGCGGTGCGGCAGGGTGTCACGACGCAGCTGGTGGGCAACTGCGGCATGTCTCCGGCACCGGTCGTCCCTGAACGCCTGGCGGAGATGCGTAATTATTGGGGAAGCATCTCGGACCAGCCGGAGGTCAGCTGGGAATGGCGGACTTTCGGTGAATATCTACAAGCCATCGAGCGCGGCGGTACGGCGATCAACATTGCTTCACTGGCGGGCCATGCCGCCCTGCGGATTGCGGTGCTGGGTTTCGAGAACCGCGCCCCCACACCCGCCGAACTGGACAGGATGAAGACCCTGCTGGCCGAGGCGCTGGAGGCGGGGGCGTTCGGCCTGTCCACGGGCCTGGTCTATCCGCCGGGCTGTTTTGCCAGCACGGATGAGATCATCGCGTTGTGCCGGGTGGCTGCCCGCTACCAGGGCTTCTACGCCTCCCACATCCGCGGCGAACGCGAGACCATCCTGGAGGCGGTCCGCGAGGCGATCCACATCGGGCGGGAAGCCGGCGTGCCGGTGCAGATTTCCCATAATGCGCCCAAGTTCGGCGCTCCGCAGGATGCCAGCGCGAATTTGCGGCTGGTGGAGCAGGCGCGGGCAGAGGGCCAGGATGTGACCGTGGATAACGACGTCCACACCGACCTGGCCCCGGCGCTGTTCGAGGGGCTGCCCCAGCGCCTGCATGACCTGCCCATGGCCGAGGTGGCGGCCATGCTGCGGGATGCCGCCATCCGAAAACAGGTACGGGAAGAGATCGTCCTCGACCAGAAGCCTGCTTTTGGGCCGGTCGGCCTGTTGAAACATGGCCAGTGGGAGCGGATCACCATCCTGCACGCGCCTGCCACGCTGCAGGCAGCCGGCAAGACCCTGGCAGCTGTGGCTGCCGAGAGGGGGGTGGAGGCTTTCGATGCCTATTTCGACCTGATTGTGGAAAACGGCCAGGCAGTGGATGCAATCTTTGATTATATCGATGAAGCGAACATCCGGCTTCTGCTGTGCCATCCGGCCGCGATGATCTGTTCCGATGGAGAAGTGCTGGCTCCCTACGGATTCCTGAATGAGCCGCCGCCCTATATCCCCTGCAGTTACGGGGAGTTTCCGGGTGTGCTGGAACGGTATGTGCGCGATGAGCCGGTGTTGACACTCCAGGAAGCCATCCGCAAGATGACCTCTTTCCCTGCCCAGCGGCTTGGCCTGAGGGATCGTGGGGTGCTGCGCCCGGGTGCCCGGGCGGATATTGTCGTCTTCGACCTGGAGCGCATCCACGACCGGGCCACCAACCTGTATCCGCATACCCATCCCTTCGAAAATTACCCTCACCAGTATCCGGAGGGGATCGATACTGTCTTTGTCAACGGACAGATGGTCGTGGATGGAGAGCAGCACACCGGCGCGCTGCCGGGGAAGGTGCTTAGAATCGGGCAGTAACCCTTGCACGGCCTGCCTGATATAATTGCCTTGCATGAAGACCCAGATCATCACCCTCGAGCCGCACGATGACTTGATCTCAGTCCGCGATAAACTGGCCTGGGCCAAGACTCCGCGCATCCTGCTGGTCTGGCCCCTGCGCGGGCAGGTGGACCTGCGCCCGCTCGACCTGAAACTGCTCCAGCGGCATGCCAGCGGGCTGGGTGCACAGCTGGCGCTTGTGACGCGCTCGGAGGAGATGCTCCAGACCGCACAGGGCCTGGGCCTGCCGGTCTTCAAGACGGCCACCGAGGCCCAGCGCGCCGCCTGGCCGCCGCGCCGCAAACCTGCCCGCCCGCCGCAGCGGCCACCCCGGAGGAACCTGCGCGGCCTGCTCGAGCAGGCCCGGATCAAGGAACCGGACTGGCTGGCCCATCCCGTTTCCCGCGTGGGCTTCTTCGTCCTGGCCGTGCTGGCGGTACTGGCAGTGGCAGCGCTGTTCATCCCCCGGGCCGAGATCCGGCTGGCGTTCGCCTCCCAGGTCCAGTCCGTGGACCTGCCCATGGCGGCCAGCCCGGATTTCGACCGGCTCGACCTGAGCGGCAGCCTGCCGGCTCATCCGTCCAGCCTGACCCTGAACGGCAGCCAGAGCACGCGCGTCAGCGGGACGGTCTCCCTGCCCCAACAAAGGGCCAGGGGGTCGGTGCGCTTCAGCAACCTGACCGGCGGGGCGGTGGCGGTGCCGGCCGGGACGGTGGTGAGCACGCTGGGCAACCCGGCAGTGCATTTCGTCACCCTGGAGAAGGGTGAGGTGCCGGCCGGCCCCGGGGAGACCCTGGATGTGGCGGTCGAGGCGCTGGAGGGGGGGGCCTCCGGCAACTGCGCGGCCGGATCGATCCAGGCCATCCAGGGCGCGGCGGGGTTATCCCTGGCGGTGACGAACCCGCAGGCCACCAGCGGCGGGCGGGCGCAGAGCCTGCCCGGCCCGAATGCGGCTGACCGCCAGCGCGCCCGCGACTTGCTGCTGGACTCCCTTTCCAGCAAGGCGCTGACTGCCCTGGCTGCGGAAACCGGGGGATTCTTGCTGCCGGACACGCTCCAGGCGGAGATCGAGGTGGAATCCTTCGACCCGCCGCCTGGCCAGCCGGGGGAAAGCTTGAGCCTCTCGCTCGAAGTGACCTTCACGGCCAATTATGTCTCCCGCTCTGACCTGGAAAGACTCGGCCAGACGGTGCTGGGGGCATCACACCAGGCGGAACTGGCGGCGGTGCCGGATTCGCTGACCTGGGAAGCGCTGACCAGCCCGGTTACTGCTGCGGATGGCGTCACCCACTGGCAGATGCGGCTGGAGCGGCGCCTGTACCGCCCGGCGCCGGAGGCAGAGGTGCTTGCCCTGGTGCAGGGGCGGCCGCCCAAATATGCCCGGCAGCGTCTGACCGAGGCGCTGACCCTGGCCACTCCGCCGCAAATCACAATGCGCCCTGCCTGGTGGCCCTGGCTGCCGATGATCTCCACCCGCACACAGATCGTGTATTCCTACCCATGAAAATCCTGGCTGTTGATCACGGTGAAAAACGCATCGGGCTGGCCATCAGCGACCCGACCGGCACACTGGCCCGCCCCCTGGCGGTGTTCGAACACAGCGCGCGGCTGGTGGACGCGGCCCGGGTGGCGCAGACGGCTGCCGAGGAGGGGGCGGAGAGGATTGTCGTCGGCCAGTCTTTCGACGAGGATGGCCTGCCCAACCTGGCCGGACGCCGTGCAGCCCGTTTTGCGGAGAGCCTGCGTACACAGACCTGCCTGCCGGTCGAACTGTGGGACGAAGCCTTTACCACGCAGGATGTGCGCAGGGCACGCATCGAAATGGGCGGCTCGCGCCGGCAGCGCTCCGGCCACATGGACGCGGCCGCGGCTGCCTTCCTGCTCCAGTCTTACCTGGATGCCAACCTGCAAACATAAATCCCATGCGCCGTCTTGTTTACGCCTCGCTTGTCTTTGCCCTGCTCCTGCTGATCGTCACCTGCGTAGCGGTCCCGCTTTCAGCCGCGCACACCTACGGCCCGCCGGCGCCTTCGCTGGGAATCTTCCAGCGTTTCAAGAGTGCGCTTTCCCTGGTCTGGTATGACGGTGTGCTGACCCACCCCCTCGACCCGAACGGCGCGGCGCAGACCTTCCGCGTCGAGCCGGGTGAGCCGGCGGCTTCGGTTGCCCTGCGCCTGGAAGATTCCGGCCTGGTGCGCGATGCCGGTGCACTGAGGGCCTACATGATCTACAGCGGGGCGGATACCTCCATCCAGTCCGGTGAGTTCGAACTCAGCCCGGCGCTCTCGATCGTGGATATTGCGCGTGAATTGCAGGATCCCCTGCCCGGCGAGGCGACTCTGGTCGTGCTGCCCGGCTGGCGGATGGAGGAGATCGCGGCATCCATCCCGACCTCCGGCCTGGTCATGCTGCCGGATGAATTCCTGGCGGCGGCGCAGTCCCCGCCGCGCGGTTTCGATTTCCTGGCGGGCCTGACCACCACTGAAGGATTCCTTTACCCCGATACCTATATCCTACCGCGCGAACTGGGCGCCGGTGAGCTGGTGACCGAAATGGTGCGCAATTTTGCACTGCACCTGGGCGCGGACCTGCGCGAGGGCATTGCCAGCCAGGGACTGACCATCCCCCAGGCAGTGGCATTGGCCTCCATGGTGCAGCGGGAGGCGGTGCAGGCTGAGGAGCAGCCCCTGATCGCTTCGGTTTTTTACAACCGCCTGGCGATCGGGATGAAATTCGACAGCGACCCGACCGTCCAGTATGCGCTGGGCTATAACACGGCCCAGGAAACCTGGTGGACCAACCCGCTCAGCCTGGACGACCTGCAGTACGATTCCCCGTATAACACTTACCTCTACACCGGCCTGCCGCCGGCGCCGATCGCCAACCCATCCCTGAGTGCCCTGCGGGCGGTGGCCTACCCGGAGCAGACGCCGTACTACTACTTCCGGGCTCTGTGTGACGGCTCCGGCCTGCACGCCTTTGCGCAGACCTTCGAAGAACACCTGCAAAACAACTGCCCGTAAGCCCCCTGGAGGGTATGGCTGTTATCCGTGCTGCAGAGGCCTGACGGTGCTCTGCCGATGAGGGCTGTCAGGCACAAAGAAAGAAATGATCACCATCACCAGACCGGCCAGGGCGAGCACCAGGGCCTGCAGGGCAATCGGCTCGAGCAGGCTGTTCAGCAGCCAGCCGGTCACATCGTAGATCAGATCGGTCATGCCGGGTGAGATATACGCTGGCAGGAGGGTGATGATCAGGCTGGTAAAGACCAGACTGAACAAAGGCTGGCCGGCCCAGAGCATGCTCACGCCGCTCAACCCGGCGATTAGAAACGGCACACCCCACCAGCGCAGCCAGCCGAACAGGGTGCGCACCACGGTGAGGGTTACAAGGAACAAAAAGCCAAGCGGCACGATGGGAAGCAGTCCCATCAGCAGGCGCAGGGACTGGATGCCCAGCTGCTGCTCCTCCCGAGTCACTGCATCCGGGTCTTCCAGTTCCAGGAACGTGATCTGTTCCGGTATCGCACCGGCTGTGACCTGCAGGGCGAATTCCAGATTCGGCTGGATGAGCGGCAGAACTGCCTCCGGCAGGCTGCAAACAGGCAGGGGGGCGCCAGCGGGCAGTTCCCCGGTGGTCAGTTGAACCAACTGCTCCGGGGTGCAGGCAGGCTGAACCTGCATCCATTCCAGCAGGGCCTGCATCCCAGCGGGGCTGGCCAGCCGGGCCTTCAGGCGGGCAGTCGAGAGGCTGGCAGTGTTGGCCTTCCCATTCAGGCAGGCAAAGGTCTGGTCGAGAATTTCATTCCCCATGGCTTCCATTTCCTGCGGCGTGAAGAGTGCGTCAAGCATGGCCTGCCAGTCTGCAGCCGCCAGATTCCTCAAGTAGACGGGGGTCTCCTGCGCGTTAACCTGGGCGCTGCCGACCAACGTTTCGGCCAGCGCGCCGGGCAGGCGTTCATAGGCTCCCACCTCGGACATGGCCTGCTTGTAGACTTCCGAATCGAAAACGTGTGTTTCGATGTTGACACTCAACAGGGCAGGCACGGTGGTCAGAACGAATGCGGCTGCGAAGAGCACAGCCAGGGATTTCTGCAAAAAGACGGCTGCGGATTTCAAGAACCGGTGCATGGATTTCCTCAAACGGGAAAGTGGCGAATATGTCGATCCACCTGCCGTACAGACGGGCCGGCAGGTTATTGGGTTGCCTGGGCGATCTCAATATAATCCTGGGTCACTGTTTCCTGCCCGGCCACACCAAAGAGGGCCAGCAGTTCGGTGGTCAGAATGGCCTTTCGTTCGGCATCCTTGCGGCTCCAGGTGCGGCTTTTGACCTCGACGAAATAACCCAGGTCGGGCTGTTCGACCTGATCCAGGTTGATGAAGAATTCGGTCTTTTTATAGCGCACCAGCCAGCGGCGGCGGTGTTTGTGCAGGGTTTGCTCGGTTTTGGGTTTGAAATATTCCCGGTAGAACCTGAGCGTGTGGGTGGCGGGGGCCAGGTAGCGGCTGCGTGACAGGAGCACATCGTGGGCAAACTGGTCCTCGCGGGCCGGGCCGATGAGAGTCAGGCGTGTGCGCACATTGGTGACTTTGTTCTTCTCGTCCACCAGGTTGTCTTCCCGGAAGCGCACCCTGCCCTGCGCCGGATCCTCGAAGAAGAAGTAATTGTCGTACTGGCGGTAATTTTTATACCGGATGATTTGGATATCCGGGCGCTGGATGGCTGCCAGGACCATTTCCGGATCCGTGATCTTGACCTTGACCTGGACCTCAAAGGATTCGGCCTCGGTGGAACCGCCCAGAGCGATCAGCTTGGACAGGACGGACTGTTCACGGGCGGTCAGGAAGATATCAATGCGGCGGGCGTATTCCTGGGCTGACTCGACCAGGGCGGTCTCGTCCAGGGTGAGCAGGCTGCGTTCGCGCATCAACCATTTGCCGTTGACCATGACATCGGTGACATCTGTGGACTTGGAGGCATAAACGATTTGCGCATAGGCATTATCGGGTTCACGCTGGAAGCGGGGTGCATTGTGCAGCGGGCTGGTGTCCAGGAGGATGAGGTCGGCGCGCTTGCCCACTTCGAGGGAGCCGGTCAGGTTTCCAATGTGCAGGGCCCTGGCTCCCAGGCGGGTGGCCATTTCCAGCGCCTGAACAGCCGGGACGGCAGTAGGGTCGCTGCTGGCAGCCTTGGCGATAAAAGATGCCAGGCGCACCTCCTCGAACATGTCCAGATCGTTATTGGAGGCCGGGCCGTCCGTGCCGATACCCACGTTCAGGCCGACATCAAGCATTTTTTGCACCGGGGCGAAACCAGAGGCCAGCTTCAAGTTGGAGGATGGGTTGTGGGCTACGCCGGCGTTATAGTGCTGCAGAGTGTGCATTTCGCCGCTGTCGATGTGGACACAGTGGGCGGCCAGTACTTTGGCTTCGAACAGACCCTGTTTTTTGACATAGGGGATGACCGGCATGCCGCGCTCCTGGCGCATGTTCTCCACCTCCAGAGCGGTCTCGGCCAGGTGGATATGCAGGGGTACATCGAATTCCTGGGCCAGTTCTGCAGTGGCCTGCAGGATCTCCTCCGTGCAGGTGTAGGGGGCATGCGGCGCGACCGAGGGAACAATCAGTGGATGGCCCTTCCAGCGCTGGATGAAGTCGCGGGCTGCAGCCAGCGAGTCCTCATAGGAAACCGCATCCGGCGCAGGGAATTTGAGCACGGTCTGCGAACAGACGGCGCGCAGGCCGGCTTCGCTGGTGGCTTTGGCAACATCCTCCTCGAAATAGTACATATCTGCAAAGGAGGTGACCCCCGAGCGGATCAATTCGGCGCATGCCAGCAGGCTGCCCAGGCGCACGAAGTCCGGAGAAACGAACTCGCGTTCCACCGGCATCATGTAGCCCATCAGCCAGACGTCCAGACGCAGGTCGTCGGCCAGGCCGCGCAGCAGGGTCATGGGGATGTGTGTGTGAGCGTTGACCAGCCCGGGCATGAGCACTTTTCCGCCGCAGTCAACCTTCCCGGCTGGGCTGAAATCGCGCTCGAGTTCGCTTTCCGGGCCGACTGCAACGATCGAATCGCCGCGGATGGCAAGCGCTCCCGGGTTATACTGGTGCCGCTTTTCGTCCATGCACAGGACGAATGCATTGGTGAGCAGAAGGTCTGCGGGTGTTGTCATATTCTCTCCAATCTCTTCTCTAAGGTTCCCAGGTCAGAAAGACTTGCAGGATTTTAAGGTTGTCTTCAAAATCGGTGTCTGTGTGATTCTTCAACTCGATATCCACGGCCGGGATATTATGAACCGAGGAGGCCCAGTCGGTCAGGTTGCCGGTGTAATAACAACCGGTATTCAGGGGCGGGTAGGCGTAGTGGCTGACTTTCTCGAGCCTTCTGGCCAGCCGATCTGAGGCCGGCAGGGTGGGCACGCCGCCGGCAAAAATGCCCAGTGCAGCGCTGTGATAACTGATCAGGGCTTCGAAGTCATGCGCCTCGATGAACGCGATGAGAGCCTGTGTTTCCGGCTCGGAAGCCGGGTACTCGCCGCCTGTGGTGGGGAGATAATCCCAGCAGCCATCGCGGTCCCATTCCGCAGTCCAGCGGTAGGGCCAGTTGCGGTTCAAATCCACACCACGGTCATTGACGCGCCCGCTGCGGTCATGGGAGCGGGCGGCGCCGTCCGGGTTGAGCAGGCGCAGGATGTAGAGCGTTTTATCCTGCGGGACGGTCTCGGGATAGGCGGCCAGGTAGGCGATCAACTCATCTGCCAGCAGGACCGTGTTCCATTCGTTGCCGCCGTGAATGCCGGCCACGATGAGACGCTCCCCTTTGCCCGTGCCGAAACGGTAGACTTCGATCGGGCGGCCTGAGAAGGATGTGCCAATGCTGTAGGGTCCATATGGCCCAACCGTGGATAAGATTTGTTCCAGAACGATGCCGTTGGGGTTGGGGGTGACCGAGGCGAGGTAGAATGGATCGGCAGTCCAGTACATGAGCGGTGTGGGTGTGTGCTCTGGCGCCGAGGCGAGTGCACTCCTGCCGGGTGCGCCGTTCCACCACAGCATAAAGGCCGTCAGGGCGAACAGAATCCCCAGGCCGATATTGATGGCCCAAATGACCTTCACCATGCGGGTGGAAATGCGCAGCCGTTTCATGCCTGTGCCGTCTCCAGGCGCAGCCAGTCGAGCGCCATGTTGGTGGCCCAGCGCGGGGCATTTTTCGGGTGCCCGCCATAGGTGAGGCACCTGGATTGGCTGCCGGCGGGGGTCAGCAGGCAAATATCCACCTCCACACGCTTCTCCAGTTCCAGGAGGGTGACGCCCAGGGCAACATGGGCCTGGTGCTGAGAGCGGATATCTGCCACAGCCTGGGGCAACGACCCGGCGGACAGCCCCTGGGAGATAATGACCGGGATGGCGGATGGTTCACGGCCGGAGAGGCGGCGCGCCAGCAACCCGCCGCAGCCGGATTCGATGGCGGCCAGACTCCAGCCGCGCCGGTCAAGTCCCTGCAGCACGACCTGTTCCAGGGTTTCATTATCCGTGCCGAAGATGGAACTCCCAAGCCGCTGGTGGATTTTGGCTTCCATTTCCGCGATCATCGCGGCAGCCTGTTGCGCCGTCCCGGCTTTGGCGGTGATGCGCACATCCACGATCCCTGAATGGGCAGCCAAACCCACCGTGGGATTGGCAGATTCTTCCAGGTCGCCAACCTTCTCGTCAATGATGCCCTCCCCGATGCCCGAGGTGTGCAGGACGCGCACCTGGATGACTTCTTGAAGGTCAAAATGCTTTTGCAGGTAAGGGATGACGGCCTCTGCCAGGAGAGTCTCCATTTCGCGCGGCACCCCCGGTAGGGAGATGACCGCCTTGCGGCCGACTTCGACGATAAAGGAGGGGGCCGTACCGACCGGGTTGTAGACCGCCAGTGCCCCCTTTGGTATATAGGCCTGCCGTTTCTGGTTTTCTGAGGGCACGCGCCCATATTTGGCAATTCGTTCGACGATCTGCTGCCAGAGTTCTTCCCGGTATTCCATGTCCACCCCGACGGCCAGCGCAACTGCCTGGCGGGTGGGGTCGTCCACCGTGGGGCCAAGCCCGCCGGTGGTGATGATGATATCCGCCCGCGCCAAGGAATCCCGGATGGACTGGGCAATGCGCTCAACGTTGTCACCGATGGTGACGGTGCGGTACAGGTCAATACCCAATGAGCGCAATGCCAGGGCCAGGGTGCGCGTGTTCGTATCAACGATTTCGCCGAGCAGGAGTTCTGTTCCGATGGTGATGATTTCTGCGCAGGGCATGGGTACCTATAAACAACTGGCATCCTGAGCCTGGGAGGATGCCAGTTGCGCATATATATATTTTCGCGCCAGGCTGCTTAATTTATACCACATTATTTATCGGATTTGCCCGGAGACAACAAAAGCGCAGAGGCAGGGACCTCTGCGCTTTTACCATACGGGCCGGGAATTATTCCATGCCCAGGTAGGCTTTCTGAACCATCTCGTTCTTTTTCAGATTCTCGGCGCTGTCGTGCAGGACGATGGAACCGGTCTGCAGGACGTAACCGCGGGATGCAATGGAGAGCGCCATCAGGGCATTCTGTTCCACCAGGAGCACGGTGGTGCCTTCCTTGTTGATTGCCACGACGGTGTCGAAAATCGCCTCCACCAGCACCGGCGCCAGGCCCATCGAAGGCTCGTCCAGCAGGATCAGGTTAGGGCGGGCCATCAGGGCGCGGGCCATGGCCAGCATCTGCTGCTCTCCGCCGGAGAGTGTGCCTGCGACCTGCGTGCGGCGTTCTTTCAGGCGGGGGAACAGGTTGAAGATGCGTTCCAGGTCAGGGGCAAAGTCCTTGTCCTTGCGGCTGTAGGCGCCCATGTCCAGGTTTTCGGACACGGTCAGGCGGCCAAAAATACCGCGGCCTTCCGGGACCATCGAGACGCCCTTGTAGACGATCTCGTGCGCCTTGAATTTGCCCAGGTTTTCATCGTTGAGTGTCACTTTCCCTTCGCGTGGGCGGAGGATGCCGGTGATGGTGCGCAGGGTGGTTGTTTTGCCCGCGCCGTTGGCGCCAATCAAGGTCACGATCTCGCCTTTTTCCACCTTAAGGGAGATGCCTTTCAGGGCATGGATGTTTCCATAGTAGGTATGGATGTTTTCAACCTCAAGCATAGCCATAAGACACCTCTCCTATAATGTAGCCGAGACCTGGGCTGTGAGGCCCGAGGCGGCACCGCGTCCGAGGTAGGCTTCGACAACGCGCGGGTTGCGCTGGATCTCTGCAGGGGTTCCCTCGGCGATCTTCACGCCGAAGTCCATGACGGAGATCTGCTCGCTGATGTTCATCACCACGCGCATATCATGTTCGATGAGCAGGATGGTAATGCCAACTTCATCTCGCAGTTTGCGGATGAATTGGTTCATCTCCTCGGTTTCATGCGGGTTCATGCCTGCAGTCGGCTCGTCCAGCAGGATCAACTTGGGCTTGGTTGCCATGGCGCGGGCCATTTCCAGGCGGCGCTGGGCGCCGTAAGGCAGGTTGCGCGAGAGTTGATCGCCGAGGCCAGCCAATCCGACGAAACTGAGCAGACGCTTGGATTCTTCCAGCGCTTGAGCCTCTTCGTTTGAGTATTTCTTGGTATGCAGGACCGCATCGTACCAGCCTGCCTTCATGTGGGTATGCTGGGCGACCAGGATGTTCTCGATGGCCGTCATATTCGAAAACAGGCGGATGTTCTGGTAGGTGCGGGCGATGCCCTGGCGGGTGATGCGGTCGGGGGAAAGGCCCTGGATCTCGTCGTTGTCGAAGATGATCCTGCCTTCTTCCGGTTTATAAAAGCCAGTCACGCAGTTGAAAAATGTGGTCTTTCCGGCGCCGTTTGGGCCGATGATGCTGGAAATGGTGTGTTCCTTGATCTCCACATCGAACTGGCCGACTGCCACCAGGCCGCCGAAGCGTTTGGTAACTTTTTGAGCACTTAGTATGGATGCCATGTCAGGTCTCCTGTATTAATCTGCCGCAGCCGGGGCTTCTTCATCGGCGTGGAACTCACGTTTCGCCGACTCTGCAGGCCAGAGGCCCTCAGGTTTGACCAGCATCATGACCACCAGCAGGGCGCCGTAAACCAGCATGCGGAACTCGCCGAACTCACGCAGCAGGTCAGGCAGGCCGACGAGCGCAAATGCACCGGCTACCACACCCGGGATGCTGCCCATACCGCCAACGATAATCAAACACAAGGCGTTAAGGGACACCATCAAAGTATAACTTTGCGGGTAGGTGGAACTCAGACGGCCGGCAAACAGCGCACCCGCCAGGCCGCCCAGGGCTGAACTGATAATCACGGCCAGTAGTTTGACGTTCACCAGATCAATGCCCATGGCCTGGGCTACATCTTCATCTTCACGGATGGCCATCCAGGCGCGGCCCTGACGGCTGTCACGCATTCGGATCGAGACAAAGATGCCCAACACCACAAAGACCAGAATCACATAGTAAACGCTTTGCTGGATCTGGAACCCGGGGAGCACTTTTGTCAACCAGACTGCAAAACCTGGTCTGGCGATCTGGGTAATTCCATTCGCCCCGCCAATCCAGGGTTTCAACATGTCTGAGCCAGCCACGATGCGGATGATCTCACCAAAGCCCAGGGTGACGATGCCCAGGTAGTCGCCGCGCATGCGCAGCACCGGGATGCTGAGCACCACGCCTGCAACGATGGATACGAGCAGCGCGATTGGCATGGCCGCAATCCATGAAATGGGATGGGCAGCAGTTTCAGGGGAGGTCAGGACACCGACTGTATAAGCGCCCAGGGCGTAGTAGGCTACAAAACCCAGATTGAACATGCCGGTGTAGCCAAGCAAAATGTTCAAGCCGAGGCCCATCAGGATATAAATCCCGACGTTATCCAGCACCTCGCTGAAGTACACGCCCAGGATGGGCGGGATAAGCAGCAGCCCAAGCCCTGCCAGACCAAGGGCAATGTATTTTTTGGGGCCCTTTTGCTGGAAGGCCGAAACCGTTTCTTTTTTGGCTGGCTGCCGGCTCTTGAGATACGCCGAGCCGAACGCGACTGCAATGATTGCGGCCACGCCTGCGTAGGACAGGCCTTTGGTTGCCAGCATCCAGGAGAGGATTACGTCAAGGTTTCCCCATTGTTCAATGGTCACGCGGAACAGGTCGGCCAGCAGACCCAGCATGATGATAGCTACAAGGGAATTGTTGACGCCATCGCGCGGCCAGCCTTTGATCCGGGTGAGCAAAACACCTGCTGCGCCGGACAGCGCCCCGACGACACCAAGCAACAGGAAACCGAGATAAGGTCCTGTTCCAAAGGACAGGATGTCGTATAGTCCGGAGCTTGCATTGAGCAAGACCAAGCGCAGGTCAGTGAAGCTGCCCATAATTGGCAGCAGGCCGGTCAGGAGGCCTCCTGTGGCGCCGGTAATTGCTGCCCCAAGCAGGGCCTGGCGCAGGTTGTTTCCAGCCAGCCGCCCGGTTGCCGTTCCAACCAGAAAGAAAGTGCCAACGATCAGTACCTGGCTCATGGTAAAGAGCCCGCCAATGATCTCGCGTGCTTTGAAGGCTTCCAACATGCCAACCAGGGAGATCAGCAGCAAGATGATGCCGCCAACCAGGCCGCGCTCGAAGGCAATTCTGAAATACGATTTTACTTTTTCCATCGCTACCTCGCTTCTTTAGGCCTTCTTGGTGGCCAGACGCTCACCCAGGATGCCGGTCGGGCGGAAGATCAGGATGAAGACCAGCAGGACGAAGGCGATCGCGTCCTTCAACTGGTTCGGGGCAGGCACGCCCAGGCCATCCAGGAAGATGTTCGGGCCCATGGCTTCGATGACGCCCAGGAACATGGCCCCCACCATGGCTCCCAAGACGTTGCCGATGCCACCCAGCACAGCTGCTGTGAAGGCTTTCAGCGCGGGGAAGAAGCCCATCGCAAAGGCTACCTGGTGGAACATGATCGCATACAAAAAGCCTCCTGCTCCAGCCAGCGCGCCGCCGATCGCAAAAGTGGCGCTGATGATTTGATCAACGTCAATGCCCATCAATGCCGCCGTATCCTTATCTTCTGAAACGGCACGCATGGCCTTTCCCAGCTTGGTGAACTGGACCAGGCTGTACAGGATGGCCATCAAGATAAAAGCGGACACCAGAATTACAATATATACCACCTGGACATCCATGCCGAGTACCGGTACTCTACCCTTCAGGATATCCAGTTGGGGATAGTCTTTAATTCCCGAGCCAAACAGGCCTTTGTAGGCATATAGCAGGAAAAACGAAACCCCGATGGCGGTGATGAGCGGCACCAGGCGGGGGGCTTTTCGCAGAGGCCGGTATGCGATCCGTTCTGTCAGGAAGGCGATTGTCATCGAGATGAACATGGAAAACAGCGCTACCAGGATCAGGCCAATGACTGGCTGCTTGTCAAGGAAGCCGCTCTCGTTCAGCCATCTTGCCAGGAAGTATGCCATTAAGGGGCCGCCTGAAAAGATTTCGCTGTGTGCGAAGTTGATCATGCGCAGGATACCGTAAACCACGGTGTAACCGATCGCGATCAACGCATAGATACTGCCGAGCGTCAGGCCGGTGAGGATCAGGGTTTGCCAGGCGACGGCGTCGTACTTTCCACTACGGAGGGTGGCAGTCGTACCCCAGACCACTCCCAGGATGATGAGCAGGCCAATCCCCCACATGAGGATATCGGTTGCTGAAGTGCGTTTCAGCCAATTTTTCAACATGGGCGCTCTCCTACGAGCAAATTTTCATAAGCAGGGGCGAGGGAGACCTCGCCCCTGCAGCGTGCTTAAGCTTGCCTACGTTCGTGAAACCGGATCAGGGTTTACGGGTAGACCTTCTTGGGATTGGAATCGGCGGCAGCGCCGGGGTTCCAGGTGGTCGGGTCGGTATTGGTGACCTGGTAGACAGCGATCTTCGGATCAGCGCAGTCGCCATCTGCATTGCAGGTCAGGGTGCCGGTCATGCCTTTGTAGTCCTTGGTCGCGGCCAGCGCATCGCGCAGGGCCTGGCGGCCAATGTACAGCGTGCCGTCCTTGTCCACGGCCACTTTTTCGACCGCAGCCAGGATCAGGCCGGAAGCGTCGTAAGCGTGGGCATGGAAGACGTTCAAGACCTTCTCACCATATTTGGCTTCGTACTTTTCCTGGAACTTGGTGTAGGCATCACCGAAGACGGTGAAGTCGGGGCTGGAGAGGTACATGCCATTGGAGGCTTCGCCAGCGGCCTTCAGGAAGTCAGGAGTGTAGATGCCATCCGCGCCCATCAGAGCGGTGTTCTCCAGGCCAGGGGTCTCCTTGGCCTGAGCGGTGATGAAGCCACCGGCGGCCACGAAGATCGGGTAGTAGAGAAGGTCAGGCGGGTTGGCTGCCAGCGAGGTCAGCACCGAGCGCATGTCGGTGTCGGTGGGCTGGACTGCGCCCTGGTAGACCACTTCGCCGCCCAGTTCTTTGAAGCGGGCCGAGAAGACCTGCTGCAGCTGGTCGGCATACAGGGAGCCGTCATGGATGGTTGCAGCCTTGCGGGCGCCCAGCGAGTTGTAGGCAAATTCGGCTGCCACAGCGCCCTGGACCTTGTCGTTGTGGGCGGTGCGGAAGTAACCAGCCACGTGCTTGGCCGGGTCGGTCAGGTCAGGAGCGGTGTTCGATGGCGAAACCATCGCAAAGCCGGCCTCACTCAGGATGGGGAATCCGGCGCGGGCTTCGCTCGAGCAGGAGGTGCCGATGATGCCAACGATGCTCTTGTCGGTGGACAGTTTGGTGGCAGCCGCCTGGCCGCCTTCCGCGTTACAACCGGTGTTCTCGCCGACGAGTTCGATCGGGTGGCCGAGCAGCGTGCCGCCATGGTCATCAATCTGGATTTCGATACCGCGCTTGGAGTCGGTGCCGAGGGAGGCATCCGGGCCTTCCACAACCAGGGCATAAGCCAGGCGGATGGGAGCGCCCTTGGCTACTTCAACACAGCCCAGGGGATCGGTGCACTCATAAGCGCCGCCGCCCGTGCCGCCGGTCTGACCGCATGCGCTCAACAGAACGCTGGCGATCAGTACGATGGACGCCAATACGAACAAACGTTTTGACATAATTCTTTCTCCTCCGTACAAAATGGTTAGACAGGGATCCCGTTTTCGGGTACGTCAGGATCGGCCGACAAGGCCCACAGATGTCAGGTCTCACCTCCTTCCCATGGAAAATGACCGACGCGCACATGAAGGCCTGCCGGGCAAACCTTCTCGCGGCGCAATAGAGCTACTGCCTCCACTTTCCATACCTAATATCCTACAAATTTTTTCAGGGCAGGTCAAGTAGGTTTTATATTTTTTACACTTTTTTTATTTTGGCTGTGGCTGGTATAACAACTGCTCACGGACGCGCAGGTCTATGTTGCGAATCTTCATCGCCAGGTCAGCTGCGAGGTTATACATCAGCCGGTATCCCAACTGGGGATAGGTTTCACACAACATGATCAATTTATCCCGAGGGATGATGACCAGGCGGGTCTTTTTATTTGCCGCGCGGACGCTGGCCGAACGGAAGCCTTCATCGACAAGCGCGATTTCCCCAAAGGACTGGCCGCGGCGCAGGATGGCGATCACGCCTTCCTTCTGGCCTCCGGCATCGGGTTTGCCCACCAGGGAGGCGTCGAGCAGTATCTCCACCTCGCCCTCGGCAATAATATAAAGGTCCTTGCTGTGGGCGTTTTCCTGGATGATGTATTGCCCGGTCGAAAAATTGCATTCCTGGCAAATGGCTGCGACCATTTCCAGCTGGGTTTGGGTCAGTTGATAGAAGATATCGCTTTGTTTGAGGAAGTCGACCAGTGAAGTCATGCGGGCCTCCTTGCAGGGAATAACGAAATCCTGGAGGTAGTGTAGCACATTTATAAAACCAAAACAACACTGGCAGTTGAAATTTTGCCCCCTATTGGTACCTATCCAGCGCGGGTCTGCAGCCGGTGCCGTTACTCGCGCGGAAACGGTCTTTCCAACCAGTCCAGCGGATCCACTTGGACACCGTTGACCCATATTTCCCAGTGCAGGTGAGCCCCGGTGACGCGTCCGGTGCCGCCAACCAGGCCGATCACATCGCCCTGTTCCACGCTTTGTCCAACCTGTACCTTGATTTCAGACTGGTGCCAGAAGCCACTGTACACGCCCCAGCCGTGATCGATGACCGTGGCGTTGCCGCGGACGGTCAATTCCTTTGTAAAGACCACGATGCCGGGTGCGGGGGCTGTAATGGGCAGACCGGTACCACCGCCAAAATCCAGGCCAGTGTGGAAGCTTTCGAACGTCAATTCCGTTCCCTGCCCGATGTAGGTGCGCCGGTTGCCATAGCGCGAGGTGAAATATGTGCTGTCGGCATAGGCTGAGGCGGGTGTATAGAATGAACCGGTCCACATGCGAATGGGGGAAGCCGCGGCCACAACAGAATAGATCAGGTCGGTCTCTGGCTGGGAGACGGTGGTGTCGATCGTGGCAGGGTCCACGACCAGGAGAGGGTCTTCGGGGTAGTACCCTGAAACGACCAGCACCATTTGCTCGAAGGATTGCACGCTCCCATCTTCCAGGGCGGCTTCCAACCGGAGGGGGTAAACTCCCGGTTCGAGCATGGCATGCACACCCTGCAGGGCTACGTACCCTCCATTGTTATCCGGGAAGAAATGCAGTGGTTGGTCCACCAGGACTCCGCCGAGGGTGGCGGGCTGGGAGAGCTGCACATGGATTTCAGCCGTTCCGCCCTGCTTGAGCGGCAGGCTGGAAATCCTGGCCGAAGAAAAGATGGCCGGCAGTCCGGTGGCTGCCTGGTTCGAGTCGCCGGAAGGGGTGTAGAGTATGTCCCCGGGCAGGCCGGCCCAGGTGCCTGCCAGACCATTGATCTGGACCAGGGCCCATGGGTCGGTGTCCTGGCGGATGGCGGCTTCGAGCAGGGTTTCACCGGTGGAAAGGCCGGTCCGGGCGGTGAGAGCCGGCCTGGATTCTGCCTGCGGAATAATCAGGCTGACGCCGGCATATAGCTCCGTGGGGCTGACCAGGCGATTGAGTTTCTTTAGCATGGGGAGGGAAACCTGCGTGCGGCGGCTCAGGCTGCGGAAATCATCTCCATAGGCAACCACTTCGGTCGCCAGTATGCCGCTTACCCCCTCCAATCCCGGGATGACCAGTTGCTGCCCGGCAGCCAGCTGGTCGGGATTGCTCAGGTTATTGGCGTTCATGAGTTCGGCCGTGTCTACATTAAAGCGCGCTGCAATGGCAGAAAGTGTGTCGCCGGGTTGGACGATATAAACCGGGCTGCCGACTTGGGCGGAAACCGGGAGGACCGGCAGGATCAATACAAAGGCCAGTGCCAGAAAAAGGATCCGTTTAAGCATCTTCCCACACCACCTTGTCACCAACCCGGAAATCCTCGAGCCGTTCGGGACGGATTTCCAGTACATACCTGGCCGGGTCTTGGGGAAAATAAGCCGGCCGCCAGGATTTGGCGAGGACAGTGTCGACGACCACCCTGCTTTCGTTGATCCACACCACCCCGAGGTCGAAGCCAACAAATAGCATATGAATAGACGAATCCATGCGGCTGTCTTTGGACTGTACCAACAACAAACCCTCCTGCGGCTCGAGGTTTTTATGGAACATCAGGCCTTTCAAGCGGCACAGGAAGGAAGCACAATATCCAGCCCGGATGGGCTGGACAGCGGGTTTATTCAGGTTTTTGATGGAAACGAAGCGGGTCATGGTCATCGAAATTTAAAACGGGGCAACCCTGTCTGTGTGGAGTCGCCCCGCCCGGGAAATCTGGTCAAACATCAAGGGGTTTCATGCCCACCTAAAACGCGGTCCACGCTGGCAAGCAGTTCCTGCGGGCTGAAAGGCTTGGCGATGTAATCATCCACTTTGGCGATGTGCAGGCCCAACACCTTGTCGATGCTCTGGGCCTTGGCTGTTACGACAATCACGGGGATGTGACGGGTTCTCTCATCGGCTTTCATTTGCTGGTATACTTCCCAACCGTCCAGATCGGGCATCATCAAGTCAAGCAGCACCAGGTCGGGCAGTTCCTTACGCACCAATTCCAGCCCCTCGGTGCCGCCCGCTGCGCCCTTGACTTCAAAGCCGCGCCGGTTAAGAATCAGGCGAATCAGGTCGATCATTTCTGGTTCGTCCTCGATACAAAGGATTCGTTTGACGACCTTATCGTTCATAAAATAAGTTTACCACAAAGCGAAAAGAACATGAAGATTACCACTTGGAATGTCAACGGCCTGCGGGCCGCACTGGGAAAAGGCCTGACGGCCTGGGCAGTTGCAAACGCGCCGGATGTGCTCTGCCTGCAGGAAATCAAAGCCCGGCCGGAACAGTTGACGGAGGAGCAGCGCCAGATTCCCAACTATAAGGCCATCTGGAACCCGGCACAAAGACCCGGTTACAGCGGGGTGGCCACCTGGGTGCGCGAGCAGCCGCTGGAAACCCTGCTGGGGCTTGGAGATGACCGGTTCGATATCGAGGGGCGTGTGATCCGCACCCGACATCCGGATTTCCTGCTCTACAATATCTATTTCCCGAATGGACAGCGCGGCCAGGAGCGTGTGGATTACAAGCTGGACTTTTATGCCCGCCTGCTGGAGATCTGTGATGACTTGCACGCCCGGGGTGAATTCGTCATCATCACGGGCGATTTCAATACGGCTCACCGCGAGATCGACTTGAAAAATCCGAAAGAGAATGAAACTACTTCCGGTTTTTTGCCGGAAGAACGAATTTGGATCGATAAATACCTGGAGCATGGCTTTGTGGATGCTTACCGCCGGCTTTATCCGGAACGTGTGCAATATACCTGGTGGACGTACCGTTTTGCTGCCCGCCAGCGGGGCATTGGCTGGCGCCTGGATTACTTCCTGGTTTCCGAGGCACTGATGCCGCGCGTGCGGGATGTGATTGTGCATGAGGATGTGCCCGGTTCTGATCACTGCCCGGTGACATTGTGGCTCGAATCCTCCGGCAGCGGGATGTAATTTATTAGAAAAATATATAAAGAATTCACCTTTCCTATCTAAATTGGAGACGGGTTGGTATAATTAGCGCATACGGAGGAGTATGTGAACTCTCGAAATAACTCTTATATTGTGTATGTCCTGCTGTTTGCCGCGCTGATGGCAATGTTATTCATGAGTCTGCGCCGGAATGGCAGCAGTTCGGATATCCTATCGATAAATGAAGTCGCCAGTGAAGTGCAAAAAGGCGGCGCGATCACCCGAATCGAGGTGGACTCGAGCAATAACCGCCTGCTGGTTATTTATGGAAGCGGCGAAGATGCCATCGAGAAAACCGCCTACAAGGAACCTGATTCGACTCTGGTGGATCAACTGATTGGACTGGGTGTCACGCACGAAAAACTGCTCTCGAACCAGATCAAAATCGAGGTCAAACCGCCCAGTTTCTGGGACGGCATCCTGCCGCTGGCGAGCATCTTTTTACCGGTGGTGCTTTTTGGGGTCTTTTTCTGGTTCATCTTTCGCCAGGCGCAGGGATCCAATAATGCGGCCATGTCCTTTGGCAAAAGCCGGGCGCGCATGTTCACCGGAGATCACCCGACCGTGACTTTTGGTGATGTGGCCGGGGTCGACGAGGCCAAGGAAGAATTACGGGAAGTGGTCGAGTTCCTGCGCGAACCGCAAAAGTTCATTCAGTTGGGTGCACGCATCCCCAAGGGCGTTTTGCTGGTTGGACCTCCCGGCACCGGTAAGACATTGATGGCCAAGGCCGTGTCGGGGGAGGCGGGTGTGCCATTTTTCTCCATCTCCGGCTCGGAATTTGTGGAAATGTTCGTGGGCGTGGGCGCCAGCCGCGTGCGCGACCTGTTCGACCAGGCCAAGCGCCACTCCCCCTGCATCGTCTTTGTGGATGAAATTGATGCGGTTGGACGCCAGCGCGGCGCCGGCCTGGGCGGTTCGCACGACGAACGCGAGCAGACCCTGAACCAGATGCTGGTCGAGATGGACGGCTTCGACACTGACACCAATGTCATCATTGTCGCTGCCACCAACCGCCCCGATATCCTCGACCCGGCGCTGTTACGCCCCGGCCGCTTCGACCGGCGCGTGACTCTCGACCGGCCTGATATGAGAGGCCGTGAGGCAATTCTCAAGGTGCATGCCAAGGGCAAGCCACTGGATCCGGGTGTCGATCTTGGTTCCATTGCGCGCGGCACCCCCGGCTTTGTGGGCGCTGACCTGGAGAACACCATCAACGAGGCGGCCATCCTGGCGGCCCGGCGCAACAAGAAGGCCATTGGCCAGCCCGAACTTGAGGAGGCCATCGAACGTGTGGTGATGGGCCCGGAACGGAAGTCCCGCCTGATCAGCGACGAAGAGAAGCGGATCATCGCCTATCACGAGGCAGGCCATGCTGTTGTCGGCAATGCCATCCCTGAAGCCGATCCGGTGCAAAAAGTCACCATCGTCGGCCGCGGGCAGGCGGGCGGCGTCACTTGGTTCCGTCCAGAGGACGACCGGATCCTGATGAGCCGCAAGAAAATGCTGGCCACCCTGGCTTACGCACTGGGTGGGCGCGCGGCGGAAGCCGAGGTGTTCGATGACATTACCTCCGGTGCCTCCAATGATATCGAACAGGTCTCACGCATGGCCCGGATGATGGTCACCCGCCTGGGGATGAGCGACCAGCTTGGCACACTGGCATATGGACAGAAAGAAGAACTCATCTTCCTGGGCCGTGAAATTTCCGAACAGCGTGACTACTCTGAGGCTGTTGCCGAACAGATCGACCGTGAAGTTCGCAAACTGGTGGACGAAGCTTACGAGTTGGCTCGCGAGCTTCTGCGCAAATATCGAACGGAATTGGATACGGTTGCGAGCAAACTTCTCGAAGTCGAAACGCTGACGCGTGATGAATTCGAGAAGATCTTCCCGCCGCCGTTCCCCAAGAAAAGCGGTACTCCCCAACCGGCATAGAAAACGATTGCGACGCACCTCCGGGTGCGTCGCTTTTTATTTTATTGGCTGTCCTTTTTGAGCTTCACCAGCAGTCTTTTCAGCACTTTCCCCACGGTGGATTTGGGTAATTCCAACCTGAATTCGACATGTGTCGGAACTTTGAAAGGGGCCAGCCTTTCCCGGCTCCAGGTTTGCACCTCGCCTGCAGTCAGTGTTTCGCCGGGTTTGACCACAATCCAGGCCTTGACGGTTTCCCCGCGATAGGCATCCGGGATGCCGGCTATGGCCACCTCCAGGACTTTTGGATGCGCCGCAATGGCCTCCTCCACCTCGCGCGGCCAGACTTCCATTCCGCCCGGTTTGATCAATTCCTTCTTGCGGTCGACGATGTAGAAATATCCCTCGGCATCCATGCGGGCGATGTCGCCGGTGTACAGCCAGCCATTGCGCAGGCTGTTGGCCGTTTCCCCGGGCATGTTATGGTAGCCCATCATCACTTGCGGGCTGCGGATTACCAGTTCGCCTGGCTCCCCAACCGGCATTTCCTTGGTGCCATCCTCCAGGCTGACGATCCTGGCATCAACATCGGGCAGGGGCAGGCCGATGGAGCCGATCCGGTTTTCGTTCCGAACTGGATTGCAATGAGTGGCGGTGGGGGCTTCCGAGAGGCCGTATCCCTCGCAGATGCGCCCGCCGGTGAGGCTCTCGAACCTGTCTTTTGTCCCCTTCATCAAGGGTGCAGAGCCGGAGATGCAGGCTTTGATGCTGGTCAGCCCCACTTTCCCGGCGGTGACATCGGGGTGATTGTTGATGGCGTTGTAAAGTGTCGGAGCGGCAGGGAAGTAGGTGACCCGGTGTTCCTGGATGGTGCGCAGGAGGTCATCAATGTCGCGTGGGTTGGGGAGGATGGCCAGCGTGGCGCGCAGAGCCATGCCCAGCAACATGCCGCACAGCATGCCATAGATGTGGTAAACAGGCAGCGCAAGCAGGAATGTTTCGCGTTCCTCTTCGAGGGTGGACATCCAGGCTTTGAACTGCAGGGCGTTGGCGACCAGGTTGCGGTGCCGCGCTACGGCTGCTTTGGCAATCCCGGTCGTCCCGCCGGTATATTGGAACAAGGCGATATCCTCAGATGTGATTTCGGATCTAACCTTGTGGAAATCTGAATCCGCGCCCTTTTCTCCTGCAGCAAGAAGCGTTTCGAAATCCATGTCCCCTTCGCCTGCCGCCGCGGCGCCTGTGACGATGACGCGGCGAATGCCCGTCCGGGGGCGGGCATCCTGGATGCATTCGTACAGCGCCCCAGCGCAGAACATGGTCTCGATACCGGCGTCGTTCACCTGGTGGATAATCTCGGGCGGGGTATAGAGCGGATTGGTGGCAACCACCACGCCCCCGGCCTTGAGAATGCCGAAATAGGCCAGCACGAACTCCGGGCAATTGGGCATGAAGAGGCCAACGCGCTCGCCTTTCCGGACGCCCAGTTCGAGCAGGGCGCGGGCAATGTGATCGGTCTGCCTGGCAACCTGAAGGTAGGTGAGCACCTGGCCGCAAAAAACGATGCAGGCGCGCTCTGGGCAGCGCCGGGCAGCATCATCCAGAAAGTGGAAGACCGGTATGGCAGGATAATCAAGGTGGTGAGGCACACCGGGGTCGTAGCGGGAGAGCCAGGGTCTGGAGGTCATGGGGTGAAGTATAGCGGGTTGTGGGTGCAGAGTCAAACCGAGGATGGCTCCAGCCCCTTGAGCCACTCCAACGCACCCAATCCGGCAGCCCTGCCAGTGGCCAGGCAGGCGGTCAGCAGGTAGCCGCCGGTGGGCGCTTCCCAGTCCAGCATTTCCCCGGCGCAGAAGACGCCCGGCAGGGCGCGGATCATCAGGTGCTCATCCAGCGCTTCGAATCCCACCCCGCCCGCGCTGCTGATGGCCTCCTCCAGCGGGCGCGGGGAGAGCAGATGCAGCGGTAAATCTTTGATGGCCGCAGCGAGGCGCTGCGGGTCGTCGAAGTCCATTTTCGGGACGAATTCCCAAAGCAGGCCGGCTTTCACCCCTCGCAGGCCGGTGGATTTTTCCAGATGACTGGCCATGGAACGCGGGCCGCGCGGCCGGGAGAGGCGTTCCACCAACCGTTCCTGTGTCCAGTTCGGGGCCAGGTCCAAGTGGATGATGGCCCGGCCTGTGGCTGCGATCTCGTCCCGCAGCAGAGCGGAGCAGGCGTAGATAAGGCTGCCCTGCACGCCGTTTTCGGTGAGGATGAATTCACCCTGCTGGCGGAAGGTATTCCCCAGTGAATCTATGAACGAAAGAACCACCGTTTTCAAAGGTGCTCCAGCAAAGCGAGCGCGCAAATGCTCCGTCCAGGCCACATCGAAGCCGCAGTTGGCAGGCTTCAGCGCCGTGACCGGGACGCCGCGCGCCTGCAGCAGAGGCACCCAGGCACCTGTGGAGCCTGTGCGCGGCCAGCTGCCGCCCCCCAGGGCAAACACTATCGCACCAGCCTGGACAGCGATTTCCCTGCCGAGCGTCTCGAAGTGCAGGTAGTTGGACTTATCCCAGCCAAGCCACTTGTGGCGCATGTAGAAATGTACACCGCCTGTTTGCAGGCGCTGGAGCCAGGCCCGCAGCAGCGGTGTGGATCTCATCCTATTTCCCGCCGGAAAAATGCGGCCGGAACTGCCGATGAATGTCTCGACTCCCAGCCCGGCTGCCCAGGCGCGCACCTGCTGCGGCCCGAAGTCCCTGAGCAGAGGTTCCAACTGCAGGCGGCTGGCTCCATAACGGGAAAGGAATGTTTCGAGCGGCTCGGAGTGCGTCAGGTTCAACCCACCTCTGCCCGCCACCAGGAACT
>CAYLXB010000032.1:0-34715 GCA_964387495.1 uncultured Anaerolineaceae bacterium
TGTCTCCGTTCCGCTCTTCAACTACCTGTAACGTCAAACTGTCAGGTGGCTAGTAGCTTTTTACTTCACTCGATTTTCATGAAAAAATTATCCTTCCTCACTCGCACATCCCTGCTCTTAGCCTTTTTCCTGGCCCTGGACAAGGCGCTTGCATTTATTCGCTCGGTATTGATTGCGCGCCAGTTCAGCCTGTCCATAGAACTGGATGCCTTCAATGCAGCCAATAATCTGCCCGACCTGCTCTTCGCTATGATCTCTGGAGGGGCGTTGGCCATGGCTTTTATCCCGATCCTGATCGAGACAATTGCCATCCAAGGCCGGGGTGCAGCCTGGAACCTTTTCTCACGCTTCGCAAACATTGGCTTTCTGGCAACCGCCCTGACAGCTATCCTGATAGCGATATTCGCGGAACAGATCGTTCGTTCAGAAGCTGGCATCGTGCCCGGCTTTGCGCCAGAACACCAGAGGCTGGTGGTCGAGTTGATGCGTCTGAATTTAATTGCTACACTGATTTTTTCGGTCAGTGGGTTGGTAATGGCCGGGCTGCAGGCCAACCAGCATTTCCTGCTGCCAGCCATGGCACCCTCTCTCTACAATCTTGGAATGATTTTCGGAGCGCTGGTCCTTTCGCCAACCGAACCATACCGCCTGGGGCCGTTGACCTTCCCGGCATGTGGTCTGGGGGTTCATGGGCTGGTATATGGCGTTATCCTGGGTGCGGTATTGCATCTGGCTGTCCAAATTCCCGGCCTGATCAAATACCAGTTCCAATGGACGCCCTCTTTGGATGTGCGCGATGAGCGCCTCTTTGCAGCCCTGAAACTGGTCTTTCCGCGCCTGCTGACCATGCTCGGCATCCAGTTAGTCTTCATCGCCCGTGATAACCTGGCCTCGCGCCTGGACCAGGTTGGCTCGGTCTCGGCGCTGACCTACGGTTGGATGATCATGCAGGTACCGGAAACCATCATCGGCACCGCCATCGCCATTGCACTCCTTCCCACGCTTTCAGAAATGGCTGCCCGTCAGGATTGGAATTCATTCCGCCAAACCGTCGAAAAAGCCCTCCGGGTATTGATTTCCCTGACACTGCCCGTGGCGGCTATTCTGGCGGCCGGCCTGCACCCATTGATCCGTATCGTGTTTGGCTTGGATGAGCCAAACAGCATCTTGCTGACCTGGACAACTCGCATGTATTTGCTCTCACTGACTGGTTATACTATCCACGAAGTGGTGGTACGCTCGTTCTATGCACGCAAGGAAGCTTGGTGGCCGTTTTTCGGGGTACTCATCCGT
This sequence comes from uncultured Anaerolineaceae bacterium, assembly GCA_964387495.1. Lineage (GTDB taxonomy): Bacteria > Chloroflexota > Anaerolineae > Anaerolineales > Villigracilaceae > DSXF01. The sequence continues at coordinate 1,294 of CAYLXB010000032.1, forward strand.
CTGGGTCTATTCCTGGCAATCGGCCTTACCGCAGTGAGCAGCTTCCGCCATATTGGCGCGCCCGCCCTGGCGCTGGCTGAATTTGCTATTGTCGTCGAAGCAATCATCTTATTCATCTGGCTTTACCATCGCCTTCCAAAAGGGGCCATTGTCGGCTCGTCATTGCTCAGGGGAATGGTAGCAGCCTTGCTGGGAGGCGCAGTGGCTTACTTGCTTGCCTGGTTACTTCCAGGATCGGCATCGCTCACCGCAGTGGCTGGTATGGCAGCCGGGGCACTCCTGGCACTGCCTCTCATTTGGAAAGACTTGCGGCTTCTGTTGAACTTGTAAGCTATCTCAATAGCGGTATAATAGCCCGCATGTCTACGAACGATTTAGGAAATACACAACCAACCATGCCCAAGCCTGAAAAGAAACGCCGTCGTTTCCCATGGCTGAATATTCTCTTGTTCATTGTCCTGATTTCCCTGGCAGGTTTCGCCAGTTATCGGGCAGCCATCGGAGATCGGCAGAGTGCGCAAGCCACCCAGGTCTCTCAACAATTGCAGGAACAATACGACCTGGCTCTGCAAGATATGGACGCCGGCCTTTATGAGTCGGCCATTCAGCGTTTTGAATTCATCCTGCAGAAGAATTCTGGCTTTCCCGGCGTGACAGAAAAACTGACTGAGGCCCTTCTCAAGTCCAGCATCACGCCAACACCGACAGCCACATCTGTGCCCCCCACGCCAGACCTGCGCGGTGCAGATGCATTATTCAAGCGTGCCCAACTAAGAATGAACCAGCAGGACTGGAACACTGTCATCCTCACCCTGGATCAGTTGCGCAAGAAACAGCCTGCTTACCGCACTGTCGAAGTGGATGGCATGTATTATGTCGCCCTGCGTAACTATGGCGTGGACAAGATCGGTAAAGAGGGAGATCTCGAAGGCGGCATTTATTACTTGTCATTGGCTGAGCGCTTTGGGCCTCTGGACGGTTATGCTGACGGCATGCGCTCTGGAGCCCGCCTTTACATAACCGGAGCCTCCTTTTGGCAAGTGGACTGGCCGCAGGCCGTCAATTACTTCTCGCAGGTGGCTACCGGCTGGCCTTCCATGTGGGATGCTGCGTCGAACATGACCGCCGCAGAACGTTACCGGATTGCACTGAGCAGTTATGGGGATCTGCTGTATGATGATGACCAGGCCTGCAAAGCATACGAACAGTATCAAATTGCGCTGACCTACGGCCCTTTGGATGAGGACTCCGCTAAAAAAGCGAAGCGCGCTTACGAGATTTGTTTCCCACCAACTGAATTTCCGACCGAAGAGCCTATCGAGACTCCCAGCGAATAACACAGCTTTCCATCAACAATAGCCCTGTAAAAACGAGAGACACCTGTTGCCAGGTATCTCTCGTTTATTATTCCAATGGGGGTCGAAAAGGCTCGGCCTTGCCCGGGTAGTAATGGAGTATCTTCCTCCCCGGAAAAGCCGCCTGCAAATCTGCATCCCGCACATTAGAGCGGTAATAAGCAAAAATGAAGGGGCTGGTAAGCCAGGGATCTTGCAAGGCAAGCAAGCCGCCATAATCCGTCCAGGTTGCCTGAGGGTGCACCACAAACAGCGCTGGTGCAGCTTCTTTCGCAGCCTCGGTCATGAAAGGTTCCAGCTGGCTTCGGCTGATCCCATACAGGCCATACATTCTTTCAAAACGTTCAGGCAGGTACACGCCCAGGTTATAGCCGACCAGGATAAGGGTAAGGACGGATACACCCCAGGAAAAAAACTGGTGCAGGCGCTTATCCTGTGCCCAATTCGCCAGCCAGAATATGCCTGCAGCCGTTAATAAAGTCAGGCTATACAGCCCCTCATAATAGTAACGCGGCCCATAGAGGGATGAGCCAATCCAATACAGCAAGTAAACCAGGACCAGAGCGGGAAAAATGCTCGTTGTCAACCAGGCATCCGAATTGCGCCGCACTGCCCACAAGCCAAACGGCAGAAAAAGCCAGGATGTGTGTCCCCAGCCGAACAGATCTTTCCAGCCAGAGTTCAGACTGTTGGCCAGGTCGACCCATGCCCAATACAGGCTGTGTCCGCCAGTCTGGCGGCCAAAGCCCTCCCCAAAACCGACCTTGTCATACTTCCACCATAAGGTATAGGGATTCAGGAGCGGATCACCGGTTACACCAAATTGCCATACTGGGATCAGTGCAGCAACCAGCACAGCAGCCAGTCCGATAGCAAGCACTTGCCGGCGTATTTGTGAACTGCCGCGCCAGAGCAGGATCAAGCCATGAATAAAGAATGGCAGCCCCACTCCCAGGGCAGTCAATGGACGGGTAAGAGTCAGCACGCCGAGGCTGAGCCCCGCCACACCAGGTAAAATCCAGGCCGGGACTCGCCGCCCGGCCAAAGCCGGGGGGGGGGCACTTCCAGGGTTTCGTTTGCCAGAGAACAGATCCAGCCAGGCCAGTGCCAGAGACAGGCTCAACACCAGCGACCAGGGGTGTGTGAGCAAAGAGCCTGAGTTGAGAAGAAAAAAAGGAGAACTCAATGTCAGGAATGCAGCCAGGAGAGCTACTCGATCATTGAATATTTTTTGGCCCAGTCGGTACGTAAGCCAGATCCCCAGGCCGGCGAGCATGGAGTTGACCCATACACGCCCTCCCGCCAGTACACCGAAAGCCAATAGGATCGGCCAGCCCGGCGGGTACTTGCCAAAACGCTGACCGTGATAATCCACGACAAAAGGAGTAAAAACGCTCTTGGGAAAAGGCGGAGAGTCGATACTTAGCTGTCCCCGGGCTGCCGCTTGTGCCTGCCAGACGTAAGCCATTTCATCTTCCAGGTGAGGTACTCGCTCGAATACGAACTCCGCCACCATAAAAGCCGCCAGGACACCGCAGACGCTCAAGAACAGGGCCAAGCGATCATAGGTGGATCTCATCGCTCTACAACCTTTAAAGCGGCCAGGTCATAGGCCATGGCCCCGCTGATTTTCACCGGCTGTATGCTCCCCACCTCTAACTTGCCTTCCACCAGTACCAAGCCATCGATCTCCGGCGCGTCCCGGTATGAACGTCCAACGGAAACACCATCCCCATACCCCTCAATCAGCACATCCAGGGTCTGGCCGACGAAAGATTGGTTGATTTGTAAGGAGATACCCTGCTGGAGTTCCATCAGCCTTTGGTAACGCTCTTCCTTGATCTCCGCCGGTACGGGATCACCCAGTGATTCGCTGGCCGTACCTGGTTCGAAAGAAAATTGGAATGTACCTACACGGTCGAAACGAGTCTCTTCCACAAAATCAAGCAAAGTCTGGAACTCTTCATCCGTCTCGCCCGGATAACCCACAATGAAGGTGGTACGGATGGCCAGCCCGGGTAGCTCGGTTCGCATTTTCTTTATCGTACGATCCACCCAGTCCAGGTTTGCCGGGCGGCGCATTCGGGTAAGCGTTTCCGGGTGTGCATGTTGGAGGGGAATATCCAGATAAGGCAGGATTTGTTTATGCGTGGCCATAACCTCAATGAGTCGGTCAGTAACATAACCCGGGAATGCATACATGACACGGATCCAGTCCATATCTGGAACAGATTGGTGCAGGTCCTCAAGTAACACTGCCAGTCCGTCTTTCATCCCCAGGTCGTGGCCGTAATCTGTCGTATCTTGTGCAATGAGCACCAGCTCACGCACACCGGCATCCCGCAGATGCCTGGCTTCATCCAGGATTATATCCAGCGGGCGACTGACCGCCGTACCTTTGATGAGTGGGATGGCGCAGAATGCACACGGCCGGCGGCAGCCATCCGCAATCTTGAGATATGCACTGGGTCCAGCCACGCTGGCACGCAGAACCTGCCGTTCATCTGTACCCACTGTCACAGCCTCATCAGGCAGGTGATAGAGTGGCTCACGACGGATCCCCCCCTGGCACAGTTCACTCACTACCTGCAGGATGTCCATCCAGCGGCGCGTCCCCAAAATACCATCCACTCCTGGCACTTGGCGGGCCACCTCCATTCCATACCGTTGGGTAAGGCAGCCAGCGGCGATCAAGACCTGGTCAGAACGTTTTCCATTTGCCAGCTCATTCAGGGCATCCAGCGACTCTTCCCTCGCCGGGCCTATAAAGCCGCAGGTATTGACGATCAACACCCCAGCTTTGGAGGGTTCGTCCACCTCACGATAGCCGTCTCGCAGCAGCAACTGCGCCATCGAATCTGAGTCGACCGAGTTCTTGGCACAGCCCAGGGAAATCAAGTAAAAGGTATTTTTAGGCATTCTGCTCAGGATTACTCACCGATTGCAGGTGCGGAAACCGGCGTGCGTGAAGGCACCGGGGTGATGGTTGGCGGTAAGGTGGGCGTAACAGTCGGGGTAACCGTTGCCGTCGGTACTAGGATATCGTCGATAACATAGATACGGTCCACAACTTCACCAAAATTTCCCATCCGGCCTAAATCTTTCTGGTTATGAACGATCCGCAAAGCCGCACCGTTCCCTGTCAAGACTTCCACCTGCTCTTGGGCAGTATATGGGTACGCAGCACCCGGAATCACCCGCCCTTCGAATTCCACTTTGCCATCCACCAGCACTCGCATCCATGTACGTTCGACTACCGAAATTGTCACCTGCACCAAGCCGGATGACAAAGACACAGCGCCTTGCGTCTCTTCGGCCGGTACAGCCGTCTCCTGCGCCGCAGCAACCCCTTCAAGCACCAGTGTGGGAGTCGGCTCGAATGTTCCCTCTACACCAACGGGGGAAGCCAAAAGCACATCCGAGATCGAGGGAGCCTCCGATTCAGCCTCCACATCAGGTTGGGCATTCAGGATGCGAATGGACACCCAGGTAACAAAAACGATCAAGAGTGCCACCATCCCAATCCCAAAAATCAGGTCACTGGCAATGAAACTCTTGAGCGGCGTAAACCGCCCATGCTGGCCTGAATTGTGCGGCTGATTTGATTGTCTCTCACGGTGCCGCGCCTGCAAGCCCTCCGCAAAACGCAGCAATAATCCTTCCGCATCCACATCCAGGAAAGCAGCATAATTGTGCAGCATGCCTCGTGTCTGCACAGAGGATGGAAGATCGTCGACCTGTCCCTGTTCCAATGCTTGCAAGTAACGGGCACGCACACGAGTATGCTGTTCGACCTCGTCCAGGGTCAGGCTGAGTAACTCGCGCCGGGTGCGCAATTGAACACCGATATCATTGAAGATCTCATGGGCTGATTGCTCGGGAATGGCCTGCGTCTGAGTCTCATCATCCCCTGTCTCTGCCTGGCGCCGGCTCGGACGAAAATGCTCCGGCCAGACAAACAGGCTTTTCCGGAACGCCGGACGGGATGGAACACTTTCATCAGGCGCGCTCTCGGTCTGTTCATCCATTTCCTGCTCAGGTTCAGTCCGGGATGCCTCCTCAGGCGCAGTATTTTCTACAGGTCGGTCTATTTCACCGTCAGACAGGCTCTCCGATTCCGTTGGGGACTCACCCTCAGTGGGAATCGCACCGGTCGGGCTTGAAATCCGAATGCTTTTTAAACGTTCCAGCTGCCGCGTCCAGAATGACGTAGTTTCCCCCGGCAACGATTCGACCTCCGGAGGTTGGTCTGCGGAAGCTGCTGGCTTTGCTTGGCTGAGTTCCATCTGGGCAGTGTCCTGGTAAGCAGATTGCCGCATCTCAGCCAATATGGCATCAACATCCAGTTCCAGGTATTGTGCGTACAGCCGCAAAAAACCCCGCCCTTGCACAGGCGAAGGCATTACCGTGAAATCATCGCGTTCGAGTGCATCGATATAGAGTGCGCGGATACGCGTAGCCTGCACCACCTGTTCAATTGTCAAGCGGCGGGCATTGCGTGCACTTTGCAGTCGTTGGCCGATTGTTTCTGACATTTTAAGAAGACATCACCGGCCCCTTGATATCAGGCAGACCGGTGATGGTTGTCTTGGTCGCGTCGAACCGTTTAGGCTTCAGGAGCAGCAGGTGTCTCGTCCGGCTGTGCAGGCATCTCAGCAGCAGGCTCGGGAGCCGGTGCAGGTTCTTCATCCACTACATCGCCTTCTCGATAGACTGTGATCTTGACCACAGGCACAAGATCCATCGTCAGGCGGACATGTGCGTCGTGTGTGCCCAGGGTACGAATGGGCTGCATATCAATCTGCTGGCGTTTGACCTCGTAGCGGGTTTTCTCCTGGATGGCGTTGGCCACATCCTCTGTGGTAATCGAACCATACAGTTTCCCGGTTTCACCTGCGCGAGCAAAGAATCGCAGACTCACTCCATCAATATGGGCAGCCAGGTCTTTCAACTCATTATTCAGCGAGGCCCGGCGAATTTCCGCCTGCGAACGGATGCGCTCGACCTGTTTGATGGCACCGGGGGTAGCCAGTACAGCCAGCCCTTGCGGGATGAGAAAGTTTCGGCCGTAGCCATCGGCAACTTTCTTGATGTCGCCAGCCCTGCCAAGTTTGTAAACGTCCTTGATTAAAAGTACTTTCATTGTCTGTCAAGCCCTTTCGGAAATAGATTGGAGCGAAGGGTACTACGCTCCGGCCCATGATTTTACCAGAAAGTGACAGGATGCGTCAACCGCGTTACATAACTTCAACGGCTTCCTGCCTCTGCGGATAAGAAACATTCCGAATGCCTGCCTGCTGTAGTTTTTCCTGCAGGGGCAGGGCTGATTTCTCTTCGCCATGTACTAGGTAAATGTTTTTCAATTGTTTTTTGGTCGAGAGTGCATATTCCAGCAGGAAATCCTGCCCGGCATGGGCCGAGAGTCCACCAATGGTAGCCACCTCCGCCCGCCGATGATAGACCTCCCCAAAAATCTTCACATATTCGGTCTGCTCGGCCAGCAAGCGTCCCAATGTATCCGGCGCCTGCCAGGATACGATCAAGATGGTATTCTTCGGGTTCTCAATATTGTTTTTCAGGTGATGCAGGATGCGCCCGGTTTCAGCCATACCGGATGCAGAGATGATGATCATGGGGTCGGTGCGTGTGTTCAGGGTTTTGGATTCGTCCACGGAACGGATGTAAGTCAATAGCCGGAAGTTCAGGGCTGGGTGGCGGGCTTCACGCACAAACTGGAACGTCTCCTCATCGAATAACTCGGGGTGGGCCTGAAAGACATCCGAAGCATTCACTGCCAGTGGGCTGTCCACATAGACCGGCACATCTGGGATATCCCTGGCAAAGAACATCTGGTTTAGGTCATAAACCAATTCCTGCGTACGTCCAACTGCAAAGGCTGGAATGATTACCTTGCCGCCGCGTTTCACTGTCCGTCGGACCACATCCCGGAATTCCTCGAAGGCCATTTGTGGATCGCGATGTGGTTTGTCGCCATAGGTGGACTCCATGATCAAATAATCTACCGCTTCAGGCAGGACAGGATCCCGCAGGAGCGGCAGTTTGCGGCGGCCGATATCACCGGAAAACCACAGGCGTGCATGCTGCCCTTTCTCGTTCACGTCCAGTGAAACTCCCGCCGATCCCAGAATATGCCCGGCATCCCGGAGTTGGGCAGTAACGCCAGGGATTGGCTCAAATGGCTGGTCATAAGGGAAAGGTTTCAGTAACTCAAAAACGCGCTCGGCATCCTCCTGAGTATAAAGAGGCTCAAGGGGAGGTTCGCCACGCCTGGTGCGCTTCTTGTTTAGAAATAGCACATCCGATTCCTGGATATGACCCGAATCCAGCAGCATGATCTTCGTCAGGTTGGCTGTGGCCGGGGTGCAGTAAATGGGGCCTGTATAGCCTTGTTTCACAAGGTTGGGCAGGTTACCGGAATGGTCGATATGGGCATGGGAAAGTATAACGGCATCCAGTTTTCTCACATCGAAAGGGAAGTTCCGATTACGAGTAAATGACTCTTGGCGCCGTCCCTGAAATAAGCCGCACTCCAACAAAAGCCGTGATCCATTGATCTCCAACAAGTGCATGGAACCGGTCACTGTACGGGCAGCGCCAATAAAATGGATTTTCATTCTTCACCTCGCTAGGACAGACATGATCTGCCCGCCAAAGCGCTCGAATCTCCACGGAGAAAGTTGCATGATGGCCGACAGATCGCCAAGAGTATGCGGCGGGTTTTCTGCCAATGCCTCCAAAAAACGCCGCGGCAGAATGACATCTGACTCCAGTTCCAGTTCCTGTGCAATCTGTCTCCTCCATTTGCTCAGGGCATTAAGACGGTTCATAAAAGCCGGGTCAGGCCGGGTTTTATCCGGTAGCCGTACAAGGGGAGCCTCCCCGCCTTGACGAATGGCGGCTAGCAATTCCCGCCCAAAGCGCTCCACTTGCCTGGATGTCATTCCAGCAGCAAATAAGCCATCCCCTGTTTTTGGCGTCCGGCGTGCCAGTTCCACCAATAAAACATCACTCACGATCTTGAAAACAGGCCGGTCATAACGCTGGGCTAATTTATCGCGCGCCTGGCACAAGTATGATAGCACAGTCTGCTGGCGCGGACTAAGGCGATACTGCCGGCCTGCACGCTGCCACAACACAGCCCTCCCATTTGGGTGCTCTTCCACCTGACAGGCCAGGGCAAAATCATCACGCGCCAGAGATAAAAAACCCTTCGCCTCTAACTCGATCTCAAGCAAGTCACGCAGTGCCAGGAGATGATGCGTATCCAAACGGGCGTATGCCTTCAAGGCTTCCGGCAGCGGGCGCTGGCCCCAATCAGCTTTCTGGTAACGCTTGTCAAGACGCAAATCGAATTTCCGGGCCAGCAGGGCGTCCAGGCCCACCTGTTGATAACCCAAAATACGCGCACTTTGCATGGTATCGAAGAGGTTCACTGCACGAAAACCAAAATCCCTCTTCATGCAGATCAGGTCATATTCAGCCGCGTGAAACACCTTCTCAATACGCGGATTGGCGAAAATGGCTGACAGAGGCGAAAGATCACCCAGCGCCAACGGGTCGACCAGGTAATCTTTTTCAGCGTTGGAAAATTGGATCAGGCATACCCGCTCTCGGTAGGCATGCAGGCTGTTGGACTCGGTATCCACCGCCAAACGTGGCAGGCAGCTCAACTCACCTGCCAGCCTTTGCAGTTCATCCGGCGTTGAAATCCATATGGGCGCGGGGAGGGGTTCAGAAAGCATGACAGGATTATAAACCGAAATTGGCTTTGGCAGACTTCGCCGGATATATTCGAACCACTGGCTTCTGCCCCCCTTGGCAAAAATGTCAGAAGGATATCACCTTCGCCGGATTTTCTCCATGACCAGTGCGCTTTCCCCATCATCGTAATAACGCAGCCAGGTATCCACAGGATGATAATCCTCTTGAAGATACATCTGGATGGCCGACACGTTCGAACTACGTACACACAGACGGATACGTTCATCCTTCAAGTGAGACTCGCAGGCACGCAACAAAGCCCGCCCGATTCCACGGCGCTGGTAGGCCGGCAGAACGCCGAGCGTCGCAATCCAGGCCAGGTTTTCCCTTGGCCGTGCATCGCCTGCCACGAATCCCACCATCTGTCCATCCTCAACAGCCTTGAGGCGAACCACATCGATAAAGGTCAGCACCGCTACCAGGTCCAGAAGCGGCCAGGCATCCTTTGGAAAACAGGCTTGCTCCACGCGACGCAGGCTGTTAAGATCAAGCAGGTTGGCAGGTAGGATTTCCATACTTCAAGGACTTGGATGCACCCGGAGAGAAGACGATAGGCCTCCCTGAAACCGGGAGGCCTTTATTGTATTACGATTCTTGAAAATGTGTTTTACTTGGCTGTTTTCCCTTTAATGAAATCATCCAATAAGCTGGTGAACTCCATCGGGAAGATATACTTCGTGGACGGGCTCGCGCCGAGACCCTTAAGCGTCTCGAAATACTGTAACGTCATGGTCTTCTGATCCACGGTCTTGGCAGCTTCGTAGATTTTCTCCAGAGCTGCCGAGAAACCTTCAGCCTGCAGGTACTGTGCCTGGCGGGAACCTTCGGCCTGCAGGATCGCGGCCTGCTTCTGACCTTCAGCCCGCAGGATCGCGGCCTGCTTCTCACCCTCAGCCACGTTGACAGCCGCCTCGCGCGTACCAGTGGACTCGGTCACCACAGCACGGCGGACACGCTCTGCAGACATCTGGCGGTTCATGGCCTCCTGTACTTCGCGCGGCGGGATGATCTCGCGAATTTCCACGTTGGTCACTTTCACACCCCAACGCTCGGTCACCTCGTCCAGGCGGGTGCGCAGCATGGTATTGATATGCTCACGCTCCGATAGGACATCATCCAGCGGAATGCCGCCGATGACAGCACGCAGGGTGGTGGTGGCCATGCCCTGGGCAGCCACCTCGAAGTTACCCACCTGAAGGACAGACTCGGCCGGGTCGAGCACCTTGTAGTACCACAGGAAGTCAATCGAAATGGGAGCATTATCTTTGGTGATGGAGGTTTGATGTGGAATTTCACGCACTTGCTCACGCAAGTCAACTTTGACCGCTTTATCAATGACCGGGATAAGAAAAATCAGCCCGGGGCCTTTTGTCCCTACACAGCGGCCCAGCCGGAAGACCACCAAACGCTGATATTCTGGAACAATGCGGATGGCATTGGCCACAAAAATGACCAACACCAGACCAACCGCAGCAATGGCACATAAAACAGTTGTAGTAAGTGCTCCTTCCATTTTCTACTCCTTTTTGAAATGGTTGATCCTGAAATGATGTTTCAGGTTGATTCTGATTCGACTTTCAGCGCAATTCGCAATATCCATTCTTTTTGGCGGACATGATCGCTGCAAAACAGATGGCATCCCAATTTCTTCTCTGGGTGAAAAATTACTCGCCGTGTGCCGCCTCGTCTACCTCGACGAACAGAACAAAACCTTCCCGCCCAACCACTCGCACATGTGCACCTGCCGGGATCGGTTTCTCACTGCGGGCCGTCCATAGTTCTCCAGCCACCTGGACCGAGCCTTCTTCTTGGATACGAGTCTTCGCCTCGCCAGTCTGACCTACCAGCAGACCTAAATCATGGCTGGGCTTCAGCTGGTGCGCTTGCAGAGTCTTATTGATCATTAACCACAGGGATCCGGCTGAAATGAGCGAAACAATGCTGGCCAGCACTGGGTTGACCAACGGCTTCCATCCATCACTATACAGGAATAGGGAACCGCCCACAAGTCCAAGGATGGACAACGCCAGGGAGATTTCCCGCCGTTTCGCCCGGATGGCATACACATAAACGGCTACAGCCAGTGTTAGAACGATTAACGCCCACAGGTTAACGCCCAGGTTGTACGCACCGTAGCCGGCGATTACTATTAAAAACAACGCGCCGATTTCCAGCATGCCTGTACCCGGTGATACCAATGCCAGTGCAGCTAGAATAATCCCCAGCACAAGCAACAGGTAGGACACATTGGGATCAACAAATATATCCATTCTCATCCTTTCTCAGGAACACTACAAAGATTATACAACATTTACGCCACTTACTATTACATACGCACAATCTGCTGGCTGGTTTTAGGGTAGAATACAATCAATACACCAAAATTCAATGGGCAACGCGCCTGTTCATCTTAGGAGCACCTGTGAAATTCAATACCGTTTGTGTCATTGGACTGGGCTACATTGGCCTGCCTACCGCCAGCATGTTCGCCGCCAGTGGATTGAAGGTGCTGGGAGTCGACATCAATACCAGCATTATTGAAACCTTGCGTAAAGGCGGCCTGCATATTCATGAACCTGGCCTTCAAGAGGCGGTACGGGAGGCGCTTGACTCCGGCAACTTGCAGGTTGCCACCGTTCCTGCGCCGGCAGACGCATTTATCATCGCCGTGCCAACCCCGTTTTTTGAGGATGATTTTGGCGTTTTCAATGGCGAAAAATTCAAAAAAGCGGATATGCGTGCCGTAAAGTCCGCCGCAGAAGCCATCATTCCACAACTGCGCCCTGGAAATCTCGTCGTGCTCGAATCCACCTCTCCCCCACGCACCACCACGGAATTGGTGGCCCTCATTCTGGAAAAATCCGGACTGAAAGCCGGGCGTGATTTCCACCTCGTTTACTCACCCGAGCGCGTCTTGCCTGGCCAGATTCTGCGCGAATTGGTTGAAAACGCCCGCGTCATCGGCGGAGTGACACCTGAGTCAGCCCAGGCTGGACGGGATCTTTATGCCGCCTTCGTCAAAGGTGAAATCGTCCAGACAGATGCCACGACTGCCGAAATGGTCAAGGTAATGGAAAATACATACCGGGATGTGAACATTGCCATTGCCAACGAGTTCGCGCACTTGGCCGAACGTTTGGGGGTGGATGTCTGGGAGGCGATCAGTATCGCCAACCGGCACCCGCGCGTTAAAATTCTCAGCCCCGGTCCGGGTGTCGGCGGACATTGCATCAGTGTGGATCCATGGTTCCTCGTGGAGGTTGCGCCGGACATTACCCCGCTCATCCAGAGAGCCAGGCACGTCAACGATTCCCAGCCTCATCTGGTGCTTGAACTGGTTGAACGTGCGCTCAATGGCCTGCGCGGCCGTCAGGTTGCCGTGCTGGGTCTGGCCTACAAACCTGATGTGGATGATCTGCGCGAAAGCCCAGCAGTGGAAATTGCACACCTGCTTCAGGAGGCGGGAGCTGGCGTCAAATGTTATGAACCCTTCAAGCCTCAAGCCAACCTGCCCGGTCTGACCCTCGTCCCCACCCTCGAAGCAGTCCTTGCAGGAGCCGATGCCATCCTGATGCTTGTGGGGCATAGCCAGTTTCGGATACTAGATCCCGCCCGCGTCGCGGCCCAAACACCTGCGCGGGTAGTCGTTGATACCATTAATGGCTGGAAAGCCCAGGCTTGGAAGGACGCAGGCTTTAACGTGTTCCGCTTGGGAGTAGGGAAGTAGTCATGCTGCGCGTCCTGTCCGTCTTCGGGACACGGCCGGAAGCTGTCAAAATGGCTCCCGTCGTTCGGCAATTGGCACATACGGCGGGTATTGAGTCATTGGTTTGCGTCACAGCCCAACATCGTGAGATGCTCGACCAGGTACTGAACCTGTTCGACATCCATCCCGATATCGATCTGGATTTGATGCGCCCCAACCAACCACTGGCTGAACTCTCGGCAGCTATCTTCACCGGTCTTGATCCGATTTTAGCAGACCTGAAACCGGACTGGGTGCTCGTTCAAGGTGACACCACGACAGTAATGGTCACAGCCCTGTTGGCCTATTATCGCCGTATCCGGGTAGGGCATGTGGAGGCCGGCTTGCGCACACACGACAAGTGGCAGCCCTTCCCTGAAGAGATCAACCGTCGCGTGGCAGGTGTGGTAGCCGACCTGCACTTTGCTCCTACCGAATGGGCAAAAAAGAACCTGTTGAACGAGGGGGTACCGGAAGGACAGATTGTTGTCACCGGGAACCCGGTAATTGACGCACTCTATACTGTCGCTGGCCAGCCCGCACCAGAGTCCGTGAAAAACCTCCTGGAAAAACTGGAAATTTCTTCACCCGCAGCAGGTAGCAGCAACTCCGCAAAAAAACTGCTCTTGGTCACCGCTCATCGGCGTGAAAATTTTGGAGAGCCTCTTGAAAATATCTGTGTAGCGCTCAAAGACTTGGCTGGGCGTGGCGACGTGGAAATTGTTTACCCTGTCCATCTCAATCCCAATGTGCAGGAGACAGCATATCGGTTGCTGCAGAAGATTCCACACATCACGCTTCTGCCGCCGCTGGACTACCTGCCGCTGATCCACTTAATGAAGGGGGCCACTCTGGTGCTGACAGATTCGGGTGGTATTCAGGAAGAGGCGCCGGCTTTTGGTGTGCCGGTATTGGTCCTGCGCTCAGTGACAGAGCGCCCCGAAGGCGTTCAGGCTGGCACACTCAAACTGGTGGGCACCCAAATGCAGGAGATCTGCATCCAGGCCGCGCATTTGTTGGATGACCCACAGGCCTATGCAGCCATGGCACAGGCAGCCAATCCATTCGGCGACGGGCACGCGGCGGAAAGAATCGTAGAATCCTTATTACATTTTTGAAAGCATTTCATCCTGATCGAATAGCGCTTGGCACGTAATTTTGTGTATAATAGTTAAGGTGGTTTTATGCGTCGCTTGTTTGGGTTTCTACTGGTTTTCCTGAGCCTGGCGGTATTGGTTTTCCCTGCGCGCCTGTCTACCCGGGCACAAAGTTCAGATTACCAGTATTTCAGCGAAACCAAACACAATGTCCGGGGAGATTTTTTACGTTTTTACAGGGCTGCGCCTGACCCTGTTCTGTTATATGGCTACCCCATCACCGAGGAAATCGCCAGCAAAGATGGACAAACGCGTGTCCAATACTTTCAGCGTGCCCGCTTTGAGTATCATGCCGAACTGCCCGAGGGGCAACGCATCTTACTGACTCCGTTGGGTAGCCGGACTTACAAACCCGGTACACAACTCAATGTCAGCACCAATCTCGGCTGCCGTCGCTTCGACAACGGCATCTCGGTCTGTTTTACATTTCTGGATTTCTACAATAAGTACGGTGGTTATAACCAGTTTGGCAATCCGATCTCACCATTCGAGGTTCAGAACGATCTGATTGTCCAATATTTTGAAAGAGCCCGCTTCGAATGGCAGCCGAACAAACCCGAAGGCCAGCGGGTGGTTATTACTGAATTGGGGCGGCTTTACTTCCTCCAACTAGGGGAAGACCCTGCGACCCTGAACCCGGCCCCCCCGCTGGATAACACCATTATCCCCAGCGTCCAAAACCTGCAGGTGCGGGCTTTCGCTTGGAAAGCAGTTACGCTGGCCTCCGACCAGCAATTGATTTACATCATCGTCCAGGATCAAACACTTCAACCCGTTCCCGGAGCCAATGTGAGTGTCAAGGTTTACTGGCCGACAGGGGTTCAGGAAATTCCCATCACGCAGACGAACAATAATGGCGTAGCCATGATCCCGCTGGTGTTCTCCAACCAGCCTTACGGGCAGTTGATCAACGTTGAAGTATTCGCACAATACAATGGATTGAGTGGCACCACAACCACTTCCTTCCGAATCTGGTATTAACGCGGCCCCCTTTCAGCCGCGTTCTTCTCTCCAACCGCCGGCAATGCCGGCGGTTGTTTTTACCCCAGAATTTTAGAAAGCGGGAAAACCGGCCCATCTTTGCAGGCCAGAAGGTAGCCGCGGCGGACCGGAACTGCACATACACCGCACTCAGCCAGCGCCCCACAGGGCATGGCTGTAATGATCAGCGCCTGTGCTTCACATGGAACAGGGCTGGAGCCAATCAGGTTCAGGCGCGCTGGCAGGTCATGCAGTTGGCTGCGCAGCAGGTCCAAAGCCATGAAATCAGCCCAGCGGGCAAGTTCGGGGAAAGCTCGAAGGGACTGGATTTCTACAGCCGGCGGCAAATCGGGTGGAATTACTTCACTCACCAGCACAACCGCCCCTTCACGAGCCAGAACCGTTTTCATCAAGCCAAGCAGGCGGGCAGGTGTTTCGCCCAACGCGACCAGCACCACCCGGCGCGCCGAAGACGGCAGACAGTAGCCATGCCCCAGCGGGCCGCGCAGGGATATGGATGTTCCAGGCATCCATTGGACCGGCAGAGGCGGGGATGCATAAAAACCATCTGGAGCCGCACCGGCCGGGAAAATGGGAACGGGTAGGGACTCATCTGACTCGGGATGGATCGCCAAAAGGTATTCACCCGCCCTGGGGATCAATTCAGCAGGACACAGCACGCGCGCTGCAGGGCCTCCAACTTCCAGGTAGGTTTCGCAAACCTGGCCTTTTCCGGTATGCATACAGGCATGGTATCATGGTTACGGATACAGGACAAGTTATAATAAGTGCATATTCCCAAAGGAGAATAACGATGAACATCGCCAGTTTTATTCAATTCCTCTCTGCCCTTTTCTGGATGGCTTTCATCGGCCTGCTGGTGCTCCTGGTAATCCGTGCCAGCCGGCAGAAACCCACCAAGCAGGTTGGCACGCTGACCATTGCCGCCTTGGCCATTGCCCTGTTACTGACCGTGGTCGGCGCGGGGTTGGTTTTCATTGAACCCTATGAGGCAGGTGTTGTGGTTACGATTATCTCTGAGGGCGGAATGCGCCCGGAGCCGTTGGGAGCCGGCTTGCACTGGATTGTACCGTTTGTCGAGCGCGTCGAACGCTACTCGATTTCTCGCCAGACGTACACCATGGCCCGCACAGCTACCGAAGGGGAGGTTTATGGGGATGACTCGGTCGAGTCACGTACATCGGACGGCCAGCGGATTTTTGTGGATGCATCGGTCATCTATGCCATCGATCCGAATAAAGTGCTAAACATCCATAAGACCTGGCAGAAGCGGTATGACAGCGACCTGGTACGTCCGCTGGCGCGTGGTATCGTGCGCGATGCCGTCTCACAATACCGGGTCGAAGAAACGCTCAGCTCAAAGCGTTTCGAAATGGATGATCGCATTACCCAGGATATGACCGAAAAATTTGCCGAGAACGGCTTGATCCTGGTGGATTTCGTGATGCGTGATATCACCTTCACAGAAGAGTACGCTCAGTCCATCGAACAAAAACAAATAGCGGAACAGCAGGCCCTGCAGGCCAAGTTCGTTGTCGAGTCGAAGAAACAGGAAGCCGAGCAAGCCCGCCAGGTGGCGCAGGGTCAGGCGGACGCTACCGTAATTGCAGCCAAGGGTGAGGCCGAGGCGCGCCTGATTCAGGCTGAAGCGGAAGCAAAAGCCTTGCAGTATATTGCCGATGTGCTGAAGCTGAATCCGAGCCTGCTGCAGTACGAGTACATCCAAAAACTCGCCGCCAACATTGATGTAATGCTGGTGCCGAATGATAATCCCTACATCCTGCCGCTGCCCACACCGCAGCCTTAAAGAAAACTTAGGCGGTCTGAAAGGTTCGGTGACTTTTTGGGCCGCATCCAACCTGGAGAGTGGAACCTGGATATTTCACCTAAGCCCTCAGGAAAACAGATCCGGCTGACCAGCCTGTCTGCATGCGCAGGTTGAGCGTCCAAATTAAGCGCGGACGCGCTGGCGCAGGTCCTGCGCCCAATCCAAAACATTTTCGATCCGGCTCGCTACCCTGACCTTCTGGTCGGCCTGGAAGGACCGGACGACGCGGCAGTCTGGCGGCTGGACGAGGAGCGTGCCCTGGTGGTCACCACCGACTTCTTCACACCGGTGGTGGATGAGCCTTACGATTACGGCCTTGTGGCAGCAGCCAATAGCCTTTCGGACATCTATGCCATGGGCGGCACTCCCTTCCTGGCCCTTAACATTGCTGCCTTGCCGCCCGACCTGCCTCCGGAAATCTCCAGCGAGATACTGCGCGGTGGTGCAGAAAAATGCCGTGAAGCAGGTGTGGTCATTGCAGGCGGTCACACCATCCAGGATAAAGAGCCGAAGTATGGTCTGGTGGTGCTGGGTTTCATCCACCCGCAGAAAATGTTGACGAAGGCCGGACTTCACCCCGGCGATGTATTGGTGCTGACCAAACCATTGGGTTTTGGTGTCACAACGACTGCCCTGAAACAACAGAAAGCAGACACCGAACATGTGCGGGAAGTGGTGGACTGGATGGGCCGGCTCAATCGCGCTGCCGGCCAGCTGGCAGTCGAGTTTAATCTGCGGGCTGGAACCGACATCACCGGTTTCAGCCTGTTGGGGCATGCCAGTGAAATGGCGGAGGCCTCAAGCGTGGGACTGCATCTTGCCTATGCGAAGCTCCCTTTCGTCTCCGGTGCCCGCAAATACGCGGCCATGTGGACTTTCCCTGGCGGGGCAGCCAATAACCGCCTGCACTTCGGTGCAGGGGTACGCTTTGCTCCCGAGTTGTCCGAAGAGCAGCAAATGCTGCTCTTCGATCCCCAGACCAGCGGCGGCCTGCTCTTGGGGGTGCCGCCCATAAAACTCGATGCTTTCCTGGCACGAGCCGGGGAAATCAACCAGCCGGTATGGGTTGTTGGGGAAGTAACCGGGAGGAATGGCATTCAGGTGGAAGCCTAGAAAATGTTCCGTATTAGTGTTCTGGAGATATCCATAATTTGCATCTTGTTGCTGCTGGTGATCAGCGTACCAATCGTCATTGCAACTGCCAGTGCGCGCTTGCACCGCCGGTTGGATCAAATTGAAAAGCGTATCGGGAAACAGAGGTAAAATAACAGGAACATGGACATTGGCTTGGAAACACTGATAATTGGTTTATTGATCCTGATAAAC
Source organism: uncultured Anaerolineaceae bacterium (assembly GCA_964387495.1). Lineage (GTDB taxonomy): Bacteria > Chloroflexota > Anaerolineae > Anaerolineales > Villigracilaceae > DSXF01. Next base: position 19,489 of record CAYLXB010000032.1, read on the forward strand.
GGCATATTTGCTCTTTCGGAAATCGCAATCGTTTCGTCCCGCAAGGCTCGTCTGCAACAACGTATTAATGAGGGAGACCACCGGGCCATCAAGGCCTTGCACTTGGCAGAAAAGCCGAACCTCTTCCTTTCCACCGTTCAAATTGGAATCACATTGATTGGAGTTTTTGCCGGGGCGGTTGGCGGTGCAACCATCTCAGAGCGGCTGGGGCTTGAATTCGCCAAAATACCTGCTTTGCTCCCCTACGCAGATTCCCTGGCACTGGGACTTGTTGTTGTCATCATCACTGCGTTGACGATCCTGTTGGGGGAATTGGTGCCAAAACGCTTGGCACTGCACAATCCGGAACGGATTGCCTCGACCATTGCCGGACCAATGTTGTTCATCTCGCGTCTGTTCTCACCGTTGGTACGACTGATGAGCGGGGCCACTGACCTCGTACTGCGTTTGCTCGGCGTTGAACCCAGCCTTGAACCGCCTGTTACCGAGGAAGAACTCCTTGTGCAGCTGGATCAGGGTACCCAGGCTGGTGTGTTCCAGGAAACAGAACAGGATATGGTTGAAGGCGTCTTCTCGCTCTCCGACCGGCGCGTCAATGCCCTCATGACACCGCGCAACGAGATCGTCTGGCTCGACATTCACGACTCCCCCGAGGAAATCCGTCGCAAGGTCTCCGAAAGCCCCTTCTCACGTTTTCCCGTGGCAGATGACAGCCTGGACCATGTCATCGGTATTGTCAAAGCCAAGAACTTGCTTCTGGCCGAAAAACTTGATGAACTAAAATTACGTGAGATTGCCCGTCCTCCGCTTTTCATTCCGGAGACAGCCTTCGGCTCGCATGCCCTGGAAATGTTCCGTGAACAAAAGCGCGAACTGATGCTGGTGGTGGACGAGTTCGGTGTCGTGCAGGGGTTGATCACCCTGGCAGACATCCTCGAAGAGATCGTCGGCGACTTCGAAGGTGAGCCGCAGGCCACCCAGCGCCAAGATGGTTCCTGGCTGTTGGATGGTATGCTCGGCATTGATGACTTCAAGGAAATCTTCAATCTGCGCCGTCTGCCGGATGAGGAAGAATATGAAACGCTGGGCGGGTTCATCATGACCAACCTGCGCCGGATCCCCGCGGCGGGAGACTTGTTCGAGTGGAAGGGCCTGCGCTTTGAGGTGATGGATATGGATGGCAAGCGGGTGGACAAGGTGTTGGTGACAACGTTGCCGCTGCCCACTGCGCCAGAAGTCTCGAAGCAGTAGAACTGCCCCCAATCCGGCTCAGTCCCCGTTGGACATTGGTTGCTCATTTTAGACCACCGGAATGCAAAATCAAATCAATACCGCCTTTGCATCCTGCCGCCAGCCTGTCATGGGGCGTGGCGGCATGGTTGCCACCTCCCAGCCGCTGGCCACTGCCGCCGGCCTGGAACTATTGGCGGCAGGCGGCAATGCCGCAGACGCCGCCGTAGCCGCCGCAGCTGCGCTGAATGTGACCGAGCCGACCTCCACCGGCATCGGTGGAGACATGTTCGCCCTGTACTTTGAAGCCGCCAGCGGACAGGTGACCGCCCTGAATGGATCGGGACGCGCCCCCCAGGCCCTGACACTCGAGAAATTGGCGAATGAGGGTTTTCTAACTTCGACCACAATTCATGGCCTGCCGCCCACCCACCCCTATACCATCACCGTCCCGGGCGCCTGTGCGGGCTGGTGCGATCTGGTAGATCAGCACGGCTCGCTCCCCCTGGAATGCATTCTGTCACCAGCCATCCGGCTCGCAGAAGAAGGCTTTCCGGTTGCCCCAATCACCTCCTATTTTTGGCAGCGCGGGGCCGAAAAACAACTGTCCCAATCGCTGAACGGTCGCGAATTGACCTTGGACGGTCGTGGCCCGCGGCCGGGTGAAATCTTCCATAACCCGGGACTCGCACGCGCGCTTAAAAAAGTTGCTGAAAGCGGCAAGCGGGCATTTTACACAGGAGAAATTGCGGAGGCCATTGCCTCGGTAGTTCAGCAGGCAGGCGGCTGTCTGGTGCCAGGCGATCTGGCCGTCCACCGTTCGACCTGGGAAGAGCCGGCCTCGATCTCCTACCGCGGGTACCGGGTCTACGAATGTCCACCCAATGGTCAGGGGTTGACCGCCCTCCTCGCACTGAACATCCTGGAAGGCTTCGACCTGGCAGCCCTCCACTTGGATAGCGTTGACCGCTGGCACCTGCTGATCGAGGCCCTGCGTCTGGCTTTTGCTGATACCCGCTGGTATGTCGCTGATCCAGATTTTTCGAAGCTCCCCCTCCCCCAGTTACTTTCCAAAGACTATGCAGCCGAACGGCGCAGGCTGATCGCCATCCAGAAAGCCACCCTCGACCAAAAACGCGGTACGCCGCAGGCTTCCTCCGGTACGGTGTACCTGTGTACACTGGACAAATGGGGCAATGCCTGCTCACTGATCAACAGTAACTACATGGGCTTCGGGACCGGTATCGTCCCCTCCGGCTGGGGATTTTCCCTCCAGAACCGAGGCTTGGGTTTCAGCCTGGAGGCGGGCCATCCCAATGCCTTGGCACCGGGGAAAAGGCCCTATCACACCATCATACCGGCACTGGCAACCCGAATGAGGGGCGAATCCCAGGCAATCTCAGGCAACACCCATTCTCCCCCCGAAGATCTGTTTGCAGTTTTTGGCGTGATGGGTGGGTTCATGCAGCCGCAGGGGCACGTGCAGGTCTTTACCGCCCTGGTGGATTACAGCCTTGACCCGCAGAACGCTCTCGAGCAAAGGCGTTTCTGCATCGAGGACGGCACCTCAGGCGGTCGTGTGGCGATTGAAGAAGGTGCGCGCTCTGAGGTTCTCGAAGGACTGGCTCAGCGCGGCCATCCGGTCCACCTTGTCAGTGGATATGAGCGCTCGCTGTTCGGACGCGGGCAGATCATCACCCGGAACCCGGAAACCGGCCTGCTGGCCGCTGGCTCCGACCCACGCGCCGATGGCTGTGCCATGACGCTGGCCTGAATAATCTGTTACAATCAGCCGGGCAGCCGGAGAACCCCCGGCTGTGAATTCTTTTTGGAGCATTCATTTTGACTTACAATTTCCGGCTTTTCTGGCGTATGGCCCGCCGTTCGTTCTTTCATACCCGGGGAACCCACGGCGAACTGCGGGGCAAACGCCTTAACTTTGTCCTGCTTTTTTACGCCCTCTGGCCCGCTTACACCGTCCTGACCCACATATTCTTCCTTCTGGATGACCTGTTTTTCCCCGGCTATAAACGCCAGCCGGTGGAAAAGCCCCTCTTCATCCTTGGAAACTTCCGCAGTGGCTCCACCTTCCTGCACCGCCTGCTCTCACGGGATGGCGGCACCTTCACCAGCCTGCGGGTGGCGGATATTTTCTTTGCCCCCTCGGTAACCCAGAAAAAACTGCTCGGCCTGGCCGCCCGCTTCGATGCATTGCTTGGCCACCCTCTCAAGCGTTTGCTGACCGGCGTGGACCAACGCTCCTTGGGTCAGGTGCGCATTCACCGCATCAGTTTGTTCAAGCCGGAAGAGGATGAAAACATCCTCCTGCATGCCTGGTCGACCTTTTTTGTCAGCCTGATGTTCCCCTTCCTGGACGAGATGCCGCCCTATCAGTTTTTCGACGATGCCATCCCAGAAGCCGAACGGCGGCGGATCATGACCTTCTATAGATCCTGTGTCCAGCGCCACCTGTATGCCATTGGCGGCAGGCGCCACTTCGTCGCTAAAAATCCTGCCTTCAGCGCCAAGATTCAAACGCTGGCGGAGGTCTTTCCAGAGGCACGCATCCTCTATCTGCTAAGAAACCCCCTGGATATGCTCCCTTCCACCATCTCCTGGCTCAGTTACTGTTGGAACGTCTTCACCACACCCCTCGAAAGATACCCCTATAAGGATGAGATCCTGGCGATGACCCGGTACTGGTACCACCACCCGTTGGCCTATCTTGATGCGCATCCTGCACCTGAACGCTTGGTTTTGTTGTACGATGATCTGATCGGTGACCCGGAGCAGATTATCCGCGGCCTGTACCGCCGGTTTGGTTATCCTGAGAAAAAGGGCCTCGAGAAAATCGTGGCCGAGGCAGTCGAAGACGCCCGCACCCACAAAAGTAACCACGCCTATTCTTATGAAGAAATGGGCTTCACCCGCCAGGAAATCCTGCATGCCTTTGCAGATATCTTTGAACGCTTTGGCTTCGACCGCCGCGATCCATCCCAGCCCGAACCGGCAGTTCTGCCCGAGAGTATCGAGCTGGATGCAGCCTCGGATTAGTCCGCCACCTCAGTCTTGGGCGCCAACAACAGAGGCTTTCTTGTCAATGGACACCTTTCGGGCTAAAAAAAAGCCGGGCCATGTCACCCGGCGTTTTTTTGATCTGGTTCTCGTTTTTCGGAACACCCTACTCACGATCCTTGTCGGGTGAATCAGCCTGATCTGGCAGATGGCCTATATTCCCCCCCATGGGCTTAGGCGCGTCCTTAGGGCGTGGCGGCGCAAAATAATACTCCTCGCGCCAGGGGCTGAACCTTGGCAGGCGGATGGTATTCGTGATCATCAGAAGCAGCACCGCTCCAATGACTGCCATCAATGCCGCGAACAAACGCGAATAACTCAGGCTGGTGCCTTCAATCAGTGGCTGGTCCGGGCGGAAGGACTCGATGATCACACGCCCGATGCCCGCCAGGATTAGCCAGCCGGCAAAGGCCGTTCCGGGTTTGAGCGTTTTCGCCAGGCGTCGTGCCAGCCAGATCAACAGCGCCGCTGCCAGCAGGTTCCACACGATTTCATAGGCAAAAGTGGGGTGGAAACGGGTGGTCTCCAGTGGGTAAGCCAGGAGATCATTGTAAGGAGGCATCCGGTGTGCGGCATCGATCGATAGGCCCCATGGCAGGGTCGTCGGCTGGCCGTAGAGTTCCTGGTTGATAAAGTTGGCTGGCCGGGCCACCGCCTGCCCGATCAGAGCCATGGGCGCAACCGAGTCGAGCAGCAGCCAGGGGTCCAGCTTGTATTTGCGGACATACAGGATCAAGGCAATTGCCCCAAACAATAGAGCCCCGAAGAAATGCAGGCCGCCCTCGGTGGTCATGATAATCTTGATGGGATCATCCAGGTAGTAGCGGCTCCCGCTCCAGATCGATTGGGCCACATACCAGAGGCGTGCTCCAACCACGCCGGCCGGCAACGCCCAGATTAGGGCTTCCCAGATATGTTCACCGTCTTCCCCGCGGCGGCGGATTTCCTTCTCCGCCAGCCAGCCGGCCACCAGCACGCCGCTCATGACCAGCACACCGTACCAGGTAAGTGTCAGGGAGAATGTTTCAGTGATCTTGATTGAAAAAATTACAGGGTTGATCATCCAGCACCTCGGGCATGATTTTGGTTTCGTGATTATATCATCTCAACCTCAGGCATTGATTTTTCGGGGCATCCCCTGTATAGTTGTGGCGGATCCTTTCGTTTTGATTCAGTACCTGGCATGACCCGCTTCACCGGGAATGGCATTCTTCGAAACCGGATGAAAGCCCGGTGCTTATTCCACCTGATCAAGGAGAACCATGCTGACGATCCACCTTTCAAAGCCCGCCAATTTTAGAGACGGCCTGCACGTGCGCTTTGCAACTGCACCTGAGATTCCTCACTTGGAATACCCCGACAAGGAAGCCTGGGATATCAGCCACAACACGGCCGAGAAAACCGTCACCGTTTTCATCCGTACCAGCCGGAACATAACCGTTGAACGCATCCGCAGGGCAGGCAGCCTGTTGGTCAAATGGCTGGCACATAACAAGATTCCATCTGCCGGCATCGACCTTGCAGGCAACAACTTGGACTCGCCCGAGTCTGTCTTTGCCCTCCTCGAGGGAATGTGGCTGGGAGATTTCCGCTTTGATACCTACCTTTCAGATGCCAGGCCCAACCCAATTGAAATAAGCCTGCTTGCACAGAACCCGGCAAAATATGAGGCATCTCTGCACCGCGCAGCCATTATTTGTGAAGCCACCAACCTGGCGCGTACTTGGACGAATGAACCGGCCAATGTCATCAATCCGGTTACTCTGGCAGAACGTGTCCAAGAGATTGCCGCCAGGCACGGCCTGGGTTGCGAGGTGCTGGATGACCAGCAGCTGGCGAAAATGGGTGCCGGGGCCATCGTGGCCGTCGGCAAGGGCAGCAACACCCCATCCCGCCTCATCGTCCTCAAGTATGCCGGGCAGAGAAAAGAAGCGCCGGTTGTCTTGGTGGGAAAATCGCTCACCTTCGATACCGGTGGCTATTCCCTTAAAAGCAGCGAATACATGCTTGATATGCACACCGACAAAGCCGGTGCGATGACGGTCATTGCCACCCTGCTGGCTGCCGCGCGTTTGAAATTGAAGACCCCCATCATCGGTGTGCTGGCTGCAGCAGAAAATATGGTCTCGGCATATTCCTACCGTCCCAACGATATCGTCAAGACGCTCTCCGGCAAGACGGTGGAAGTCCTCAACACCGACGCCGAAGGCCGCCTGGTATTGGCCGATGCACTGACCTATGCCCAGCAGCAGTTCCAGCCGCGTGTCTTGATCGACTTGGCGACCCTCACCGGCGGTGTGGTCACTGCCTTGGGAACCATACGCGCGGGCATGTTCGTCACCGATGACGGTCTGGCGCAGGCTCTCTTCCAGTCGGGCGAGCGTACCTACGAACGCCTGTGGCGGCTCCCGCTCGACCCGGAATATGCCGATATCGTCATCAGTGACAAAGCCGACCTGATCAATTCTGCCATGCTCAGCCGCAAAGCCCTGCCCATCGTCGGCGCCATCTTCCTGAAACAATTTGTCAATGAGGACCAGTCCTGGGCGCACCTCGATATTGCCGGGACAGCTTCCACTGACAAGCGCAAACCCTACTGCGTCAAAGGTGCCACCGGTTTCGGCGTCCGCCTGTTGATCGACTATCTCACCACACTGGAGTAAAAACATGACTGCCTATGTGATCGTTGATATCGAAGTCACCGACCCGGTGCGCTACGAAGACTACAAGAAAATGGCCCAGGCCACCGTTCTGCAGTATGGCGGCAAGTACATCGCCCGCGGTGGGTATAATGAAACCCTGGAAGGCGACTGGCACGCCAATCGCCTGGTCATCTTGGAATTCCCATCCGTGGAACAGGCCCAAAAATGGCATACATCCCCTGAATATGCCCCGGCTCTGGCCCTGCGCCGGCAAACGGCAAAAACCAAAATGGTGGTCGTTGAAGGATCATAGCGAAACCATCATTTGGGTCTGAATGCTGGGCTGGCAGCCCGCTGTAAAACTGCTGGCCCATTTTGATGTCCACCTATTTTTCACCAGCCGCTTGCCCTGCCGGAGAGTGTATGCAGCCTAGACTCACCTGGGAAATGGTATAATCCTCGACCGTATGAGTCCAGAAACCAACCCCAAACAGACAAAAGTGTGTCCCACCTGCGGCACGCGCCTGAGTGAAAATGCCACGCGTTGCCTGGTGTGCGGCACTGAACTGGCCATCAAGGCCGCAGCCCCCAAAGCCGAAAAAGCCGTCCGGGCTAGCAGCATGCCCCAGATCACGCTCAGCCTGCCGGTTGCGCTGGGCCTGCTCGCGCTCTTCCTGGTGATTGGTGCCGTGGTGGTGTTTGGCGTACTGCGCGGCACCGGCAGGGTTGCAGAGCCAACTCCCGTCTCGACGCCTACCGAAACCCCCACCATCACCCCCAGCCCCACGGAAACGCTCATCCCTACCCTGGTGCCGACGGAAACGCCCATGCCGCCCTTCGACTATACGGTTGCTTCGGGAGATACCTGCTCATCCATTGCGTTTACTTTTGGTGTCTCGGTGCAGTCTTTGATCGTGTTGAATAACCTGCCAGTCGCCTGCAATACTCTCTATATCGGGCAGGTGGTCAAGGTGCCCTATCCCACGCCAACGGTCACACCGCCGCCGACTGCCACCTTTGAAGCCGCCCAGGCGACCATCGCCGCCTGCGAAAAAGTAATTTATACCGTTCAGGAAAACGACACATTATCCAGCATTGCGGCCAACTATGCAGTTCCCCAGGCGGCCATCAAGGACTTCAATGGTCTGGCCAGCGACAACGTCTACCTCGGCCAGCCGCTCATCATCCCCCTCTGCAAACGCGCTGCCACGCCCGGCCCCACGCCCACCCCCACTACGCCGCCTCCCTACCCGGCTCCCAACCTGCTGCTGCCCGCAGATGGCGGCTCTTTCACACTGGCGGACGATGTCATCAGCCTGCAGTGGGCTTCTGTCGGCACGCTGCGTGAAAATGAACGCTACCAGGTCACCATCGAGGATGTGACCGAAGGCCAGGGGCGGCGCATCGTGGATTACGTCACGGACACAAAATTCATCGTCCCCACCACCTTCCGCCCGAAAGACAACCTGCCGCATGTGATCCGCTGGTGGGTGACGCCTGTGCGCCAGACCGGCAGTGACGATCAGGGTCAGCCCATCTGGACTCCGGCTGGAACACCGAGCATGCAGCGCGTCTTTTCATGGCTGGGGGTTGCGCCGGTCGATACACCTTCACCGTAGGTGCCTTTCCTGCCCGATATGCAAGGCGGTGCATCCGGCTCAACGGATGTACCGCCTCTTTATCTTCCTGTTGAAAGCGACCTTCCATGTTTGCGATGCAAAAAATTCGGCATCTCATATCCGAATACCCGCGCACCTTCTGGACATTGGTGATCGTTACGTTCATCGACCGGTTGGGCGGCTCGTTGCTCTTCCCCTTCTTTGCTCTCTACATCACTCAGAAATTCGGGGTCAATATGACCACGGTGGGAGTATTGTTCGCTGCTTTCTCGCTCTCCAGTTTTGTGGGCAGCGGGTTGGGGGGTGCCCTGGCAGACCGGATGGGCCGGCGCGGCATGATCATCTTCAGTTTGATCTCCACCTCGGTCAGCAGTGTGCTGATGGGCCTGGTCAACTCCCTGCAGGCCTTCTTCACCCTGGCATTCGTGGTGGGCATCTTCACGGATGCCGGCGGCCCGGCCTACAACGCCATCGTTGCCGACCTGCTGCCCGAAGAAAAACGTCAGAGCGGATATGGCATCCTGCGAGTCACCTTCAACCTGGCAGTTGTCTTTGGTCCCATCATCGGCGGCTTCCTGGCCGGCTATTCCTACCTCCTGCTCTTTCTGGTGGATGCGGCCTTTAGCCTGTTGGTCGCTGGCATCGTTTATCTGGTCCTGCCGGAGACAAAGCCGGAACCGCATCCGGATGCCAAACATGAAAGTATTCTGGGTACTTTCATCGGTTACGGACGAGTCCTTCGCGATCGGGTATTCATGCTCTTCTGCGGTATATTTATCCTGGGCGCTTTCGTTTACATGAACATGAATACCACCCTGGGGGTCTACCTTCGCGACGTTCACGGCATTCAGGAAGCCGGTTACGGCGGCATCCTCAGTTTGAACGCAGCCATGGTGGTGCTGATGCAGTTTGGCATCACTCACTGGACCGAGAAACATGCCCCCATGCGCATGTTGGCCTTGGGTGCGCTGCTATATGCCGTCGGCTTTGGAATGTATGGCTTTGACCCTATTCACCGCTCCTTCTCATTCGCGGTTGGGCGTTGGTCTCTCAATCTAACAGGCGCATATTTCTGGTTCCTGCTGGCCATGGCGGTCATTACCGTCGGCGAAATGATCATTGCGCCGGTCTCGCAGGCTGTATCATCCAACTTGGCGCCAGAAGACATGCGCGGCAGGTACAATGCCATTTTTGGTTATGCATGGGGAATCCCATTTGCCGTTGGTCCATATCTGGCCGGGCTGGTCATGGATAATTACGACCCCCGTTGGCTGTGGTACATCGCTGGTGTCTTGGGGATAATGGCTGCTTGGGGTTTTCTATCCATAAACCATCTTGTGCCTCGCAAGCTACCCGGAGCCACATAATCAGCCCCCTGCGAATAAAATGCCATGATACGCCGCTGGAAGGGTGCCAGCGGCGTACTGTTTCCAGGTACCATGTACCCCTTTCTGGTACCGGCCTGACTTGCCCCGCCCCAAATGCCGGGGAATGGATACATCCCCCACCAATACCGCTAGAACTTTATCAACGACCGCAAAATTGAAAGGCTTTCCTTCACTGCCGCCGCAGATTTTTCTAGGGCAAATTTCTCTTCGGCCTCCAGGTCATATTCCACGATTTTTTCCAGCCCACTGCGGCCCAGTTGCACTGGCACACCAAAGAACATTTCATTTAAACTGTATTCGCCCTGCATATAGGCTGAAGCCGGCACAATCAGGTGCTTATCCTTCAAAATGGCTTCGACCATCTGGGTGATGGCTGCTGCCGGCGCATAGTAGGCAGATCCCGTCTTGAGGAGATTGATTACCTCCGCCCCGCCCTTCCGGGTGCGGTTGACGATGGCTTCCAACCTCTCCGGCGGCAGGAATTCTCTCAAAGGCACGCCTGCCACGTTCGAGTGACGCGTCAGAGGTACCATTTCATCGCCGTGGCCGCCAAGCACGTAACAGGCAATATTCTCGACACTTACCCCCGTCTCCATGGCTACAAAGGCGCGCATCCGGGCCGAGTCCAAAATGCCGGCCTGTCCGATAATTCGTTCGCGCGGCAGGTTGCCGGTCTTCATTGCCAGGTACGCCATCGTGTCCAATGGGTTGGTTAATAAGATGAATAACGCATCCGGGGATACCCTGAGAGTGCTCTCTGTGGCCGTGCGCACAATCTGGGCATTGGTGACCATCAGGTCTTCTCGGCTCATTCCAGGCTTGCGAGCGATCCCCGCCGTGATGACGACGATATCCGAGCCTTTGGTCGCAGCGTAATCATTGCTCCCCACTACGGCCACATCCTTGCCGATCACCGGCATTGCTTCTTGCAAGTCAAGCGCCTTGCCTTGCGGCATGCCTTCAAGGACATCCACCAGCACCAGGTCGGCAATCTCACGCTCCGCCAGCCAGTGGGCAGTGGTCGAACCGGTCATGCCGGCCCCGATGATTGATACCTTTGCTGTCATGGCACCTCCTGGGAAAACGAGAGCAAGAATCCGGATTCAGCTGGATTGTAGCAGTCAGACTTCATCAGGTTGCAGCCATCACCAGCCTCAACGAAAACCTAACTTGATTCTGCTTCAAGGAAACGGGTCGCTTCAATGGCCGCCGCTGCCCCCATGCCCGCCGAGGTAATCACCTGCTTGAAATGTGAATCTGCCGCCTCGCCGGCCGCGTAGACACCCGGCAGGTTGGTATGCATGCGTTCGTCCACCTTGATATAGCCGTTTTCCATCGCCAGCTGGCCGGAGAATAATTGGGTATTGGGCGTATGTCCGATAAAAATGAACAGGCCGTCGGTCCGCAAGGAACGTTGCTCGCTGGTTTTGACATCCTTCAGGAGCACACCTTCTACTTTATCAGTCCCAACGACCTCAGTCACCACCGCATTCCAGACAATATGGATCTTCGGGTTGTCCATTGCGCGTTTCTGCAGGATCGCTCCGGCCCGCAGGGCATCGCGGCGGTGGACGATGGTGACAGAACTGGCAAAGCGGGTCAGGAAGATGGCCTCTTCCAATGCCGAATCGCCTCCTCCAACCACGACCACTTCCTTGTCCTTGAAAAACCAGCCGTCGCAGGTCGCGCAGTAGGAGACCCCTTTACCGGTCAATTCGATCTCACCGGGAACATTCAGATGGTTGGGGCTGGCGCCGGTGGATATGATAAGGGTATCGGCAAGATATTCGCCGTTATCGGCCACAATCCGGTACGGTCGCTGAGAAAGATCAACGCTGTGGGCAGTATCGAATTCCACGCTGGCCCCAAAGCGCTCCGCCTGCTTCTGGAAAAGTTCACCCAGTTCGCTCCCACCCACGCCTTCTGGAAAGCCGGGATAATTCTCGATCGTGTGCGTAAGAGCGGCCTGGCCGCCTAACTGCACACCTGTCAACACCAGAGGCTGGAGTTCGGCACGCGCTGCATAGAGCGCGGCAGCCAGCCCGGCCGGCCCGGAACCCAGGATGAGTGTCTTCACATGGCGGGATTCTGCGTTGGATGGAGTGGACATTCCGGATAGATTGAACATGAGCACCTCACGAATTGGATGATATCACAATCCCAATTTGGATTTTCTCTAACACGCAACAGGTAGGATTTTGTTCACAGGCTCGCACCTGATAAGATTTCGTCGAAATCCATTGTATCAGATGCATAACTACAGGGAAAGTTGCGTATCATCAGGTTGTCCCCAAATTTTCACCTCGAAGATGGAAGGGACTACCGGAGCCCCACCTCTGGCAGTCCCTTCGGTTTCAAACAACCGGCTGGATGGTCAACTTTCCACCCGCCCCCATCCAATCGGTTTACCCTGCAGGGATGAAACGATCTCGGTTGCCAGCAGGGTCGCATCACGCAGCTTTTCTTCGCTGACCTGGTCCGGCGTGTCTGCTGGCGAATGCGCCAGGGAGCGGGTGCCGACCGAACTGAAGGCTAGCGCCGGGACTCCTCGGAAGGAAAAAGTGGAATGGTTGGATTCCGGCCATGGCTCCACCCATACGAAAGCAGGATGATCTCCGGCCAGTGACTTGGCCTGCGTTTCGAAGTCCGCCGAGGCTGAGATTGCCGTCAGGCTGTTGGCGCCCAGCACCGCGCCCAGGCCGTCGAAATTGACAGCCGCCAGGATGTTGGGAAAATCGCCCTCGCCGCGCCGTAAATACTCATCATCGCCGATGGGCAGGTATTCCTCCCCGTTGAATGCCACAAACTCCAGGCCAAACGGCAGGTCGGTGCTGGCCAGCGAACGTGCCAGTCCAAGCAGCACGGCTGCACCGGCAGCGTTGTCCAGCGCCCCGGGTGTCCCAATCTTGGTATCAAAGTGGGCCATCAGGACAACTTTGCCCGGCCCGCGTCCGGGTTTTCGGGCAACGATGTTCCTGGCTGTGGCTGGAACACGCTGTGCCTGGATTTGCAGGTGCAGCCGGGATTCCACTCTTCGAAGCAAGGTCAGGGCCGTTTCGGTGGGGATGGTCGCAGCGGGCAGATCCAGTTCCCAATCCTCGGTCACCTGTGAATATTCCGTGGTGGCAGCTGGCGGTGCCAGCAAAGCCGCAGGGCGCTTGTGCTCAAGCAGTTCGATCACGTGCCGGTCACGCTCGCCCAACAGGAACCAGGATTTGGGTGAAACGGGGGCTTTGGCCAGGTCGCCGTAGAACAAGACGATTTTTCCCTTGATCTCGGCCTGTTCCAGTTCCTCAACAGTACAGGCCGGGATGAGCAGGGAGGTAACATCACAGGGTAGGGAAAACGCATTTGCAGACGCGGGCAGGGATACTCCGTCCAGCGTGAGCCGGGTCTGGACATGCTCCCAGGCAGTGCAGGCATAGGGCTGTTCTTCCACTTCCAGCCCGGCATCCAGGAAAAATTCACGGATATAGTCCGCAGCAGTCTGGTTGGCAGGTGAGCCAATCGGGCGGGTGCCAATCTCGGCGCTCAGCCGGCGGACGTGGGCTGACAGGTCAGGTTCGATGGTTTTCACGGGTTCCTCCTGAAAAATTTACGTACAGTTTCATTTTACAACCCTGGTGTGCAAGTGGAGACCTGGGGCAGGTGGCGGTCCTTCTAAAAATCGGATCCGCTGCTTGAAAAGGTTCTCCTGGTGATTGGTCCCCGCTTCATTCCAGCCGCTCTGCTCCCCCTTGCCTGCAGATCATCCCTTCGAGATGGGTGATCATCTGCCTGGCCAGCCCCGCCCGTTCGGTTAATGTGGATAGCCAATGGTCCGATGCGGAAAAGACATCCTCATCTGGACGCGGGGTATCCAGGGCGGTCCGCAGGTCTTCGGCCTGACCGGAATCAAGTTGCAGCAACATGCGCAGGATGGCCATGGTGCTGTATCCGGCGCCGCTCAACATGCGGATCACACGCACCCGTCCCATCTCCTCTGGACCATAGAGCCGGTAGCCATTGGCAGGATTACGCGGCACAGCCAGCAATCCGTTGCGTTCCCAATTGCGCAGCTTGTCAATGCTCACCCCTAGCAGGTTGGCCGCCTCCCCAATTTGTAAGGGACGGCTGGTGGCGTCGACCGCTGCCCCTCGAGCCCAGTGTTCGAGCAGGGCGGCAGCCGCCTCAGCCTGGGCACGCTCTGCTTGGATCACAGCCTGGTGCTGGTACGCCAGTTCCAACGCCCCGCCCAAGTCGCCTTTAATTGCCTTCCAGATGACCAGCAGCCCCGAACGGCGGATGGCCATACCGGGATACCCGCCGCTGTATACCAGGCGCGCCAGCAGCAAACAGTCCAGGTCGAACGGGGTAAAGCGCCGGTAACCCGCCGGGCTGCGCTCTGCCGGCGGGATCAGGCCCCATTTCTCATACAATCGCACGGTGTTGACGTGGATCCCGGCGGCTTTGGCAAGGTCTGACGTACGCAGGTATCGGGTCATAACGGCCTAATTATACAACCGGGCCGCGGGTCACTGGTCTGGCTTCACTGCCCAATCATTTCCGGAAGTGGGATTCCACCCAATCCGGGCCGGTACACATAACATCCCCTGCAGCCCGCATGCCGCCTTACCCCTGTGCTATAATTTTTCCGCCAGCATCGAACCCGCCAATATATTCCGTATAAAATCCATCCGGCATAGAGATCAGGAAATTATCACCATGAACCTGTCAGAATTTTTCAGCGAAGGATACTACAAACGTTATCTCTGGTACCTCCTGGCCGCCTTTTTCGGATATCTGCTCCTGCGGGGCTGCCTGCCGTCCAAAGAGGATTTACCGCAGGCAGTCCATAATCAGATCCAGGAACGCTACCGCCAGTGCATCAGCCCGGAGGAGACACCCATCTGGCCGGGCGAGCCGCGCACCCCCGAATGCGGCCAGGTGGACGTAAAAGTTGTCGGTCCGGGGACTGTCCCGGCCTGGGAGCAATCCCGGGGCATGGAAAAGGTCATCTGCTTCCGCGTCATGATCCAAAACCCCTACTGGACTACGGCCGGGCCGGGCGTGGTTCGGCATGAAATTAAATTCAAGACGCGCACCGCCAGCAAAGTAACCGTGCTGGAAAACGGCGCCTGGAAGACCTTCCCGGACGAGGATCAGCAAGACCGCATCCGCTGGGAGGCCTACGCCTGTCCGGAGGCTTATGAGGACAAGGTGGAATAAGTGGAATGGAAACAGGGACGGGCTTAACCCGCCCCTGCTCTCAACTTTACGCTTGTGAAGTCAGT
>CAYLXB010000033.1:0-17476 GCA_964387495.1 uncultured Anaerolineaceae bacterium
CCCGTGTAGCCCTCCACCGGGTCTTCGTCCAGGTTCCAGGCCAGCTGGCCGTGCTCCGCCAGGTTCTGCGCATACCGGGCGTGGATGTAGGCATCGTCCACCACCGCCCGCGGGAAACTGGCGCCCAGCCAGGCCGTCACCGCGCTCAGCCCGGCGATGCACAACAGGAGCGGCAGGTTCACCCGCCGCAGAAAAAGCCGCAATCCCTGGAGCATGTGTGTTATATTACCACCGTTGGGAGAAACCAATGCTGCGAATCGCCATGCTTTCCTACCACACCTGCCCGCTGGCCACCCTGGGCGGCAAGGACACCGGCGGCATGAACGTCTACGTCCGCGACCTGACGGTCGCCCTCGGCCGCCTGGGTGTGCACGTGGATGTCTTCACCCGCTCCCAGGATGAACACGTCCCGCACGTCCTGCATGACCTGGGCTTCGGCAACCGCGTCGTGCATGTGCCCGCCGGGCCGGAGGTGCCCCTGCCCAAGCGTGAACTGGCGGAGTATATCCCGCAGTTCGTTTCCGGCATCCGGGCCTTTGCCGCGGAGAAGGGCATCCATTACGACCTGATCCACAGCCACTACTGGATGTCCGGGCTGGCCGCCGCCTCCCTGGCGGACCTCTGGCCGGGCACGCCCATCCTGCAGATGTTCCACACCCTGGGCGAGATGAAGAACCGTGTCGCCCGCAGCGACGAGGAACGTGAGGGCCGTTACCGCCTGGACGGCGAGCGCCGGGTCATGGCCCGCGCCGGCCGCCTGGTGGCCGCCACCCTGGCCGAGAAGGCCCAGCTGGAGTGGCTCTACAAGGCCGACCCGCGCAAGGTGGTCATCATCCCGCCGGGCGTGGATACCAGCCACTTCTACCCCATCCCGTCCGACGAAGCCCGTGCCTACCTCGGCCTGAACCCTGCCGCCCGCATGATCCTCTTCGTCGGGCGCATCGAACCGCTCAAGGGCCTGGATACGCTCCTGCATGCCATGTCCTGCCTGCAGATCTGCCACACCCGCCGCCCGGTCTACCTGGCCATCATCGGCGGCGAACCGAACGCCCACCCCGAGGCCATGAGCGCCGAGATGGCCCGCCTGCAGAACCTTTCGAAGGAACTCGGCCTGGAGAACCTGGTGCTCTTCCTCGGCAAGCGCGGCCAGGACACTCTGCCCTACTATTACTCCGCCGCCGAACTCCTGGTCATGCCCTCCCTCTACGAATCCTTCGGCATGGTCGCCCTGGAGGCCATGGCCTGCGGCATCCCGGTCATCGCCTCCCAAGTGGGCGGGCTGGCCTTCCTGGTACAGGACGGCGTCACCGGCTACCACGTCCCCGATGCCGACCCCGGCCGGTTGTGCGACCGCCTGGGGCGCCTGCTGGACGACCCTCCCCTGCGCCAGCAAATGGGCCGCAGCGCCGCCGAATACGCCCAAAACTACGCCTGGGACAAGATCGCCGCCCAGATCCTGCGCCTCTACCAGGAACTCGCCGCGGGCAAGGCGGATTGATTTCGAAAGGTGGTGGCCCGGCGTGGGAAGGGGAGATGCCGAACTTTCTCTCTGATGCCGATTAATTTGCGCTCTCTAGCGCAAACTACCTGATGACTCAACAGGACGGATATTGTTCACTAGAACAAACCATCGGGCATTTTCCCCTCGGCTGGACTCTTCGTCGAGGGAAACTTCAATCGTGCCTCAACCTCCCATACACCGCCTCCAGCGCGCACCTCGCCGCGCTCAGCGCCCCGCGCTGGTTCTCGTCGTAGCGCGGCGAGAAACAGCACAGGTCGAAACCTGCCAGGGGCTTGCAGGCGGCCGCCGTGCGCATGACCGCCAGCACCTCGCGCAGCGTCATCCCGCCCGCATCCGGGTACTTCTGCGCCGGGCAGTAGGCCGGGTCCATCACGTCGATGTCCAGCGAGAGGTAGACCGCCTCCACCTCCTGTAATCTGGCGCGCACCTCCTCGCGCACGGCCGGCAGCCCTCTGTCGTCCACCCCGTTCCGGCGCGCATACTCGATCTCGTGGGGCGACTGGCGCACGCCGCGCGAGCCGATCAGGGTCAGGTCCTCGGGGCGCAGGTGGCCTTCCTCGATCAGCGTCCGCCACTGCGAACCTGCCCACAGCGGCGGCGAGGGGTGCAGGTCCAGGTGCGTGTCGAAGATCACCGCACCCAGCCGGCGCGCCCGGCCGCTTTGCAGGCCGCGCACCAGCGCGTGCGGCACCAGGTGGTCGCCGCCCAGCGCCACCGTCATGGCCCCCTCTTGAGCGGCTTGGCGAGCCACGGCCTCGGCGCTTTCCAGGCTGTGGTTGCCGGCGTCCGCGATCCGCAGGCGCTCCGAGAGGCAGGTGAAGCCCAGTTCCGCCGCCACCCCGCCCTCGTGCTCCAGCGAATAGATCACGCTCGCCTTGCGGATGGCATCCGGCGCCTCGTCTGCCCCGAAGCGGGCATAGAAGGTCTCCGGCGGGCGTGACCCCGGCGGGTACAGCGTCTGGCGGTCCCCCACCAGGATGCCCTCGTAGGGCACCCCCAGCAGGACCACATCCGCCGGCCCGTCATCCGCCGGCGGCGCCTCGAACAGTGTGGGAACATCAGCGTGCAGCATGCGTGCCAGTCTGCGTTCGGACATGGAAAATTCCTTTCTGAGCGACTAGAAAAATTCTACCCTCTCCGGTAGCGCCGGATGAACGCCTCGCCCTTCTTCGTCAGCGCCTCGTAGTCTTCCGGCGCGGGCGCCGACTCCAGCAGTTCGAGGGTCTTCTCGCGCAGCACCTGCTGGGCGTTGGGGCTGCCCTGCGCCTGCCACTTCTCCATCGTCAGGCGCGGGAACACCGGGCTGGGGTAATACCCCGTGCGGAAGTTCCGGCGCGTCGAAGGGGCCCCCAGGAAACTGCCGCCCGGCCCGGCCTTGGCGATCTCGTCCAGCACGGCCTGCGTCTCGTCCAGCTGGAAACCCTGCGCCAGGCGCAGCGCCTGCTCGATCACCTCGTGCACGTAGACCAGCGTGCACGGGGAAATGGCCTTGGAGGTCAGCGTGTCGCCCACGAACGGCGCCAGCCCGCCCTTGACCAGCGCGTAGGACAGGGTGTTCATCCAGTAGGTGTCGGCTGCGATCAGGTCCGCCCCCCAGCCGGTCCCGCTCCCCGAGGTGCCGCAGTGCGGCAGGTGGTAATGCGCCATCATCTCGGCGCAGGCCAGGTTGAGCAGGATGCTTTGCGGGTCGTAGAAGTTGACCATGCTCTTCATGTCGAAGTACACCGGCAGCATGCCCAGCAGCACCGGCGTGCCCTCCTTCAGCACCTGGCTCACCGCCAGCCCGGCCAGCAGTTCGGCCAGCAGCAGGCTCAGCGTCCCGGCCGGGGTGATGGGCGTGGAGGCGCCCGCCATGCTGTAGTTCGAGAAGATGAACGGCAGGCCGTGCCGGATGGCGGTCTCCATCTTGTCCAGCGTTCCCGCGTTCAGCACCAGCGGCGAGACCGGGTTGAAATACGGGAGGAGGAACGGCTTGCCCGCCAGGTCGCCCTGTAACTGGGCGAACATCTCCAGCGTTGGCCCAAAGGCCGCCTCGTCCGAGACCAGGATCACCAGCGGCTTGGTGGTGTTGGCCAGCATATCCAGGCTGGCGTACAGGTCGGCGCTGCTTTCGGGTACGTCCCGCAGGATGCCCACTGTCGAGACCGCGTCGTAGAGCGGCAGGCGCCCTCCCAGCCGTACCATGGCGCGCATGTGGGCCCGGGTGAATTCCTCCAGCCCGTCGTCCTGCGGCCGCTGGTAATACAGCGCCGTCACCCCGATCCCGAAGCGCAGGCGGTCTGCCCCCACGCTGAAGGCCGGCCTGCCCAGCCGGTCGAAGATCGGGATGCTGGACGGCGCGTAGCCGATGGCCCACTCGACCGTCTCCGCCGGGAAGCGCACGTTTCCTTCCCGGATCTGGACCTTTCCGCTGCGCCTCAGCCGCTCCAGCACCCCCGGCGAATCCACCCGTACGCCGGTTTCGGCCAGGATGCGCAGGGCGTAGGCATGTACCTGCTGGATCTGCGCTTCGCTCAATAATTTCAGGCTTGGTTGGACGTTGTCCATGGGACTGGCTCCTTGGTGATGGTCATGGTGAGGCCGGGGTTTCGTTCCCCTGGCGCCGGGCTTTGAGGATCTTGAACAGGCTCAGGCAGAACAGGCCGGTGCCCAGGATGGATGAGAGTACATAATACACCAGGTTGAGGGGGAGTCTTGCCCCCGCCTCGAGAAAGATGGCGTAGGTGGCGCTGGCCAGGACCGGCATCAGCAGCAGGCCGGGCAGGTTTTGCCAGCGCAGGGGGGCTGGAGCTCGGGTGGGTTCGGACCCGGCTTCGTTTTTCCGGTTCCGGTACAGGCCGAGGAAACTGGCTCCCAGCAGGGGCGGCAGCACTGCCAGGGCGAACGGATATTTTGGCACCACCCCCAGCCCGAACCAGGCAGCCAGGAACGCGGCCGCGGCGATCCCAAACCAGCGGGGCGGGTGCAGGCCCTGCTCCTGCCCCTTGCCGGCCAGCCAGATCGCCGGCAGCAGCAGGGCG
This sequence comes from uncultured Anaerolineaceae bacterium, assembly GCA_964387495.1. Lineage (GTDB taxonomy): Bacteria > Chloroflexota > Anaerolineae > Anaerolineales > Villigracilaceae > DSXF01. The sequence goes on from CAYLXB010000033.1 coordinate 4,543, forward strand.
GTTGTCCAGAGCGCGAAGCGGGTGAAATCCTGCCAGGCCAACGGCGTGCCCGCATCCCACCAGCGCCCCACCATCCAGGTGCCCCAGAAGAGGCCCAGCCCGCCGGCCATCAGGCAGGTCTTGAGCGGGCTTTTCTCCCGCAGGCTCGCCGGCAGCAGGTACCAGCCGGTCAGGAAGTCCAGCGGCGCGTGCCAGGCCAGCCCGGTGAAGTGCACCTGGAAGGGGAATTCTTCATACATCGTGGTGACCGCCACGCCCTCCAGCAGCCAGCCGTAGACCGCGCCCGCCAGGAACAGCGCCCACAGGCTTTTGGCCCGGGCCCAGTGGACGATGGCCAGGCTCAGCGAACCCAGGAGGGTGTACAGGCCGAGCATCAGGCCAAAATCCAGCGCCTGTGCAAAGACATTCGCGCCCGCCAGGCTGATCTCTCCGTAGAATACCAGCTCGGAAAAATAAACCAGGATGGTACCGCCCGCCAGGGCGTAAAGGATTGGTTTCATGCGGCCCTGTTATTGATTATCGCGTTCCCAGTGCTGGATGGCGTTCCGCAGCCAGGCGGCCCGGGCGGCCTCCGGCAGGCGCTGCTTTTCGTATTCGATCAGGCGTTCGGCAGCCGCGGGATCCCCGTTCACTTTGCGCAGCAGTTCCTGGTAAAGTTCGGCCTGCTGCAGGGCGCCGGCAAACAAGGCCTCGGCCGCATCTTCCTTCCCGAACAGGCGCCTCAGGGCGCTCCCGGCCCTGGCGAAGAGCCCGGGGGATGAGGGCCGGTTCCCGGGCTCCTCCTCGCCGTACACGCTGGCGCCGCACTCCGGGCAGCGGGTCAGCTCGTAGTGGAAATAAGCGCCGCACTGGGCGCATTCGAACTCGTCGTCTTTGGGAGGGGGGGTGATGCTGGTGGGCATGGGTCCTTCCTTCCGGCGGAAGATTTACAGGGAGATTAATCCCACCGCCGACAGGCAGATTATAATTCCCAGCCACTGCCTGCGGCTGACCGCCTGGTGCTGGATCAGCCAGGCCAGCAGCACGGTCCCGGCCGGGTACATGGAGGAGAGGATGACCGCGATATCCATGCGCGTCAACTGCCGCGCCGTCAGGTAGCACAGGTTGGCGCAGGCGTCGAAGACCCCGATGCCGGCCGTCAGCCAGTCGGGTTTGCCCAGCAGGGGGCGCTGGCGCTGACCGGCCAGGATGAGCAGGCCCAGGCTGGCCGAGGAGAGTTTCGACAGGCTGCCCGCATACAGCGCCGCCCCCGCTTCGATCTGCCCGAAGCAGATGAAGAAGAGGCCCACGAAGAAGCCGGAGGCCAGTCCCGTGCCCAGGTCGCGCAGCCGATGGGCGCTGCTGCCGCCTCCTGCCTGGTTCACCAGCCAGATGCCAAGCAGCCCCAGGCCGATGCCCGCCAGGCGCGTGCTCCCCGGCGAGCCTTCCAGGAAGAATCCCACCACCACCGGCAGGCCGGCTCCCGTCACCGCCGAGGTGGGGGAGACGATCGCCGCGCTGCCCTGTGCCAGTCCCTTGAACAGGATGGCGCTGGCCAGACCGCCCCCCATCCCCGCCAGCAGCGCCCAGGCCGCGTTGTTCCACCCCGGCAGGGCCTCCCCCAGCAGGAAGCCGAGCAGGGCAAAGGCCAGGAACCCTGCCAGCCCCGCCAGGGCGATCACCTGGAAGTTGTGCCGGCGGTGCGCGGCCACTCCCCCCGCAAAGTCCACCCCGCCCCAGATCGCCGATGACCCCAGCGCAGCCAGTATTCCGAGCAGATTGTTCGTCAAGATGTTTGCCTCAATTCGATCGGTTTTTCGTTCTCGCGTTGGGTTCTGGATGCTGCCGGGAACCCTGCCTGATTTTACAGGATACTGCCTGCTTTGTCACACTTTGCAGTACAATGGACAAAAATGTCCCCAGGAGCCAATCACTGTGACCTCTCGTGACCCGCACACCTACACCGACCTGGCCCAGGCTCGCATCCAGCACATCCAGCTGCACATTCGCGTGGATTTTCCCGAACACATCCTGCACGTCCGGGCGGACTACCGCCTCGACCGGCCTGTCAGCGGGGAATTCTTCCTGGACACGCGCGGCCTGGATATCCTCAGTGTGATGGCGGACGGCCGCAGCCTGCCCTTCGAACTGGATATGGACGATACCATCCTGGGCCGGCGCCTGGTCCTGCGCGGTTTGCAGGCCGCCTCCCGGTTCTCCATCGAGTGTACCACCTCCGAACATGCCAGCGCCCTGCAATGGCTCACCCCTGCCCAGACTGCCGGCGGTAAACACCCCTACCTCTACAGCCAGTGCTACTCCCTGCATGCCCGCAGCCTGTTCCCCTGCCAGGATACGCCCGGGGTGCGTTTCACCTATGAGGCGCAGGTCGAGGTCGAGGAACCGCTTGTGGCGGTCATGGCTGCCGAGAACCTGGGTGTCACGCGTGCAGATGGCGTCTGCACCTGCCGCTTCCGCATGCCCCAGCCAATCCCCTCCTACCTGTTCGCCATCGCAGCCGGGGACATCGCCTTCCAGGAGCTCGGCCCCCGCACCGGGGTCTATGCCGAGCCGGACCTGCTCGCTGCCGCAGCCTGGGAGTTCGCGGAGAACGAGGCCAAGATCCAGCGCGCCGAGCAATTGTTCGGCCCCTACCGCTGGGACCGTTATGATATCCTCATCCTGCCGCCCTCCTTCCCCTATGGCGGCATGGAAAATCCCCGCCTGACCTTCCTCAGCCCGGTCTTCATCCTGGGCACGCGCCGCATGACCCGCATCGTCACCCACGAACTGGCCCACGCCTGGACCGGCAACCTGGTCACCAACGCCACCTGGGAGGATTTCTGGCTCAACGAGGGCTGGACGACCTACGCCGAGAAGCGCATCTCCGAGGTCCTGGACGGTGCCGATTTTACCCATATGGATATCATCAATGATTACAATACCATGCTCGAAGATATGGAAATCTTCGGCACGGACGCCAGGGAGACCTGCCTGAAGTTTTCCATGCAGGGCCTGAACCCCGATGAAGTCATTTCCATGATTCCCTATGTGAAAGGCCATCTCTTCCTCGTGGCGCTGGAGCGGGCGGTGGGGCGTGAAGCGTTCGACCCCTTCATCCGCCGCTATATCGAAGCGCACAATTTTCAGTCCCTGACCACCGAGGGCTTTGTCGCCTTCCTGCAGGCCAACCTGCCGGCTGCCATGCAGCAGGTCGACGTGGAAGCCTGGCTCTACCAGCCCGGCCTGCCCGGGGACGTGCCCTCATTTCACTCCAGCCTCTACGACCAGGTGCGCTCCGGCCTGCAGGCCTATCAGCAGGGAAATCGCCCGACCCCGGAGCAGGTTGCCGCCTGGATCCCGGACCAGGTTGCCGGCTTCCTGGCCGGCCTGCCCGCGGCTGTGCCCGCCGAAGATTGCCGCTACTTTGGGCAGTTGTTCAAAGTGGGGGAACGCCGGGACAGTGATATCCACTACCTTTACTACTGCCGTGCCATTCACAGCGGCTGCCGGGAGGTCTGGCCGGATGTGGAAGCCTACCTGCACCGGGTGGGCCGCGGCTCGTATGTCATTCCCCTGTTCCGTGCCCTGCTCAAGGCAGATTGGTCCGCTTCGCTGGCCCGGCCCCTCTTCGAGCGGGTTCGCCAGCGGTATCACCCGATCGTCGCCGGCCGGGTGAGTACTCTCCTGGAGCAGGCCGGGAGATAATGGCCTGCTGTTTCCGCTTGCCTGTATAATATACTCATCTCTTTATTTTATCCGTTACGACGATTACACAAGGTTTCCATGTCTGATTTACCGGTCATCCCCCCCGACACCGCTCTCTGCCCCGACTGCCTGCGCGAACTCTTCGATCCAAAGGATCGGCGCCACCGTTACCCCTTCACCAGCTGCGCCAGATGCGGGCCGCGTTTCACGATCATCGAAAACCTGCCCTACGAACGCTCCGCCACCAGCATGGCCCCCTTTGCCATGTGCCCGGATTGCGAGCGTGAGGTCCAGGATCCCTCCAGCCGCCGCTACCAGGCGCGCGGCATCTCCTGCCCGGCCTGCGGGCCGCAGGTCTGGCTGGAATTGGCCGAGTTTGCCTCCTTCGGCTCCGAACCGGAGCACCTGGCCGATGGCAAAGCCTCCATCATGAGCACGCGCGCTGTTCTGACCCAGGGCAAGATCGTGGCCCTCAAAGGCCTGGGCGGCTTCCACCTGGTCTGTGATGCCTTCAATCCCAAGGCGGTCAGCACCCTGCGCCAGCGCAAGTTGCGCGTCGATAAACCTTTCGAGGTCATGCTGCCGGACATCGAGACGGTCGAGAAGCACTGCCACCTGGATGCCGCCAGGCGCGCCCTGCTGGAGTCTGATGCCCGTCCGGCAGTCATCCTGCGCCGCCGTCCCGAGTCGGCCATCGCCCGGGAGGTGGCGCCCGGCCAGGACCTGCTCTACGTGATGCTGCCCTCCACACCCCTGCAGTACCTGCTGATCGAAAAGTCCGGCGCCTTCCCGGAAGCCCTGGTGATGACCTCCGCCAACCTGGTCGAGGAACCGGTCGCCATCACCCACGAGGAGGTGCGCGAGCGCCTGCTTTCGCTGGCGGATGTCTACCTGATGCACAACCGCTATATCCACATGCGCTGCGGCGACTCCCTGCTGGCAGCCCTGCCGCCGGATGTGGCTGCCGGGGGAGCGCCTGCCGCCTACCCCATCCGCCGCTCACGCGGCTACGCGCCCTCCCTGCTGCCGCTGCCGTTCGCCGTCCCGCCCCTGCTGGCTTGCGGCGCCGAACTGAAGAATACCTTCTGCCTGGCGCAGGGGGAGCAGGCCTGCATGTCACACCACATCGGTGACCTGGATAATTACGATGCCCTGCATTTCTTCGAGCAGTCCGTGGCCCATTACGAGTCCCTGCTGGGCATCCAGCCGGCTGCCTTTGCCCATGACCTGGACCCCAACTTCCTTGCCACCCGCTACGCCGTCGAACGCGCCGGGCGTGAGAACCTGCCTGCCATCCCCGTCCAGCACCAGCATGCCCACATTGCCGCCTGCATGGCCGAGAACGGCCTGGATGGGTCGCGTCCGGTCATTGGCGTGGCCTTTACCGGCGCGGGGCAGGGGGAGGATGGCGCCGTCTGGGGCGGCGAATTCTTGGTTGCCGACTATGCCGGCTACCGGCGCGCCTCCCACCTGGCTTACTTCCCGCTGGTCGGCGGCGAGGCTGCCGTCAAGAAACCCGCCCGCCCGGCCATGGCTCTCCTGCATACCTTTGGCCTGGAGTGGGATGAGGCACTGGCCCCGGTCAACGAGTTCTGCCCCGGCGGGCGCTCCACCCTGCGCACGCAGCTGGAAAGGGGCATCAATGCACCGCCCACTTCCAGCATGGGCCGCCTGTTCGATGCGGCTGCCTCCCTGGCGGGGGTGCGCCAGCAGGTCAATTACGAGGCCCAGGCTGCCGTTGAGTTCGAAGCCCTGGCCGACCCGCATGAGAGCGGCTTGTATGCCTTCGAGATCGCCCCGGATGAGTTCCGCGCCGGCCCGGTGGTCGAGGCGCTGGTGCTGGATGTCCTGAAGGGTGTCCCGCTGCCCGCCATCTCCGCCCGCTTCCACAATGGCGTGGCGCAGATGGTGCTGGAGGTCTGCCGCCAGCTGCGTGTAGCCGATGGTCTCCGGGAAGTCGCCCTCTCCGGCGGTGTCTGGCAGAACCTGACCCTGCTCGCCAGGACCGTCCCGCTGCTCCGCCAGGATGGTTTTACTGTTTACCTGCACCACCACGTACCCGCCAATGATGGCGGCCTGGCGCTCGGCCAGGCCGTGCTGGCCGCCTGGAAACTGCGCGGCTAACACCTGTCATGTCATTGCGAACCGCCGGCGCACTTCCGGCGGCGAAGCAATCTCCTGCGCTTTCCCCATCGTTCCCAACTTGCCTCCAGCCAGAAATGTTACTGCGAAGGCCGGGTGTTCTCCCTGGCCTGTGGCAATCTCCCAGAGTGCCGGTTAAATTGAGTCCCAACCTCGTTCCCAACGCACTTCCCGGGTGTTATTTTAAGCATGAATAAACCCTGGCTGCAATTCTTGTTTTTCCTGCTCCTGCTCGGACTGCCGGGCTGCAACTTGCCCCGCCGCGACGAACCCGCCCTGCCGGTCAGTGCCACGCCCCTTCCCATCACCCCCGCCGCCGTCACCCCCGTGCCCACCCTCACGCCCTCTGCCACCCCGCTTCCCCCTGTTCCCGGCCGGATTGTCTTCACCTGCCAGGTCTTCAAGGTCCAGGCCGCCAACCAGGTCTGCATCATGAACGCCGACGGCTCGGACTTCCGCCGCCTGACAACCGACGACGGCCGCCAGCATTTCTACCCCTCCCTCTCCCCGGACGGCAAGAGCGTCCTGTATGCTGCCTTTGTGGATGCAGACATCTACGACATCTTCGAATACAGGCTGGCAGATGGCAAGGTCACCCCGCTCACCGACAACCTGGGCGTGCTCACCTCCCCGGAGGTCTCCCCGGACGGCCAGCGCATCGCCTTCACCCGCTGGACCCCCAATAGTGCCTACGCCATCTGGGTCATGAACCGGGGCGGGGGCGAGCCGCACCAGGTCTTCGGCCCGCCCTACGGCACCGGCTGGGACCCCACCTGGTCACCGGACGGCCAGCGTATTCTCTTTTCCTCGGACATGGGCGGTGCCATCCAGCTTTATACCATCGACCTGGATGGCACCAACCTGCAGAAGATCACCGGCATGACCGGCCTGCGCGGCCGCAGCGACTGGTCGCCGGACGGCAGTGCCATCGTGACCTATGCCGGCGAACCCTGGAAACGTGAAGTCTATTGGATGAAAGCCGATGGCTCCGGCCTGCGCCAGCTCAGCCCCGCCGCCGGCAACAGCCAGGGCCCCAGTTTTTCCCCCGACGGCCAGTGGGTCACCTTCATGTCCTACTTCGACCACTACGGCGACGACCACGGCTGTGAGATCTACATCATGCGCCTCGACGGCACCGATCTCCGCCGCCTGACCGACAACGACTACTGCGACTACCAGCCCCGCTGGGGGCCGTGAACCTCCCGGTACACCGATTTTGCGGATGGCAGCGGTTTACACGGAGAAATCAAAAAACACGTCTCTCCACTAAATCAGTGAATGCCGTGTATTAGAAAGTCTTTCACTCGACGTTACTTACATGCCCCACACCCTCAATACTACAATCAGAAATAAAGAGAATCCGTGTGACTCCGTCAAATCTGTGAAATCCGTGTACAAGAAAATCCATCCCTCGAACACACCTTACTTGCCCCACACCCTCCTGCACTACAATCAAAAACAAAGAAAAATCCGTGTAACTTCGTCAACTCCGTGCACAAACAGGCTTTTACTCGTCCCGACCCCGCCGCTTCATCTCCCGCTCCTCATCCCGCTTCGCGATCGCCTCGCGCTTGTCGTGCAATTTCTTCCCGCGCGCCAGTGCGATCTCCAGCTTCGCCCGCCCGTCCTTCAGGTACACCCGCGTCGGCACGATCGTCATCCCCTTCTGCCGCACCGAATTCCACAACTGCCTTAACTCGCGCTTGTGCAGCAGCAGCCGCCGCGGCCGCCTGGGATCGTGGTTGTAGCGGCTGGCCTGCTCGTAGGGCGCGATGTGCGCCTCCATCAGGAACGCATTGTTCCCGTCCACCTGCACATACGCTTCCGCCAAGCTCACCTGCCCGGCGCGCACGGACTTGATCTCCGTGCCCTGCAGGGCCAGCCCGGCCTCGAAGAGCTCGAACAGGAAATACTCGAACCTTGCTTTGCGGTTGGTTGCCAGAACTTTTTCACTCATCGGCGCAATTCTATCATCTATCGGCTTCTCTCGTACACGGATTTCACAGAAACCACCGATTTCCACGCAAAGAGAAAACCCGTGTACCGAAAATCCTACATTTCCGGCTCTTACGGAAACCGGGCGCCTTCACCCGCCATAAAACAAAATCCGTGCAATCCATGTACCGGTCCCCCAATCCGTGTACCTAAGGATCCTCCCTCACCTTCCCCCACTTCAATATCGCCGCCCCCGCTGCCAGCCGCAGCACCCCGCTGATCACCAGCGCCGGCCCCAGCCCGCTCACTGCCGCCAGCGCCGGCCCCGCCAGGGACGCGGCCAGGATGGCCGTGTTCAGCATCATCTGGTACCACGCCAGGTGTGCCGGGCGGTCATCCTCCGGGATCGCATCCAGCAGGTAATTCGCATACGCCCCGCCCGCCAGCGCCCACACCAGCCCGCCAAAAGCCGAGAGCGCGTAATAATGCCCCACCGTCCGTGAAAAGGCCAGCACCACCGGGTAGACGCTCATCCCTGCCACTCCCCAGCCGGTGATCTTGTGATGTCCCAGCCGCCGCGTCAGCCGCACCAGCTGTGTCGAACCCAGCAGCACGGTCAGGTAGAACAGCGCCGTCCCCATCCCGATGTTTGCATCCGTCAGACCCAGTTCGTTGACGAAATACAGCGGGAAGAGCGGCTGTGACAGGGTCTGGGTCAGGTGGAAGCCGAGCATCAGCACCAGGATGAGCCCGAAGCGCGTCTTCCAGATATCCGCCCGGATGCGCCCGCGCCAGCCCTGGCGGGGAGGCGCCGCCTCGGGTACCGTTTCCACCTTTTTCGGTTCGCCCCCCGTCGCCGGGCGTACGAAGTACAGGTGCAGTGTGCTCATCACCGCCCCCAGGAAGCCGATCCCGAACACGATCTGGTACCCCGCCGGGAAGGGCAGCCGGTCCAGCAGGTAGCCGGAGCCGAGCGAGGTCAGCATGAACGTGACCGAGAGCAGCACATTGCGGATGCCCGCCACATACGCCCGCCAGTCGCTTGGCACCGCCGCCGCGAACAGGGCGTTGAATCCCACCCCCACCGCCGTCATCGGGATGCCCATCAACAGGGCGATCACGATCAGTGCCCAGACCTGCCCCTGGTTGCCGAACAGCCACGGAAGCGGCACCCACAGCAGGTACCCCAGCCGCGCGAGCGCTATCGTCCAGAAGACCGCCCGGCTCACCGGGCGCCCCTCCAGCCACCGCCCGGCCGGGATCGCGAAACTCAGGCTCACCAGCGCCGGTATGGCCGCCAGCAGGCCGATCTGGAAACCGTTTGCCCCCAGCCGGGCCGCATACACGTTCAGAAAGTTGATCGAACTGCCCGAGAGCACCCCGAACCAGCCGATATCCAGCACCAGGTGCAGGAAGTTGGCCCGGTATTTGCGCGGCACGCCGCTGGGGCGCAGCCAGAAAGCCAGCCGTCTCACTTGTGACGCGGCGCGGGCAGTTCCACCACCCGCTCGTAAGGCTCGGTCATCAGCGGAGAGGCAATCAGGAAATCCGCCGTTGCCCGGTTGCAGGCTGTCGGGACGTTGTACAGCACCGCCAGCCGCAGCAGCGCCTTGACATCCGGGTCATGCGGCTGCGGCTCCAGCGGATCCCAGAAGAAGATCAGCAGGTCGATTTCCGCTTCGGCGATGCGCGCCCCGATCTGCTGGTCGCCCCCCAGCGGCCCGCTCATGAAGCGGTGCACCGGCAGCCCGGTCTCCCTCACCACCAGCGCCCCCGTCGAACCCGTCGCCGACAGGAAATGATGGCTGAGCGTACCCAGGTTGAATTTCACCCACGCCAGCAGGTCATCCTTGCACCCGTCGTGGGCGATCAACGCAATCCGTTTTTGTGCAGGCAGTTTATATTTTTCCATGATAACTCCGGGATTGATTATAGCAGGTCATCTCTGGATGTGTCATTCTGATGTACAATATCCGTAATTTATTGGTGGGCTTGTGTTGTTTGCAATGATCGGCACATCACTGGAGCCATATGCCTTCTCGTAAAAAAGCCATTCCATCACTGTCCGAAGAGAGTATTGCCGGTTACCTGACTGCCGAACTGGACTCTCTCACCCAGCGCGCTCTGCACTTCGAGCAAACCCTGGCAAACAAGATCAACTTCTACCTGGCCGTGGTCACAGCCATTGCCGGCGGCTTGATTTTGGCCACCCAGTCGGATTCACTCAGGGAATATGTCCTTCCCGTGGCCATACTGGTGACATTTTTCCTCCAGATCATGGGATGGCTGACCCTGGGCCAGGGGCTTGAGGTAACCTACATGGCGATTGCCATGTATCGCCGCTGCGGTCGTGTTCGCCATTGGTTCGTCGATCATGATCCATCCCTGGTGCCGTATGTCCCGTTTAGACCAGGGGATGACCGGCCGCTTTTCTACGCGAACTATTCCCCGCTTCGGAATATCGAATCCGTGCTGTTGTTGGTGAATTCGGCAGTCACCGGTATTTCCGTTGTCTTGATCTTTGTTTTCCTGAAGCGGACCTTTCCGCAGTCGCCGTTGTTTGCCTCCTGGGCCGGATATTTGTTTGCCCTCCTGCTCGGTTTGCTTTGTGCCTTCCTCGTCTGGACGCTGGAAACTGCCTATGTGCGCAGGTTCATGGACCGGAAGAACCGGCAGGAACTCTCCGCCGGATCGGTTCACTTTCCGTCGGGTCTTCCACCTCTGACCAAATAACCCATGCCCGCCCCCTCGAACTCTTGACAGGTAGCCTCCCGCGCTTCCCGCCTCTTTGCAATCTTGTGGATTGCATCAAAATCAATATCTGCTACAATGAAAAACAGTTACAACCATTCTATCCCTAATGGAGACTTATATGAAGCGGAAAACTATCTTGTCCTTGTTTGCAGTCCTGGCAGCCATCGTCCTCCTGACCCTGGCCTGCGGCGGGTCTGTTCCTGAGGCGGAAGAACCCCAGGAGGTCGAGACCGAGGAAGCCGTCGAAACCGAGGCTCCCGAACCCGTGGAAACCGAGGCGCCCACCGAAGCGCCGGCCCAGGAACCCTCCTGCTATCGCTGGGATGAGGTCACCCTCGATATGGCCGACAGCGAGGTCTGCGTCTATGGCGTCGCCTACTCGGAACAGGGCCAGAGCCGGGTCGACTTCTCGGAGGAGAAGAACTCATTCTTCCTGATCGACACGACCCACTACTATCCGGAGTTGGGCGAGGGCGTTTGCCTGTATACCACCGGCATGATCCAGGTTTTCGATGGGAAGATCCCCTATATCGACATCACGAACGGAAAGCTCTACAAGTGTGAACCCTGGATGGAAGAATAAACACTTCCTCCAACCGGGAAGGCCGGCGGGCAGGCTTGAAATACAGCGCCTGCCCTGAGGCCTCCGCGAAAGTTTCTGCGGGCAGTCTGTGGGTTTTTACCAGGCTGCCCGTTTTTTTACGATGTTCCTCCTTTTGTCTTTCCTGCCGTCCCGCCCCTGTTGTTCATCCCATCCCCTTCATCTGTGGTTTCTCCTTCCAAACTACTAACAGTGTGACCAAAGTCACTTGCCCTCAACCCTCCCTGCTGATAGAATGAAAACCGGTTCCATCCGCACCAAAGAATTCACTCAACACCAGGAGGATCGAATGCAAGCCGGACTTCGCAAGATTTTGTTCGTCGTTTTGGCAGCCGTAATCATGATTGCCGCGCTTGGGCTGGGCCAGGTTTCACCCGCCCGTGCCCGGACCCAGTACAACCCCCTCATATCCAACAGCCTGTTCCTTTATTCCCCCACGGTCCTGGATTTCGACACCCAGGCTTTTCTCGATGGCCGGGCCAGTCCCCTGAAAGACCATGTCGAGCAGATCGACGGGCAGCCCTGGACCGCCGCCGGGAGCATCGAATACAATGCCATGTACTACGGCATCAATCCGCAGGTGATCCTGGTCCTGCTCCAGGCCCAGGGCAGCCTGGACGCCCAGCCGCCCGCCTCCGGATTCTACGATAACGTCAAGCGGCTGGCAGAGACAGCCGCCGTGCCTTTCTACGCCCGCCGCGATGGCCGGGATGACGGCCAGGTCATCTTCAGTTCGCATGAAATCCTCAAGGTGCCTCAGACCTTGAACGCCGGCACCTATGCCGTTCAGGTTGCCCTGGCGCAGATTCTGCCGCTTGATGAGTGGCTGCGCTGGACTTCCGGTGCGGCGCCCCTGTTCAAGACGGCTTTTACAGCCAGCTTTGGTGAGCCGTTGAACGATCCGGATGCGGCCATCCAGCCTGCCCGGGCTTCAACTCTGCCCTCGAATTTCGTCCTGCCTTTTACTGTTGGAACGAAATGGTACTACACCAGCGGCCCTCATAATTATTCCGGCGGGAAGGTTGGATGCACCTCGGGCAGCGCTTGCCCGCGTCCCTGGTCCTCCATTGACCTGGCGCCGCCCGAATCGATCGCCTGTCCCGGCGGTGCCTATCCCGCCAGCCGCTGGATCGTTGCGGCTCAGGGCGGAAAGGTGATCACCTCCAAGCAGGCGCTGGTGGTCATTGACCATGAGAATGGCTGGCGCACCTATTACTCCCATGTTTCGACTGCCGACCGCCGGCCGACAGGTTCTGTCAAGCAGAACGACCGCCTCGGCCACCCCTCCTGTGAAGTCGAACCCGGCGGCAGCAGTTCCGGCATCCACCTGCATTTTGGCATCTGGAAGTCCGGAGAGGGCTTTGTCAACATTGCCGGTTCGCGCCTCTCCGGCTGGCTGATCGGCGAAACCACCCATTACAACGGCATCATGACCCTGGACGGGAAGAAACGCACCGCCGAGATCGGCCGCCAGGATGGCGTGAATGACATCCTCAACGGCGGCCCGGCGGGTTTTAATTCTCAATTTACATCGAATGCCTCCGGCTGGTCGGCCGTCAACGGCAATTGGGCCGTTTCCACTTCCGGTTATTACCACTCGGGCGGCCAATTGGGGAATTTTTCCTCTGTGAAACATATCAATAGCTACCCGACGCTGACCTACACGGTCCGGATGAAGGGTACCGGCTGTTCCAATTGCGGAAATTACATCTACTTCCGCGGTAACCCTACCCCTATGTTCCCCTCGGATAGCCGCTGGGTTCAGGGTTATGTCTTTGAGTACAGCAACAACGGTTACTATATCATCGGAATGCA
>CAYLXB010000033.1:17576-34707 GCA_964387495.1 uncultured Anaerolineaceae bacterium
TCAACGAATCCGACCTCACCCTGGCACCCGGCGGAACGCTTCCCCGCACATCCCCGTAACCTAACCGGTTGAGGCATAGGTGACAGTCACATCCGTGTGGCTGTCACCTGTATTTGTCTTGGGGCGGTTTGTTTCTCGATTTTTCGCCAATCTTTCCCCCCGCTGTCTTGTTCCTTCCCCGCTGAGCGCTGTGCTTTGCCCTTTCCGTGTATTGGTGCTATAGTAGGGCAGGCTTTATAAATCAGTGCTCCTTATCATTATCCCTGGTCTCCTTGTAATCTGTGTTCCGTCTCCAATCATTTGTCCCTCCCCCGTGTTTATCTGTGATCCAGCCATGAACTCGCTCCGCCAATACTTCCTCCTCGATCCCGCCATCACCTTTCTCAATCACGGCTCCTTCGGTGCCGTGCCCCGCCCCGTCTTCGAAGCCTGCCAGCGCTGGCAGCTGCGCCTGGAGCGCCAGCCGGTGCTCTTCCTTGGCCGCCAGCTGGACGGCCTTCTCTACGAGTCCCGTTCCGCTCTGGGTGCCTATCTCAACGCCGCCCCCGATGACCTGGTTTATATCCCCAATGCCACCCACGGCGTGAACATCATTGCCCGCTCGCTCAACTTCAAGCGCGGCGACGAGATCCTTACCACCGATCACGAGTACGGCGCCTGTGATAATGCCTGGGAGGCGGTGCGCGCCAGGACGGGCGTCAAATACATCCACCAGACCATTCCCCTGCCGGTCTATTCTGAAGCTGAGATCATCGAGCAGTTCTGGCGCGGGGTTGGCCCGCGGACCAAGGTCATCTATCTCAGCCACATCACCTCGCCCACTGCCCTGCGCCTGCCGGTGGAGCGCATCTGCCAGCGCGCCCGCCAGGCTGGCATCCTCACCCTCGTGGATGCCGCCCACGCACCCGGCCAGATCCCGGTTGACCTGCAGACCTTGGGCGCAGATGTGGTCTTCGGCAACTGCCACAAGTGGATGCTCAGCCCCAAGGGCGCCGCCTTCCTCTTCGTCCGCCGGGAAGTACAGGACCTGGTCCAGCCGCTGATCGTCAGTTGGGGCAGCACCCCCACCCCCGAGACCTCCACGGGTTCGCACTTCATCGATTTGTTGCAGTGGACCGGTACGAAGGACCCCTCTGCCGCCCTGTCTGTCCCGGACGCCATCCGGTTCATGCAGGCCCACAATTGGGAGGCTGTCCGCCGGGACTGCCATGTCCTCCTGCGCCGGGCGGTCGAACGGGTCTGTGAGCTTACCGCCATGCATCCCGCTTATCCGCTCGATTCGGACTTCTACAGCCAGATGGCCATCGCTCCCCTCCCGCCTGCCACCGGCCTGACCGCTCTCAAGAGCCGGCTGTATGATGAATTCCATGTCGAAGTCCCCCTCACCCAGTGGCGCGACCAGAAATTCGTGCGCATCTCGGTCCAGGCTTACAACTCGGAGGAAGATATCGATCGCCTGCTTTCTGCACTGAAAAGCCTCCTGCCGGGCCGGGAAAACCACCGTGTGCCTCTCTGACGCACCCGCGTACTCAACCGGCCTCCGCCAACTCGTATTCTCATCAAGGAACTTCTTATGCCCCCCAATTCCCCCTCCGCCCACCCCTATATTCCCAATTCCGCCCCGCAAACCAAAGCCGCCATGCTTGCCGAACTCGGCCTGCAAAGCACGGAAGAACTGTTCAGTGCCATCCCGCCGGAACTGCGCCTCGACCGCCCGCTGGACCTGCCCGAGCCCATCCTATCGGAGTTTGCCCTGCGCCGGCATGTGCAGTCCATCCTGGCCCGCAACCAGAGCGCCGAAGAGAACCTCAGTTTCCTGGGGGCCGGCTGTTACCAGCATTACGTGCCTGCCGTCTGCGATGAGATCATTGGCCGCAGCGAGTTCCTCACCGCCTATTCCGGCCGTCCCTACGAAGACCACGGCCGTTACCAGGCCCTCTTCGAGTATGAGAGCATGCTCGCCGAACTGCTGGACATGGACGTGGTCAACCTGCCCACCTATGATGGAGACCAGGCCGCGGCGACGGCCATGCGCATGGCCGCGAACCTGACCAGCCGCCGCGAGATCCTGGTGGGGCGCACCATTCATCCTCACAAGCGGTCCAAGGTCGAGGAATATTGCGGCCGCAGCCTTTGCATCCGGTTTGTTGACTTTGACCCCGCCTCCGGCCAGTTGGATTTCCCAGCACTGGAGCGCGCCATCTCCTCCTCCACAGCCGCGGTTTATTTCGACAACCCGAATTTCTTTGGCGTGATCGAGGCCGGAGGCCGGGCCATCTCGGACCTGGCGCACCGGCATGGCGCCCTCTGCATCGTCGGGGCCGACCCCATTTCGCTGGGCGTGCTCCTGCCTCCCTCCGGGTACGGCGCCGACCTGGTTTGCGGCGATATCCAGTCGCTGGGCATGCACATGCAGTTCGGCGGCGGCCAGGCCGGCTATATCGCCTCCCGCGATGAGGAGCGCTTCATTGCCGAGTTCCCCAACCGCATCACCGGCTTGCTGCCCACGCGCGTCCCCGGTGAATACGGCTTCGGTGAGATTGCCTTTGCCCGCACCTCCTTCATCGGCCGTGAGCGCGGCAAGGAATGGGTCGGCACCATGGCCAACCTGTGGGCCATCAATGCCGGCGTTTACCTGGCGCTGATGGGGCCGCAGGGCATGCGCGAACTTGGCGAAGGCCTGCTGGCCCGCCTCCACTATGCACGCCAGGCGCTGGGCTGCATAAACGGCCTGCGTCTCAGATTCCCGGGTTCGCCTCATTTCCGCGAGTTCCTGCTCGACTTTTCAGACAGCGGCAAACCGGTGGCGGAGATCAACCGCCTCCTGCGCCAGCGCGGCATTTTTGGCGGCTACGATGTCGGCCAGGCCTTCCCAGAATTCGAGCATCATGCCCTGTACTGCATCACTGAAATCCATGGCCAGCGTGAGATCGAGAGGCTGGTCGCCGCCCTGGCGGAGGTGCTCTCATGACCCACAAGACTCCCCTGCGCGCTTACCACCAGGCCCGCTGGAATGAACCCATCCTCTTCGAACTCAGCACGCCAGGCGGGCGTGGAATCCTGCCACCGCCTCTCGATCCGCAGATCGAGATCCTCCTCGACGATGCCCTTGCTTCCGTTCCCCCGGCCATGCGCCGTTCCGTTCCGCCCGCCCTGCCCGAACTCTCCCAGGTGGCCGTGCTGCGCCACTACCTGCGCCTCTCACAGGAGAACCTGGGTGCGGGATTGGTCCCCGATTTTGGCATGGCCACTTCCACCGTGAAGTACAACCCGCCCGTAGATGAAGCCCTTGCCCGCAGTCCCAAACTTACGGCCCTCCATCCATTGCAGGCTGAAGAGACTGTCCAGGGTATCCTCGAGATCGTCTACTGCCTGGAGCAGTTCCTGCAGGAAATCTCCGGCATGGCCCGGGTCAGTCTCCAGCCGCGGGCCGGTTCACAGGCCATCTATGCCAATGCCGCCATGGTGCACGCCTATCATGCCAAAAACGGCCAGGCTGACCGGCGTGACGAGATCATTACGACCATTTTTGCCCACCCCAACGATGCTGCCGCGCCGGCTGCAGCTGGTTACAAACTGGTGACCCTCTATCCGGAAGCGCAGGGCTACCCCAGCCTGGAGGCTCTCAAGGCTGCTGTTTCCGAGCGCACGGCCGCACTATTTATCACCAATCCCGACGATACTGGTATTTACAACCCCCATATCCGTGAGTTCGTGGAAGTCGTTCACGCCGCAGGCGGGCTGTGTGTCTACGACCAGGCCAATGCCAATGGCCTGCTGGGCATCACTCGCGCTGGCGATGCCGGTTTCGATCTCTGTCAGTTCAACCTGCACAAGACTTTTGGCACGCCGCATGCCTCCGGGGGCCCGGCCAGCGGTGCCTGCTGTGCCAGCGCAGTCCTGGCGCCCTTTTTGCCCGTCCCGACCGTGGAGTTCGACGGCCGGCGCTACCACTTGGACTACGACCGGCCCGACTCCATCGGCAAGATCGCCAGTTTTTATGGCGTGGCTGCCAACTTCGTGCGCGCCTATGCCTGGATCATGATGCACGGCGCGGCCGGCCTGCGCGAGGTCGCCGAAATCGCCGTCCTCAACAACAACTACCTGATGAAGAAGATTCTGGAGATCCCCGGCGTGGAAGCGCCCTTCGATCCCGGCCAGCCGCGCATCGACCAGGTTCGCTACAGCTGGCAGAAACTGGCCGAGGCCACCGGTTTCCACAGCGCCGACCTGGCCAACCGCGCCGTGGACTTTGCCATGCACTTCTTCTTCAGCCACCACCCCTATGTGGTCCCCGAGCCTGCCACCCTTGAACCGACCGAGTCCTACTCCCGCCGCGATATCGAAGAGTACGCCGCTGCCTGGGCGCAGATCGCCGATGAGGCCATGCACGACCCTGAGACCATCCGCAGCGCCCCCCACAATGGCCCCATCCACCAGATGACCGACCTGGAGTCGCTCAACGACCCCGCCCGCTGGTCTCCCACCTGGCGGGTCTACCTGAAAAAACATAGATAAACCGGATGCCCGGCAGTTCAATTGCCGGGCATCTCATTCGTCATCCTTTTCGATATCTCTGCCTGATCTCATCCAGGTCTGGGATTTCCCTGGCCGCCTTCTCCAGGACCTCGAAACAGCGCTCGGTCAGGAGATCCAGTCGGCGTTTCTCCAGCTCCTGCCCGGCATCCACCTCTTCCAGCACCTTGATCACATTCCCGCGCAGCCCGCTGGCGCGCCGCGCCCAGATCGAATCAACCGACAATCGTTCCAGCCGGGCGGCCAGCAGGCGCAGAAGTTCGATTTGGCCCTTGTCCATGCTCCTATTATACGTGCTTGCTGCCCCTTCCCCAAAGGTTGTCTTCTTTGACATCGGGGGAAGGATTGGGTTGGGGCAGACTCAGGCCGTTTCCAGGTACCGCTCCACCTCCAGGTCGGTGACCCGGATACGGAATTGGTCCCACTCCTCCCACTTGGCGCGCCGGAAGGCTTCATAAGTGGTCGGGCCAAGCGCCGCCTGCAGGACTTTGTCCTTCTCCAGTTCGCTCAGCGCTTCGGCCAGCGAACCGGGCAGGGAGGAAATATTCAGCTTCTTGCGGTCGGCCTCATCAAGGTGATAAACATTGACGTTGATCAGCGGTTTGGGCGGTTTCAGTTCCCGGTCGATCCCATCCAGGGCCGCGGCCAGCAGCGCGGTCATGGTCAGGTAAGGGTTGGAGGAGGGGTCCGGGAAGCGGATCTCGGCCCGCACGGCTTTATCCCGCCCGGGTGTGTAGCGCGGGATGCGGATCAGGGCAGAGCGGTTCTGCTGGGCCCAGCCCACGTATACGGGCGCTTCGTAACCGGGCACCAGGCGCTTGTACGAGTTGACCGTTGGCGCCACCACTGCCGACAGGGCACGCGCATGTGCCAGCTGCCCGGCAATGAAGCCGTAAGCCAGTTTGGACAGGTGGTATTCGTCATGTGGGTCGAAGAACAGGTTGTTGCCCTGTTTATCCGAAAGCGACTGGTGGCAGTGCATGCCCGATCCGTTGATGCCGAAGATGGGCTTGGGCATGAACGAAGCCACCAGGTCATGCCGGGCGGCGATGGCCTTGACCGTGTACTTGAGCGTCAGAATATTATCGGCTGCGCGCAGCGCGTCCGTAAAGTGGAAATCGATCTCGTGCTGGGCAAGCGCCACCTCGTGGTGGCCCACCTCCACTTCCAGTCCCATCATGCTCAGGGCATCCATCAACTCGGTCCGCACGCGCACGGCCTCGTCGTTGGGGGAGAAGTCGAAATACCCCCCCACATCGTGCGGCACCGGATGGACTGCACCGGCTTCCAGGCCGTTCTTTTTGAACAGGAAAAATTCCGGCTCCGGCCCAACATTGAAGGTCCAGCCGCGTTCTGCGATTTTGGCCAGCATCTGCTTGAGTGTGCCGCGCGGGTCTCCTTCGAACGGTTCGCCGTCGGGCGTATAGATATCGCAGAAGATCCGGGCACGGCGGCGCTCCTCTGAACTCCAGGGAAGGACAGCATAGGTGGCCGGGTCGAGCTGCAGGTGCATGTCGCTTTCCTGGATGCGGGCAAAACCCTCCACCGAGGAACCATCGAACCAGACGCCGTCTTCCAGGGCTTCCGGCAGACGCTGGATGGGCATGTCCACGCTTTTCACTGCCCCGGTTACATCGGTAAACTGCAGTGAAACGAATTTGACGCCGTCTTTTTCCACACGTTTGAGTAATTCTTTGCTATCCATTTTTGCCTCCAGGGAAACAAGATTCAGTCTTCTGCAGCCAGCGGCTGCAGGTTAGCTTTCAATTTCAGGCGGGTCCGGCCCCAGTTGATGATCGCCACTGCACTCACGATCACCAGCGCCGAGAGCAGCACGCGTACACTGAGTGGTTCTTCGCCCAGCAGATAGCCGATCAGGATGGCGATCAGCGGGTTGACATAGGCATATGTGGCCACCAGCGGCGTGGGTGCCACCCGCAACAGCCAGGAATAGGCTGAGAAGGCCACCAGTGAACCGAAGATGCTTAAATAAGCCAGGCTGAGCAGGGAGCGTGTGCTTACCGTTGCCAGGTCGAGCCTCGGCCATTCGCCCATGGCGGTTCCAAACACGATCAAGCTGGCCCCGCCCACCAGCATTTCCAGGCTGATGCCCATCAGTGGCGATGCAGGTACCGGCGCGCTCCGTCCGTAGATCGAACCGATGGCCCACAGCAGGGTGGCAGCCAGCAGCACAGCCGCTCCGCTGAACTCCAGCCCGGCACCGCCCAACAGGTCGCCGCGCACCAGCAGCAGAACAACCCCGCCGAACCCGATCAGGACGCCGGCAATCATCAGCCAGTTCAAGCGCGAGCGCACCCCCGGCAGCAGCATGTCGATCAGCACCATCCACAGCGGGGAGGCGGCCACCACCAGTGCCGCGATCCCGGAAGGTACGGATTGTTCTGCCCAGCTGACCAGGCCGTTGCCGCCCAGCAGCAGGAACAGGCCCATGATGGCCGCGGCCATAAATTCTTTGCGTGTAGGCATTGAATCGCCTGCCCGCCAGCGCCAGATGAACAGGATGGTCCCCGCGATCAGGTGGCGAGTCCCCGCCATCAGGAATGGCGGGATGGTTTCCACTGCAAAGCGGATGCCCAGGTAGGTCGACCCCCACAGGATGTAGATTGCCAGCAAGGCGAGCCAGATGCGTAATTTCATACTTCTCTCTCTTTTCATGGTCTTTCGTTCACTTGCGCCATTTCCCAGCCCAGCAGGGCCTTCTTGCGTGCTGTACCGTAGCGGTACTCGCCGAACTCGCCGCTGGCCCGGATCACACGATGGCAGGGGATCAGCACCGGAACCGGATTCCGGCTCACGGCCGTTCCCACTGCCCGGACGGCGCCGGGGTGGCCGATGGCCTCTGCAATTTCCTGGTAGGATGCCACCCGCCCGGCCGGGATGTGCAGCAGGGCTTCCCAGACCTTGATCTGGAAATTCGTGCCCTGCAGGAACAGGGTCAGCGGCTGGCTGGAACTCTGGGGGCGTTCGAAGATGCGCTGTATGATTGGGGCGCTGCGCTCCGGTTCTTCCCGCATTTCGGCCTGCTCCCACTCGTATCTCAATGCCCGCCGGGCAGCCTCCCGCCCGCTCCCGGTTACAAAGGCCAGTTTGCAGATGCCGCGACCGGTCAGTGCCAGCAGGCATTCCCCGAAAGGCGTGGGGTGGAAACCGTAGGAGATGGCCAGCCCCTCACCTTTATGTTTGAATTCTCCGGGCGTCACCGCTTCGCAGTTGATGAACAAATCATGCAGGCGGCCCGGGCTGGAGAGGCCGGTCGCGAAGGCTGCTTCCAGCAGGCTGGCTGAGCCGGCCAGCAGGCGCTTGGCGTTTTCCTTGGTCAGGAACTGCAGGAACCGCTTGGGGCTGATGCCCACCCAGCGGGTGAACAGGCGCTGAAAGTGGTACTCGCTGAGGTGCACACCTTCGGCCACTTCCTGCAGAGAGGGCTGCTGCTGGTGATGTTCTTCGAGGTAAACAATCGCCTGCTCGATGCGCTTGTAATCCTCGGCAGCCTGTCGGTAATCGAACACAGGATTCATGGGATCCGCTCCTTGGAGGCAGTCTGGATGGATACTGCCTGGATTATCCCAGTCCCGCCGAAATTCCGCCACCCGATTCTTGCGCACTGTGCCTGCTTGTGATCGTTCCACGCTACACTTCTGCTCCGTTTCATCCAAAGAGAAAGGCCAAAATAAAAAGGCACGCCCGGGCGTGCCCTCATCGTGTGATTAAATAAAAGCAGCCCTTCCAAATATATTAACAGGCCCCGGGTGTGAAACCCGGCCTGGCCACTGCGTCGCCCTTGTCCCCTGCGTTGCCGCCGGGTTTTCGGCCTGGGCAGATTTTGCTCATCTCTGCCGGACGCTCTATTCGGAAGGGAGAAAGGAGCCTGTGGTCTGGCTCCGGAGGCATCCGCTGATCCATTCGATTTTTCCCCGGGTTCCCCGGGATTAGCCTTCCCTCGCAGGAAGGAACCTCCACCTCGTCATCCCGGTGACCCGGGATTCAGCCGCTATTTCTCCGTAATTCAATTGTCTCGCCGCCTCACAAACTGGCGGCGATTGTACTCTTGTCAAGACAGCCCGTCAAGGCCGGATGATTTGTTGTTGATTATTTCGATCGCCGCTTTTCCGGTCATGTGCTCGATCTTGACTTCTGCCGCACATACTCTGTTCCAATCACGCTCGATTTCGGTTTGTCCTTCTGGAATGTAATCGGGAGAATATTTTTCCACCAGGCATTCGAGAGCATGTTTTTTCTCGCTGTCTTCTGTGAGAATCCTCACCCTGCCAAAAACAATTACACTGCGGTAATGGGTGGTAAAAGTTTTTTGTATGACATCATCCGTCTTTATGACGCAAAATGACACCTTGTTATTTCTTGCCATGCTATCGATTTTATGTCCTGCTGTTGCAAAGTGAAAAAACAGTTTTCCGTCTTTATAGGCGTAACTCAAAGGCACGGCATAAGGATAATCGTTGTCGCCCATTACTGCCAAAACTCCCGAAGTACAGGA
Source organism: uncultured Anaerolineaceae bacterium (assembly GCA_964387495.1). Taxonomy (GTDB): domain Bacteria; phylum Chloroflexota; class Anaerolineae; order Anaerolineales; family Villigracilaceae; genus DSXF01. The sequence continues at coordinate 26,629 of CAYLXB010000033.1, forward strand.
TTGCAATATCTCGATCGTTTCTGCTTCGGTCAATAATTGTCTTTTCCTTCTCATTTCCCTGAACATGTTTTTTTCACTCCAGACAGCATAAGGAAAAGGGCCTGACGGCCCTTAAGAGTAACCCCGCTGATGCCGTGTGCAGCCAAGTTTTGAACCTGCTTGCGCAGGTTGGCCCCGACCCGGAAGCTTCGCCTTGGCTCTGGCCTATCGCGTTGCTTCTGTAAGATAGGAGCCCTTGAATATAAGTGTTGGCTCAAAACCGGATATGCTGCATCACGAACACAGCAGGGCTGCCGTTCTTATACCATAAACCGGCGGGCATGGCTAGAGAAAAATTAAAGGTGCCGGCCCTGCCGCCTTACGATTCGGCAATCAGGGTCACGGCGGCATTGACTTTGTTTTTATTTCGTGCTACTCTGAACCTGTTCATGTTCATCGCCCAAGGAGGAACCCATGCCCACCATCCCCGGAATTGATGTCTCATATTGGAACGCAGGCATTGATTGGCCCAAAGTGCGCGCCACTGGCCAGCGTTTTGTCTTCGTCAAGGCCACCGAAGGAGAGACCTACTCCGACCCGACCTTCGACGACAACTGGCTGGGCGCCAAATCCGCCGGCCTCCTGCGCGGCGCCTACTGCTTCTTCCGCCCCAAATCCGACCCGCAGAAACAGGCGGAACGTTTTGTCAATTATGTCAAATCCATGAATGACAACGGTGAACTCCCCCCCGCTCTTGACCTGGAGGCTGCCGATGGCCAGAGCAAGGATAAGATCATCGCCCGTGCCAAAGTCTGGCTCGACTTGGTGGAACAGGCCCTGGGCCGCCGTCCGATTATCTATTCCGGTTATTACTTTTTGCAGGATAACTTCTCCGAACCCGGCGGCGGGCCGCCTGCCTGGACGAAGGACTACACGCTCTGGCTGTCACAGTACCCCAGCCAGTATAACCCCGGTATGCAGCCCATTCTGCCCAATGGCTGGTTCAAATGGACTTTCTGGCAGTATTCCGAGACCGGCACGGTCAACGGCATCAATGCCAAGGTGGATCTGGACCTCTTCAACGGCACGCTGGAAGAACTCTATAAGTTTGCCGGTGTGAAACTGGAAGTTGAAGCTCCCAAGAGCTACGCTGTGGCGGTCGGTGATACGCTCCATTCAGTGGCCAACAAATTCGGCCTCACCATCCGTGAACTGGTGGTTGCCAACCCGCAGCTGGTCAAGCCTGGCATGGTCTTGAACATCCCTGCCCCCTCTGCCATCCCTGAAGAAGGTGGCACACCCACCACCCCGCGCATCTACAAGGTCCAGCCCGGCGACACCCTCTCGTTCATCGCCATCAAGTTTGCCACCACCGTGGCGGCCATCGCCTCGGCCAACAACATCACCAACATCAACGCCATCCGCGTCGGGCAGGAACTGATCATCCCGTAGGAAATCAGGAACACTGCGGAATGTAAGGACGCGCAGGCCGAAAAACCTGCGCGTCCTTTGTTTTAGCATTTTCCGATCCCCTGGGGTATCTCCGTGCCAATCCTTCGAATTCGTAGCCCCCGCCTACTGGATGAAGCTACGGATACACCCGCTTGATCGTGCGCGGGTACGGGATCGCCTCCCGGATGTGCTCGATGCCGCACAGCCACGAGACACAGCGCTCCACCCCCATCCCAAAACCGCTATGCGGCACGCTGCCATACTTGCGCAGGTCCAGGTACCACTTGAAGGCTTCCGGTGGCAGCTGGTGCTGGTGGATGCGCTCCAGCAGCAGGTCGTGGTTCGACATGCGCTCTGATCCGCCGCAGATTTCGCCGTAGCCTTCCGGCGCCAGCAGGTCGACACTTTTGCAGACCTCCGGCCGTCCGGGCCAGGGTTCCATGTAGAAAGCCTTGACCGCCGTCGGGTAGCCGTAGACGAAGACCGGCTTCTCGTAGCGGTTGGTCAATTCGGTTTCGTGCGGTGAGCCGAAGTCCATGCCCCATTCGAACTTGAGCAGTTCCTTCTTTTCCGGGTCTTTCTCTTCGTTGTACAATTGCAGGATGATTTCGGCCGCCTGGTCATACGAAATGCGCGGGAAGGGCGGCGCAATTTTCTCCAGCCGGCCGGTATCCCGCCCCAGCGATTTCAACTCCGCTCCCCGCTCTCGCAGCACCCGCTGGACGATATGGGTGATGAACTGCTCTTCGATTTCCATCAACCCGTCCAGGTCGACGAAGGCCGCTTCCGGTTCCACCATCCAGAACTCGGTCAGGTGGCGGCGGGTCTTCGATTTCTCCGCCCGGAAGGTCGGGCCGAAGCAGTACACCTTGCTGAAGGCCATGATGTTGGCCTCGTTGTACAATTGCCCGCTCTGCGCCAGGTAGGCCATGCCCTCGTCGAAATAAGGTGTCTCGAACAGGGTGGTGGTGCCTTCGCAGGCTGCCGGCGTCAGGATCGGCGTGTCCATGCCGATGAAGCCGTGTGCGTCCAGCCACTCGCGGATGGCGCTGATGACCGTTGCGCGCACCCGCAGGACCGCCCACTGGCTGGGCATGCGCATCCACAGGTGGCGGTGGTCGAGGGCGAAGTCCGGCCCGTGCTCCTTGAGCGCCATCGGGTAATCTTCATCGGCCGCCTGCACGACCTTCAGTTCCTTGATGCCGATCTCGTAGCCGCCGGGGATGCCGGGGGCGCGCTGGTCGGCGCGCACCGGGCCGCTGATCACCACCGAGGATTCCTGCGGCAGGCGCATGATCTGTTCGAACAGTGCCTCCTCCAGGTCGCCCTTGAAGGCCACACACTGCACGAAGCCGTAGCCATCCCGCACCAGCAGGAAGACCAGTTTGCCTTTGTCGGTGCGGTTGTAGACCCAGCCCTGGATGCTGACCTCCTGCCCAACGTAATCGGCGATCTGGTCGACGCGGATAAGTGTAGTCATAAATGCCTCCTGAATTGAACGGCAGGCCGCGTGTCCTGGTCTGCCGTCCGTGGTCTGCTGTCTATTCTATCACCTTGATATGCAAATCTTTCAACTGCCCTTCATCTGGCAGGGAAGGCGCATCTGCCATCACATCCCGCGCCGCCTGGTTCTTGGGGAAGGGGATCACCTCGCGGATGTTCGGCTCGTCGGCCAGCAGCATCACCAGCCGGTCGATGCCGGGGGCCATGCCGCCGTGCGGCGGTGCGCCGTACTCGAAGGCCTCCAGCATGTGCCCGAACTTGTATTGGGCTTCCTCTTCGCAAATGCCGAGCAGGGAAAAGACCTTCGACTGGATATCGCTGCGGTGGATACGGATGGATCCCGAGGCCATCTCGTAACCGTTGCACACCATGTCATAAGCGTCCGAAAGGATCGAGCCGGGATCCGTCTCGAAGCGGTCCAGGTGTTCCATCTGCGGCATCGTGAACGGGTGGTGCGCCGCGTCCCATTTTTTTTCTTCCTCTTTCCACTCGAACATTGGGAAGTCCACTACCCAGGCAAAGGCCATGATATCCTTATCGGCCAGATTCAGCCGGTCGCGGAAAACGTTGCGCAGCCCGCCCAGCACCTTGTGGACGATGGCCTTCTGGTCGGCTGCGAACAGGATCAGGTCGCCCTGCTTTGCCCCTGTGCGCTTCAGGATGGCCTGGATCTCCTCCGGCTTGAGGAACTTTTGGATCGTCCCTTTTGGACCTTCGGCTGTATCCGCTAGCGTAGCCAGCCCCTTTGCGCCCAGGCTTTTCGCCATTTCTGTCAGTTCGTCCACTTCGCGGCGCGTGTACCCGGCGCAGCCCGGTGCTGTGATGCACTTGATCACCCCGCCTGTCTCCAGCGTGTTCTTGAAGACCATGAATTCGCTGGCTTTCAGCAGGTCGCTGACCTCTATCAGTTCCATGCCAAAGCGCAGGTCGGGCTTGTCCGAGCCGAAGCGTTCCAGGGCTTCGGCATAGGTCAGTTTGGGCCAGGGCGAAGCCAGCAGACGCTTGTGCGGTGCGACGGCCGGCAGCATGGCCGTGAACAACCCTTCCACCATTTCCAGCACATCGTCCCGTTCCACAAAAGACATCTCCAGGTCCAATTGCGTGAATTCCGGCTGGCGGTCGCCGCGCAGGTCTTCGTCGCGGAAGCACCGCGCGATCTGGAAGTAGCGTTCCACACCGGCTACCATCAGCAATTGTTTTAACTGCTGCGGAGACTGCGGCAGGGCGTAGAATTGCCCCGGGTGGATGCGTGACGGCACCAGGTAGTCGCGGGCTCCTTCGGGGGTGGTTTTAAACAGGATGGGCGTCTCGATTTCCAGGAAGCCGCGCTCGCTCAGGTACTTGCGCATGAACAGCACCACCTCATGCCGCAGTTCCATGTTACGTTTCATTCGCTCCCGGCGCAGGTCCAGGTAGCGGTACTTCAGGCGCAGGTTTTCATCCACCTCTTCGTCATCTTTGCTGATGTACAGCGGCGGCGTCTTTGCCGGGTTTAGGATGCGCACCTGCGTGGCGATCACCTCCACATCACCCGTGGCCATATTGGGGTTCTTCATCCCCTCCGGCCGTTCCTGCACCCGCCCCTCGATCTGCACCACCCACTCGACGCGCAGGTCGTTGACCGCCTGATCCGACTCGGCAGACAGGCCGGGGTTGGCCACCACCTGCACCAGCCCGAACCGGTCGCGCAGGTCCAGGAATGTCACGCCACCGTGGTCGCGCCGGCGATTCACCCAGCCTGCCAGGGTCACGTTCTGACCCGCATGGCTGGCCCTCAATTCACCGCAGGTATGAGTTTTGTACATGGACGCCTCCGACTTGGCTCCGTCCTCCCATCCGGTCCCTACCGGACGGTGGCGGGATAAAATAAATCGCCCTTCGCAGCTGCGTTGGGCGATTGGTAGTCCTGAAGATTCCTGCTATCTGGCCGTGCTTCGCCCAACGCTCCCGCAGGGATCGTTATTATCATTGTCATTATTATTGGCGAAGCAAGCCTGGTTTTGCATGGCCGGTATTATAGCACAATATCAGTTCACCAACATAAATCCGGCACGCCTCTCCCGTACCCGCTTCTACGCTCAAAACCCTGTACTCTTTCATAAAAATTAATGCTATACTGATTATGACATGAACGAACCAGGCTCTCTTTCGTCTATCCTTGAACTCTGCATCTACGTCGATAAAACTGCTGCCGAAATATACGCGCGCCTGGCCGCTTCTGCAAAGACGGACGCCCTCAAACGCTTCTGGGAAAACATGGCCGAACAGGCCAGCCTGCACCTTGATTATTGGCAAAACCTGTATACCCATGCAGGCAAGGAGGAACTCTCCCAAATTTTCGATGATCCCCAGCGTGTCTACCAGGAATTGTTCACCCGGGCGCGGCAGATCAACAAACTGACCGAGACCGGTGCGGCCGACCTTTCCCTCGGCGAGACGTTTGCCCTTGCCTACCGCCTGGAAGCCCTGAAGCTCCACCCTGCCTTCCGCACGCTCCTGCAGCATTTTTACCCGCTCCTGGGCAATTCGCCCGAGCAGGAAGAGCAGGAATCTGCCGTTAAACGTTTTCGTGAAGCCATTAACAAATCCGGCGCAGTGACGCCTGAGCTGGAACTTATCGGCGAGACTCTGGAAAACCTGTGGGAACAGAACAAGATCCTCTCCCGGCTGGCAACCATCGATCGCCTGACCACCCTCTTGAATCGCCGCGGCTTTTTCATTATGGCCCGCCAGGCCGTCTTCCTGGCCAAACGTAACCATACCCCTGTTGCTGTGCTGGTGGCCGATATCAACAATTTGAGCGCCATCAACGCCCAGTTTGGTAACAATCGGGGGGATGAGATCATCAAGGTTGTTGCTGGTCAATTTCAGTCCCGCCTGCGCGGCTCTGACCTGCTGGCCCGCTTCAGCGGCGATGAATTTATCGCCCTGCTGCCGGATACCGACCAGCAGGGTGCTGTCATCGCCGCCAATAAACTGCAGGAAGACCTTGCCGGCATTCGTCCCGGTGGTCTCGAGATCACGGTGCGGGTTGGGATCGCGGATGGGTATATCATGGGGGATGTGGAACGCGAACTGGGCGCTCTCATCCGCCGTGCCGAGAACCAGTTGTACCTGGCCGGCCGCAAGGCCCGCCCGCCCGCCCCATCCTGAAAAGCGATGCCAATCAACAATGCGGCTCGCAGGGATTGCCCCTGCGAGCCGTGTGTTTCCATGTGCTTAGGGCAGTGTGTACTCGATGATCAACTGCGGTTGGGAGGTGCTGCCTGCATTCCCGCTGTACAGGCTGAGATAGTTCGCAACCCCATTGTTATTATCGTCCAGTTTGAAATACAGCCGCATCTGGGTCAGACCGCCGTTGGTCGCCAGTTTGTTGATGTAAGCCTTGCCACTGGTCAGGTTGAGGCTGTACCAGCCGCCGGAAACCAAAGGATTGAAGGGGCCGTACGACATGCTGGCCTTGGCCTGGAAATCGGCCAGCTGCAAGGGGGCAGTGCCGAACATGCCCTTCCGGATGCCCACATACAGGCCCTGGAACATGCTGATCGGGTTGCCGCCCCCGGTGATGCCCTGCTTCTTGACCCGCAGGGTGACTTTGCCGATCACGGCGTTGTCCGGCAGGCTGCTGGTGTTGAACGAAAGGATGCTGCGGTACTGTTTCCTTGCAGCATCATCCCCCAGCCGCAGGGTGGTATCTGTGGCATTCATGCTGCCGCCCACATTGCTGTTCTCGGCGGATTCCAGCACCCATCCGTCTTCGGACCCCGTCGAATAGAACGTCTGGGTCCTGAATTTGGTTTCCCAATCCCGGATATGGGTATTCTCAGGCTGGGGGTATGGGCGTTGCAGATAGGGCCGCGTGCTGACTACTGCACTGTAGTAATACAGCGGCAGCATGACCGCATCGGTTTCCACCAGGATTTCTTCAGCCTTCTTGTATTTGAGCAGGCGGGTGGGGTTATCGTTCGATAGCGCGGCTCCGTCCAGGTAGCCTTCATACGTGGCATTTGACCAGCCTCCGTACCTGCCGGGGTTGGGGATTACGGCATCGTGCAGGAAGTTGTAAGCATCACTGTAATCCTGGCACCAGCCCAGGCGCCAGATTTGCATGCTGCCGGTGTTCAACTGGGTGATGTACGTTTCCCATGGCAGGGAATTGAGTGTTACGCTCACGTTCAGGTTGGTTTGCCAGCTGTCCTGGATATATTCGGCAATATCCTGGTGCCCTGTTGACTCATTGTACCAGAGCGTGATGGCCGGCAGCCCGGCGCCATTGGGGTACCCCGCAGCGCTCAACCATGCCTGTGCCTGTGTTGGATCATATGGGATGCCGACCCCTTCTGTTACACCATCCACGGATCCAAAGGTGCCTGGCGGGGTGAAGGTCTGTGCAATTGCGCGCTCCCCGCCATAGATCGTATCCACCAGCCCCTGGCGGTCGGTTGCCGCGATAAAGGCCTTGCGCACCAGCAGCTTGTCGAATGGTGCCTGGGAGATGCTGAATCCATAGTGGTAGGTGCAGCCTCTTGGGTTGGTATGCAGCAGCGGGCTCAGGGTTGGATCGACCCGGGCCGCGGCGATCTCGCTTTCAGGGACGGTCGTCGTATCCAGGCTGCCGGCCTTGAAGAGGTTCCAGGCAGTTTCCGCGTCTGTCAATTTGACATACACGCGCTCGATTTGCACGTTGGCTGCATCGTAGAAAGAGGCAAACTTGTCGAATTGCATCCGGTTGTTGTGCACCCATTCGGTCAGTTTGTATGGCCCGCTGGTCACGATGTGGCTGGCTTCTGTCCAATCGGCTCCCCAGGCTGCAATGGCCGCGGCCGGTTGGGGACGTGCCACCGCCATGGCCAGGATGGCCGGGAAATACGAAGCCGGTTCATTGAGTGTGAATTGGATTTTTGTACTGCTGAGCACGCTGACACCCACCAGGTTGGGATTGGTGATGCTTCCGTCGTTGAATCCGGCCGCGTTCTTGATCACGAACAGTACATATGCCAGTCCTGAGCCTGTGTCAGGGTCCAGGCTGCGCAGGATTCCGTAGCGGACGTCGGACGCCGTCAGGGGATCTCCGTTGCTCCATTGCAGGCCGCTGCGCAGTGTGAATGTGTATTGTTTCTTGTCAGCCGAGACGCTCCACGAACT
>CAYLXB010000034.1:0-33956 GCA_964387495.1 uncultured Anaerolineaceae bacterium
AGTTTACCAACTCTCGAGGCTTCCTCCTTGTCCGAACTCATGTCCGAACTTCAGTAGAATTAAGCCAGTCCACCGCCATCCACAACCAGCGCCGCGCCGGTCACGTAACTGGCGGCCTCACTCGCCAGGAAGAGCACGGTGGCTGCAATTTCATCAGGCTGGGCATAGCGCCCCAGCGGACGGGAAGCTGCATCGGCCAGGAATTCTTTTTCACCCTGGCCGAGTTGTTTGGCTTCGTTGCGCAGCATGGGAGTATCCGTGTCTCCGGGGCAGATCGCATTGACGCGTATGTTCTGCCTGCCGTGGTCGATGGCCATGGCGCGGGTCATGTTGGTCACCGCACCTTTGGATGCGCAGTATGATACGGCATTGCCTCCGCCCTTCAGCCCCCAGCCGGAACTGGTATTGATGATGGAGCCGCCGCCGCGCCTCTCCATGTATGGGATGGCGTACTTGCTCATCAAGAAGATGGATTTGACATTCACGGCCATCACCCGATCCCATTCTGTCTCGGTGGTTGCCAGCACATCAGCCCGACGGATGATCCCGGCGTTGTTGAACAGGATGTCCAGCCCGCCAAAGGCTGCCATGGTTGCTTCCACCGCATGCCGGCAGTCTTCGGCCTGGGTCACGTCGCAGGCAATGAAGATGGCTTGACCGCCCGCGGCCTCGATTTCCTTGACAGCAGACTGGCCAAGCTCTGTATTGAGATCCACGATGGCTACAGCCGCGCCTGCCTTTGCGAACAATATGGCGGTTGCCCGGCCAATTCCGGATGCCCCGCCGGTGATCAGTGCGATTTTGTTTTTCAACGTGTTCATATGGATTTCCTCATCAGCGAATATCGTTTCAAGCCTGGCTTGCCAGCCCGCCGGCAATCTCACCGCCGTCGATGACGAAGTACTGCCCCGAGATAAAGGCCGCTTCATCTGATGCCAGAAAGGCGAACAGGGCAGCCACATCTTCCGGCTTGCCCAATTTGCACAGGGGGACCTTGTTCTCGAAGGTCTGGCGCATTTCCAGCGTATATTCGGCTGCCTGCATGGGCGTCATGATAAAACCCGGGCAAACCGCGTTGACGCGAATCTTTGGGCCCAGTTCGAGCGCCATCGAGCGGCTGAGTTCGATCACGCCTGCTTTGGTGGCATTGTAATCAGCGTAGTAGTGATAGCCGGTCAGGCCGTTGGTGGAACCCATGTTCAGGATCACGCCGCCGTTTCCGGCCAGCATCCGCCGGGCAGCCTGTTGGGCTGCATAAAATACACCGTTCAGGTTGGTGCCGATCACCCTGCGCCATTCTTCCGGCGTGATCTCCAGGAACGCGTGCCGGATGCTGATACCTGCATTATTGATGAGCACATCCAGGCCGCCAACCAGGCGATCCAGCTCGGCAAACGCACGCTCCACCGAATGGTCGTCAGACACATCGGCCAGGATCGTCCCGCTCAGCCCGGAGAGCGCTTTTTGGGCGTCCCGGCATGCAGCCGCGTTCTGGTCAAGGATGACCACCTGTGCGCCTTCATCCAGGAAACGTTTGGCGGTGGCAAAGCCAATTCCACCCGCGCCTCCGGTAATCAGGACCCGTTTTCCATCCAAACCTTGCATGACAACCTCCAATTGTGTTACGGCAGATACAGCGGGCATCAACAAACCACCTTGTAGATGATTTTCTCGTGATAGCCGGTGATCACCTGGACATACCCCGCCAGCAGGCGGTCCACCTGCTGGTCGCCGGTATCCACCAGGAGCGGTTGCCCCTGCAGGCTGGCGATCTTGGTTGCCAGACAGATGATCAGGATATTCCCGCGTCCCACCCGGCGGATGACCTCCGGGCTGATCTGCTGGTTGCCGCGCCCGAGCAGGAAACCCTGCCCCCCTGTGGGGGTGATGATCAGCCCCAGCGGGCGGTGTGCCAGCATCTCCAGGATCTCTCGTTCGCCAACATCGGCAGCCAGCAGTTCCTTGCGGGTCATGATGTCCACGCCGACCAGGGTCTTGGGCAGGCCCAATCGTTCGGCAACGGCGCGCGTGGTTGTGCCCGGGCCGAGAACATAGGCCATATCCATTTTCATCTGTTCGACGATCTCCTCGGCAATGGCCTGGGCCTGCACGGTTTCACTGGCAGGTGTGGGTACTTTTTGGTTCTGCACCATCTCGCGCCGGTAGGGGACCTTCAGGTAACCGTACAGGTGGGTGATGATCTGTCCTTTGCGATAAGATGCCTCATCCAGGTCCAGCACTTCGACCTCGCGCAGGCGGACACGGCCGTTCAGAAAATCCACTGCCAGGGTACCGGCGCTGCGCGGGGTGACCGCGTAGGCAGCCGAATGGATTTTGACCCCGGCCGGGATGCCCAATACAGGGAAATCATTGCGGATGGCCGCGTACATATCGCGGGCAGTCCCATCGCCGCCGGCAAACAGGATCAAATCGGCGCCCAACTCCCGCATAGTGCGGGCTGCCTGGCGGGTGTCGTCGGCGGTGGTTTTGCTGGCCTCTGCACAGGGAATGGACAGGACCCGGGGTGTAAAACCAGATTGCCGTGCGATCGCCTCCCCCATCTCACCCGGCGCGGTCAATAGTTCCACCCTGGCAGCCAGCGGGCGGAGGGACTCCAGCGCGGCGGCAGCACGTTCCCCGGCCAGGGGTACGGCACCCAGCGAGCGGGCACGTTCCTGCACTTCCAGGCCATCACTGCCTTTCAATCCCACCCGCCCGCCGATTCCGGCGATGGGGTTGACGATCAAACCCAGCCGCTTGCGTTCCATCCTGTCAATCTTTTTTCTGACCAGTTTTGCGCAGGTATGCCCGCCAGGTGACTGCCCACTCGTCCGGGTTGTCGAACGGCTCGTGGTGGGTCTGGTGGACCGTGCTGTTGTGCGGCGCCGTCTTGATGATCTCCGGGTTGGTATAGGCTTCGTCAGAGATTTGCTTGAGTACAGCCGCATACTCGTCCAGGTCCGCTTTGGAATAGGACTCGGTCGGCTCGAGGGTCATCGGTTCGGGGACGACGAAGGGATGGTGGCTGGTCCAGTAGTGCATGCCGAAGTCGGTCACGCGGATCTCGATCTCTTCGGAATGAATTCCTGTCTCGCGGGTCAATTGCTCCCAACTGTAGCGAACCTGTTCGATGCGGCGTTTTCCTTTGGCATAGGGAGCACTTGCGCCACGTATCTTGAGAACTTTATTGAGTAAATAGTTGTTGTTGAGTACAGCGATCTCGGCCACTTCGCGCAGGCCGTCGGCGCCCAGGCTCATGACCCAGGCATAGGCACGCAGAATATTCGGAGTCACGCCATAGAAAGGACGTGTCTTGCCGATGCTCTGCGGGCGGTTGTAATCCAGGAAGTATTTCCTGCCATCGAATTCCACGGTCGGGACAGGCAGGAAAGGAGCCAGTTTTTCTGTCACACCGCTGGCGCCGGCCGCCGGACCTCCGCAGCCGTGGGGGGTGGAGAATGTCTTGTGCAGGTTGAAATGGCAGGCATCGAAACCGGCCTCGCGGGCGCGGGTGATCCCCAGGATCCCGTTGGCATTGGCCTGGTCATAAGCGCACAGCCCGCCGGCCTCGTGTACCAGGCGGACGAACTCCTCGATGCGCGGGTTGAAGATGCCGGTATCCTCCGGGTTGGTGATCAACAACGCGGCGGTATGTTTCGAAACGGCTGCCTTGAGGGCTTCGAAGTCAGGATAACCATCCGCATCTGGATAGAGCGTGATTACCTTGTATCCGGCCACCCTGGCTGCCGCCGCGTTGGAGGGATGCGAGAAGATGGTGGTAATGACTTCATTACGCTGTTCAGCTTCGCCACGCGAGGCGTGATAGGCGCGTATCATGCAGATATTGGCATAGATGGCTGCTGAGCCGGCTCCCGGCTGGAGGGAGACCCGCTCCATCCCGGAAATCTCCTTGAGCATGCCTTCCAGATGGTACATCACCTCCAGGATGCCCTGCACGGTCGACTCGTCCTGCAAGGGATGCAGTTCGGTCAACTTGTGTGTGCGGGCCAACTGGTCATTGACTTTGGGGCTGTACTTCATTGTGCAGGTGCCCTGGCCAACATCAATATTCAGGTCCACCCCCAGGTTTTCCTGAGAGAGACGGGCATAGTGCCGCAGGACGTGGATTTGGGACATCTCCGGCAGGGCGGGAGGAGTCGTGCGGCGCAGCGTTTCCGGCAACGCCTGGGCGGGATCCCCGGCCTCCTGTTGGATGCCTGCCTCGACGGGGGGGAGCAGCACGCCGCGCTGGCCCGGCTGGCTCAATTCGAAGATGACCGGTTCGTCCCAGCTTGCCTGGTGAAACCGGCGCGGCATGGGTTTCTTTGCAATGGGTTTCATTTCACCACCTCCTCAAGAGCATTCACCAGGCGATCGAGGTCAGCCTGGGTATGGACTTCGCTTACGCAGAACAGCAGGCTTTGGCCAAGGGCCGGGAATTCTTTCGACAGGTCTTTACCGCCAAAGATATCCCGCTCGAGCAGAGCTTGGTTGATTTGGGCTGCTTTTTTGCCGGTACCGTCGAAGTTGACAACGAACTCGGCAAAGTGCGGTGTGTCACCAAATATCACCCTCAGATTCGGGATGGCTGCAATCTTCTTCATGGCGTAGCGGCACTTCTGCATGATGCCCCTCCCAATTTCCACCATACCCTGCGGGCCCATGAGCGCCAGGTAAACTCCGGCCGTGATGCCCCACAAGGCCGCGGCCGTGCCGACCCATTCCTTGCCTTCCTCTCTTACTGCAAAGGAGGTTCGTTCGTAAGCCACATCGCCAAAGCCATATTCCCCTTCGACCACGGTCGATGCAACGCCGAACAGCCGGGAGGGGAATTCCATTACAAACCTGGGATCGTCATTGGTGGCAATGAAACCGCCATGCCCACCACCGTAGTGCATGTGGATGCCCAGCGTCTGGATATCACCGCAGACGATATCAGCACCATACTCGACCGGCGGACGGACCACACCCAATGAGAGTGGGTCCACACTGACGATGCTGACTGCCCCGGCAGCATGGGCCGCGGCGCTGATGTGGCTGGCGCCGGTTTCCATCAGACCCAGGAAGGTGGGGTTCTCGAAGTAGACTGCCGCCACCTGGGGGGTGAGTTTTGCCTTTAGCGCGTTCAGGTCGAGCAGGCCGGTCCTGGCATCGAAGGGCAGGCTTTCGATGCTGATGTCAGGTTTGAGGTATTCGCTCACCTTTGATAGTTTATCGGCACTCATGTTCTGCGGCAGCAGGACGGTATTCCTGTCGGTGATGCGGACCGCCATGCGCAAGGCAGTGGCCGAAGCCTGGAAGCCGTCATAATTCGGCACATTGACCACTTCCATGTTGAGCAGTTCGGCCATCATGCTCTCATATTCGAAGAGCGCCTGGAACCGGCCATGATCCTCATATGGGTCGCCTGCATAGGCCGTCAGGAACTCACCGCGCGAGTTGATCTCGTCGCACACGGCCGGTACCTGGTGCTGGTAACAGCCTGCACCCAGGAAGCTGAGTGTTTCGCGGGTGGAGCGGTTCTTGTTGAGTAGCCCGTCCACGTGGCGGATCAGTTCAGCTTCCGAATGGAGGGGGGCGGGCAGGTTGAGTTTGCCCTTGAACCGCAGGTTTTCGGGGATATCGGCGTAGAACTCGTCCATGTTCCTGGCGCCGACTTCCCGCAACATCTCTTCCTTCACATCTGGCACAGAGTTGGGAATATAGGGGTAGACCACAGGTTTTCTGGCTGACATATGCGTTCCTTTCGTCCCGATTGGAAAATAATCACCCTTGCAGAATTTTGAATTCTGATATATTATAAATAATATCAATAAAATGTCAAGGAGTTGCGATGGGAGCGGCACCGACGAAAAAAGAACAAGTATATGAGCGTATCCGCCGGGCAGTTATTGGCGGTGAACTCAGGCCTGGCGAGATCCTGAACGAAGCCGAAATTGCTGCCCAGTTTGAATCTGGCAAGACTCCCACGCGTGAAGCCTTGCTGTTGTTGACGCATGAGGGAATGCTGGAATCCCTGCCGCGCGTGGGGTATATCGTCAGCAAACCGACCATGCAGGATATCCTGGAGACATTTCACCTGCGGATCGTTCTCGAAGTGGAAGCGATTGGGCTGGCGGTGGAACGTGTGACAGCGGATGGCATCCGCCACCTGCAGGAAAACAATCTACAAGAAGAGCGATTGGCCGCCTCCCCCAACCCCGCAGATAAGAGTATCGCTTCGGCCCTCAACCGGGATTTTCACCTGGAGCTGGCGCGCCTCTCCGGTAGCCTGCGTCTGGCCGCAATCATCCAGCAGCTGGTGGACGATATGGAACGTATGCTGGTCAATGACCCATACCTGGCTGACCCCAGCCAGCATAAGGCGATCCTGGAGGCGCTCCTGACCCGCAACAAGAAGCAGGCACAGGAGGCCATGCGGCTGCATATCGAGGAGACCCGGACGAGGATATTGAATCGATATTGACCGGGGAAACAGAGTCGCTGGCAAAAAAAGAAAATCATGCGGACTTGGAGGCTTGGGACTCCGAGTCCATATACTATTTATCTGGCGCCGGTTTCGATCATCCGGCTGGCTAATTCCTTGACCAGCTTGGCGGCAACAGGAGCAGTCAGGCCGAATGGGTCCTGGCTGGGGTTGAATTCGACCACATCGGCGCCGAGGATGGGACCCGGCAGTCCCTGGATGATGGAAATGACCTCGCGCACGCTCAGTCCACCCGGCTCGCGGTGAGAAACGCCGGGAGCAAAGGCAGGGTCAAGGCCGTCCAGGTCAACGGAGATATAGAGCGGGCCGGTCACCTGCGGGCGCAGGCCGGCAGCCCAGGCGCGCATATCAATTGTCTCCACACCGAAACGCTGCGCCTGTTCCTTCTGGTGGCCATTCATGCCGCGGATGCCCACCTGCACCAGGTGACTTGCCAGTTTTTCTCCCAGGATGCGG
The DNA here is from genome assembly GCA_964387495.1 of uncultured Anaerolineaceae bacterium. Classification (GTDB taxonomy): domain Bacteria; phylum Chloroflexota; class Anaerolineae; order Anaerolineales; family Villigracilaceae; genus DSXF01. The sequence goes on from CAYLXB010000034.1 coordinate 6,944, forward strand.
GCAAAAGGGCAGGCATGTGAAAGGTGATTCCCTTCGAATACTTCATATAGGTCCGGGTGGGCGTCGAAGTGCAGAATGGTCAATGCCGGCTGGAGGGGGCCGATCGCGCGCAGGATGGGATAGGTTACGGCATGGTCTCCCCCCAAAGCCAGGGGCAGGCCGCCGCGCTGGACAACCCGCCGGATGCCATCCGTGATCAGGGACAGTGCCGCGTCTGTCTCCGGCAGAACCAGGTCACCGGCATCTGCCAGGTTCCCCGGTGCGCTGAGGTCGATCAACCCTTCTGTCCAGGAATTGGATGAGGGGGAGAATAATGCCTGGCGGATGAGAGGCGGGGCTGCGGCCGCGCCGCGCAGGTAGGAAGAGTTGATGTCCCAGGGTAGTCCAATGAGGGTTGGAGTGAGTTTGGCCATGCCCTGACTTTATCATATTTAAATCACAAAGGCCAGATGGCTGGCACCTGCCATCTGGCCTTTCTTAAGTTCGTTGTTGCGCTTACCAGTCGCGCCGGCGTCCGCCGCCCTGGTTATCGCGCCCACCGCCGCGTCCACCAAAGCCGCCGCCACCACCACGGCGAAAATCGCGACCGCCGCCGCCGGGCCGGCGTTCTTCCTGCGGACGAGCCGGATTCACGGTCAGAGGACGGCCCTCGATCTCTTTGCCGTTGAACATGGAAATCGCCTTTTGCATTTCTTCCTGCGTTTCCATCTCTACAAATCCGAACCCTTTCGAGCGTCCGCTATCGCGATCTTTGATGATGACTGCGGATTTCACGGTGCCTGCCTGTGCAAACAAGGTTTGCAGGTCAGCCTCGCTGAAGCTGTAAGGCAGGTTTCCAACATAGAGTTTCGTTTCCATCATTTCTCCTGGAAAATGGGCCACGCCTTGATTGTTGGCATGACCAGTTGAATGCTCTGCCCTTGCCGGCAGAGCGGTAACGTATGCATGATTACAGGGGTTCTCGGGTTCAGGTGCCAGGAGGGAAACCAACTCTCTGATTGCCGGCCCGCCATTCTTCATGCAGTCTCATTACCCATTGTATCACATTTGGGCGGTATTCGTTTGAATAGACTCAATGACATCAACCGGTTTTAATGGTTGTCAGTGGCCCGGTCTTGCGATCCGGATTGAGGCGGGCGGCCAGGTCCCGCAACTGGGCAAAACTGATTGGCTTGACCAGCACAAAGTCAGCCTCGTCACGCAGCAACTCCGCCGAGATGGTGTCGGCAGTGGTGATGACTACGCGGGCATCCTGAAACCTGTTGTCTGATCTGATCCGCTTGAGAATTTGAGTTCCATCCACATGGGGCAGGTGCAGGTCGAGGATGATGGCCCGCGGCACCGGGCCATCCATACGCTGCATGGCTGTATGCCCATCGCGGATCACCTCTGTGGAAAACTCGGCGGCCTCAAGCGCCTGGGCAAAAATTTCGGCCAGGTCCGGATCATCTTCGATGACGAGCGCAAGTGGTTTTTGATTCATTGGATTTCCTCTTTCTGGATAGGATGCAGCGGCAGCGTGACAGTGAAAGTGCTCCCTTTTCCAACAGCACTCTCGAGCGAAATATCGCCGCCCATGAGTATGGACAGGCGTTTAACGATCGAAAGACCAAGGCCGATACCGCCATGTTCGCGGGTGGTGATCCCTTCAACCTGGCGGAAAGGCTCGAAGACGTATGTCTGGTCTCCCAGCGGAATGCCTGGACCGGTATCGCGCACCGCAATGGCCCAGGTATCTTCACTTGGGCAGAAGATTCGCACGTTGATACCGCCCTCCCGGGTAAATTTTACTGCATTGTTGACTAGGTTCACCATGATCTGCTGAATGCGATGCGCATCGCCAACGATGGTTTGCGGAACTTCAGGAGTGATTTCGGTGCTCAGGTACAAACCCTTGTCCTGGGTCGGCTTTTCCATCACACTGCGCATGTTTTCCATTAATTCGGCAGTGTGAAATTCCGTCCATTGGATCTTGAGACGCCCAGCCTCGATCTGTGCCTGGTCGAGCAGGTCACTGACGATATTGAGCAGCCGCTGGGAATTCACGAAAATACGGTTTGTAGCACTGAACTGCTTTTCATTCAGCGAGCCAAAGACGGCATCCCGCAGCATTTCCGAATATGCCAGAACCGCGTTAAGCGGTGTGCGCAGTTCATGCGAGACCATGGCAACGAAGCTGTTTTTCATGCGTTCCACTTCAGCTTCGCGGGTGAAGTCGCGGAACACTGCCACCGTGCCAAAGATGTATATCTGGTCTCCCCCGCTGGAGACGGGTGCAGCATTGACCGAGAGCGTCTTTTCATTCCACCGGATGCGCACGGCATTGGAGACCTTGCTTGGATTTTGCAGCCGGTTCTGCAGGTGGCCGCGGTCCTCGCGGGCGATGGCTTTGTTTTGCGACAGGCTCTCCATATCCTGTTCGAGCAGAGCCTCAAGCGGCATGCCGAGCAGCCTGCTCAGTGCAGGGTTGGCGACGATGACTTTCTCGTCCTGGTCGAAGACCAACACCCCATCGGCAATTCCTTCCAGGATGGCCTGCGTCTTGCCCGCCTCCACAAGTTCGCGGCTTAATGCTTCAGAGAGTTCGCGTGTGCGTTCTTCCACGCGCCGGTCGAGTTCAGCGTTGAGTACGCGCAAATCCTTCAGGGCTTGCTCGAGGCTGCGGGATGACAACCAGGAAACCAGCGCCAACAGTAAATATCCAAAAATTGCCAGCAGGTTGGGTTCGGTGTTCCCTAATTTCCCCAAAATAAAGATTTCTATTGTGCTCAACAATGCCACCGCAAAGCTATAAGGGGGGCCCATCAGCATGCTGGCCATGGTAATGGGAATGGTGAAATATAACAGGCTGCGGCCGTCTACCAGGGCAGGATACGTGTCGCTGGCCGAGATCACAACCAGGAATAATACCAGGAAGATGGCACTTGCCATGATGCCCGAAAACTTGCGGTTTAAATAGTAGATCAGGACGCTGCCCGCGAACATGCCGGCAATAATCCATTCAAGGTTTATGTTTTCCCGTGACCTGCTCCCGGTGAGCAGCAGGGTGCCGTTAACAATGAACGCCAGGATCGATAGGACGATCACCCCTACAAGGATTATGTTCAGCAGCCTCCGGCGGCGCGAATCATCCGGGTCGGTTGACGGGACGGTTATCAGGCGGTCAAAAAATGAACTGATCGAACGGGATGTACTCATTCCCTACTCCTCAGATTGGCCGGGCAGCAGATCGGTTTGAATTGCCGGTACAGGAACTCGCAGCCGGGTAAACCGGCGGGTTGGCAGCAGGATCATTCTGCCTCGGACAGAGCAAGCGCACTCAGGATTTCTGAGCGCACGATAAACTCACTGGCATACAGCCCTTTTCCAATCCAGAACAATGGATAAGTTGTTTCGGTCGGCATGTTTCTAAGCAAATAGGTGCGCCCTTTGGCGATTGTTTCTTTGTTGATTTTATAGCCTCTTTTCCTGCAAATGCAAAGTGCCTGAAGGCAATAGGCTGTTTCCTCGGCAGTGGGGGAATAAAATCCCCAACTGCCGTCAGGGCTTTGCGTTTTTATGATCCAGCTTATGGCCGTTTGAATTGAGGGATTGTTGCTGCCTGCCAGTGCCAGTATGGCGTGTGCTGTCGTGTAGTAGGGGGAGATGTGCCACTTGTCGAACCAGTATCCCTCTTTTACTTGATTCTGTTCCAGGAACAGCATCGCTTTTATGACGATGGGATGGTCGGGCGGGTATGCCAGCTGGCGCAGCGCTGCCAGGGCGTGAATATTTACACTGACAGAAGCATTTGCTTCCAGGTCGTAACACCGGAAGTGGTCCCCACCGGCAAAGGACAATAATCCTTTCTCGTCCACATTCCGGCCCATTTTTCTCAACAACTCAAAGACAATGCTGGTATTGTCTCCATCTGGAACCGAGAACCCGGTTGAGAGGCTTACCCCTTTCTCCGGGTGCCAGGCAGATTCGAGAAAATCCAGGTGTTTCTGGAAATCAGGCAGGGAATGAATGGCGGAGTCCCCGATGAGGGCCAAGTTCCACAACACCCAGGCACGTTCGTAAATTTCAAATGGAAACAGGTCAGGCACAGAGCCATCCGTGGCGATGACTTCGCGCAAATAGGCGAGAGACCTTCTATCTTCTGGGCGAACATAGGCGGCAAAATAGGCTGTGGCTGACGGACTGTGACCAACCGAGCCGTTTTCTTCCTGCAACTGGTCGACATCCAGCATTCCCTGTCGGTCCAGGCCGGCCATTTCCGCGGAAAAAGCCATCGTAACATAGCGATTGACCTTCCGCCCCTGCATCTTATCCATTTTGATTTTTCTCAGCAGGCTCAATCTTCCCAGAATGCGTTCCCCTTGCTGCCGGATGATGCCAAGTTCTTCTGCTTCTGAGATCATGGTGGGAACGATCATTTCGAACCCGATCGTCGCGCCATTGGGGTCAGACATTAATTTTTGAGTTGCGGTGGATGTGATGTTGTCGAGAGCCTTTAATCCCTTTTCGATTTGAATACGATCGTGAGCTCGCCGGCCGCGGCGGGTCAGCACGATCATGGCTGCCAGGGTTGATATGACTCGGTCATGATAATATAACGGCGCGGGTGCTCCCCAACTGCCGTCCGGGAGTTGGTTATTGGATAACCACTCGATGGCCCGGTTGCTAAGGTCGGGCGCAATTTCTCCCAATCGGGCAACCCAGGCGGTGTCGTACGCCGATGGCGACATTTTCCCTGGCCCCAGGCAGGAGAGCAGTTCAGAGGCTGCTTTTCTAATATCCATTATTGTTCACTCTTCTGGCCAGTCGATGTTTCTAGCTGGCAGCCAGATGCCATCCCGGATGATGCCTATGCCCTGGGTGCTCTTTTGGTTAAGGCGGTAGAATTGTTTAAGCCGTTCCAGTCCTTCAGGAGATAGGTTCTCATATTCAGGCTCTTCCGTACGTCTTACATATAAATGGTCATACAGGATGGTACGTAGTTGTTCCGGTCCCAGGTACATTGATGGGGACACGGTAAAGTATAAATCTTCCTCCCCCCAGTTTATCAGCGGGTAATCAAAGGCTGCAAAGCGGTCGAAACCGATGAATATGTTGGCTTTGCCAATATATTCGCCATAGTATAACTCGACGATTCTTTTCTGATCTGGAACTGTGCCGGTCTGTTGAAAATATTGCACGGCGAGTTCGGCCACCCTTTGGGTAGCATTCAGGTTGTCGGCGAAGGCACCGAAAAAGAGTCTGCAACGGTTGTTCTGGCGTGTGTTCCCGATCAACCCATCGAATATGTCGGACAAATGCTCATAGGGTGAGCCGGCCAGGTATTTGCGATATTCTCCATAGAAGCGGGCGCGTACACCATATTCCTGATAGAAGTCCAGGAAATCCGGGTGCGTGGCAAGCCGCGCCAGGCCTTCTGCACCGATCTTTTGCATGTAGGTGCCGCGTGTGGCTAGGATCTCCGGGCCGATGACAGGTGTAATCAGCGTGTCGATGCCGTGATCAAAAAAAAGTTTGTACAGTTCGATATGCCGTTTGGCGGCAATGTCCATATAGGCTGCGACCGGGTCGTCCCATTCCTGGTCCCCGTATTCCAGGATGAACCAGCGCCGTGTACCATTAATGGGAAAGACGCATACTTTCAGGCCGCTGGCACGTACCAGCGCGGCCACTTCTTCTGCAGGCAGGGTCAGGAAGGTCGATAAATCCATTTGGAACCTTTTGATCTCGATTCTGGATTAATTTTACAACCTGATTATGAAAATTCGTCTCGTTTAGCTTTGCAAAAATGTAAACCGGAGTGCCATCAGGTATTGTAGAATTAAGAACGCGCTTGCACAGGATTGTTACTATAATACCGTTATGGAACTCATTCGCGGCCTCTGGTCCCGCTCCGGCTGGTACCGCCTGGCATTAAGCCTGGCGCTGTTATACCTGCTTGTCCGTACTGCCGGGCATGTCTATTACCTGTTTGTGGTCCGTCCATTGGATATGGGCAGCTTCCAGGGGGTGTTCGTGCCCAACGACCTGAAAGACTATTTGGAAGCAGCTCAGCGTTTTTCGCAGCGTGCCGATTTATATCTGTCAGGACCACTCGACCGGGTAGAATTTTACCAGTATTCCCCGGCTTATGCGCTGTTGCTGACCCCCTTGTTGTCCATCCACCCCACGATCACGGTCATTCTGAGCACGATCCTGCACTTGGCCGCTTATATCGCCCTGTACATCGCCTGGGGGCGCATCTTTCGCTGGATTGGCCTGGCGCGCGGCGGGGAGATGCTGGCCTGGAGTCTGCCGCTGTGGCTGGTATTCGAACCGCTGTGGAGTGACCTGTCGTACCTGAATATCTATCTTCTTGTGGCCCTGCTGGCTACCTGGCTGACCGATTCAATTCTGCACCAGGACCTGCCCGGATCTGTTCTCTGTACGGTGATTCTGTTGCAGGTAAAACCCTTCTGGGCATTCGCAGCGGGTGTTCCGTTATTATTGGGCAGCCGGAAATTCTTCTGGAAGATGCTGGCGGGGAGCCTGGCGGGGTATTTCTTGTTGGCGGGAATCACGCTCCTGGCCGCTGGACCGGAATACGGGTTGCAGCAATATTCTGAATACTTCCACTTCCTGGCCAACATGAGCACCAACTTCCCCTGGCGCGGGCCGGAACAGCCATTTTTGGGCTATAACCATTCGATCATGCAGGTTGTGTTGTACCTGTTGGGGATTTCCCCCGGCAACATGCTGGTCGCCCGGTTGATCAAATATGCACTGCTCCTGCCGCTGGCGGGCCTGGGCCTCTGGCACCTCACCCGCCCGGTGCAGGCGGAGGCTGGCAGCCAGTACAAACTGGAAATGGCCCTGGGACTTTATGTGGGAGCATTCGTTTTTCTGGATGTGTTCTGGGAAATCTCGCTGGGCCTGGCCGTCTTTGCCTATTTGCTGGCGGCAGCGGAGTACCGCCTCGAACGCATTGTGGCCTGTGTGGCCTTCATTCCCTACTGCCTGATGGATGTATGGCGTTTCCTGAGCTATCTGATTTGGGGCATGGATGCGCTCTCGGGTGCATACATCCTGGCTGATCCCAGCGCATACCTGCCCTTGATCCTGTTTGCCCTGCTGGCTTTCTATGGTTTGTTGCTGCGCCGGTTATTTCGCCGGGTGCAGTTCACAAAGCCTGCATGAACCGGAGTGCAAAACATGGTTGAGTTGCCACCCGTTGCTGAAAATTCGAGTGTTCCCACGCCTGTCCGCACAGACATCCCCTACAGCCTGATCTCGCTGGTCACCACCGTCGTCTGGTCGGTGGTGGATGGCTGGCTGTTGTATTTTTACCTGCCGCCGGATGGAAAAGGCGTTGCACTGGTGCCGGTGGCGTTCTATGGCACCGCGGTGCTGGCGGCGCGCATCCTGAATGCCCTGCTCACGCCCCCCATCGGGTACTGGTCGGATCACACGCGCGGCCGCCGAGGCAGGCGCCTGCCGTTCATCTTCTTCTCTGGCCTGCCGTACCTGGTCTTTTTTGTACTCCTGTGGTTGCCGCCGGTGCAGGGGCAGTCATGGATCAACCTGGGCTACCTGGCCTTGACATTGGTGCTGTTCAATATCGCCCAGAACCTGGTGGTCATTCCTTTCGGTTCGCTTCTGCCCGAACTGGCGCGCACGGACCAGCACAGAGTGCGCATGACTGCCTGGAGCGCCAGTTTCCAACTTTTGGGCATCATCCTGGCAGGGTTGGCCGGTTTCCTGATCGAGCCGCGGGGATACATATCCACCGCGTTGATCTACGCCCTGTGCCTGCTGCCGCTGCTGTACCTGCCCCTCTTCATCCTGCGTGAACAGCCGGGCCGGCAGATCAAGGCGGATGAGCATTTCAGTTTCTGGAAGAGCATCCGCACCACGCTGCAAAACCGGCCTTTCCAGGTGCTGACCCTGACCGGTGCTTGTTTCTGGTCGGCAACCACGTTCTTGATCCTGGTCGTGCCCTATATCGTAACCGAGATCTGCGGCCTGTTGGTGGCCGATACGCCATATTTCTACCTGCCCGCTGTCCCGGCCTCGCTGGCCTGCTACCCGCTGGTCAATTGGCTGGCCGGACGCTATGGCAAATGGCGTGTCTTTGCCGGGTCGTTGCTGGCTTCTGCCCTGGTCATGCCGCTGTTGATGCTCATCGGTCCCTGGTTCCCGGTCCCCTTGTTCGTGCAGGGTGTGGTTTGGATGACTCTGGAAGCCATGGCCATTTCGGGGGTGGTCATGCTTCCGCAAGCTTTTGCGGCTGAGATTACGGACTATGATGAGTCCCTGACCGGCCAGCGGCGTGAAGGAGCCTATTATTCAGCCTGGAGCCTGCTCGACCAGGTGGTGAATGGGATGGCGGGCGCGGTTCTGCCGCTGCTCCTGCTCCTGGGCCGCAGTCATACGGATGCCAACGGGCCGCTGGGTGTCCGGCTGACCGGTTTGGTGGCCGGGTTGCTCATGCTGGCCGCTTACTTCATTTTCCAACGGTACCCACTCAAACACCTTTCCCACGGGACAGAACCTGCCCGCCCGGCGGGAAACCCTGGAGGCAGTCATGAAAATTGATCTGGAGCGCATTGCTGCGCTGGAACGCGCCAATTACTTGGGGATGGAGCCGGTGGCGGTAGTCACCCCTGGCCTGGAAGTCATCCTGCGGGAGGATATGATCCTGACCAGCAGCCAGACCTATCCGTCTCCGGATGCCAACCACGCCTGTTTGCTGAGGACGGATGCGCAGAAGGTGGATGGATTGATCGAAGATGTGATCACCTATTTCACTGCCCGTGAGATGCCTCCTGTGGTGCTGGTCTCGCCGGCCTGCCTGCCGGATGACCTGCCCCGGCGCTTGATGGCGCGCGGTTTCAAGCGCCAGGAACCGGATGAGACCTGGATGTTCATGGACCGTCTTCAGAGCCGGACTGCGCCCAGGATCGAGTCGAAGGTCAAGGTCAGAACGATCAGCCGTGAGGAAGCGCGGCTTTTTGCCGGGGTGATGGTGGCTTCCTATGACATGCCTGCTGAGTATGTTGATTCTCTGGCAGAGTTGTTCGCGCCTTCCATTGGCGCCCCCGGCGTGATGCATTTCCTGGCCTTCATGGGTGATAAGCCGGTTGCGACCTTGACCTTGATGCGCTGCCAGGATATCGCCACCATTGGCAGTGCGGGGGTCCTGCCTGAATATCGCGGTGGCCGGACCATCTTCAACATGGCGGTTGAGGTCCTGCTGGAGGCACAACGCCAGGGTGTGGAAACGGTACTCCTGCAAACCTCGCTTGGGGCGATTTTCGAGCGCTTCCTGCGTATCTGTGGCTTTGCCTGCGCCTTTAAACGCACCACGTATATCCTCACATGACCACGCTGGTACAGATCACCGACCTGAGGAAGGCTTACCAGACCGGGAGTGTCCGTTTCGAGGCGCTGCGCGGTGTTTCGCTGGATATCAAGACGGGGGAGTTTGCGGCGATTATGGGGCAATCCGGTAGCGGCAAGTCCACCCTTCTGCACATCGCCGGCGGCCTGGACCAACCGACCTCCGGTTCTGTACGGGTGGGTGATTTTCTGCTTCAGGACATGTCCGAGACGGAACTGGCTGTCTTCCGCCGTTCGCAGATCGGTTTCGTCTTCCAATTCTTCAACCTGGTCGAAAACCTGAGCGTGCAGGCCAATGTCGAACTGCCTGCGCTTCTCGCTCGCAGCCGGAGCAGGCGCGACTTGCGGCCGCGCTGCATGGAACTGCTCGACCGGCTGGGCATTGCCGACCAGGCCCACAAATACCCATGGGAACTCTCCGGTGGACAGCAGCAGCGCGTGGCCATCGCCAGGGCGTTTATCAACCAACCCCGGCTCCTGCTGGCCGACGAACCGACCGGCAACCTGGACAGCGCCAGTGGGGATGATGTGCTTGATATCCTGACCGAATTCAACCGCCAGGGGCAGACGATCTTGATGGTCACGCATGCCGCCTCGGCTGCAGCCTGCGCTCAAACCGTGCTCTTCATTCGCGATGGCCTGCTGGTGGACCGCATGGAGGGCGGCGACGAAAAGGCCATTGCCCAGCGGCTGGTGGACTTGCGGTAATCCGATGGACGCTGTCTGGCAAAAAATCCGGGCTGACCTGTTCCACCGCCGGGCGGTGTCTTTATTGATCATTGGGACCATTACAGCGGCCGCCGCACTGCTCACGCTGGCCTTGACCACCCTCTTCAACCTGGAAGCCCCCTATGATAAATCGCATGCAGAACTGAATGGGGCACATCTCTGGCTGCATTTCAAGCCTGGCCGCGTGCGGGCCATGGATATCCGCCAGATCGAGTCCCTGCCGGAGGTGGCAGGGAGCACGGGTAGGCAGTACAGTTACACCACCCGGGTCCAGTTCGACGAGCGGCGCGCCCTGGTCAGTTTGCGGGTCGTGCCGCTGGAACCGCCGCGGGTCAACCGTCTGCGCATCCTGGCAGGCAGGTACCTTGCTCCAGGTGCAGCGGAGGTGCTCATCAGCCGCGACCTGCGCGATATTTACCGGCTTGGAGTCGGAGACCAGATCGAGATCACCCGCTCCGATGGCCGCCGGGTGAGCCTGCCAATCGTCGGGATTGCCTATGACCCGATGTACGACAATTACCGCAGCAGCCTGCCGCCGTATCTTTACCTGAGTGAGCACCTGCTGAAGAGTTTGTTCCCTGACAAAGCCTCCTGGGAGTGGTCGCTTGGCCTGCAGCTGGCCGACCCGGAGTCTGTGCAGGCCGTGCTGGACAGGATCACTTCCATGCGCGACCTGGAATTTATCGAAAGCCATACCGACTGGCATGATGTACGCAGTTCGGCCATTTTCGACGCCCAACTGGCCTTTATTTTCCTGTCTGCCTTCAGTTTTTTTGCGATCCTGGCGACGGTCCTGATCGTGGTCAGCATTGTCAGTTCCACCGTGCTGGCACAGATCAAGCAGATTGGCATCCTTAAAGCGGTCGGTTTTACCGGAGGGCAGGTCCTGGCAGTATATGTGGGCCAGTATGCTGTCCTTGGGTTGGCCGGGACGATCCTGGGATTCGGCCTGGGGCTGATCCTGGCGCCCTTGCCCTTGGAGACGGTGACCGCCTCGCTGAATACCAGCTACCAGCCGCCATTCGATTCCTGGACGTTGCTGGTGGTTTTCTGTGCCATGCCGGGTATCACCATGCTGGCTGCGCTGGGAGCCTCTTGCCGGGGTGCACGCACCAACACCATCAAGGCCATTGCGGTCGGGGCAGAGGCGCCGCTGCGTAAATCCTTCTGGCCGGCCCGCGTGCTGGAAAAGGCCGGTGCCTCCATGCCGCTTGTGCTGGGAGTGAATGATGTTTTTTCCCGGCCGTTCCGTTCCCTGATGGCAGGCATCAATTTGAGCCTGGGGGTGATGGGGGTCGTCTTTGGGCTGGCGCTTACCGGGACGATCCAGACTTACCGCCAAAACCCGTCCCTGCTGGGCATCGCCTACGATGCCACTGTAACGCGCCAGCAAAGCGGAGATGAGCGGACACGGCGTCTCCTGGCTCAGGCACCGGGTGTGGAGGCTTTTTATGGGGAAACCCTGCTGGAAGCGAAGACGCCTGAGGGACGCTCCCTCAAACTGCGCGCCGTGGAAGGGGAGCTGGCTGCATTTCCGTTCCACATCCTGAAAGGGCGTTTTTTTCAGCCGGATACCTATGAAGCCCTGGCCGGCAAGGGATTGCTGGACTGGCTGGGATTGAAAGTGGGGGACAAACTCACCTTGACTCTTGACGAAGATGGCAACCCGCAGGCTACCTGGCTGATCGTCGGCGAATACCCCGAACCGGCAGACGCCGGGCAGCGTTTGATGGTCAACCTGTCCACCATCAGGGGGCTGGTCAGGCATGCCGACCCTGACGTATATTACCTGAAGGTGGATCCGGCGGCCGACCCGCAGGCGATCCGTACTTTTCTCTCCCCGCGCCAGGACTCCGACCTGAACTTTACCATGATGGAAGATGCCATCCCGGGCACGATCATCTACCTGCAAATGGCGATTTTCATGCTGGCCGGCATCCTGATTGGGATTGCCATCGTCAATATCCTGATCATGTCCCTGCTCTCGGCACAGGAGAAACTGCGGGTGGTGGGCATCCTCAAAACGGTGGGCATGACGCCCTTCCAGGTAATCCAAATGTTCAATACCACCGCGGCCTCCCTGGGGCTGGTCTCCATTGCCGCGGGCGTGCCGGCCGGGTTGCTGTTGACGAAAAACCTGTTGAACCTGATGGCCGATTTCACCGGTTTCGGGCAGATCACCGTTTCGCTGAACCTGCTTGCTGCCATTGCACTGGTACCGTTCACTCTGTTCATCAGCGTGCTGGGCAGTTTCCTGCCGGCGCGTTGGGCTGCCCGCCTGCACATTGTCAGGGTGTTGCGCAAAGAGTAGGGATGTTTCGGCCCGCCGGGTTATGGCGGGCCGTCCTTTCATTGTCATTATTTCATCTCACCTGATCGAGCCACAGAACCCCCTTCGTATTCTGAAACCCTTATTTACTGCCCAACCCCGGCAGCCCTCCGGCAGGAGCTGCATTCCGCACCGCATTGAGCACCGCCAGGGCGAATGCCTCCGCGGCAAAGGCCCCCACCAGAGATACATCTGCCCTGCGGCCGCCTGCCGCCAGGGCAAAGATCGTATCCCCGTCCATCATGGTGTGTGCGGGGCGGATGGTGCGTGCCAGGCCGTTGTGTGCCATTTGGGCGACCTTGTTTGCTTCAGCCTTCGTCAGCCTGGCATTGACGGCCACCACCCCGATGACTGTATTGGACTTGCCGGCAAAACTCAGGATGGCGCGCCCCGGCAGGCTGCGCATGGTTTCCAGCGTATCTGCGAATTCACCCGGCTGGCCCAGCTGGAGCGGGCCGATTTTTGTGCTGCGCGCTCCCGCCAGGATTTGCCCATTTGCGGGATCGATCACATCCCCCAGCGCATTGACCGCCGCCAGGGCGCCAATGACCACACCGCCGCCGATCTCCAGGCTGGCAGTACCGATGCCGGATTTCATGGCCTGCTTCATGCCGAAGATCTTGCCCACACTCGCCCCGGTTCCGGCGCCGTAGTTCCCCTGAGCCGGCGGGCCGGACGAGGCGTTTTGGCAGGCTTGATACCCCATGCCCGCATCCGGACGCACCTCGGGTCTGCCCAGCCCCAGGTCGAACAGCACGGCTGCCGGCACGATTGGAACGCGCACCGGCCCGGTTTGATAGCCGATTTTATGTTCCTCAAGATAACGCATCACACCGCTGGCAGCGTCCAAGCCAAAGGCTGAACCGCCTGTCAGCAGGACAGCATGTACTTTTTCCACCAGGTTGAGGGGATTGAGCAGGTCGGTTTCACGCGTGCCGGGTGCGCCGCCGCGCTGATCCACGCCGCCCACAGCCCCCCGGCGGCAGATGACGACCGTGCAGCCAGTCAGCGCCTCAGCATTTTGGGCGTGTCCAACCTGGATGCCGGGTACGTCAGTGATGGCGTTCTGGAAGGACATACGTCAATCTATTTCTTCAGGCTGTGTACCAGTTCCAGGAATTCCTGCCACTCTTCTTCGAAGAAGTGCATGGTGACGCTGTTCAACTCCATGTGATACGTGGTCTCACCATCCGGCTCCTCAGCGCTCCAAATAAGATAGTTGTCGGTCTCAGCCAGGGTTTGGGTTTTGGGTTCGATATTCTTGTTCATCTGTTTTCTCCTTTTATCTCATCCTTTGGGGATGTTTTTGGGGGACGGGAACGGTTCATCCACAGGGTTTGCACACGTTTCAAGATGCGGGACCCGATGGATGCCTTCGACACGGCCGGGGCTGTTTCCTCTGCAACCCAGGGGTCGAGGTCGAACATCTTGCGCAGCGTATACCGGCCCAGCAGGCTGAAGGTTGCCAGGATTGGCGCGGCGATGACCACGCCGATGATCCCCAGCAGGCTGGCAGCCACGATGGCCGCCACCATGACTCCGGCCGGGTGTACCTTGAGCGTCTGCGACAGGATGCGGGGCGAAACATAACTGTCGAAAAACTGGTCGATCAGTACAGCAATGCCGAGCACGACCAGTGTGTAAACGAACGGCGACATTCCGAAGAGTTTGAATGTTTGAAAATAAGCCACCAGGACCAGGACGATCCAGTTGACAGCCGGGCCGGCGTAGGGGATGAAACGGGCCAGCCCGGCCAGCAGGGCCAGGCCAATGGCATAGCGCACGCCCAGGATGGACAGCACCACTGAATAGGTGACAACTGCAAGGCCGACAATGATGATCTGGCCGCGCAGGAATGCGTTCCAGATGTGTCCCAACTGCTCGCCAAGCTTGCGCAGGTCTTCAGAATAGCCGGGCAGCTGGACCTGGATGATGCGTTCGCGCAGGCCGCCGGTTTCGATCAGCACGAAGTAGGTGGCAATCAGGATGAAGAATGTCCAGCCAAAGGTCTCTGCCGCCTGTCCGGCCAATGAGCCGATCAGGCCGCCTGTGCGGGTGAGCAGCGTTTGGGCGTTGGCCAGCACCTGGTCGCCAAGGGTTTCCATTTTGATGTTGCTGAGATCGAATTTGAAAGGCCCAAACTGGTAGACTTGGTGCGAAAGCTGGTCGAACAGGCCGGGTAGTTCTTCGAGGCCCCGGTTGACAAGGTCGATCAGGCTCTGCACCTGCTGTACCAGGCCGACACCGCCTGCGGTGAGCAGCCCCAGCAGGATGAGCACCAGGACGATGAAAACCAGGGTGACTGCCAGGTTCCAACTCATATGGGCTTTGCGTTGGAGCATTCCTGCAACGGGGTGGAGCAGGTAAGCCAGCGTAAAAACGATGATGAGCGGCCCCAGCATGAATTGGAATTTGACCAGGAAGGCAGCCACCAGGGCAACGATGGTGAAACCGACCACCAGCTTGGTGGCCATCCCCCAGCGCGGGGAAGAGATGGGTGGAGGTTGGGTCATAGTCTGCTTCAGGGCCTTTGTTTGATTGTAGCGTGAGAGAGTAATTTTTTCAACCAGCAGTTTCAGGATGGAAGGAGAACAGGATCAAAGGATGAAAACAAATGCCCTGCGATAGAATACTGCAGGGCATCAGAAATACGCTTGGTAGCGTAGATTTTGTCGGGATTACGGGCATGCCCCCGGGAACAGGAACGGCACAGTGGCGCAGTAGAATTCCTCGGGCGCAAAGTAGAGATAGATGCTGAAGCCGCAGAGGCACAGGAAGAGGATTACCGCCAGGATGATCAGGATGATTTTGGTCGTGTTGGACTTCTGCGCAGGAGGTAAATATTCCGGCCCTGCCGGGGTATAGCCTGCCACGGGTGCGGCCGGCGGAGGCGCCGGCGGCAGGACGCGCCCTGGCCCCACGGCCTGGCGGGGTGAGGCAATCGTGGCGGCCGGATCGAAGGCCACGGCCTCGAAGCCCAGGGAAATTTGTTCACCGAAAGAGACGATATCGCCCGGTTTGAGCACGTGCGGGCCCCCCAGGCGCTGCCCATTGACAAAAGTGCCGTTGGTCGAACCCACATCCTCCAGCACATACTTGCCGCCCTGGAATAAAAGGCGGGCATGGCGGCGCGACATCTCAGCATCGTTGATGGCGATCGAATTGCCCGAATCGCGGCCCACGGTGATCAGGTCACCTTCCAGCGGATACACCGTACCTGGGGTTGGGCCGGAACGCATCACGAGTTGAAATTGAGCAGGCATATTTCTCCTCCAGATAAGAGCGATGGATGTCTTCAGGCTTAGTGTACAAGTATCGCTCAAAAAAGTCAATCAATTTTTGGGCGTACTTCAGGCGCGCCTCGCATCCCGGCGCGGCCCGCCTGGGCTAGAAGCCAAACACGCGCCGGTAGAGGTCAGATTCGAGCAGCCCGTTTGGATCACAGCGTTTCTTGAGCGACTTGAAGCGCCGGACAGTCTCCTCCCCCAGGAAACGAACAGTCGTTTCGGGCAGCGTCTCGCTGTTCTTCGCGAAGTAGAAACGTCCGCCGGCATCCACCACGATGCGGTCGAAATCCTGGAACATCTGGTACATGCGGGTGCGCCTCCCATCGGTCACCTTGAAATCCAGCGCCAGCGAGAACCCATCCACAGCATGGGTGAGCAGGAAGGGGTCGGGGCGGTGGCGCTTGGTCACGCCCAGGTAGGAGGGCAGCCCTCGCCGTTTGGCCAGTTTCAGCATCTCGCTCCAGGCCTCCAGCGCGGTTTCCCTGGGAAGGAATGACTGGTACTGGACCAGCCCGTCCCGTCCGTAGGAACGTTCCCACAGCGGCACATAATCCAGCAGAAAGTGGAAGGCGGCATGTGACTGGCGGAATGTGTGCCGGCGCAGGCTGGCAATATACTTCCCGGTGTTGATCCCCCAGGCGCCCAGGTTGTTCATGAAAGGCGTCATGAAGTAGTGCAGCAGGCTCTTGGGCATCACTCCAAACAGCCGGCTGGGCAGGGTCTGGTAGGACACCTTCATGGTCTTCCGGGAATCCGGGTCTTCGCCTTCGTGCAGGTAGTTGGCTGCGTGTATCTGTCCATGGCCGATCGTAATCGTATCCAGCCAGCCGACGATGTAATCGAATTTCGGCGCGCCCTCTTCGAGGAGGTGGAGTTGTTCCGCAAGCGTGCGTGTCGGCCAGGCATGGACTTCGAGCAGGCCGGATTGGATGCGTTTCATTTGCATCGTCACCGAGGTGAAGACGCCCAGCATGCCAAACCCGCCGATCATGGCGTAAAACAGATCGCTGTTTTTCCTGGGTGAACAGGTCAGTTCGGCGCCGGTCGGCAGGAGTACGTTGAATTCCAGGACGTGTTCACCGATGGTGCCCATCCTGAAGTTGTTCTTGCCATGGATGTTTGCCCCCAGGCAGCCACCCAGGGTGGTGGCCATGGTTCCCGAGACGACCGGCGGCCACCATCCATCGGGCAGGACATGCTGCCACAATTGCTGGAGCGTGACGCCCGGCTCGGCGCGTATCATGCCCGCAGCCGGATTCCAATCCAGGATTTGGTTCATGCCGGTGATATCCAGAACGATCCCGCCGCCGTTCAGGGCAGCGTCGTTGTAACTGCGGCCGGCCCCGCGCACGGTGACGCTCAGCCCGTTTCGTTTGGCCAGCCGGAAGGCAGCCTCGAATTCATCTTTTTGCGTGGGCCGCAGGACGTAGGAAGGGGCGGCCATTGAATGGCCAAAATTTTCGAGAAAGTTGAATGTTTGTGGTGAAAGGATTGTCGTCATATCTTGTTCGAGACAGTAAAAGTTGGACCCGAATTGGGCCTAAAAGGATAAACGCCGGAAGATCACCGAAGGGATGTGCCGGATGATGAGCATCACCAGCCCCCAGCGGCCCAGCGTGTAAACGGTCTGCCTGCGGGCGCGCAGGGCTTTATGGATATCGTCAGCAGCCTTCTCCGGCGAAGCCACCCAGAAAGTGCGCTGCGAGTTCTTGAGCATCTCCGTATCCATGAAACCTGGTTTGACCGTCAGCACATGCACGCCGAAGCGCGTCAGGCGGTTGCGCAGGGCCTCCAGGTAGGTGCTCAAGGCGGCTTTTGAAGCGTTATAACCGGGATTGCCCACCCGGCCGCGGTCGCTGGCCACGGAGGAGACCCCCACGATCTGGCCGGCATGGGCCGACTGGAAGAGCGCCGCCACAGCGTTGAACCAGGCTATGCCGCCCAGGGCGTTGACTTCCATCATCTTGCAGTCTTTTTCGAATTCGTATGTGGTGGGGGTGGTGGGCAACAGCACCCCGGCAATGTACATGAACAGATCCAGCCCTCCCAGGTCGGCGACGATCTTTTGCAGCAGGCCGGGGACCTGCTCATACTCGGTGGCGTTGTGGATATAAGGTTGAGCCAGTGCTTCCCCGTGTTTGGCATTGATCTCGGCACAGACCTTTTTCAGGGCTTCTATGTCGAGATCGAGCAAGGCCAGGTTATAGCCCTCACGCGCCAGGCGGCGGGCCATGGCCGCACCCAGTCCGTGGGCAGATCCGACCAAAATAGCCCGGCGGCGCGGCCGGAGCGGCGTGGCGGGCGGGAATGTAATCGGTGTGTCAGACATCATATCTCCTAAATCTTGACTTCATTCTAACATACTCCGCAGGCCGGGCAAAAAAAGCTGCCTGTCTCGCATTTCCGGCCCTGCTTGTGCATGGCGCTTGCTCCCGGCTTATTCCCCCAACTGTCCTGCAACTACCATATCGTGGACTTTCCAGACCGGCTCCCAGACGCCATCTTCCATGTTCGAGAGCATGACCACATTGACATCCTTGTCCAGGAAGTGGCGGATGTAGGCGCTGACTCCGGCGTTGATGCCTTCCTTCTGGCAGCAGATGATTTTACCTGCCTTATCCAGGTAGAACCAGATGCCATAGCCGTTCATGGAGTCGTATTTTTCGCCACTCCGGTAGGGTACCTGCGGGGTAAAGAATGCGCGCGTATGCTCGGAGGAGAGCAGTTTGCCGGCCATGACGGCACGCAGGAAGCGGTCCAGGTCAACTGCCGTGACATACGCACCGCTGTCAGGCGAGCCAACGGGAGGATAGGAGTAGATGTTGCGTTTCCAGTCCACAATGCAGCCGGACTCATCCTGGATGGGGTCACAGCCCTCAGCGGTGTTCTCGTTGACGCGGTCGAGGCGCAGGAAATCCGAGTGGGTCATGCCGGCCCTCGCGAAGACGTGTTTGCGGATATAGTCACGGTAGGTCTGGCCGGTGGCTTTCTCAAGCATCAGCCCAAGCAGAATGAATCCGCAGTTATTGTAACGGCAGCCCTGGCCAGGGGGAAAATTAGCCGGTTTGTCCACGAACTGTGGCAGGAAATCTGCCGTCCTGGTGATTGAATAATTGGGTTTGATCTTCCAAAGGTCCTCGTAGCTTTCACCGGCTTCTTCATCCGCATCATCGCCGATGCCGGAGGAGTGCGTAAGGAAATGAAAGACATTTGCCTCGGGGGAGATGGTTGTGTCTTCCAGCCCCAGGAATTCGACCGCCCTGGTATCGAAAGCCAGTTGGCCACTCTCGATCAGTTGCAAGGCGGCCACCGCGGTAAACAACTTGGTTACCGAAGCGGTGTCAAAACGCGTCTCCAAATTATTGCGGACCTTCCATGCCCGGCTGGCATACCCATAGCAGCCGGTATATATCCGGGACGTCCCTTGAGTGACCAGAACAATGCCGGAGAATTGATCCTTTGCTTCCAAGTCTTCAAAATATTGGTCGAGTTCCTTGACAGCATTCATTTGTGTTCTCCTGCTTATTTTCCAGCCTCATTGATATAAGGACCCGGAGATCCGATATCTCTCCGGATTCAGTGAACTATACCATGCCTTCAGGAAAATAAAACGCGCTCTGGCTGCTGCCAGAGCGCCGAGTTCAGCCGATGGCCTCTTTCAACTTCCTTGCCAGCCTGCCGAAGTGTGCCGTGTAGCGCATTTCCTCCGTACGCGGGCGGGGCAGGTCGGTCTTCAGGTCGAGCTTGATGCAGCCCGGGCGCTGGGTCAGCACCAGCACGCGGTCGGCCAGGAAGAGCGCTTCGCTGATCGAGTGCGTCACCATCAGCACCGTCTTGCGGCGTTTCTGCCAGACGCTGGAGAGTTCCATCCACATGCGCTCACGCGTCAGGGCATCAAGTGAGCCAAAAGGCTCATCCAGCAGCAGGATATCGGGATCGTGGATCAGGGCGCGCGCGATGGCCACCCGCTGGGCCATGCCGCCGGATAGTTCACGCGGCCAGTTGGACTCGAAACCCTGCAGGCCGACCAGTTCGACCATCTCTTGGGCGCACCGGCGGGCCTCGCTGCTGTTTACCCCCTGCAGTTCCAGCGGCAGGGTCATGTTTTCCAGCACGCTGCGCCAGGGCATCAGGTTGGCCTGCTGGAAGACCATGCCGATGCGTGGCTGCTCTCCTCCCGCAAAGGTGAATGTCCCCGAGGTGGGCTTGAGCAGGCCGGCCAGGATGCGCAGCAGGGTGCTCTTGCCGCTCCCGGAGGGCCCCAGCAGGCAGACGAACTCCTGCGCCTGTATGCAGAAAGAGACGTTCTCCAGGGCGCGCAGGCCGCCATTATCGTCGGGGAAGACCGCGCTCAGGTTGGAGACGGCCAGGATTGGGAGGTTGGACATATCGCAGGTCACCACGGGTATCCGAACGGGGTCGGGTTTACGGGATGAACTCGTTGGTAAAGGCCTGGGACAGATCCAATTCCTGCGTCAGCAGGCCCATTTCGAGCAGGACGGTTTGCATGTTTTCCCAGGCCCTGGCATCCGAGTACCCCAGCCGGTCGGCTCTCCAGAGTTCAATGGAAGTCAACAGGACATGTTTTTGGACACCCGTATCCGCCTGGTCCAGGTTTTCGATATATTTTTCGCAGATTTGATACGCCCCATCGGGGTCATCAAGGGTGGCCTGGATGCCTTTGAGCAGGACGGTGACCATGCGCCGCACCAGTTGGGATTCTTCCCGGATGGTCTTTTCATTGGTGATCAGGCCGTTGGAAGCCAGCTGCATATAATCAGCAACGCGCAGTTCGTTCAATTCATACCCCTGGGTGCGCAGTTGGACCGGTTCGTTGGCCGTGTAGACCGAGACGGCCTGATCGCGGTCTGCTGCCAGGGCTTCGACCTGGGTGTACCCGATCGAGTCGAGCCTGACATCCGCTTCGGTCAAACCGCCCTCGTGGAGCAAAGCCCGCAGGGCGATGTAATTGGCGCCGTACAGGCCAGGCAGGCCGATGGTTTTGCCGCGCAGGTCGGCAGGGGATTGGATGTTCTGGCCGCTTTTGGCCACCACTGAAACCGGGTACTGCTGGTACCAGGCTGCCGTGTAGACGACCGGCAGTCCCTGGGCGCGTGCCAGCAGCACCTGCTCGCCGGACACGATCGCGAACTGCAGTTCGTTTGCGCCAACCAGCGCCACCGCGTCCGTCTCAAACGAGTAATCGAACTCGATCTCGATGCCGGCCTCGCGGAAATATCCCTTTTCCACGGCCACATAGAGGGGGGCAAACTGGACGTTGGGGATGTAACCCACCGGCAGCCGGATGTGCCGCAGGTTGTTGGATTGTTTGGATCCGCAGGCGGTCAATAACAGGACGAACAGCAAAACAAAAGAAACGAAATGGTTTTTTTTCATACGTGAGCATGCTCCTGCCAGGTTAAGAGTTTTGCTTCCAACAGGGCCACCAGCCCGTACAGGGCCAGCGCCAGGAGGATCAGGGTGAAGACGGCCACAAAGACCAGGGCGGTATCGTACTGCCCGCGGCCCACATTGACCAGGAAACCCAATCCCTGGTCGGCGCCGACCAGTTCGCCGACCACCGCGCCAATTACCGCCAGCGTTGCGCCGATTCGCAGCCCGCCCAGGAAGATCGGCAGTGCTGCCGGGATCTCCAGGTGGCGCAGGATCTGGCCGCGTGTGGCGTGCAGGGAATGCATCAGGTCATGCAGGGACTTGGGTACAGCGCGCACCCCCACCGCGGTGTTGACCAGTACGGGAAAGAAAACGGTCAGCGAGCAGATAAGCACCTTGGAGAACATTCCCGGGCCAAACCAGATGACCAACAGCGGGGCAATGGCTACGATGGGAATGGCCTGCGTCGCCACCAGATAAGGCGCCAGGGCGCGCTCGAATCGCCGTGACTTGGCGATCAGGTAGCCGGTGACGATGGCAAACAACGTACCGGTGAACAGGCCAAGCAGGACTTCGCTTAGGGTGATGCCCGCATGCAGCAACAGGCTTCCATCCACCAGGCTCTCCAGGAAGCGCTTCCCCACCTGTGATGGGGAGGGCAGGATGAAGGCCGGCAGGGCTGTCATCCTGCTGACCAATTCCCACGCCAGCAGGGCCAGCGCCAGGGAAAGGAGCGCCGTCCAGTGGCGGGGCCGGATCTTTGTCCGGCGGGAAACGGGAGGGTGCTTGCGTAACAGGTTCAGGTCCATGTCTGTTCTGGGGCAAAAAGCCCCGTATTTTCTCTACGGGGCAGGAATGAACAGCACGCCTGGCCTGCCAGACAAAACCCCGAAAACGCGCGCGTTTCCGGGGCAAACGAGTCTCAAGAACTGTCTGAACAGACCCTTGCGGGTCCAAATGTTTCCTTCTTTTATCCGGACTTTAACCGTCGGCTCCGGAGTTTCACCGGCTCATGCATTCGCTTATTGCCGCTGCGGGAAGTGCTCTGTGCAGCAGAACACTCTCATGGCTTGAGCGAAATATCTGCTCGCGGGCTGTACCGCCGATCGGGAATTTCACCCTGCCCCGAAGGTTGATATTCAGTTGTCAGGATTATAACGTTGTCGCGGACAGGCGTCAACCAGTGCACGACTACTGCAGGTTCATTACCAGTAGATATAAGATCACACACACCACAATGATGGCGATATTGTAAATGATAATGGGAGTGACGTTGGACTTGCCGGTTTTGCCATTGTAGGTGGTTTTGCAGGCATTGCACTTGGTGTGGTTGAAGACGCGCGGGCCCAGCGCCCCGCCCCACCAGGTATAAGTGACTTTCTTGACATCCGTGCTGCCGCACCCCGGGCACGGAACAGGTACAGTTTCTGCCATGGCATTCTCCTCTGGAAAAACAAGACCGGCTTATTCAGGAAGCCGGGGAAGAAAAGTGGGATATAAGTTCAGGAGCCTCCCGGGGGAGGCTCCTGGCTGAAGTAGGCTAGGCCTTGACGATGGCGGTGTCAGCAACCGGGCAAACGGCCTGGCACTGCGGGGTGTCGAAGTGGCCGACGCATTCCACACAGGTGTTGGGGTCGATAACGTAGATGTCACCTTCCGTAATCGAGTTGGTCGGGCATTCTGGCAGGCAGGCGCCGCAGGCGATGCAGTCTTCTGTAATTTTCAGAGCCATGGTTTTCTCCTATCATATGAATTAGACAAAGTTTGTACGCTTAAGTTAATGTATCCGGCGGCACATGTCAAATGACAAATGTCTCTGATTTAGATGATTTTGTCACCGTCCTGAAGGCGGCCAGTCTGGCCTTTCAGGCAGGCTGAAAATGGCATCTCTCTTCCAAATCAAGGGATCGAATTATGGATGGCCGCGTTCACCAGTTCGATCAGCGTCTCGCGTGCCCCGGCTTTCAGGCCGATCGCATACTGGTACCCCCCATGGACCCACCAGAGCATGGCATCGCCGCAATTGGCGCCGCAGGTGTAATCAACGAAATAGCCGGTGATGCCTTTCGCCAGCATGATCTGTTCGGCATTTGCTCCGTCGAAGGGGAACATGTCCAACCCGGTCGGAACGGGGGAGGTTGTGCGCTCTCCGATAATGACTCCGTAATGGCAGGCCCCTGCTCCCAGGCATTCCTCCCCGTAATCCAGGCTGAATGCATATGCCCCGGCCGCCGTGTAGATTGGGTAGGGTACCACGGCGGGCAGGCCGGCTTCGACCGGGAACACTGGCGGCAGGACCAGAGGAACGCCGCTGTTCCTTAGTGTCTGCATGGTTTCGCGCGGGAAAGGCTTCTCGCTTGGGTACACAATTCCAGTCGGGCTGGTCTGGCCCGGTGCTGGGATGTTGATGTCCAGGATGTAATCGAACTGGGCTGGCGAAACCGAAATGATATCAATGTAATAATCCTGGGTGGCGGGCAGGATCCCATTCCAGCCGGAGGCCTGCTGGCTTGCGGCCATGAGGGTCGTCCCATCCGCTCCCCAGATGGCCAGAATGCCGGCCCCGGCGGGGTTGAGATCCGCCGTCATGGTCTGCCCGGCCATGGCGGCCAGAACATAGGATTGCAGCCCGCCCGGCTGCAGGCGGCCCTGGAGGCGCGTGGAGGTCGCGCCCGCCGCAAATTGGATGCGGATCGGTTCGGTCTTTGGGAGGGGCATGCTTGCCTTCCCCTCGGCGCAAGTCAGGCGGATGGTGTACAGTTTCTGTTCAGGGGCCAGTGTGGCGAGGCATTCTCCAATCGGCCTGTCGCTGGGGCACAGACTTGCATCAACCGGCTCCAGGGCGGCGAATGTCTCACAGGTTTTGTTTTCCTGCACAAAGCAGTCCATGTTCGCCGTCGGTCCGGCCCCGCCGTATCCCAGGCAGGGCGAGAGGGAAGAATTCTCCAGCCAGGCATTGCTCTGGAGCATGGCTTTCAAGATTTCCAGGGGTTCGAGGATGGTCTGAAAGTTATTGCCGTTCCCCGACGCGGTCAGCTGGCAGGCCTGGCCGGTTTCCCCGCTCCAACTTGTTTCGACCGGCACTATCCCGGCGCTGACCGCCAGCCGCAGGGCTGGTTCCATGGCCGCCTTCAAGGCGCTGCAGTCGTCAGCCAGGGGATGCAGGTCACCTGAGACGACCTCCATGGTGGGAGCCGGTGCGGCCTCTGTTTGGAGGGCCGGCGCGGCTGCCATGGCGGTCATGGTCAGGGAGACGATCCCGGCAACTTTGGCCGAGTCGTCGGAGGGCGCCTGTCCTCCGCAGGCAGCCAGCGGTATGATCAGGGCCGCCAGCAGGGCAAAGATAGCAAATGTGGTTTTTGTTTTCATGAGGTTCTCCCAAAGTCAGGTTGGATGGTGTCTTGTTAAGTTAGTCGCAGTTTACTACAAGAAAGGTTTGCCTGGAGTCTGCAGTTTTACCCGGGTTCATGGGTATCCTGCATACTTTGCCAGGCGCTGGCTGCCCCCGTCAAATGCTTGTCTGAGTTTTGTGGAGGGTCAGGATCATTTCTCCGGGAGCGACATCTCCCCTGTACCTTGATAAAAGACCACGCAATTCCGGCCCGACTGTTTCGCCCGATAGAGGGCCCGGTCAGCCCGGATCAGCACCGCGTCGCTGTCGTGTCCGTGCGTGGGATAAACCGCAACGCCCAGTGACATGCTGGCATGCAGTTCCTGGCCTCCATAAGGAACCCGCAGCATATCGAATTTGGTCCGGATCAGTTCGGCGCGCTCACAGGTGATTTCCAAGGGTGCCCCCGGCATGACGACCACGAATTCCTCGCCGCCGTACCGGCAGGGGATATCTTCTGCCCGGCTGTTGGCCTTGAGCAGGTCTCCCAGCGCCTTCAGCATCTTGTCTCCGGCCCGGTGCCCATAGGCGTCATTGACTTTCTTGAAGTGGTCGATATCCATGATGATCAGGCCAATCGGGTGTGCCTCGCGCCCGGCCCGGGCGATTTCCCGGTCGAGGGTTTCATTCATGTAGCGGCGGTTGAACAGGCCGGTCAGCGGGTCCCGGATGGCCTGTTCACGCAATTGCTGCTGCAGGGACTCGATTTCCTTGACGTGGGCCTGCAGGCGCTCGTGGTTTTTCTGGAGCGCTTTTTCTGTCCGGATGCGGTTGGTGACTTCCGCCAGGGTGAAAACCAGTCCCAGTATCTTCCCTTTTTGATCCTTCACCGGTACCAAGCTCCAGTCCCAGTAGGTCGTCCCCCGCCTGGGTTGATCAGGGAAAATGAATGCCTTGGCCGTGGCAAAGAACGGCCGGCCGGTATCCACCACCCGTTGGAAGATGGCCTGGTTCTCTTCGTGCGGGTACAGGTCGAAGTGATTCTTCCCGGGAAAGAAAGCCGGCTCGTGCTGGCAGGTGGCTGCATAGGCGCGATTGACCCAGATGAAATTGAACTGCGGATCGAGGTACACCACCATCATGGGCGTGTGCTTCAAGATCCCGGCCATCAGCAGGTTGGACTCTTGCAGGCGGGCTTCGCTCTGGCGCAGTGCCTCTTCTGCCTGCCTGCGCTCGGTAATATCCTGGGCTGCACCGAACAGGCTTGCCACCTTGCCGCCGGCATCCTTTTGGGCATAGCCGATTTCCCGGATGTATTTCATCTGGCCGTTGCGGGGTTCGATGCGGTATTCGATCTCAAAAGGCTTGCCGGTTTCGCGAGCCTTGCGGTTTGTTCCCATCACCAGTGGACGGTCGTCCGGGTGGACACGGTTCAGGAAGGACTCATACAGGCCGCCGAAATCGGATTTCTCGACATCGAAGACCTTGTAAAGTTCTTCTGACCAGCGCACGGTGCCGGTGGAGATTTCAAAGCGCCAGTTGCCCAGTTTGGCAATCCGCTGGGCGTCGGCCAGATCCGCTTCACTCCAGTGTAAAGCTTTTTCCATTTGCTTGCGTTCGGTAATATCGCGCGTTACACCTACAAGACCGGCCAGATTGCCATGATCATCCTTGATGGGAGCCGACCGCACCTCGACGTCGATCCAGTGCCCATCCTTGTGTTTCATGCGGTACTCTGTGGCTTTCAGGCCGGGTTCCGTCTGGCTGGTGAGATGGTTATGGACGGCTCGCTTCATCTGCCGGATTCCGGCGTCCTCCAGCATGGTCTTCACATTCAGCCGGCAGGCTTCTTCCACCGTGTAACCAAAGATGCGTTCAACTGCCGGGTTGACATATGTGAAATTCAGGCCTGCATCCATCTGCCAGATAATATCTTCCAAGTGGTGGGCAATCAGGCGGTAGCGTTGTTCGCTTTCATGCAATTGCTGGCGGGCAAGCACTTCGCCGGTGAGGTCGGCTGACATCACGGCCACCAGGTCCGGTCCCGCGCTGAAGCAGCGCAGTTTCAGGTATCGCATCTCACCGCAGATAAATTCCCAGTGTTCCTGCAAAATTCCCTTGTCGGTGTTTGCCACACTGGCAAGCCTCTCCACCCAGGCCGGGCCGACTTGCGGAAAGATCTCCCGGCAGCGCTGTCCGATGACCTGCCCGCGTTGAAATCCGCTGTACTGGACAACGGCATCGTTTGCCTCGACGAATTCGAGATCCACAGCCTCCCCGTTTTCGTTACGGATGATCTTCAATATGAAAAAAGAATCATTGATGGTTTCGAAGTCTTTGGGGATAAACGGGTCATTCTTTTTGGGTAACCCCGGCTGATTCTCGTGTCCGCTGGCCGCTTCTGGAGTGGACTGCCGGCCGGGTTGGTCGTTTGGCAAGGGCTTTCTGGTCATGGGCTGCTCCCTGATTCATTGCTTGCCGGGTTGTACCATTCAGGCATTTGTATATTCTCTAGCTACCTGACAGTTTCATAGAACAATGACAAAAGGATAGTTGGTCGACACG
>CAYLXB010000035.1:0-33658 GCA_964387495.1 uncultured Anaerolineaceae bacterium
AAATCCGCTCCGAACAAAAACTACATCTTGCCGCAGCGGCAGAGGCGGAAGGGAAACGCCTGCAGGCAGAAGAGCAGCTGCGCCTGGAGGCGGAGGCGCGCTCCCGCCAGGAACTGATCGAAAAGATCGAGAAAGAGGCCCATGAGAAGGTGTGCCTGGAGATGGAAGCCCGCCTGCGACTTGAGGCCGAAGCGCGCGCCCGCCAGGAATATGAGGCCCGGAAGCAGGCCCCCAGGACCGAATTACAAAAACCCGACCTGGTACTGCTTTCAAAGAAGGAATCCGCTGTTGCCGCCGTGCCCGGCCTCCAGACCTGGGCCGGGATCGAATTCGTGCGCATCCCGGCCGGAAAATTCCTAATGGGCAGCGTTAAAGACAATAAACAGGCTTGCGATGACGAAAAGCCGCAGCATGAAGTGGACCTGCCCTACGATTACTGGCTGGCGCGCTTCCCGCTGATGAATGCCCAATATGACGAGTTCATACGATCCACTGGCGGCAAGCATCCGGTGGCGGATTGGCAGCTGACACCGGATCACCCGGTGGTGAACGTGTCCTGGAAAGAGGCCATGAAATATTGCCGCTGGCTGGACGACCTTCTCAACGGAAAACTTCCCTCCGGCTATGTCCTGCACCTGCCCAGCGAGGCCGAGTGGGAGAAGGCCGCCCGCGGGGCGGACGGGCGCCTCTGGCCCTGGGGGAATACGTTCGACCGGGATAAATGCAATTTAGAAGAAAGCGGAAAGCGCGGCACCACCCCGGTTGGCCTGTATTCCCCGCAGGGTGATTCACCTTACGGCTGCGCCGACCTGGCCGGCAACATCTGGGAGTGGACACATAGTTTAAACAAACCTTACCCCTACCAGGCGAACGACGGGCGCGAATACGAGAAATCCTCCGGGGATCGCATCCTGCGCGGCGGGGGGTTCGACTATGTATCCGGGTTCGCCCGCTGTGCGTGTCGCTACGGGTACAGTCCCGTTGGCAGGTATGGGAACATCGGGTTTCGGTGTGTTGTCTCCCGGGAGTTTCTCTCTTGAACTCTGTATCTCTGAATCCTCTTTGGGCACTGCGGCTGTAACGACCGCGCCGGGAATCCAGCTCACCTCCCACCCTCCCATTTCCTTTCCCCCAAACAGGTGCTTGTCCTCGCGCCGGAATCAGCCTATACTATATCCAACAGGAGCAGTGCATGACCCGCAAGGCACCCATGGCTGAACGCACCCTTCTGCCTGCCAGGAACGGGCAGGCGGTGTACGTTGCCTTTACTGCCGGGCTCCGCCCCGCCAGTCTTTCCCATTGATCTGCACGGCCGCCCCTGCGGCCGTTTTGCTTTCCCCCGCCCGCCGGCGCCTTCACCGCCGCACCCATGCGTTGGATGCATTCTTTTCGCCGAAGGAGAGGTCTCATGCCGAAATCTTCCCACCGCCGCCTGTCCCGGCGCGACTTCCTGAAAATGGCCGCCGCGGGCCTGGGCGGGGCCGTGCTTGCCTGCGGGCGGGGGCGGCGCCTGCTCGAATCCACCCCGCTTCCCGATGGCGCGGCCGCCCCTGCCGGGGGTGCCTTGCCAGTTGTCCCCGCCGGCGGCGCGGCGGATACCCTGCTGGTCAACGGCCGCATCCTGACCGTGGACGCGGCCAATTCCATCGCCGAAGCGCTCGCCATCCAGGGGGAGAAGATCCTCCTGGCCGGTTCCGAAGCCCAGGTGCGTGCCCTGGCCGTGTCCGGCGCAAAGGTGATCGACCTGAACGGGCGCACGGTCACCCCCGGCTTTATTGACCCGCACCTGCATTTCCGCATCTGGGGCCTGCAGAATGTCTATTACACCCCCTTCATGCCGCCCGAGGTGACGGACATCCCCAGCCTGCAGCGTGCCCTGGCGGAGGTGCTGCGGGCCAAAGGGCCGGGCGTATGGGTCATGGCGTACTATTTTGGCCTGGCCGACAAGATGGTGCCGACGAAGGAAGACCTGGACCCGGTTTCCCGGGACAACCCCGTTTTCCTGATGCACATCGGCGGCCACTGGGGCACGGCCAACACGGCCGCCCTGCAGGCCGCCGGGGTGACGAACAGCACCCCCAGCCCCCAGGGCGGCATCCTCGAGAAGGTGAACGGCGAACTGACCGGCGTCTGCTACAACCACCGCGCCATGGACCTGGTGCGGGTCAAGGCCCCGCCCGTCACCCCGGAGATGGTCAGCCAGGCCATCCTGGATACCCAGACCGTCATGGCCGCCTGCGGCGTGACCAGTTTCCACGACAACAACATCCGCACCCTGGAGGATATCCGCGCCTACCAGGAACTCTCCCGGGACGGGCGCCTCTTCTTGCGCAACGACCTCTACCTGACCCTGGAATGGCCCTCCGACATGGAGAAGGCGGCCCAGCTCCAGCCCATGGATAATGCCGTCAAGCGCGTTGCGGGCTATAAATTCCTCATCGACGGCCAGGGCCCCACCGCCTACTGCCACCAGCCGCACAACGGCGTCGAATACCGCCTGCCCACCTGGGACGTGCAAATGTTCAAGGATACGGTCAAGACCCTGCACGATACCGGCCTACAGATCTGTGTCCACTGCATCGGCGATGCCGCCGCCGACCTGACCCTGGATGCCTACGAGGCGGCCATGAATGCCAGCCCGCGTCCTGACCCGCGCCACCGCATCGAACACGCCATCCTCACCACCCCGCAGGCCACGCAGAAGATGAAAGACCTGGGCGTCGTGGTCAGCGCCCAGCCGGCCTTCATCTTCCTGTTTGCCGAGGGCTGGCGCACACTCTTCACCCCTCAGCAGATGACCCGGGTCATCGTTACCCGCGAGTGGCTGGACGCCGGGGTGCATGTCGCCATCGGTTCGGATGCCCCCTCCACGCCGCTCTATAATCCGCAAGCCACTCTGGCCGGCGCCATGACCCGGGTCACCCATAAGAAGACGGCCATCGGCACAGACCAGGTGTTGACCTTCGAGGAAGCCCTGCGGGCGCACACCATCGAGGGCGCCTATGCGGCCCACCAGGAAGCGGTCAAGGGCAGCCTGGAGCCCGGCAAGTACGCCGACCTGGTCGTCTGGCCGCAGGACCCCGCCCGCATGCAGCTGGCCGATCTCTCCCAGCTCACGACCGTGGATCTGACCATGGTCGGCGGCAGGGTCGTCCACCAGAAATGACCTGTCCGCTCCCCGTATCCAGAAAGGACTTCCCATGAAACCACCCGCCATCTTCCTTCTGCTGGCCGCGGCCCTCCTGCTCCTCGCGGCGGCTCCGGCCCCGGCGCCCCGCGCCCAGGCCTACGATCCCAACCCGCCAACCCAGCCGGTCAAACTCATCTTCATCCATCACTCCACGGGTGAAAACTGGCTCACCGACGGCTACGGGGACTTGGGCCGCACCCTGGACCGGAACAACTACTTCGTCAGTGACACCAATTACGGCTGGGGGCCGGATGCCATCGGCGACCGCACCGACATTCCGGACTGGATCGAGTGGTTTTCCAGCGGCGAGACCGAGCGCTATATGCAGGCCCTGCTTGCCGAGAACGGCCAGCATTCCTCTTACACCCGCACCCTCTCCGACCCCGGCGGCGAGAACCAGGTCATCATGTTCAAATCCTGCTTCCCGAACTCGGCCCTGGAGGGCAGCCCCGGCGACCCGCCGGATTCGGGCGGCGGGTTGACCGTCGGCCATGCCAAATATGTCTATGACGAAATCCTGGGCTATTTCGCCAACCGCCCCGACAAACTCTTTGTGGTCGTCACCGCCCCGCCGCTCTCCGACCCAGCCTACGCCGCCAACGCGCGGGCCTTCAACCAGTGGCTGGTCAACGACTGGCTCAGCCAGTACCCGCTAAGCAACGTGGTCATCTTCGACTTCTACAACGTGCTGACCGGCAGCGGCCATCACCACCGCTTCAGCAGCGGCCAGATCGAGCACACCTTCGTCCCCGGCGCCGACACGCTCGCCTACCCCTCCGGCGATGACCATCCCTCCGAGGCGGGCAGCCGCAAGGCCAGCGAGGAATTCGTGCCCCTGCTCAACGTGTACTACAACCGCTGGCGGATGAATGCCGCTCCCGGGCCTTTGCCCACCTACCAGGCGCCCGCGCCTCCGGCGGTCCAGCCGCCCGTTCCTGGGGTTACTTCCGGGGCAGCCGCGCTGGCCGGTTTTGAGGCTGGCGAGCCTGCCTGGGAGGCCTACCGCGACGAGACCACGCCCACCACCATCGCCTGCGCCCCGGAGTCTGGCAGCGCCTATGCCGGTTCGGCCGCCCTGCGTCTGGATTTCAACGTCTCTCCCAATGCCTGGGCCACCTGCGCCCGGATGTACGAATCTCCCCAGGATTGGAGCGCCGCGCCCGGCCTGGCCTTCCAGCTGCGCGCCGGGCAGGCGGGGCTGGTCTTTAATGTGGACCTCTATGCCGGCCCGCCGGAGGCGCGCGAGACCTACCTGTACACCCTCGAAACCCCGCCGGATGCCGCCCAGGGCTGGATCCCCATCACGCTCACCTGGGACCAGTTCCACCGCGCGGATTGGGAAGCGGATGCTGGGACGCCCTTTGCCAGATCGAACCAGGTGTCCGGCATGGCCTTTGGCTTCAATACCTACCCCGATACGCCCAACACCGGTGTCCTTTGGGTGGATGAACTCCGCCTGTCCGGCGGGGAGCAGACCCCGGCCCAGCCTGCCCCCACCCAGGAGCAGCCCGCTCAGCCGGCTGCCCCGGAACCGGAACGGCCTGGCCGCCGCCTGCCCTTCTGCGGCAGTGCCCTGCTCCTGCCGCTGTTCGTTTTGCTTCTCGCCTGGCGCAACTTTTTGCGGGGTTGAGCGTAATATATGATGGTTGTACAGCGCGAGTTTGCTGCTGCACCATGCTGCCCTTTCGTTCCGAGCACCCCGGCGTTCTTCCGGGGTGCGAAGGCCTTCCTGCCTTTGCCTGCGGGCCTGTGAAATACCCCCGAAACCTTGTCGAAGGCTGGCTTGCCGGATAAACTCTTGTCATGCTGTTTTGAACTGCTGGCATGGCATGATTTTCATAAGGAGAGTGTTATGAGTCGTTCGAATCGTACCCAACTTGGCCTGGGCATCATCCTGATCCTGCTGGGCGCCTGGTTCGTGGCCGTGCGCATGGTCCCCGGCCTGCAGGATATACTGGGCCGTTTTACCGAATGGCCCTGGCAGGTGATTGGCGCCGGCATCGTCCTGCTGCTCATCGGCCTGGTGATCGGTGCACCGGGCATGGCCGTTCCGGCCAGCATCGTGGCCGGCATTGGCGGGATCCTGTATTACCAGAACCTGACCGGTGACTGGGACTCCTGGTCCTACATGTGGGCGCTCATCCCCGGATTCGTGGGCGTCGGTACCATCCTGTCCGGCCTCCTGAGCGGGGACTTCCGCCGCTCGCTTGGCAGCGGCCTGAACCTGATGGTCATCAGTGCCGTGCTCTTCCTGGTCTTTGCCAGCATCTTTGGCGGGCTGGATCTCCTTGGTACTTATGGCGTGGCGGTCCTGCTCATCCTGCTGGGCGTCTGGATCATTGCCCGCGGCCTGATCCGTTCCTTCCGCCGCAGCCGTTCGGAGTGATCACCATGCGCCGCGGTGAACTTTTCTGGGGAAGTATCCTGATTTTGTTCGGAGGCCTGCTCCTGATGAAGGAACTGGGCCTCCGCCTGCCGGGTGTCGGGGACCCGGTTGATTATTTCTGGCCCCTGGCGCTCATTTTGCTGGGTATCTGGGTGCTGGTCGGCGTGGTTCTTGCCCCGGCGCGCGCTGCGGGTGAAGCGGTGGCGATCGACCTGCAGGCTGCCCGCCTGGCCGCCATCCACATGGAGCACGGAGCCGGCGGCCTGAAACTCAGGTCGGGTGCCGAGGCCGGCAAACTCCTCTCCGGAACTTTTGGCAGCGGCCTGGAATACAACACCCGCCTGACCGGCGATAAGCTGGAAGCGGAATTGAAGATGCCGCCCGTCTTCCTGCCCTTCACCTGGAAACCCAACCTGGACTGGAATATTGCCCTGACGCGGGAGGTGCCCCTCTCGCTGGTCATCAAGTCTGGGGCCAGCCGCGCCGAACTCGACCTGACCGATCTCAAGGTGAACCGTCTCGACCTCGACACGGGCGCCAGTTCCACCCGCATCCTCCTGCCTGCCCAGGCCGGGGAGTGCACGGTCGACATCGACGCCGGAGCGGCCTCGCTGGAAATCCGTGTGCCGCAGGGCGTGGCTGCCCGCATCCGCATCGAAGAAGCGCTGGCTGCCCTCGAGATCGACCCATCGCGCTTCCTGCGCTCGGAGGGGGGCTACGAGTCCGCCGATTATGCCGCCGCCTCCAACCGCGTGGATATCAAGATCGATGCCGGGGTGGGGCGGATTTCGATCCAATAACATCCAATAACATCCCAATAACATTTCAAGGAGGCCTATCTTATGTTGAAACGTCTGGATTACCGCATCATTCTCGGCCTGCTGCTTATCCTGGGCGGCGGACTGCTCCTGGCGGAGCGCATGGGTTATTTGAGCCGCGCCTCGGACCTTTTCTGGGGCCTGGTCTTCCTGCTCGGCGGCGCCATCTTTGTCTCCATGTTCGTCGGCGGCCAGTGGTGGGCCGTCATCCCTGGGCTGACCCTGGCCGGCATTGCCGGAAGCATCCTGCTCCCCGATCCCTGGGGCGGCCCCGCGGTGCTGGCCGGCATCGGCCTTTCCTTCTGGCTGATCTACCTGACCCGGCGTGACTTCTGGTGGGCCATCATCCCCGGCGGTGTGCTGGTCACCCTGGCGGTCATCGCCTGGCTGCCTTCCGGCGCGGGCGATTATGAAGCCTTTGTCCTCTTCCTTGGCCTGGCGCTGACCTTCCTGCTGGTGGCTCTGCTGGCCGGGATGCGCTGGGCCTTCTGGCCGGCGGCTGCCCTGGCGGTCATGGCTTTCTTCTTCGGTACGCCTTTCTTCGGTTCGCTGTCGGATTATGTCTGGCCGGCCGCCTTGATCCTGGCGGGCCTGATCCTGATCTTTATCTACCTGCGCAGGCGCTGAGAGGCGGCACCACCGCTGCAGCGCAAAGAACGGCGCGCCCTCGAAAAAAAACAGGCTGGACTGCCCGCTGTGGGCAGTCCAGCCTGTCGTTTTAGACAGCGTTGGTTTGGACGCTTGGAATTCTTACGGCAGATAGTATTCGATGACCAGCTGCGGCCGGTCAGCGGCGGTTGTTGCATTCCCGCTGTACAGGCTGAGATAGTTGGCAGCCGTGTTGTTGTTGTCATCCAGCTTGAAATACAGGCGCATCTGGGTCAGCCCGCCGGCAGTAGCCAGCTTGTTAATGTAAGCCTTGCCCGCCGTCAGGTTGAGGCTGTACCAGCCGCCGACCGGGCTGATCAGGAACGGGCCGTAGGTGTGGATGCCCATTGTCGTCTGGAAATCAGCCGGCTCCAGGACTGCTGTGCCCAGAGTGCCTGTCTTGATATCCACTTTGAATCCCTGGAACATGGCCAGCGGATCCCCGCCGCCGGTGACGCCCTGCTTCTTGACCTTGAGCGTGACCTTGGTGAGGACGGCGGTGTTCGGCAGGCCGCCGGTGTTGAAGGACAGGATACTGCGGTATTGCTTCCTGGCGGCGTCGTCGCCCAAGCGCAGGGTGGCGGCCGTGGCATTCAGCGTGCCGCCCACCTTGCTGTTCTCAGCGGTCTCGAGCACCCAGCCATCCTGGGCGGCTGTGGAAGTGAAGGTGGTGCGCACCTTGCAAGTATTATTGATATTGATATGCCCATCAATAATATCCTGTTTGACAGCATTGACATAATCCTTGACCGCCTGTGGAATCACGGTGTCGGTTTCATGGTAGGGAGCCAGGCCAACCCCGCCGGAGGCAAGATCATACACGACTGTGCCGGAAGTGAACGTGCCGCCGAGGAGGTCCTCGATGGTCTGGTATACGGCTTTGTCCAGGCGTTTCATGGCGCTGGTCAGCAGCATATCCGAGCCGTCCACGGTGCCGTTTCCGAACACGCTCAAGTACTGGTCGGCGTCCACGCCGATGCTGTAGACATCATGCTGGGCGCTGTACAGGATGGCGCCGTTGCCGGTCGGGCCTGCCGCCGCAAAGATGACATCCGCATTCTTGCTGATCAGGTTTGCAGCCAGCGTTGCCCCGACGCTCGGATCCGTGAAGGTGCCGGCGTATTTTATGAGCACCGTCGTGCCTCGCTTGACGCACTGGGCCCCATTCCGGTAGCCTTCGACGAAATCGACCACGGCCGGGACCACATTCATACCGCCGACCACGCCAACGGTATTGGTCGAGGTCATCTTTCCGGCCAGGGCGCCGGCCAGGTAACCCGCCTCTTTCTCGGTGAAGCGGATGCCGCGCAGGTTGGCGGGCGGCGAGTCATAGGCGTAATCCAGGATCGCAAATTTCGTACCCGGATTTCCGTTGGCCATCGTCAGGGTGATTTCCGCCATCCCGAAGCCGACCGCAAAGCACAGGGCATTGCCGTCGTCCACGCACTCCTTCAGGCGGAGCTCGTACTCGTCACTGCCGGTGGTTTCATATAAGGTGCCCACGATGCCCAGTTCTGTTTCGGCCTGCTGCAGGCCCTGGTAGGCCATGTAATTGAACGACATGTCATCGACGCCGCCGTCCGTGACCAGGCCGACCTTGGTTCCGGTGGCCTGCGCCTGCGGCACGGAAAAAAACGTCAGTGATACCAGGACAAGAGCCAGGGCAATCCGCAAGACGTTCAGTGTTTTGTTCATATCTGCCTCCGCAAGATATTGGGGAAAAGTAATGAGGGGGGCACACACCCCAAAAATATTGGGATGTGTGCCTGCGGCACATGGTGCCTACAGTATACTTCGGTTGATGTGCAATTTCTAGGGGATGTAGTATTCGATGACCAGCTGCGGCCGGTCAGCCGTTGCCGTTGCGCTGCCGCTGTACAGGATCAGGTAATTGGCGCTGGAATTGTTGTTGTCGTCCAGACTGAAACGCATGCGGATCTGGGTCAGCCCGCCGTTGGTGGTCAATTTGTTGATGTAATCCTTGCCGCTGGTGATGGAGAAACTGTACCAGCCGTCGAAGGGGATGGTGATGTAAGGCCCATACACCTTGCTGGCGGCAGCCTGGAAGTCACCCGCTGCCAGGCCGGCGGCTCCTCCGAAATAGCCCTTCCTGATGTCGAGCCTGATGCCTTCGAAGATCGCGGCCGGGTCACCGCCGCCGACAACACGCACCTTCTTGAGGTTGAGGGTGGCCTTCGTGATCACAGCCGTATCGGGCAGGCTGGATGTATTGAAGGACAACACGGCGCGATACTGCTTGTTTGCCGCGTCGTCGCCCACCCGCAGGCTGGGCGCAGTGGTGTCGAAACTGCCGCCGGTGCTGCTGTTTTCAGCAGATTCGAGCGTCCATCCGTCTTGTGCCGCCGCAGACCGGAAGGTTTTTGTCACCAGGATTGGCTCGTCTTCTATATAAAAGTTCGCCCGGAACAGTTCGGTATAATAGCCGTTGTAATTGTAGACAACCGCCGTATAGGTTCCAGAGGTCCGGCTCTGGCCGGCGATATAGAAGTTAAAGGCTATCCATACCAGCGTGCCGTTATCCGAGACCTCCTTGTCATACATGTTTCCACAGCCGCCAGTGATGCAGTAGGACTGGGTGGAGCCTCCCGGTGTGATCCAATCCACCTTGGCCGGGTTAATCCCGCTTCCCCCCGGGTAAATGACGATCCTTGCCCTCACATCACTTTGGGTGTAATTGGCATCCGGTTCGAAATAATAGGTACTGGCGGATACTTTGGCGGGGACCGCCAGGGTGACCACAAGCAAGGTCAAAAGGACGGCAGCGTTGATGCTCTTGGCGATGAGTTTCCTGGTCATGTTTTCCTCTTTGATGTTGTCCGTGATGAGTGTGGAGCACGTTCCTGGCGGGAGGCGGCACACCGTGCAGCCTCCGTACATTATACTTTATACTGTCAAACCCCTTCGACTTTTTCGATATCCGGGAAGAACTGCCGCACGGTGCCTTCCACCCAGCCGTGCAGGGTGGCGGGCGAGAGCGGGCATCCCAGGCAGGCGCCTCCCAGGTGTACCTTCAGGACTTTGCCGTCGAAAGAGACAAACTCCACCGACCCGCCATGGAATTGCTCGATATACGCACTGACCTGCTCCAGCAACACCTTGAGTTGTTCTTCGGTCGTGTGTTGGGTCTCATCTGACATGGGGTTACCTCCCGGTGTGGGTCATACTTTCTGCCAGCAGGGCGCATACCTGCAGGTGCGCATCCCGCCAGCGTGAGGAAACGGTGGTGGCCAGCCGTTCGAGGATCTCGCGCGTGGCTTCCGGGTGTTCCCTGCACAGCAGCCGCAGGTGATTGCCCAGGATGCGCCAACCCTCGCTCGGCTCGACGCTGATTGCGCCGGACGAATAGTTCTTGCTGCCGATCACAGCTGACCAGCCAAACACGCCGCCCGCATTGATATGGGTAACGATGGGTGTCGGGCCATCATACGGCCTGTAGCACACGTCCACTTGCCCGTGTGTCAGCAGGTATAGGTAATCCGCCCGCTCCCCCTGCTGGAAAATATTTGCTCCCGGTGCGTACCGGAACGCTTCGGCCAGCGGGATGAGCAGTTCCATTGCCTCAGGGTTGAGGTTTTTGAACAGTGGAAAATCAACAAGTTCGGTGGACATACTTTTAAGGATATTAATGCATAGCGCCTCTTCATTCATAGTGGCAAATATCATGAAAGAATGGATATTTGTACCTTTTGCGGTATGATATCCAGACAAAACAGGTTATACTCGCGCCTGCCCCTGCTGGAGGCCGTTTATGCGGCTGTGATTTCCTCGACCGTGGATTCCAGGCTGCATTTTGAAAACCTTGTAACTTCTTTGTATTGATTGCATCTAACTTGATGAGTGATACGCCCGACTCTTCCATTTCCGTTGAAGCCCTGAGGGCCGGTGACCGGGCTGAGTTTGCCCGCCTTGTGGAAACTCATTCCTCCCAAGTCTACCGGCTGGCGTTGAAGATCCTTGGCGATGCGCAGGATGCCGAGGATGTTCTCCAAAACACGTTTCTCAAAGCCCTGCAGAGCCTGCCGGCTTTCGAAGGACGCTCCAGCCTCTCCACCTGGCTCTACCGCATTGCCGTCAACGAAGCCCTCATGCTCATCCGCAAGCGCAGGCCGGAAATTCCGGTGGCCACCGGCGATGAGGACACAGACGAGGAAGATTACACGCCGGTCCAATTCGTGGATTGGGCTTCCCTGCCCGAGGAGACCCTGCTCTCGTCCGAATCTTTTTCCTATCTTGACCAGGCTGTCCGGCGCATGCCCGAAAAACTGAAGGTTGTCTTCCTGCTGCGCGATGTCGAGGGCCTCTCCATCCGTGAGACCGGTGAAGCCCTTGGCCTGACCGAGACTGCCGTCAAGACCCGCCTGCTGCGTGCCCGCCTGTTCCTGCGGGAGCAGCTTTCGGCATATTACCAGGAACGCCTGACCGAGGAGAAATCCTGATGCACGACCACTCCGAATGTCAAACTTTGCTCGGTTCCCTGTCCGATTACGTGGATGGCTCCGCGCGGGAAGAGCTGTGCCGCGCGATCGAGTCCCACCTGGCCGGCTGCCCAAACTGCCGCGTGGTGGTGGATACGCTTAAGAAGACCGTTTCCCTGGTGCACGCCAGCGCGGAAGAAACCGGCCTGCCCGGCGACGTGCGCCAGCGCCTGTACAAATGCCTCGATCTCGAGGAGTTCCTGAAGGAATGAAAGTTGTAACTTTTGGGGGCTGAGCGCATCTAACGGACGTGAACCTCCGACCGGACCTCCTGCCTTCTTTTCCCGGCTCGAACCCGCCTTTACCCGTTGAGCCAGACGTTCCCCCCGGCACGCCACTGCGGCGCGGCGATCCCTGCCCCCGTTGTCAGGCGGGGCGGCTCGACTACAACGGCCTCCTGGAACTTGCCTGTGAGTCCTGCGGCTTTGCCCTCTCTGGCGGCGCTGGCTGCACCTGATAAATTTTGATTTTGCCCCGTGGGGGCAGTATGGAGAAAAATGCCCAACTTGCTCAATGAACAGATCGTCCAACAACTGCAGGAAGCCTTCAGCGGTCTGCAGGAACCCGTCCATATCCTTTTCTTCGGTCAGGAGAAGAATTGCGAATATTGTGCCGACACCCGCAAGCTGGCCGAAGAAGTGGCGGCAATTTCGCCTAAATTCAGCCTCGGCATCCACGATATGGATCGTGAACCAGACCTGGCCCGCCAGTATCACGTTGACAAGGCGCCCGCGCTGGTGATTGCATCCAAAGATGGCGAGCAGATCGTGGACCATGGTGTGCGTTTTTCCGGCATCCCTGCCGGGCATGAGTTCAGTTCGTTCATCCAGGCGCTTCTCATGGTTTCCGGGCGGGATTCAGGCCTCGGCCCGCAGGCGCGCGAGTTTCTCAAGGACCTGACCAAGCCGGTTCACCTGCAGGTATTCGTCACCCCCACCTGACCATACTGCCCGCGGGCCGTGGTGCTCGCTCACAAGATGGCGCTGGAAAGCCCCCTGGTGCAGGCGGATGCCGTGGAAGCGACGGAATTCCCTGACCTTGCCAACAAATTCAGGGTGCAGGGGGTGCCGCAGACCACCCTCAATGACGGCGCCGGAACGCTGGTTGGTGCCGTGCCCGAGGCCCAACTGCTGGCCGAGATCCAGCGGATTGCTGCTTAGCGTATGTCTTCCCGCCGCGTTCGAAGCAGTGCTCCGTTTGGTCTGATCGCCCTTGGCCTGAGCCTGCTCCTGGTTGCCGTGCTGGTTCTGTTTGCCTTTCCCGGTGCGGCGCCGGAGGCTTCCGGACAGGATATTGGCGCTGTTGTGCCGGTGGCGGTGGATTACGCTGCCCCCGACCTGGCATTGGCCGGCCTGGACGGCAAGGAAGCAGACCTGGAAGATTACCGCGGCCAAGTGGTGCTGGTCAACCTGTGGGCCACCTGGTGCCCGCCCTGTAAGGCCGAGATGCCCATCCTGCAGGCGTATTACCAAGCCCACCAAGCCGAGGGGTTTACCCTGATCGCAGTCAATGCCGGTGATCAGGCGGCGGATGTGCAGGCTTTCGTGGACCGCAGCGGTTTGACGTTCCCGGTCTGGCTCGATCCGCAAAACCTTGCCATGGGCATTTTTCGCACACCGGGATTGCCCAGTTCGTATGTCATCGACCGATCCGGGCGGGTGCGCCTGGCCTGGTCAGGCGAGATCAAGCTCCCGGCTCTGGAGAAATACGTCACGCCCATCATTCAGGAATGATTCTTTTTTTGGAGGAAACAACCATGGATGCAAAAGTCACCTGGAAAGGACGCATGTCTTTCACCGGCACGGCCGATTCGGGCCATGCCATTCCTCTCGGCACCAGCCTCGACGTGGGCGGGGACGATGACGGCCTGCGCCCGATGGAACTCATGGCGCTCAGCCTGGCGGGCTGCACCGCCATGGATGTCATCTCCATCCTCTCCAAGAAACGCCAGGAGGTGACCGGTTTCGAAGTTAAAGTCCATGCCGAGCGGGCGCAGGAGCACCCGAAAGTGATCACGCGGGCGGTCGTCACGTACGTTGTCACCGGCAAAGGCGTCGATGAAGCTGCCCTCCTGCGCGCCCTGGAACTTTCGGCTGTGCGTTACTGCCCGGCCCAGGCCATGCTCGGCCGGGTCTTTCCGCTTGAATTGCGCTATGAGATCCATGAAGAACGGGATGGACGGGTGGAACTGGCCAAACAGGGCCTTTATACCCCGCCTCCAGTACCGGAGCAATAGCACTTTACCGCTCTGCCTGAAACAAAACAGCCCTTCCGGGTTCCAGAACCGGGAGGGCTGTTTTTATCCTTGAAACTGGCCGGGTCAGCGCTGCAAGCCCGCCTTGACCTGGCTGTACAGGTCCGAACATTCGCAGGCTGTGACGGTCACCGAGCCGCGCGTCAGGGTGCCCTGGTAGGCGGCCTTGCCGTTGTGGGGCACCCAGCCCTCCATGTCGAAGGCCAGCGCCCCTTCGGCCGCGATCCACTCGCCGTTGTATTTGCGCGCCACGTGGATGTGTGTGCCGGTGACACGCCCGCCCTCGCAGGATGGGTAACCCACCGGATCTCCGGTTCTCAGTTCCATGCCCGTTTCCGCCCGTCCGGCCGTGGCCACATGCACGTAAACCAGCACCCAGCCGGTGCGTTCGTCGCCGTCCCCGTCCAGGTCGAGCACCACCAGACCGGTATCGGTGCGCGCCACCCGGCCGTCTGCCATGGCAGTGGAATATTCCTGCACGTCGGCGGTGAAACAGCCGCTGCGGTCGGACGGCGGCGCGAAGTCCACCGCTGCGAACGGTTCGCCCTGCCCCCAGCCGGTGTGCGGGCCGCCCGTCAGGCTCCAGACATGCCCGGATGGGAAGGGCAGGGTCAGTTCAGGCTGCTGCAGGCTGCCGGGCATCAGTTCGACGGGGTCGGCCCATGGGTCTCCGAACAGGGCGGTATACGTCTTCAACAGGCCATCCTGGCTGATGGCGCGTGCATACTCTGCCGGGCGGAGGAGGCGTGAAAAATAGTATTGGGCGGCCACCGTGCCGGCATTCTGCCAGGGGTCCGGGCGCTCCAGCCGCTTGTCGGTGTGCTCGAAGATGGTCATTCGCCCGGTGCGCCAGCCGTAATAGCCGTTGTTCAACGCGTTCGCGGCCCAGACCAGCTGCAGGTAAAGCCGCCGGTGATAGCGTTCCTCGTATCCCAGCAGGAAGGCATCCCTGGGCATGACCGGATCGCTCAATGCCTGGGCCTGGTACTCCAGCAGGGCCAGCAGGAGGCGCGGGCTGACGCTGAAATTTCCCGCGACGTAATCCACGATCTCCGCCCCGCTGCGGTTGCGGGCGCCTACATAGTCCACGTAATCTTTCAGCCAGCCGGGTTGGGACTCGACGAAAGCCGTGCTGTCGAAACCCACATCGCCCGGCCCGTTGACGATGGTATGGTCGGGCATGGCGTGATAAGGGTTTCCCCACAGGGGCAGGTAGTAAATGGGGATCTTCATCGGCATGCCGGGCGGCATGGTGGTCGCATCTGCCGGGATATAGGGGTTGGCCTCCAGGATCTCCGGGATACTGGTGTTGAAGCGTTTCGCCAGGGCAGGCAGGGTGTCACCGCTCTGGGCGCTGTAATCCACTAATTCACCGGGCCTGTACGCCGGGCGCGCCGGCAGGGGAGTTGTCACAAAGACCGGCTCGCCGGCAGGCAGGGTTGGGAAGGAGACGGCCAGGGCGGGCGCTGCTGCAGGGGCGCACCCTGTCAGGATCAGGATCAGCAGGCACAGACCTGGCAGGAACTGGGATCTAGTCATCTTCTTCTTTGCGGAAAATTATGCTCTTGGCGGTACCCACCGGGTCGGCGTAGATGGTCTGGTCGCCCTTGGTCAGGGTGCCTTCATAGGGATTTTTCCCCGCGTGCACGGTCCAGCCGCTCAAGACGAACGGCACCGGTCCGTCGGCCAGAATCCATTCGCCGTTGTATTTGCGCGCAAAATGCACATGCGTGCCGGTCGAAACACCGCCCTCGCAGGAGGCATGCCCCAGGCGGTCGTCTTTGTCCAGCCAGGTTCCCGCGGACGGGCGGTCCAGGGTGTCCACATGCAGATAGAGCAGGTTCCATCCCGTTTGTTCGTATCCATCGCCGTCCAGGTCGAGCACCACCACCCCGTTGCCCGAGCGAACCACCAGCCCGGACTCGGATGCAACCAGCCATTTTTCTGATTCGACACACCCGGCCGAATCGGTGGAAGGGGCAAAATCGATTGCCGCCATGGCACCTTCATGCTCCCAGGCCGAGTGCGGCCCGCCAGTGTAACTCCATTCCTGGTCCGGTTCGAACGGCAGGACCAGGTCCGGTTGGACCAGGTTGGGCGGAAAAAGCGGCTCGATGCTCTGGGCGCGCGCCCACGGGTCGCCAAACATCTGGGCGTAGAAAGCCGGGAAACCCGTCTTGGGGTCGATCGCCTGGGCCCATTGGGTCCGCGTCATTTTTTTTGCAAAGTAGTACTGGATGGCTACTGTCCCGGCGTTCAAGGCCGGCGCAATGCGCAGCGTTTCTCCATCGAGAAAGGTCAGTTCGATCAGCGTGCCGGCGCGCCAGTCGTAATATCCCACCATCAAATCCTGTACGGCCAGCATCATCTGGCGGAACAGGCCTTGATAGCGCAGGTTATGGTAGCCCAGGGGATAGTCCACGCCCAGGATGCCCTTTGGCTCGCCGGTTATCCAGTTGCCCTCATATTCGAGCAATGCAACCATCAGGCGCGGGTTGATCGAGTTCTCGATGCAGATGCGGTCTACACCTTCCGGGCCGGTCGTCCAGCCGGTGCTGCCCAGGTACTCCTTGTACGTGCCCAGGTAGCC
The DNA here is from genome assembly GCA_964387495.1 of uncultured Anaerolineaceae bacterium. Lineage (GTDB taxonomy): Bacteria > Chloroflexota > Anaerolineae > Anaerolineales > Villigracilaceae > DSXF01. The sequence continues at coordinate 16,383 of CAYLXB010000035.1, forward strand.
GCCAGCCTGTCTGGCATACTCTTCGGTGTTGAAGTCCACCGCACTGGCGGTGTAGGAGACTTCACTGTCGGGCATGCTCAGGTCATCAGGCGAAGTCTCATCCAGCACGGCGGGGATGATCAGAAGGGTGTTCGGCAGGATCAGCCCGGTTGGAGGCACGATGCCGGGCGATGTGATCTTTTCGACCTTCACGCCAAAATGTGCCGCAACAGCCTCAAGCGTGTCCCCGGATTGCGTGTAGTATAGAATTGGCGGATCGTCCGTTGTTTGTTCGTCGAATGTCGGCACCGGCGCCGGGGTGGCGGTCAATCCCTGGACGATTTGGATTGGCGGGCGTGTGGCAGTTGGGCTGGGCACAACCGGGCTGGGACGCGGGCTGACCCGGGTTGGCGGCGGTGGATCCGTGGAAACCTGTGTTGGCTGCTGGAAGGTTTGTTCCCCCCCCGCCGGTGTGGGCGTGGAGCGCACTCCCCACAAGGAAGAGGCAGCTACGGGCGCGCAGGCGCTCAACAGGCTGGCGATCAGGAACAACAGGCTCACTGTTTTGACGGTGGGTTTCAAAACGTTCTCCATAGACAGATTGACCACGAAACGCTTTGATTATACCTGTTTGCCGGCGCGGAAGATTAATGCTGGATTTGATTTTCCGGCAGGTTCCCCTCCCAGGCTTCCACGACCTGATCGTCGCGGCGCAGGTAGCCGTCGTACTCGCTCCCCGCACTCTCCGCCCGCCAGCCGCTCAGGACAAAAGGAATGAAGGAGTCGGCCGGGATCCACTCCCCGTTGTATCGCCGGGCGATGTGCAGGTGAGTCCCATTCGAAAGGCCGCCCTCGCAGGATGGATGTCCCACCCGCTCTCCTGCCTTCAGCACGGTCCCCGGCAGGACGCGCTCCCGGTTTTCCACGTGCATATACAGGATGACCCAGCCGGTCTGCTCGAATCCATCCCCATCCAGGTCCTGGATCACGGCGCCGTTTTTGGCGCGCAGGATCAGGCCGTCTGCCACGGCAGTAACCCATGCCTCACTGCTGATGCAGCCCTGGGGTTCTCCAGGGGGAGCAAAATCCAGCGCTGCCCAGGCCGAACCGCCGCCCCACCCGCCGTGCGGACCGCCGGTATACAGCCAGGTTTCTTCGGCCGGGAAGGGCAGTTCCAGTTTTGGCTGGGCCAGTCCTGCTGGCCGCAGGGGCTCGATGGCCAGGTCGAACGGGTACCCGAACAGGAAGAAATATGTCTGGAACAAGCCCTGGTAACTTACATCTTTTTCCCACGCCGGGCGGTCGTCCAGCCGCGCAAACAGGTGCTGCACGGCTGCAGTCCCGGCGTTGATGGTGGCATCCACCGGCACCACGCTGCCATCTGCCAGCACCCAGCTCGAAACGCTCCCCGCCTTCCAGGCATAATAGCCGCGGTTCAATTCGTCTGCCGCCCAGGCCAGTTGGCGGTACAGGCCGGCTCTCCAGGGGTCGTAATATGCAAGCGGGTACTCCAGTACGCCTGCTTCGGGATTGGGATTGCTGATCCACTGGCCGCGCTGTTCCAACACGGCCAGCAGCAGGCGGGGATTGATCGAATAATCCCCGGCGACTTTTTGAACAATGGCCGCTCCGTCCAGGATCTCGCCCTCCACCTCTTCTGAATATTGAGCCAGGTAACCGCCGCGATATTGGATGAACTCGGGCAGGTTGAGCGTAAGGCTGGCCGGCCCATGCACCAGTTCCGAATCGGGGATGATCTTGAAAGCGGAGCCGGCCGCCCCTGCTTCGGCCACAGGGATGGTCAGTACCTGGCCGATTTCAAGTTGGTTGGGGTCAGCCAGTTTGTTGGCAGCCGCCACAGCCTCGGCGCTGACGCCGTACTGCTCGGCGATGACACCCAGTGAATCCCCGGCCTGGACCACGTATTGTTCGACATCGCTGCGCTGTGTCGGCAGGCTGTGCGGGGCATCTGGCGTGGGGGTGAGGATTGGGGTGCCGGCCCCGCGCGTGGGCGGCAGCAGTAGTTCGAGCGGCACCGCAGTGACGCCGTCCAGAGGCACAAATGGGCCGGCGGGGTTCACCCTGGACGCCGGTGCGCTGCGTGTACAGGCTTCGATGGCAAACAACAGGGACAGAAATATGGCAGTGCGGGCAGGTTTCATGGTGTGATTCTACTGTTCTTTCAGGCATCCGCGCCGCAAGGCAGGCACGGAGGATGGGGATTATGAAATGCCAAACATCAGGCGTTTCCTGAAGAAAGCATTCACGATTTGCGGGTCCAGTTCCTTCCCGGCCTGTGAATACAGGTAGGAGCGTGCTTTTTCCACCGGCCATGCCGGGCGATAGGGGCGATCATTGGTAATGGCATCCCATACATCCACGACGGCAAAAATGCGTGCGGCCAGTGGAATTTGTTCCTCCTTCAGGCCGCGGGGATAACCGCTTCCGTTCCAGCGTTCGTGGTGGCAGTAGGGGATATCCAGCGCCGGCCGCAGGTACGTGATTGGCGAGAGCAGGTCGTAGGCATATTCGGGGTGCTTGCGCATGATGACCCATTCCTCCTCGGTCAGGGGGCCGGGCTTGAGCAGGATGGTATCGGAGATGCCCATTTTCCCGATATCGTGCAGCAGCGAGCCGCGCCGGATGTGGATTAACCGCTCCTGGCTCACATTGAGTTCACGCGCCAGCTGCAGGGTCATCTCCGTCACGCGCTGGCTGTGGCCTTCGGTTTCCTTGTCGCGCAGGTCCAGGGCGCGTGACCAGCCTTCGATGGTGGCGTCATAAGCCAATGACAGGTCGAAGTTGGCGTGCTGCAGGTTTTCGAACATTTGCGCATTGTCGATCGCGATGGCCGCCTGCGTGGCCACGGCTTCCAGGAATTCCACCCAGTCCGGTGTGGCTTCGATGGGGGACTTGTGAAAGACTTCCAGCACCCCGATGACCTGCCCCTTGGAGATCATCGGTGCACCGTGATAGGCTGTGAATCTTTCCGCCTCCAGCAGTTTTCTGTTGGCCAGTTGTTCCCGGGCTTTGGAGATGTCCGTCAGGCCCAGGGCGCGCCGCTCTGAGGCAACCCGCCCGGTAATCCCGTCACCCAGCCGGATCCTCTCGCTCCCCTGGGATTTCAATCCGCGCCCGGAAGTGAACTCGAGCAGATACGTCTGGGGATTGAACAGCAGGACATCGGCCGCATCCACCCGCAGGTGTGTGGTGACCTCTGCCAGCAGGACATCCAGTGTGACCCGCGGGTCGACGCTGGATGTGATTGCCAGATCGATATTATGCAGGGATTGGAGCCGTTCCTGGCGGTTGAGGGCCTGGTCATACAAGCGGGTGCGCCGGAGGGTATTGCCGGTCATCTCGCCCAGCACCGAAAGCAGGCGGATATCTTCTGGCGAAAAACGCGGCGCACCCTTCTTGCGTTCCGCGATCAAAACCCCCAGCATTTCGGTTTCTGATTGCAGGGGAACGATTGCCTCCGGCCCAAGGGTCTCCTCCCCGATGACGCCCGGCAGGCGGTCGGGCGCCTGGCTGATGTCCTCCACCACGCAGGGCTGGTGTGTCCGGAAGACTTTACCGCTCAATCCCTCGCTGGATGGAAACCTGAGCCCTGTGTTGGCTGCCAGCAGGCCATCCGAGAGCATGATCGTGAAATGGGATTGATCGGTATCCAGGAGTACGATCGCCCCGGCATCTGCATCCAATACCCGGCGCATCTCCTTCAGCACGACCGGCAGCATTTCATCCGTGGAGCGAACGGTTCGCAGCGTGGTGGAGACAGAAAAAAGCGCTTCCAGTTCATCTGTTTGTTCTTTAAGTGTTTGTTCTGCCCACTTACGCTCAGTAATATCCTGGAACATAACCGTGACCCGGTTTTTGCCGGTCTGGAACGCAAAAACCTGGAAAGCACCCTTGATCTTTCCATGCTCGTACTGGATTTCCTCGGTTTTCCATGGGGTGCCCTCACAGGCAGCCTGGCGGTAATGGGAGGGCACATCGGTGTCTGCCAGCGGTGGAAAGGCTTCTTCCAGCGTCAGGCCGATGAATTGGATATGCTCCACGCCCAGGATGGTGTCTGCGCCCGGATTGGCACCTGAAAAAATGAGGCGCCCATCCTTGTCAAGTTCGTAGATATGGATGCCCAGCGGGCTGGCCTCTACGATCTGGCGGTAGCGTTCTTCGCTTTCTCTCAACAATTCCTCGGCCTGCTTGCGTTCAGAAATGTTGTGGACGATTGCGAGCATGAGAATGCGGCCTCCGTGGGAGATGAGGCCGGTTGAGACCTCGACCGGGTAAGTGGTTCCGTCCTTGCGTTTGTGTTTCCCTTCTATTGTGAATCTCTGCCCCAATTGCCACCGGTTCCATTGCTGCAGGATATCTTCTCTGTCGAACACATCGGATTGAAGGTCGAAAATGTTCAATTGCAGCAACTCATCCCGCGTGTAACCTGATTGTATGGAGGCCATCTGGTTGACATCCAATATCCGGCCGTCGATTTCATGCAGGTAAATGCCTTCGACTGACTGGTTGAACAGTGAACGGTATTTCTCTTCGCTTTCACGCAGGGCATCTTCTGTTTGTTTGCGTTCGGTGATATCCAGCGCGGTGAACGTCACCCCTCGCACCAGGTCGGCGGGGTCGATCGGTGAAGAGGAGAGCAAAACGTGGATGATTGTGCCGTCCTTTTTTTGCCAGCGTGTTTCAACCGTACCGGTCCCGGTGATCGCGATCTGGCGATATTTCTCCTGGCCGACAAATTCGAACTCCTCCTGGGTTGGATAGAGAATGCGGGCGCTCTGGTTGGACAGCTCACTCCAGTCATACCCGGTCATCTCGCACAAGCGTTTGTTGCCAGCGATGAGAACGCGCTGTGCGACGACGCCAATCCCAACCGGCGCAGCCCGGAAGATGCTTTCAAGCTGCCTCTGGCTTTTTCGCAGCTCTTCTTCCATCTTTTTTCTTTCGGTGATGTCAACCACCGTCCCCAGCAGCCCGATTATTTTCCCGTCGGCTGACTTTAAAGGTTGAACGTTGACATCCCCCCAGACAATGGAGCCGTCTTTATGGATGTACCTCTTTTCATAGCGGCGCACCTCTGCCCTGCCCTCTGCCACTGCCTGCATGTTGCCTCGGGATACGGGTTTGTCTTCGGGGTGCGTGATGTCCATCGTCGTCAGGGTCAATAATTCTTCCTGCGAATAACCCAGCATGCGGCTGTAGGCATCATTGAACTCGATATACCCCCCGTCGGGGTTGCGTATGCCGATCGCCAGGGCAGAGTTCCGGAACAATGTTCGATATTTCTCTTCGCTCTCCTGGAGCGCAATTTCTGCCAGCCTGGAATCGGTAATATCCTGGATGAACCCCTCGAAATATCTAATCCTTCCCTTATCGTTTCGCACGGTGCGGGCGCTGATGGATAACCAGATGCTGCTGCCGTCTTTGCGGCGATATTTTCCTATGAATCGTTCCACCAAGTCGTTTTTTTCAAGCGCTTGCAGGAACTGTTTGCGCTGGCCGGGCGAGGCGTGCAGTTGGCGGGTAATATCGGTCACTTCCCGGAGCATGGCTTCTGGCGATTCGTAACCGAAAATGCGTGCCATGGCCGGGTTCACCTGTAAAAAACGACCCCGGGGAGTGGACTGGAACAAGCCTTCGGCGGCATTCTCAAAAACGGCCCGGTATTTTTGCTCTGCCAGTACACGGTCAGTGATATCGTGAGCCATGCAAAGCAGTTTGCCCGAGGGTAGCTTGCGGATGCTGAATTGGGTATAGACGATCCTGCCGTCTTTCCTGTGCAGGCCATACTCGCGTGACAGGGTGCCGCCGGGTTGGAGTGCTTCCAGGGTGGCATGTGTTTGCTCCGGGGCGCCAGGAGAAAGAATCTCTGTCAGGGATCGGGCAAGCAATTCGCGGCGGGAATATGCCAGCATGTCACAACTGTGCTGGTTGACATCCAGGATTTCCCCCTCCTGTGTGCCGATGAGAATACCCTCCGTGGTCTGCTCAAAAAGTGCGCGCGCCAGCTCGTCAGAACCAGCCAGGCTGGCGCCTGCTTTCCCGGGTTGAGATGATCGGCCCATCGTGACCTCCTTCAAGCCTGAGCGGGCTTTTGCCCGTCTATGCCTGTGTTGCCATAATAGGATAAAGTTGGTTGGCAACCCTCAAATCATTGGATATCGGATCACTCCTTGCCAGTGAAAGGTTTTGTCTGAAGTATCCGGGTGTGAATCCTTTTTCATTAGTATACAGGAATTCCGGCCAAATGGAATAATCGAATTGGGGGATGCTAACAAAGAGCAGGCGGTTGGGAAGCCGCCTGCTCTTTGTAACCTGCTTTGCTGGCATCTTGCCTGACTAGGTCCATCTGGCCAGGGCATATCCCTGGTATTTTATTGCGATGAACTGCTCGCGTCCGATCTGCAGCCAGATGTCATTGCCCTTGACCACCTTGCGCAGGACCTCCACTTCCGTACCTGCCGGCAGGGTGGAGACGGCGGGGTATTCCACGCCAGCGCCGGTGCGGACGTTCAGGACAGCAGCTGTTACACGCGCCCTGGGCAGTTTGGGAAATTCGGCCGGTTCCGTGCCGGTCTCGCCGGAGATATCGACCGGCCCCTCTTCGCTGTCCGTGTCACTCAATTTTGTGACCAGCAGAGGCGCCGGGTCGATGGGGATGTTGCCTTTGCGCAGTTCGAAATGCAGGTGCGGGCCGGTGGAGTTGCCGGTGTTGTCGGACTTGCCGATCACCTGGCCGGCTTTTACCTGATCTCCAGCCTTGACATCGATCTTTTGCATGTGGCCGTAGATGGTCAGGTAGCCGTTGGCATGTTCAATGCGCACATGCATGCCGTAGCCGGTGGCGTCGTTGCGGGTCTCCTTGACGGTTCCATCCTGGGCGGCTTTGAGGGATGTGCCGCTGGGTACCGCCCAGTCGATGCCGCCGTAATAGTATTGCCAGTGATTGGCCTCGGCCCGCCGGACATGCTCCTCGAATGTCTGCGTGACGATGGAACTGGGGGGAACTGGATATAAGAACTTCATACCAACCTCCTTTGGTCGCGGGTGGGAAGATTCTATACCAATTCTACACGAACTGCTGTCACTTTGTACTCCGGAATCCTTGCCACCGGATCGAGTGCCGCCTGGGTTAATTCGTTGGCAGAGGCCTCCGGGAAGTGGAAGTTGGCAAACACCATGCCGGGCGGAACCCGTTCGGTTACCCAGGCTTCTGCCTCGATGCTGCCGCGCCTGGAGGACACGCGCACGTGCTGGCCTTCCTTCAAGCCCAGCCCCACGGCATCATCCGGATTGATCTCGATCAATGCGTTGCTGTAGACGGTCATCAGTCCGCGAGCGCGGCGGGTCATCTGGCCGCCGTGCCAGTGATAGATCACCCGGCCGGTGCTCATTACATATGGGTACGCATCATCCGGCAGTTCGGCCGGCGGGACATGGTCGATCGGGGCCAGTTTTCCCAGGCCGCGCGAGAATTGCTTGGTATGCAGGATCGGTGTGCCGGGGTGGTCAAGACTGGGGCAGGGCCAGTGCAAGCCCTGGCCTTTTTCCAGCCGGGCATGGGTGATGCCGCCATAGGAAGGTGTCAGGGCGTTGATTTCGCTCATGATGGCACTGGCATCCGCATATTCCCAACCGCCAAAGGGCGCCTCGGCCGGAACCGCATCCGGCGTCTCGGCCAGGATGCGCTGTGCGAGCTCGGCTGTGATCTGCCAGTCTGGGCGTGCCTGCCCAAGCGGTTCGATCGCCTTGCGCACCATCTGCACGCGCCGTTCGGTGTTGGTAAAGGTGCCGGTCTTTTCTGCAAAGGAAACGCCCGGAAGCAGGATATCGGCATATACGGCGGTTTCGGACGGGAAGATTTCCTGCAGCAGCAGGAAGTCTATATTCTCCAGGCACTCACGGATGTGATGGGTGTCCGGGTCCGACATGACCGGGTCTTCGCCCAGGATGTACAGGGCATGGATCTTGCCTTCCAGAATCCCCGGCATCATCTGGGTGACGGTCAAACCCACCGTGGTATTGCTGGTTCGTCCCCAGGCTTTGGCGAACTTGGTCTGCACCTCTTCGTTGGTCACTGCCTGGTAGGCGGGGTAGACGTTGGGCAGCCCGCCCATATCGCATGCGCCCTGCACGTTATTCTGCCCGCGCAGGGGGTTGACACCGCCGCCGGGCACGCCCATGTTGCCGGTCAGCATTTGCAGATTGGCCAGTGTCATCACATTGCGTACGCCGGTAATGTGTTGGGTGATGCCCATGGCCCACATCACCGCCATTGGCTTGCTGGTACCCAGGATTTCGGCTGCCTGGTAGAGCTGCTCCACGGGCACACCGGTTATCCCGGCCGCCTTCTCCGGCGGATATTGCAGGATGGTTTGTTTGAACTCTTCGAAGCCCTCGGTGCGTTCGGCGATGAATTTTTCATCCACCCAGCCTTTCTCGAGCATGATGTTCATCAGGCCGTTGACCAGGGCGATATCCGTGCCGGGCTTATGCTGCAGGTGCATGGTGGCAAAATCGCACAGTTCGATCCGGCGCGGGTCGGCAATGATGAGTTTGGCCTTGCGGAATCGCACTGCCCGCCGGATCATCGTGCCGAAGACCGGATGCTGTTCTGTGGTATTGGAACCGATGACGAAGAATGTCTCCGCCTTCCTGGCGACATCCTCCATCGTGTTGGACATGGCGCCCGAGCCAAAGGAAGTGGCCAGACCGGCCACCGTGCTGGAGTGTCAGAGACGGGCGCAGTGGTCAATGTTGTTGGTTCCTATGACCTGCCGCGCCAGTTTGTTCATCAAGTAATTTTCTTCATTCAGGCATTTGGCCGAAGTCAAAATGCCCACACTGTCCGGTCCCGTTTTGTCCCGGGCCTCGCGCAGTCGTCGCGCAGCCAGGTTCAATGCTGTTTCCCAGTCGGTTTCCACCCACTCCCAGGCACTCCCGCGGCGGGATTTTTTCTTGTCCTCCAGTAAATACCGGCGTACGCGCGGCTTCAACAGCCTGTCCGGATGGTGGATGAAGTCGTAGCCATAGCGGCCTTTGACACACAGCGCCATGCCGTTTACAGGAGCAGCCGGTTCGGACGAAACGCCGATCACTTTATCGTCTTTCACCAACAGGTTGAACTGGCAGCCCACACCGCAGTAGGTGCAGGTGCTGGTGACTTTCCTGACCTGGTGGGCGCGTCCCATCCCGTAGTTCATTTTGTTCGCCAGCGCGCCTGTTGGGCAGTAGGCTTCACACTGCCCGCAAGATTCACAGCGCGCTTCCAGCATGGTCGTCCCGGCGCCGGCTGCAATGACTTCGTCGATGCCGCGTTTGGCCACGCCCCATACATCCCGTACCTGGATTTCTGCGCAGGCCAGCACACAACGCCTGCACAGGATGCACTTGTTCATATCCACACGGATGAATGGGTTGGGATCGCTATCCGGCACATACCGTGTCCCTTTCGAGCCCCAGGCCGGCACCTCCACCTTGTATTCATAGGCCATGTCCTGCAGTTCGCATTCCCCGCCCACGTCGCATGTCAGGCAGTCCTGCGGGTGGTTGGCCAGCATCAACTGCAGGGACAACCTGCGTGAGGCGATCACCTTCTCGTTCTCGGTCTCTATTTCCATGCCCTCGCTGACCTGCGTCACGCACGCAGCCTGCAGGAAGCGTGCATTTTTGACCTCCACCACGCACATGCGGCAGTTGCCGGTTGGTGACAGGTCTTTGTGATAGCACAGGGTGGGGACGCGGATGTGGTTCTCACGTGCAGCGGCCAGGATGGTCTGGCCTTCGCGGGCTTCGATCTTTTGTCCGTTGATGGTGATATTGATAGTCATGGTTGCCTCTCTACCGCTCTGCGGCGATGAATTCCGCCGCAAACCTGTTCAAAGCCGAGTTCAATGGGATGGGAACTGACTGCCCCAGCCCGCAGAAGGAAGCCAGCATCATGTTGTTGGCAAGCGCTTTCAACTCTTCCACATCGCCTTTTTGGCCCTCGCCGCTGGCCATGCGTGCCAGGATTTCATAAGCGCGCCATGTGCCCACCCGGCAGGGGGTGCACTTACCGCATGACTCGGATGCAAAGAAATGCAGCAATTCCCGCAGGAATGCCACCACAGAGACCGTCTGGTCGCAGACCAGGAATGCGCCCGCCCCCAGGCTGATACCCTTTTGGGAGGAGGCATAATCGATCGGGATATCCAGCTGGGACGCGCTGACGATCGTGCCGGCTGCTCCGCCGGTCAATGCAAACTTGAATTCGGAGCCGGGTTTGATCCCGCCTCCGAAGCGGTTGATGATTTGACGCAGGGTCAGGCCGAACGGCGCTTCGAACAGGCCCGGGTGGCAGACATTGCCCAACAGCATATATACTTTTGTGCCCGCAACCGGGTATTTCGAGAGTCCTTTCCACCACTCTGCCCCGTTTCGCAGGATGGACGGCACAGCCGAAAACGACTCGACGTTGTTGACCGCAGTCGGCTGGCCTCGGAATCCGGCGATAGGCGGGAAGGGGGGCCGCAGGCGAGGTTCACCGCGTTTGCCCTCCAGGCTCTCGATCAGGGCTGTCTCTTCTCCGCAGATATAAGCGCCTGCACCCGCGTGGGTGTGGATGTGAAATGAAAAACTGCTGCCGAAAATGTTGTCGCCCAGGCAGCCCGCCTGCTCTGCCTGCTGGATGGCTCTTTGCAGGCGCCTGGCCTGCGCGTTGTATTCCCCGCGAATGTATATCCAACCCTCGTTGGCTCCGCAGGCATAGCCGCCAATGGCCATGCCCTCGAGCAGCTGCTGCGGGTTGGTATCGATCAGCACCCGGTCTTTGAAGATCAACGGCTCAGACTCGTCCGCGTTGCAGATCATGTATTTTGGCGTACGGGGGGTTCCGGCGACGAATTTCCACTTGCGCCCGACCGGGAAACCGGCTCCGCCGCGCCCCTGCAGGCCGGAGGTCTCCACCTCGGCGATCACCTGTGCGGGGGTCATGCCCAGCGCTTTCTTTAGCCCCTCATAGGCTCCGTGCGCAAGTGCCGAGTGAATGTCATCCGGATCGACCTTTCCCGTATTGGCCAGCATGACGCGCACTTCGTCTTTGCGCGGCTGGCTGTAATCGGTTGGCACGCCGCGAAAACCCTGGTGGGCTTTTTCGGCCTCTTCGGGATGGATCGGCCCAACCTGGTCTTCGTTTACCAGCACGGCCGGGGCGCTGTCACACAGTCCCAAGCACGAACTGCGCTCTACATGATAGCCTTCCGGCATTCCTTTGGCCCATTTTTCCGGCAGGTGTTTGCCGGGTTCGGTGGTCGCCCGTTTGAGCCAGCAGACCGGCCCGTCGCACACGCGCACAATATACTGGCGCGGCTGGGGTGCAAGCATGGAGTAATAGGTGGCGATCCCGTGCACCCGGTTGGGTGGTATGTGCAGGGCAAGTGCCGTATCCGTCAATGCCTCGGAGGAAAGCCCTCCGGGCAAATTCTGCAGTTCTTTCAGTATTTCGATTACGGCCTCGGGATCGCTGCCGTGCTTTTCAACCAGTTCCTGAACTGGTCCACTGATCGGTTTATGGCGGATGCTTTTATTGGTCATGGTTGCCTCTGCGGTTGCCACTTGGCATGCATATGCGTCTGGAAAATGTTTTCATCACTTCGTTCGGTAAACACAAAATCCGTGAGACGAAACTGCCTCGCGGTTTTCTACTATCGTGATGATTTTCACAAGGTATTATACCCCAAGCCCGCTGATTTGCGTGTTTAGTGGCAGGATGTTTATCATGCAAATAAAGGGATAACCCTCACTTCGGGCATTGATTGCCTGGAGACAGGAACTGTGTTCCAGAGGTGGCCTGGCGGGCGGTGAAAGCAGTGACTTATTCGAGCGTGGGCAAGGATGGGTTGGAGATGTCTTTCGGGGAGAAGGATCTGCCTCAGGGGAGCAGTTCGGCGATGAAGACTTCGTATGCATCCAGGCCGATTTGCGCCAGCGGCACTTCTTTTTCTGCGCGTGCTGCAGAGGAGAACACGATCCGGGCTGTTTTCCTGCCGGGAACCTGGAAGGTCAATTCCTGGCGGTTGGGGGAGTAGTTCAGCACCACCAGGACCGTCTGGCCGGGAGCCTGCCGCAGGAAGGCCAGATATTCCTTGGCGCGCGAATGCAGCGTTCGGTATTCTCCTGCGACAAGCGCAGGCATTGCTTTGCGCATAGCCAACATCCGCCTGTAATCGTTCAACAGGGAACCCGGTTTTGGCGCCTGCTCCTCGACGTTGACTCCCCGGGCATAATCCGGGTTGACCGGCAGCCAGGGCTCCACCTCTGCCGGGCAGAATCCGCCGTTTGGCGCCTGGCGCCATTGCAGCGGGGTGCGGTTCTTGTCGCGTGTCATCTCGCCGGCCCACACCGCCGCCTCGGCTGGATCCACCTTGAGTTCGTTGATCATCTGGTCGTAATACCAGGTCGCCATCGTATCCCGCAGGCGGGAAGGATCGGTGATGATGTAGTCACTCATGCCGATCTCCTCGCCGTTATACAGGACGGGTGTCCCTTTCAGCGTGAGCATCAGCGCCAGGTTCAGGCGCGCCAGTTCGGCGTTGTGGCGGCCATCCCCAAAGTGTGAGTACATGCGCGGGCTGTCGTGGTTGCCCAGTGTATTGCAGGGCCAGCCTTTGACGGGCAGTGCCTCCAGCCGGGCCAGGCGTTCCACCTGGTTATGCCGGATGCCCGCCGGCGTCATGGGATCGGAATGCATGAGCGGAAAATTGAAGACCATGTGCAGTTCGTCATTGCCGTTGCCCATGTAGTCGATGTTATCGTCCTCGCCGACCAGCATTCGATCGCCGGGGTATTCGTCCAGGATGGCGCGCAGTTCTTTCATCAGGTCGTGCAGCCCGAGGCCGCCCCACTGGCGGCAGAACATGTCATGCCAGTATTTTTCCTTGCGCTTTTTCTCGGCCGGCGTCCGGGCAGTCTCGGAAAGCCGCCGCAGTTCGGCCAGTGTGAGCGGCACGTCGTGCGGCGTCATGGCTGGATCTTCGAAGATCGTCCCGATCGCGTCCAGGCGGAAGCCGTCCACCCCCAGGTCCAGCCAGAAACGCACGGCCTGCCACATGGCCGCCTTGACCTGCGGGTTGCGCCAGTTCAGGTCCGGCTGCTGCTTCATGAAGTAATGGTAATAATACTGGCCGCGCTCGGGCACATACGTCCAGGCCGGGCCGTCGAAGCAGGATTGCCAGTTGTTGGGCATGCCGCCCTGCCGGGTGGCCGGATCCTGCCACACATACCAGTCTGCCTTGGGGTTGCCACGGCTCGATTTGGACTCTAGGAACCAGGCATGCTGGTCGGATGTATGGTTCAGCACCAGGTCCAGGATGACGCGCAGGCCGCGCGCATGTGCGCCCGCCAGGAAAGCCTTGAAATCCTCCAGCGTGCCGTATTCCGGGGCCACGCCGCAGTAATCACTGATATCGTAGCCCCAATCCCAGTTGGGCGAGGGGAAATGCGGCGAGAGCCAGAGCACATCCACGCCCAGGTCTTTCAAATAATCGAGTTTTTCGATCATCCCCTTGAAATCGCCGATTCCGTCACCATTCCCGTCCGCAAAGGAGCGCGGGTAGATCTGGTAGAAGACGGACGTTTGCCACCATTTGAGAGTTGTCATAGAGATTCTTGTTCAATCCTGTCGGCAATTCTAATGCTTGGCCGTTACTATACCTTCATAAGTATTTTTAAGTTTTGGATCAGTATCATTACACTACCGGCAGGCACGATGCTGACCCGTTCGGCATGTCCTGCATCCTTTGCCATCTTGTCTGCCAGGCGGCCCGTCCCGGCCAGCACGATAATATTGCGCCCCGCTTCCAGGGCCAGCCGGATATCCAGGCGGGCCACGCTGCCGCCGTTGGCCAGCACGGTGATGGCCGGTTGGTCTTGGGCGATCCGGCCGCCTGCCTGGACGATCCAAGGTGATTCGTCTCCAAAGGCTTTCCCCGGCGTGAGCAGGAAATGGCTGTAGCCGTCTGCCAGGGGTACCCGCTGGGTTCCCCACCCTAAAAACCGCCGGCTTTTGGGGCCTCCCGGCCAGGTGACCAGGCTTGCCGGGGCGATCCCCAGCAGGGGGAAGCCATACCGTTTTTCCAGCCGGGCCTGCCCGAGAACCTCCATCACGCCCATCCTGGTTCCGCCGCTGAGGACGGCCGCGCCGGCTGCCTCTGCAGCCTCTGCAATGGTTTGGATGGCACCCTGCGTCACGCTTCCGTGCTGCTCTGGGATACTGCCGCCGATCAGGGTGATGACCGGGCAGCCGGTTTTGATCCCAAGCGCCCGGAGTGCCGGTTCGAGATCGGCATCCTCCCCGGCAGTGACACACCGCGCCGCCTGCCCGGCGGAGTGAATCTCTTCGACTTGCATCTCCTGGTTCATGGAAATAACCTTTCCAACTCATCCAGGTGCATATTCCGGTGCATGGCCCGGTTGAGGCGGAACTGTGCGGCTTTGGCCTCGATCTCGGCCACGAGCACCGGGGTCAGGCTGGCGACTTCCGCATCCACCAGGCGGGCGCTTTCCAGCGCCAGTTCCACGGCCTGGCGCGGCGGGACGGCTTTCCAGATGGGCAGGCTGGCATCGTTCAGGATGTCGGTGTCCATCTCGGAAGGGCGGATGCCCTCCTGCTTCCATTTGCGCAGGAGCAGCAGGGCGCGCTGATCCCAGAAGGCGATGTGCGCCAGCTGGGCGGAGGCCGTCCAGCCGTTTTCCAGCGGGTGCGACAGTTGGGCCTCGCTCAGGCGGCCGGTGAAATTTTCCAGTCTTTCCCTGGATTTGTCATTTTCATGGACATAGTTTTCCATTGCGTTTACTCCCATAGATCCGTGCTCAAGTATTTCAATCCCGAGTCGTTCAGCAGCACCACCACCGTCTGGCCCTGCATCGGCCCGGCCAGCAATTTCAGCGCGGCTGCCACGTTGGCCCCCGACGAGAACCCGGCGAAGATCCCCTCCTCACGGGCCAGCCGCCGCGCGGCCTGGATGGCCTCTTCGTCGCCCACCTGGATGTAGCCGTCCACCAAGCCGGGACGCATCAGGGGCAGGTCGGGCATGGCGTAACCGCCGCCCTGGATGCGGTGGTTCGGGTTTGTCACCTCCTGCCCGGACAGGACTGCCGCCCCCTGCGGCTCGACCAGGAAGCAGCGTGTGGCCGGGTCGTGCTCCTTGAGCGCCAGGCTGACGCCGATGAAGGACCCGCCTGTTCCGGCGAAATCGCAGAAGGCATGCAGTGGTTCCCCGGCCTGCCGCAGAATCTCCGGGCCGGTGTGCAAATAATGAGCCCGTACATTGCTCTCCAGTTGGAATTGGTCGGCCCGGAATGCGCCCCGCTCCCGGACGATGTGCCGGGCGGCTTCTTCCACCAGGGCCAGGTCCCCGCCTGAAACCTTGCCGGGCACGGAGTCCGGCAGTTGTTCCACCAGCACCACTTCGGCGCCCAGGGCGGTCATCATGCGGGCCCGTTCGACCGAGTTGCCCTTCGACATCACCGCCACGAAGGGATACCCCTTCACGCCGCAAACGATCGCCAGCCCGGTACCGGTGTTGCCGCTGGTCAGCTCCACCACCGTCTGGCCGGGTTTCAGCCGCCCGTCGGCTTCGGCATCCTCGATCATCTGGCGGGCGATGCGGTCCTTTTTGGAAAAGCCGGGATTGAGATATTCCAATTTTGCCAGGATCCGGCCTGGGACCCCGCGCGTGATGCGCTCCAGCAGCACCAGCGGCGTCTTGCCGATGGCTTCCACCGCCGAGGCCAGGCGCCGGTCGTTGGGGGCCATTACTTCGTCCCCCATACCAGCACGTAGCGTGCCACGCATGGGATGGGGCCGTTTTTTAGGTCCTCCTCCATGCGTGCCAGCCCGCGCTCGAAAGCTTCTTCGGGGATCAGGTGCAGGGACGAATAGGCTTTGTCCCGGTAGGGCTGGCTGCTGTTCAACGAGTATGGACACTCCACCAGGTCTTCGTGGATCTCCTGGAATCCGGCTGCCTGCATCAGGGTGACCAGTTCACCGGTGGGCGGGTAGCGCTTCAGTTCGACCGGGATGGTTTCAGGGAAATAAGTGGCGTGCGGGTCGCGCCTGCGGATGATCTCTTCCGAGTCGGTCACCGTGCAGACCCGCCCGCCCTTGCGCAGCACGTGGTATGCCTGCTGGTAGGCCGCTGCCCGGTTGCCGACGTGATGGATCACATCCACCGAGAAGACCAGGTCGAAGAACCCCGCCGGGAAATCCAGCCGCTCGGCCCTGGCTTTCTGGTAGATGATGTCTTCCGCGTGCTCCTCGGCTGCGGCCAGCATCTTCTCAGACGGATCGATACCCCAGCTCATGCAGCTGCTGGCATTGTAGAGGGCCCGTGAATAATTCCCTGTTCCACAGCCCAATTCCAGGACTTTACTGGCCTGGCTGACGCCGCTGATGGTGAGCAGGGCTTTCAAGACGCCGGGGTGTACGCGGCGGTGTTGGGCATATTCCTTTGCAAGCAGGTCATAGTCCAGTTTCATTGGCGTTGTTGGCTCCTGTTCGTCGAAGATACTCTTTACGCCCGTCCGCTTTCCAACCATTTGGCCCAATCGGGGCGCCCGTTCTGCTGGGCCTGCCGGGCGGCCTTATCCCAGGCATAGGGCACGGCGATTTGTTCCACCTGCCAGCCCGCGGCGGTCTCGCTCAGGATGGCATAGCGGGCATGCGGGCTGCCGGTTTCCATTTTATGCGCCGGCCTGTCATCCGTATAAGCCTGCAGGCCCACGCTGCCGGGGTTGATGACCAGCCGCCCTCCCGGGAGGGCCAGGACGCGGGGCATGTGGCTGTGCCCGCACAGAATGATCTTCTCGGTGATATCTGCCAGTTCGGCCTCGATCGCTGTCCGCCCTTTCAGGAAGCCGCCCTGTTCGGAGGGTTCCTCGACCAGGTAGGTGCTGTCTGAATTGGGCGTGCCGTGGCACAGGAACAGCCTTTTATCCACCACCGTGGCCGGCATGTGTGTGCGGGCCAGCCATTCCTGCTGGGCTTCGCTCAGTGCCCGCCGGGTGTAATCCAGGGTGGGCGCCGGCTGGTGCACAGGCTCCCACAGGAGGCGGTCTTCGTTGCCCTGCACGCTGACCAGCGGCAGTTCCATTAGTCGCGCCGCCGTCAGGCCCGGGTCCAGCGGCCCGTAGACCGTATCGCCCAGGTTGAGAAAATTCCGGACGCCGCGCCGGGCGGCGTCCTCCAGCACTGCTTCCAGCGCCCGGATGTTTCCATGAATATCGGCGAGGATGGCGTA
>CAYLXB010000036.1:0-33287 GCA_964387495.1 uncultured Anaerolineaceae bacterium
ACGCTATTGGAATTCATACCTCCGCAGCTTGCTGCCACCAGGCTAAGGGCAACGATCGTGACGAATAGGCGTTTCGTGACCATTATTTGTAATACTCCTCTTTTTGTTGGTTAGCTGGCCGTGTTCGTACCATCACCGGTCTCGTCTTTGTATTCCTGCCGCAGTTGTATCAGCACATCCGAACCCGGGATCGCATGCCCGAGTTCCTCCACGGCGGTATGAAGGATGTTTTGGAAGGCAACCGAGGCTCCGATCTTGGTTGAAATTTCACCAATAACACGTTCCTTGTTCGCCTGCTTCTGGGCATTCTCGAATAATCGCGCCGTTTCCAATGCCGTACCAACACGCTCGGCAACGGCCTTCAGAAGCACCACTTCTCGCTGGCTCCACTGTCGCTCTGCTGCAGTTGTGCGAACATCCAGGACACCGACGATTTCACCGCGCACGGAAATCGGAATTGCCACAGATTTAATGGGGTTTTTCTCCAGGTGGGTGGACATGGCCACGTTGCCGGTCTCGACTGCCTGTTTCACTTCGTTCCATTCCACAGGCTCCGTCAATGGCTTGATTTCCTTTTGGTCCTTGTGAAAACCGATTACAGGCTGCGCTTGTACGATACCCTGCCATTTTTCAGCCAGATATTGCCGGTTCAAGGTCTGGATTTCTGCCAGGGCACGGTTGGATTCACCGTATAAGCGCGCATTCTCGATCGCGATTGCCACCTGGTCGGCAAGAGTTCTCAGGATATTTGCATCAGCAGCTGTAAATGCATTTGGAATGGTGCTCTGTACATCCAATGCACCGATGATCCGGTCGCGCACGATCAGAGGCAGAGCCATTTCGGAACGAGTCTGCGGCAGGTCTGGGTTGTTGAAGAAGACTGCATCCTCGCCGACATCCAGTGCGATACGTGCCTGTCCAGCACCGGTCACATACCCTACAATACCTTCCTGTCCCACTCGCAGCCGGTGGCCGCGCGCCAGCATCTGTTGCCCGCCTTCGCTGTTTGCTGCCCGCAGCTTGGCGTAGCCATCGCTTTCATCGTTCAGGAAGATGCCCACATGATAGAAGCCGAATCTTTCGCTCACCAGGTTGGTGATCAGTGGCAGGAGTTTTTCCATATCCTGCTCACTGGCAATGACACGCGCCACCTCGCTGATTACCTGGAGCTGATCCGCGCGCTTCTGGCTTTCGGCGCTGGCCCTCTCCACGTCGGCTGTGCGTTCTTGAACGCGTTGCTCCAGCCCTTCCAGCGTTTCGCGGAGTTGCTCCGTCATCGCGTCGAACGTCCCCGCGAGCAGACCCATTTCATCCCGGCTTTGAATCTTTGCTCGCGCATTCAAGTTCCCATTCGCAATTTCCTGCGCGGTTGCTGTCAGCCTGCGGATGGGCCGTGCAAAAACCTCTGACACACCAATGGCGGCCAGCAGGGCAATGCCGGTTGCAATCATCGACACCATCGTGGATGCGTTCGCTTGTTCAGTGATTTGTTCGCTGATCAAGGCTGTCGGTTCATGCACCATGACGATCCAATCCGTATTCTTGATACGGGCGGCACCGACATATTCCTGTTCTCTGCTCGGAAGGTCGGAATTGACCTGGAAGACTGCCGCGTTGTCCAGGTTGTTCAATCCCGCAACCACCTCGGGGTGGTGGTCCATCAGATCTTCAGGCAGCACGTTCCCTGGCAGGCGTTTCGTTTTTTGAAGCTGGGTGATGACCGCCGAATCCAGGGCTAGATAAGTTTTTTCCATCAGGCTCGGATCGCCGGTGTGGGCAACCCGGATCAGGTAATCCTTATCCACCAATACTCCATAGATACTTTCCTGCTCGTTTGCAAGTGCGTTCTCCAGGCGGTCTTGGAGAACATAGGCGTTATAGCGGACCCGCAGCACACCGATGACTTTGCCGTTCGCGTTGAAAACCGGGGCGCCGATCGAGAACTGGGGTTTTTGCGCCTCGCCGGTATATTCAATGGGAGATACGTACGGGAAACCACTCTCAACAGGCTTTTGGAAATAACTGAAATCAGCTTCGGATTTTCCGATGTTGCTTACATCCGTGTCGATCAATACTTTCCCGCTCACCGGATCAAGCAGTGCATAGGAAAGCGTATAAGCCACGTCTTTGGTGCGGTAGGTGATCAGCACGCTTGAAGTTTTTTCCACCTGATCGGTATTGATTCTGGCCTGCGGCGACATTTGCAGGTAAGCAATGATGTCCGGTATCTGGGCCTCCCCCAGGATGGCAATACGCCGTTCGGCGACGAAGCCTTCCAGGTTGGCTGCTGCTTGCTCTGCTGTACTTAGCAATTGAGTTTCAAGGTCCTCCTGAAGGTGTGTAGTCTGCCGTGACACGATCAGGTACGTCAGCACCGCCATTGGCACCTGCACCACGATCAGGGTAAAGAGCACCAGCTTTACACGCACACTGAAAGAGGAAAAGCGGAACGCGATGAAAAGAATATAAATAACGGTTAAAACGCCGACCGCAATATTGGTGACGCTCATATTGGTGAGGAGCGCCAGCGAAGGTCCATACATGCCCAGAATGACCGTCGCCACACCTGCCAGGAACGATACACCAGTCATCCAGCCGGCCCAGTTTTCGGGCAAACTGTACACAGCGATGCCCGAGACCATCAGAAAGACTGCCAGCCCAACGATTGGGACCCTGGCAAAAATCGTCAGCCCCATCCCTGCCAGCATGATCCCCGCACTCAGTACGATGATTCCTGCAGCATCCCGTCCCTGGCGTACCAGCCAGAAACTGATGAATGCGATCAGGCTCAGGATGCCTGTGGCAATGGCGCCATAGAAAGAATATTCCTTCAGGACAACAGTGATGATTGCGGACAGGATGGCAATGCTGCCCATAAGGAGCGCAGTGATCAGGCTGACACGGTAAGCATTGCGTTTGCGGTCAGACTCTTGCTGGCTGGTCGAAAATTCAAGTCCGGGTGAATTTTGCGGAACGGTCATGGGTTTCCTCTGCGCTTGTCAGTCATTGAGCAGCGGCTGGTTGTTGGATGAAAGCGGGTTCGAGCAGGGTATCGAAGTCGATGGGAGCCGAAATCAAACCAACGCTTTTCAGGAAATTGACGATGATCTCACCGGTATCGTATAGCGATAGCGGACCGGAATCCGGGTTGAAAGCCTGAATGTTTTCTTCCCGGCTATACATGTGGATCCCGTCCAGCGAGATATCCTCTGGCGCTTGTCCCGTGGCTTCTGCGATCAGGGCGTTTGCCTGCTCCGGGTTGGTTTGCCAGTAAACGAGCGCCTCGAACCAGGCATCCACGAAAGCCTGGACATCTTCTGGCCGGCTCCGGACGACATCTGAGCGTGCAATGATCACATCGGTTAGCAAGCCGGGCGTCTGGCTGCTGTCAAAGATGACGTTATAACCGCGTTCGCGGGCTTGCGAAGTATAAGGTTCCCAGGTATATCCGGCATCGACCGTATCGGGCATGTTTTCCACTACGGCCTCCGGGCCCAAGTCAACGAAGGTTACCTCGCTGGCCATCATCCCCGACTTTGCCAGCATCTGGCGGATGAACATGGCGCCAAAGGTGCGTGGGACGACGCCGATACGCTTCCAACGCAGGTCAGTGACGTCTTCGATCTCTGGAAGGGCCACGATCTGATCGGCCCCGTCGGAATAATCGTTGGCCAGGATTACTTTGAAGAGGTCTGGTTTTTGGCTGTGCATGGTGATCGCTTCTGTCCAGTTGGGCAGGCTGATATCCACCTGGCCTGAAAGGAAGAGCGGCATCAGGTCGCTGTAATTCTCTAGCGGGATCAATTGCACAGCCACGCCATGCTTTTCGAACAACCCCAGTTTCTGTGCCAGGACAGCGGGATAGTCACCCGGCCAGAGCGAATGTGTTACCCGCAGGGGGGGATTCGATGCTTCCTGCGCTGGCATTGAAATGCAGGCAGAGAGCAGGACGAGCAGGATCAGTATCATTGAAAAGGCTTTTTTCATGTTCAAATCCCTGTGCGCGGTTCCTGGCCTTGACCCTTCTGTAATTGGATCAGCACTTCAGAACCCTGCAGCACGCGGCCGAGCTCCTCCGCCGCGGTCCGTAGAACGGTTTCGATCTGTACCGATGAGCTGACTTTGGCAGTGATATCACTGATAGTCTGTTCGTGCAAAGCCCGCAGCTGGCTTTCTTCGATAAGGCGTGCATTTTCCAGAGACAGGGCCGCCTGGGTGGCGATCGATGTTGCCATGGTAATTTCCTCATCGGTCCAGCGGTAATCAGGCAGTTCCTGTTCGATTCCGATGGTGCCGATCGTTTGCCCTCTCAGATTGATTGGCACAATCAATATAGATCCGTTGGATTTATTCAGGCCGGCTGTCTTCATTTCCCGGCCACTCAAGATCAGGGGTTGGCCGGTTCTAAGCCTTTGTTCCAGCTCTGCGGGCAGATCCTGCCGGGCCGGTACGATCTGCAGCCGGTTGTATTCGAAGGCAGTCGTTTTTTCCTCTCCATATCTCTGCCAGGCTTGTTGGATCGCCAATTGCGAGGCCGCGCTCGATTCGGCCAGCGCCTTTTCCAGGTTGCTCACCAGGCGCATGTTTTCCACCGCGATGGCAAGTTGGTCGGCGATATCCTGCATGATCTCAACATCATCCTCCCCAAAGGCCGCTTCCTCTATGGCTTGCACATCCAGCACGCCGATCACCCGTTGCCCCACCTTGAGCGGAAGTGCCATTTCTGAACGTGTCTCTGGCAGCAGGGGGTTTCTAAAGTGGACGCTGTCACCCCCCACATCCAGCGCAATTCTTGGCTGGCCCGTGCTGGTCACAAAGCCTACAATACCGGTTGCGCCCACCCGTAGCTGGTGGTGATTGGCAAGCATTTGTTGGCCTGCTTCCCCGGTGGCTGCTGCCAGGACGGCGTGCTCGCCCAACTCGTCCACCAGGAATATCCCTGCGTGATAAAAGTCGAATCGGTCACGGATCAATTCCACTGCGTTGTTCAGTAATTCTTCCAGGCTTCTGGCACGCGAGATGTCTCTGGCTGCGCGCGATGCTGTCCCCAAAAGCCGCGTTCGTTTGGTCAATTCCCGAGTTCTCTCCCTGACCTGCACTTCAAGAGTCTCGATGGCATTTCTTAATTGCTCCGTCATGGCATGCATGGAGCGGCTGAGTATCCCAATTTCGTTCCTGTCCCTCAATGGTTTGATTGCCATCCAATCTCCCTGTGCCACGCGGTTGGCTGCTTCTGCCAGGTTGACCAGCGGCGCGGTCAATCTGGCACCAATGTACACCGCACCCATGACGGCAACGACCGCTCCTACGAAGGCCAGAATGGCAAATTGCGTCCGGCTGTTGTCGGCGACCTGACGGATCTTTTCTGTCGTCGCGTCGATTGGTTTTGTAAATTCGTCGACGTAAGTTGTGGCCGCAACCAACAGCGGTGTGCCTCTGACTGGCACGATCACCATGTATTTTTGCCGGATGCTTCCGTCTGCCTCCAGCCAGTCATAATATCCTTCTGCCGGATTGCCGTTCAGGGACCTGGCAACGATATCCCAAAATTCTGGCAGGCGATCTTTCAAATCTTCCAGGCTTGCGTTGATTAATTCGGGATTCGAATGGAAAACGCTGGTTCCTTGAATATTGTGTACCGCGGTATAGCCGGTTTCTCCAAACGGTTGAACGGCGATCTCGGCCAGGTTGGAGTCAGCATGTAAGGCAGCCAGGTTGAAGGGGGTCAAACGCGGGTTGAGCTTCAGGTAAAGTTCGATTTGCGCTGCAACCGAGTTGGCCTTTTCACGGACGGCATCCTGGCCGGCTTTTTCCAGGTCGGTTTTTTCTGCCTGGATTGCCAGGGAACTGACTTCATTCAACCCTCGGTCAGCCCAAAACATTCCCATCCCGATCGGGATTAGCCCGATGAGCAGGAGCGCAATGGTGATGCGTAGGCGAATACTCATGATGACCCTGCTCCTCGGCTTTGTATGGTTCGATGGTTAGCTTTCATAACGCACTCCGCCTGCGCCGCGGCCCATTGACAGCCTCATTGATTGGCTGGATGTTTGGTTCGCCTCCGTCTGTGGACTGGATGTTTCCAATTTGGACGAAGGTGCGTGTAGCGCCCAGGGCTTTTCCTAACTCCCGGGCTGTGCTTTGCAGGATTCCCTCGATGTTCGTGGATTTTCGGATTTCGTTCGCAATGATGTTTACCTGGTGCTCCCGGTGTGCTGTCTGCTGTTGTTCCTGCAGCAGCCGGGCATTCTCGATTGCCAACCCCACCTGGGCGGCAATTTCATCTACCAATGCCTTCTCTCTCTCACCCCATTGACTTTCGTCGCCAGACTTCTTGAGAGCAATGCTGCCGATGGTCTGGCCGCGCAGGTTGATGGGGATCTTGATCTGTCCGGGTGCTCCCTCGAGTTCAGGTATTGTTGTGGATTTTCTTGCTGCCTGAACGCCGAAATGCGAATAGGTAAATGCATGTTGTTGGCGGCTCAGATGGTCCATCCACACACTGCGTGTAACCTCTCCGGTGCTGGCTTGCAATTGTTCGACGGCTCGTTGGCTTTCGGAAAGCAGGCGGGAGTTTTCGATTGCCATGGCAATCTGGTCTGCCAGCGTTTGCAGCACTACCAGGTCATCTTGTGTGAACGCCTGTGTTTCGGTTGACTGGATATCCAGTACGCCGATGTTCCTGTTGCGCACCCGTAGGGGAAGTGCCATTTCCGAGCGCGTCTCGGGCAGGTCCGGGTTGTTGAAGAAGGCCGCATCCTCCCCGACGTCCAGCGCAATTCGGGGCCGGTTGGAGGCTGCCACCATGCCAACGATACCTCGGCCGCCCACACCCAGGCGATGACCTCTGGCCAGCATCTTTTCACCGCCCGTGGAAGATGCTGCCTGCAGGATGGCATATTCCTCTGCTTCATCTAAAAGAAAGATGCCTGTATGATAGAAACCAAAACGCTCTGAGATCAGGCTGGCGATCCGCCCCAGCAGTTCATCCGCGTTCTGAATACCTGCTGTTTCGCGTGCCACCTGGGCAGCTGTCTCCAACAGGACAGTCTTCCTCTGCAGTTCGCTGGTGCGTTTTTGCACTTCCTCTTCCATGTGCCGGTTTAATGCTTCCAGGCGTTCGACCATGGTGTTGAACTGGATCGTTGCCAGGGCGATCTCATCCGTTGCAATGATATCTGCACGCTGTGACAGATCTCCTTTTTCGATCTCACTCATCACGTCCACCATGTGAGCCACGGGCCGGTAGATGAGTCTGGCCATGGCAAAAGTGAAGATCATGCTGATGAGCACGGCTGTGAAGGCCACACTCAATAACTGGCTTTGAATGGTGAACAGGCTTATTTCTTTTCCGTTCAGGATGTCTACGGCGATCTGGTAGCCGCGCGGCCCAACCATTAAAATCGACATTCCAACAGATGCAGTCACCAGCACAAACAATCGTGTTTGTAAGGTGGACCCGCTCAGCCCGGCTTTTTGCCGTTCTGGTTGGGCTGGCAGCAGACGGATACGTGCATTGATCAGTCCAAATTCGATCATTATCACGCTGGAGACAATTAACATCGCCATGGACAGGAAACTGCCAATTAACAAGTGGATGGCCTGGTCTATGGTGATGCCAGCCGCGTAGTACATGTACACTGTATTCGGCAGGATGGTCGTAACGATCGAGATCACCACGGCCGCCACGCCAAATTTCCAGGGGAATTGTGTAATTTGGATCCATGCTTTGGCTTCCAACTCAGGCGTGTCTGCCACTTTCTGATCGCTCTGCCCTCGAACAAGAATTTGAAGCCGCTGGCGGGCAGCCATTGAGCTGAAATACATATAAACCAGGCCAACCAGGACGGCACCCAGGGCCGGGAGAACAAGAAAATTCCCCATTTGCCTGATTTGGGCTGGAATTAACTGTAGATTTAATTGGGAATAGTAGACACCCAGTAGTGTGGACACAGCTGACAGCAGTTGTGCGACGATCTGGATTACCAGCGGATACCAGCCACCGGTTCGGGCCAATAACTTGTTAAGAATGGCAGGAACATGTCTTCTATTCATAGGTTATCCACTTTCAACTCGATGCTGCCTTCGGCGGCATTGAGCGCTTGGCTGATCTCTTTGAGTGCAGTTTGCAGGATGCTGTCGATCGTGGTGGCTGCCCAGATTTTTCCCGTGATTTCGGCAGCCGTGCGTTCGTGCACGGCCAGTTGTTGGGTTTCTTCCAGCAGGCGGGCATTCTCCAATGCCAGGGCGGCTTGGTTGGCGACCGCCTCGATGATGCTGCGTTCCTCAGCGCTCAGGTCCGTCTCCCCTTCGACCACCAGTTTTCCGATGATGTGTTCACGCAGGGAAATGGGTACATTGATGGCGTTGTTTTCCCCGCCCGGCACGGCTTCCCCAACGCTGTATTCGAGTTCGTTGATGTTTTCCACACTGCGCCACCGGGTGCTCAGGTACTGCCGGTAGACCGAGTTGACCTCTTCCAGGTTGCGTTGGGTTTCCTGGTAGAGACGCGCATTTTCCAGGCCCGCGGCAACCTGGTCCGCCATGCTTTGCAGGGTTTCGATCTCTTGCTGCCCAAAAGCTGCCTCCTGGGTGGCTTGTACATCCAAGGCACCCAGCACGCGTTCCCCGGCCATGAGGGGCAGCGCGATCTCGGAACGTGTTTCCGGCAGCAGGGGGTTGTCGAAACGTACGGCTTCCCCGCCGACGTCCAGGGCCACCCGTGCTTTTCGGGTGCTGATGGCTGTTCCCACCATGCTCTTCCCGCCGATTTCCAGGCGGTGCTTATTTTCCAACAGCACTCGTCCGGCTGCCCCGGTGGCGCTCTTTAGCTCGGCCCAGGTTCCTGTTCCATCCACCAGGAAGATGGCCGCGTAGTAATACCCAAAGCTCTTTGAGACCACCTCGACCACCCGGTTCATTAACTCGTTGACATCCAGGCTGGTATTTGCCGTCCGTCCGACGGTGATAACCGCGTTAAGTTGTGCTGTCCGTCGGGCAACATGTTGTTCCAATTCATCTTTTAGGTTGGTCAGTTCCTGGTTTGCCTGGATTTGGGCCCGTTCATTAACTCTCGAAGCTGCCAGGGCATTCTCCAGCCGGGTGATTAGTAGCCGCACAAGCAAAGCAATTGCCAGCAGGATGATCGCAACGGTCAGCGCATCTGGAGCGGTCACTCCTTCAAGGTTGGAAACCAGCCTGCCGGTTGTTTCCAAATATCCGGTTACGGCTGCGGCAACGGCAGTCAGCACGCCAAAGATAAGCACGCCGCTTTTTCCCAGTAGCAAGCCTGCCAGTACCAGGACTGCCGCATACGCCATGATCGACTCATCTCGTATGCCGCCTCTCAGGATAAAAAAGGTGATCGCGATGAAGATCGCTATGGGTGCGAGCAGCCGCCCGGGAAAGAAAACATTGAAAAAGGCCAGCACCCACGCGGCCGCCAATAAAATGCCTGTCGCCATGAGCACAATCCGGTTGGTAGGGTCAACCACGAGGTCAAAGATCAGGATTGCCACGACCGCCACCAGTATGATGCTCAAGATGGTGATCAGCATGCCGCGCTCCACCAGGGAGACTGGCTTTTCTTTGTTGCGGGTCTTGAACAGGTTCGTCAGTTGAGATGGTAGTTTCATGGAAGTACGTTCCTTGGTGCCTGACACCTATCGGCCTCTATCCGCGTTTTGTGACTCGTCCTCACCGCCGATCTTGATCTGTGCCCGGCGGGCATTGACAACTTTGGTCAGCTCATTGGCGGTGGTGGTCAGGATGGTGCGCATATCAGTCGAGCGGCGGATCTTGCTGGTGATTTCGTACACCATGCGTTCGCGTTCCGCCTGCTTGCGGATTTGATCCAGCAGGCGGGCGTTTGCGATGATGGCTGCCAGGCTGCCTCCCAGCGTGCCGAGCAGTTCTTCATCGTTTTCGGTATACGCTCCCGCTTGTTCGCTTTCCACGTTCAACACACCCAGGACCTCATTCCGGTAAACGAGTGGGATGGCCAGTTCAGAGCGTGTATTCGGACTCATCTGGATGTAACGCGGGTCACCTTCGATATTGTCCACGCGTAACGGCTTGCGGTGCGTTGCCACCCAGCCGGTGATGCCCGTCCCCAGCGGCACTTTCACATTCGCAATGTCGGTTTCAGAATACCCGATTGCAGATTTGATCTCCAGTACTTTGCGTTCTTTGTCCAGCAGCAGGATTGCCACCCGGTCGCCGCCCAGGGTCACCTGCAGGCCTTGTGCCGCGCTCTCCAGCGCCTCTTCGAGGTTCGAACCCGAGGCCGCGGCTGTGGTCACGTGGTGCAGCAGGCGGTGCTGCGAGAGGTGTTCCTGTGTCTCGGCAAACAACTCGCTGTTGATCACTGCCACAGCCAGTTGGTCGGCCAGGATTTGCAGAGTTTGGATGTTCCCCTCGCTGAATGCGTAAGGCAGGCTGCTTTGCACATCCAGGACACCCAAAATGCGCTCACCGACTTTCAGCGGCAATGCTGCCTCGGAGCGTGTCTCTGGCAGCAGCGGATTTGCATAATAGGTCACATCTTTGGTCGTGTCGTTGATGATCAGTGCCTCGCCGCGTCCCGTTGCATAGCCAACCACTGATTTCGAACCAACTCCCAGCTTGTGCCCAGAGCGTTTCATTTGTGCACCGGCGTCCCCGGTTGCTTCACGAATGACCGCATACTCGCCTGCCGGGTCCACCAGGAATACTGCTGCATGATAGAAACCGAACCGGTCGCGGATCAGGTTGATGGCGGTGTGCAGCAGTTCGTCCAGGTTCAGCGAACGGCTGATATCACGGGCGATTTCGGCGGCTGTTTGCAGCTGGACACTTTGCACCCGGCTGTCTTCCAGCAGGCGGATATTGTAGATCGCGCCCGAAACTTGCACGGCGACGGTGTTCAAAAAGCGCAGGTCGTTCTCGTCGAATTGTTTTTCGCGTTTCGAGTCCTGCACGATCAAAGCCCCGATGGCTTCCCCGCCGGCAATCAGCGGCGTGCCCAGCCAGGATTTGGCCGGCTGGCCGATCGTCTTGGCGCCCAGGGCTGAAAGGCGCTTATCCACATCTTCCACCAGCATCAACGGCTGGCGCGTGCGGATCAGGATGGATGTCAGTCCCTCGCCCAGCTGGAATGGCTCGACCGTGCTTACCTGTCCGTCCTCGTAGAGATAGGGCACCGAGATCATTTCCCGCTGCCTGTCATACAGCGCTACCATAAAAGCGTAATCGCCGATGGTATGGCGCATTTGTTCATGCAGGGTGGTATAAAAAGATTGCAGGTCACTCACCAGCATCACCGATTGGCTGATGGCTGCCAGTGCTTCCATTTCGGCCAGGCGGCGTTCGGTGATCCTGGCTGCTCCCACCTTTTCCAATGAAGTAGCCACAAAGTCCACCAAGTTGGCATATGGCTGTACCGTCGCAGCCGTGATCTGGTTTTTCTGGCGTGAACCCAGCAGAACCAGTGCTGCAACCTTTCCCTGGGAGGTCACCGGCAGAAAGGCTATTGCCTGGCAGCCCAACTGGCGCGGCAGCCTGGTCATATCTGCCGGGAAGGGAGCCGGTTTGCTCAAGTCCACAATTGCCAGCCCTGAACTCAGCAGTGCCCCGATTGCCGTTGGCGCAATATCCAGCCGCCGGGTGCTGATTTCTGCCTGAGTCGGGCTGCCGCCTGGCTGGCTGACCGCGATCGATTCGAATGAATTGCCGCGCGCAGCCAGTACGACGGTGATGTAAGGTGACTCGGCCAGAACCCGCCCCGTCATTTGCAGGATTTCTTCTTCTGTCGATGCCTCTGCAATCTGCCGGCTGGCCCGGTACAGGCGTTCCAGTTCGTTCAAGTTGACCTCAGTCGATTCGACCAGGCCTGCGTTTTGCACCGCACTGGCGATCTGGTTGGCCAGTGTCTGTAAGGTCACAATCGTTTCTGAATCAAAAGCATCCGGCTCTTTGCTTTGTACATCCAACGCCCCCAGCACCAGGCTGCCCGCCGAGATCGGAATGCCAACTTCTGCGCGCGTCTCCGGCAGGAGCGGGTTCTTGAAGTGCATCGGATCTTCCCCCACGTCCGAGGCCACGCGCGGCTTGTTGTTTTCGGTTACCCAGCCGATGATCGAATGGGAACCGACATCCAGGCTGTGGCCGCGCTGCCGCATTGCCTCTGCAGCCGGGCCGTGCACTGCCCGCAGGCTGGCTTGCTTGCCTGCCCGGTCCAGCACAAAGATACCGGCGTGATAGAAGCCGAAGCGTTCCACGATCAGCTTGGCAGTTTTGTTCAGCAGGTCATCCATGTCAATGGAAGACGTGATATCTTGTGCCACCTCGGCTGCCGTGCGGATCTGCTGGGTACGCTCTTCCACCCGCGCTTCCAGCGATCGGTACAACGCGCTCAATTCATCCGCCATGTGGTTGAAGGACCATGCCAGCAGCCCGAGTTCGTTTTTGCTCCGTGTGTGGAACCGTTCAGTAAAGTCACCGTCAGCGAACCTGCGGGTGGTTTCTGTCAACTGCAGCAGCGGCTTGACCAGTTGGTTTGTACCGATCCAGACGAACATAACCGTCAACAGGATGGAACCAAAGATCAGCAGGCTGATGGATGGCGCAAGGCTGTTGAGTTGTCCATAGACTCTTTCCTGTGGGATTTCCACCACCAGGCCTGTCGTGAGAAAATCCGCCCAGTTGCCCACCCCGATCACGGCCTCGCCCGTCGAACCGGTGAATTCGGATGCCTTCTGGCGCTTGCCTGCCTCGATTGCCTCAGGTGAAAACAGCCTGTTTTGGTCAGCAGAAGGCTCGAAGGCCGTCAGTTCCTTCCGGTATGGGTCGATGCCGATAAAATGGTTATCGGCAGTTACAAAATATGCGGTAAAGTCCTTGTTGAAATTTGCCAGCGCACTCAGGATGCCTTGCACGTTCTTTTGTTCCGAGACGCCGACTAGGGCGCCGCCGCGGCCCTGCACATCCCCAAACCGGTCGTATTGTTGAATGGTGAGAAAGACAAGTTGGTTGGAAAAAAGTGGTTCGAAATTATAAATGGCCAGCGTCTGGTCGTGCGCAGTCTCTAATTGTTCGTAAAATGCCGAGTCTGAAAGTTTGACCCCTTCCCATTCCGGCTTGGAAGATACCTGGATCACGCCGTCCGAGCGCATGTAAAAGAAATTATTAAAGACCGGTGAACCATCCTGCCGGTTTACCTGTTCGAAGATCTCGATCGTCCGGGCGCGTGCCAGCCGGTACTGGGTGCTGCTCCTGCTCACCGGCAGGCTGAGATTCAGCGCATCTGAAAACGACTTTAAGCGCACGATGCGGTTCAGGCGCACGGCTTTGGCACGCGCTGAACTGCGCGTCTGCTCCATCTGGGAGGTCATGGCAGTTTCGATCTGGGCTGAGATCTGTTCCTGCAGCAGGTCGCGGGCTCTCATATAGGTCAGCAGACCCATGAAGAGCAGTGGAATGACCGTAATCGCCAACAGGATCAGGGTGATCGTGCGCGCCAGTCGTCCCCGAAATTGCGGCGCTTGCGCTTCGGTTGTCTGTGGAGCAGTTGTTTCCGGAGAAGTTGTTTGTGGGGCAGGGTCGGGAGAAATACTCATGGGGTATCCTAATGCATTTCCCAGACCGGTTCGCCGGTCAGGATGCGGCGGATTTGATCCGGGAAACGGTCAGGGTCGAGTGGCTTGCCCAGGAAACCGTCGAAGCCGGCCTTGCGTGCCTTATCCATCTCGTCTTGGCTGGCCTCCGCCGTCACGGCCACGATCGGGATGTTTCTCAGGTGCTCTGTCGCCCGGATTTTGCGCAGGGCCCCATAACCGTCCTCGTATGGCAGGCGGATGTCCATCAGGATCAGGTCCAGCCGCTGCAGGGTGTCTGCATATTCGACCACCTCATACCCCGACGTCTTCCATTCACAATGGATGCCCAGGTAACCGAGCATGCGTGCGATCAGCACAAAATTGGAGACATTGTCCTCCACCACCAGCACGGTTGCATCCTTGGGGATGCTCGTCTTGCGTGCGGCTTGAGCATCTGCCGTGCCTTCCGGCTGGTTTTGCTCGGGCTTGAAAACGATGGTAGGCTTCATTGCTAGCCACCCTTTCTCGTAATATAACGCTCCACTTGTTGAGTCAGGATGTCGATATCGATCGGCTTCTGGATGTAACCGTCACAGCCGGCCTCGAGTGACTTCTCGCGGTCGCCGCGCATAACGTTTGCCGTGACCGCCACAATCGGCACTTTTGACATCCCTGGCGTTCCCTTGATTTGTGCTGTGAGTGTGTAGCCATCCATCTCTGGCATATTGATATCCATCAAGATCAAATCCGGCTGCTCCGACTTGATCATCTCCAGTGCATCGATTGCATTGTCTGCCAGGACGACCGTATAGTCGTCTGCCTCCAGCACGCGGCGCACCAGCATACGGTTGTCGGGGTTGTCTTCTACGTAGAGAATTTTGCCTTTGTCTGCCATAATACACTAGCCTCCGAGCCTATTTTATACAGCCCTGCAGGTACTGACCATAACAGCAACCTTACAATTTTTAACGAAAAAACGAAGGCCTTGACAGCCTTCGTTTTAGAGCGGGTGATGGGACTCGAACCCACGATATTTTGCTTGGGAAGCAAACGTTCTACCACTGAACTACACCCGCACGCAGCGGTGATTATACCGCCAGTTTCGGATTTTGGTCAACTTCGATTCAAGTTGCCATTCTGATCTGTCATTCCGAAACGCAAGAACCAGTCCCTCTTACTGTTCCCTCCCCAACAATTTCTTTGCCAGCTCGAACAAAGCCTCCCCCGCTTCCCCCTGTGGATCGGCCCGCCGCAGCGCCATCAGGGCCTGCTCCGTCATTTGGTCTGCCGCCTCCCGCGCGTGGCTCAACGCCCCCTCACGGCTCAACATCTCCGCCAGGTCTGCCACCTCCTCCGGCCGGATGGGCCCTTGCGACCAGCGTTCTGCGAACCTGCCTCTTTTACCAAGCGCATACAACACTGGCAATGACTTTTTCTTCTCCAGCAGGTCACTCGCGGCCGACTTGCCTGTAACCGCCTCGTCACCCCAGATGCCCAGGATGTCATCCTGCACCTGGAATGCCAGCCCCAGGTAACGCCCAAAATCCCGGTATTCCGCCTCGGCCTCCTCCCCGGCTCTGCCCAGGATGGCCCCGATCTGCGTGCAGGCTGAAAGCAGAGCCGCCGTTTTTCCCGCCACCATTGGCCAGTAATCCTCCTCGCCGACATCCCCCCGCTCTTCATAACTCATATCCAGATACTGTCCCTTGGTCAGATCCAGGCAGGTCTGCTGGAAGACTCGCCCTGCCCGCAGCACTGCCTCTGCCGGATGGCAGGCAGACAGATCCAGGAGTGCCTGGTTGGCGATCACGAACAGGGCATCCCCAACATTGATGCCCAGCGGCATCCCCCACTTCACCCACACTGTTCTGCGCCCGCGCCTTCTGTCTGAATTGTCCTGGATATCATCGTGCACCAGTGAGAAATTATGGATCAACTCTACGGCTGCCGCTGCCGGGGTTGCGCATGGCCACTCTCTGCCGGCTGCCTCACACGCCAGCAGCACCAGCAGGGGCCGGATGCGCTTCCCGCTTGCTTCCGGGCCTGCCCCCTCGCCCGTCCAGCCCATGTGATACGTCAGCATCTCGTGGAACGGTGTGTAGCGCGGCTCATCCAGCCGCTTTACCTGGCGTTGCAGCTCTGCCTCGATGGACGGCAGCAATCGTGTGGTGAAATCCTTTAAACTCATTGGCGCCTCCTTATGGCGATATCAACCCCAGTTCCTGCAACTCTCTTTCCAATTGCCCTGGGGATTGGAAATGGATCGCTGTCATCCCGACCTCCCTCGCCGCCTGGATATTCGCCATCGAATCATCGATCAACAGGCACTCTTGCGCCGGCCAACCGGTTCGCCTTACGGCCAGCTGGAAGATGGCCCGCTCCGGCTTTACCATCCCCACCTCCCCCGAAATGATGATCTCCCTGAAACGCTTCAAGAATGGATACCGTCCCCGCACCAGCCGGAACTTTTCTGCCGACCAGTTGCTCAGGGCGTACAGCGGCATCCCGCGCTCATACAAACGTTCCAGGATCGCCACCGTTCCTTCCACCGGACCTGTCACCGACTCGATCCACTCCTCGTCGTATGCCCGGATCTGCGCAGCATACTGGGGAAACTTTGCCGTCCATAACGCCACCGCTGTATTGAACGGCCGCCCGCGGTCCTGCTCCGCGTTCCACTCCGTGAACTTAATCTCCTCCAGGAAGGCATTGATCGCTGCATCGCTTACAAAATAGCGGCGGTAAATCCGCCTCGGATCCCATCCGATTAGAACCCCGCCAAAGTCAAAAACAACACACTGTATGGACATTTTTTAAGTTATCGTTGCGTCCCTGGCGTTTCTCGCAAGGTGCGGGTGCCGGGGGGATGCAATCTCCTCTTTGGATTATTTGCCGCCGCTTATTTTACCTGCTTGATGGCCGGATTGCCAGCGTAGCGGCTGTGTTTTCTAAGGTTGATCCTCCCCGCTCCGGGTCAGCGGGTGCAACAAACTCGATAGGGAATTTTTAACGACCCGGGCAGTAAAAAAGATGGATATGTGTGCTTGAATTCGCTGGTTCGGTGTACAATTATTCGGTCAGTATAATTCATTCGTGAGGAGGCACATTGTGAAAAAAATGTATTCCCTTTTCCATAGGTCCACACTGCTTGCGCTTTGCCTGGCCTTGTTGTTTTCCAGCTCGGCGTTGGCGGCTCCGGGCGACCTGGATACGGCTTTCAGCGGGGACGGCAAGATCATCCAGAGTTTCGGCGGCACGGCGCATACAGCGCGGGATGTCGCCGTACAGGCAGACGGCAAAGTGGTCGCGGTCGGGGAAAAATACCTGAGCAGCGGGCGGGATTATGCCATTGCCCGCTATACGACTGCTGGCGCCCTGGATAAGACCTTCAGCGGGGACGGCAAACAGGTGGTCAATCTGGGACCCATGGACCAGGCGGTGGCGGTTGCCATCCAGACCGATGGCAAGATCGTGGTAGCCGGCCAGACCTGCACGGCTGACGGCTCGGTCTGTGATGTATCCCTGGCCCGGCTTAACACCAACGGTGCGCTCGATACCACCTTTGGCACCGGTGGGAAAGTGACCACAGATTTTGCCTCCGGGG
Organism: uncultured Anaerolineaceae bacterium; assembly: GCA_964387495.1. Classification (GTDB taxonomy): domain Bacteria; phylum Chloroflexota; class Anaerolineae; order Anaerolineales; family Villigracilaceae; genus DSXF01. Next base: position 17,179 of record CAYLXB010000036.1, read on the forward strand.
ACAACGGCGGCTTTGACATGGTCCTGCAGGGCACCAAGATCCTGGTTGCCGGGTATCTGCAAACTGGCGGCCACTACGACGCGGCGCTTTATCGCTACAACCCGGACGGCAGCCTGGATACCACTTTCAACGGCGACGGTATCCTGTCGGTGAATTTTGGACTGGAGGATTTCTTCAACGGCGTTTTGGTCAGTTCGGGAAAGATCTATGCCGTTGGCGGCGGCCAGACAGCGGATTTCACCAGTTCCGACTTCATCGTGGCGCGGATCAACTCGAACGGCACCCTGGACACTTCGTTCAGCGCCGATGGCAAGGTCAAGACCAACCTGGGCGGCAACGACAGTGCGCTTGATCTGGCCGTTTACAGCGGGAAGTTGATCGCAGCAGGCTTTTCGGGCAACAATATTGCCATCCTGCGCTATACGGCGGCCGGTGCGCTGGATACCACCTTCAGCGGGGACGGCAAGGTGGTTACCAACCTTGGGTTGACGGCTCCCAGGCTGTACGGCGTCACCCTTCAGAACGGGAAGATCGTGGCGGCCGGGCGCACTGATGTCACCAGCGGAACCACCGGGGATGCGATGCTGGTGCGTTACACGGCGGCCGGTGCGCTGGATGCCACCTTTGGCAGCGCCGGGATCGTGAAGACGGATTGGGGCGGAGGTGATTATTATTATTCCGTTCTATTCTCGAATTCCCGCTTCTATGCGGTCGGGCGTTCGGCCACCGCGGCCGGCGTGGACCGCTTTATCCTCGCCAGGTACCTGCCCTAGGTACACGAGATGAAAGAAAGGCCGGGGACACTACACCCAGTAGCTGTCCCCGGCCTGTTTTGATTCAAGTCCGGTTCCTATTCTGAATAGACCCAAACATGCCCGTCGGGGCGTACTTCCACGCGCAGAGGAGTGAGAGGCCGGCTGGCGGGGCCGTTGACCAGCCCTCCGTCCGCGTCGAAGCGCGAGCCGTGGCAGGGACACTGGAAGCCGTCCGGCTGGGCCTTGACGCTGCAGCCCAGGTGCGGGCAGACCAGGCTGATGGCCTGGAAGCCGGCCTGGCTGTGGATGAGCATCACGGGCGGGTGGGCTAGGGGGGTGCGTGAACCGGGTGCGTATTCATCGGCAGGCCCGAGGTCGAACTCCGTTGGAGGCGGCGCTTCGGCAGTGTAGCCCAGGAACCTGAACAGCCCGGCAGTGCCGAGCAGGCCGCTGAGGCTCAGCAGGACCCTGGCGGACAGTTTGAGAAAGTCGCGGCGGGTGAGGTCGCTCATCGTTCGACGGCGTGGCACTCGTGGCAGTATTGGGATGCCTGCTCATCCGGTCTTTGCTGGCAGGCGCTGCCCTGGACGGCCTGGAAGGTGAAGCGCTGCCCGCTGGCCTTGCTGAAAAGTTCGTAGGTGCCATCCGGCAGGCGGCGGGTGTTCCACAGGGTCTCGCCTCGGTCCGTTACCAGGAGCGTGTCGCCCAATTTCAGGCTGGTGACGGGATTGAGGAAAGCCATCCGGAAGGCCGGGTCGTCCGGGTCCTGCAGGTTGCGTACCCGGGGCGGTTCGTCAAGGGTGCCGTGGCAGGTGCGGCACTGGATGTAGCGCACCTCGGCCTGGCTGGAATGCAGGTCGCCATCGCCCATGGCCTCCTGGCGGGTATGGCAGTCCACACAGTCGAGGGTCCATTCACAGCGGACGAACTGGGCAATGGGCTGGTAATAATCCTGGATGCGGCCCTGCGGGTGGTCGCTGCGTTCCACAAAGGTCATGCTGCGCAGGTCGTAATTGCCGCGGTTATGGCAGGTATTGCATTGCGTGTAGTCGAGCGAAGTGGTCAGGGTGTGAATTTCGCCGTTTTCTGTTTCTTCCTCGAGCGGGGTGTGGCAGGCAGCGCAGCCGGTGAATCGGGCATATTGCAGCGCGGGGCGCGCTTCGGCATACAGGTGGCAGTCCAGGCAGTTGGCCGCGAATTGCTGGAGAATGGGATGGCTCTCGTTGGCCGGGTCAAATGCCTGCAGGGCGGGCAGGCCGGTGTCGGTGGTAATCTCAGCATCCGTTACGGCCGCAATGCCGAAATGGGCTTGCAGGCTGTCCTGGGCCCCAAAGGTGTAGCGGATGCTGGCGATGGCACCGGCATAGGTGGATTGGACACTGGTCTGCACGCGCTGGATGTGGTCACGCTGATTATCCGGGCTGCCGCTGTGGCAATCCGCACCGCCGCAGGAGGCCTCGACCACGCGCAGGTCGGCCGGGTTGGCGCCGCCGCGCATACTGCTGTGGGCCAGGTCTTTCTCCAGGGCCAGACGTTCCCCGCCATGGCAGCGGACACAGCCAAAGGTTTCGACGGGGTGGGAAGGGCTGATCTCGGGCAGGCCGGTGTGGCAGGTCAGGCAGTATTCCACCTGCCCCGTCAGGCTGGGCGTCAGGGGGATGGGAACGGGTTTGCGTGCTTCCAGGATTCCCACATACACGAACACGCCGAACAGCAGCAGGCTGAAAATTGCCAGGGAACGCTTCATGCCGGAATGCCCGTCACTTTCGAAGAGCCCCGATCAGGGTCAGGACCAGCACCAGGATCGTGATCCCGGCTGTGACGATTTGGGCGCTGCGCCCGCCCTGGGGGAACCAGGTGCCCAGTTCCGCCTGGGCTGGCCTGGGAAACAAGTACGGGATGGCCAGCAGGATGCCCATCAGCAGGATGGGTACCAGCACACCCCACAGGAAGGCATCCCCCAGGCGCAGCAGTTCCTGCACCCACAGGAAAAACCAGGGAGCCCTGGATTCGGCGGGAAGGTCCACCGTCCCCATTGGCGCGGCGATGGGAGCCGGCAGGAGCGCGGCTGCCAGGGTCAGAATGATCCCGGATATCAGCATGGTCAGCACTTCCCGGCGTACCAGTTCATAACGGGTGATGCGGGCACGGTCGGCGCGCCGGTCTGCAGGGGGAACGGCAATGCCGCCATCCCGGCGGACGCGGAAGGCATGCCAGATTCCGATGACCACCACCGGCAGGGTCAGTCCAAAAATATGCCAGGCGTAAAAGCGCAGCAGGGTGGGTGCACCCGGCTCCGTGCTGCCCACCAGAAAAGTGTACAACCCTTCTCCAACCAGCGGGATCGAACGCACCAGGTTCGTCCCCGCCACCAGCGCCCAGCGGATGCCGTCGTCCCAGCGCAGGATGTAGCCGCTGAAATTCAGGAACAGGATCAGGAGGAACAGGATCATGCCCAGCCAGTAGTTCAGGCGGCGCGGCGGGAGATAAGCGCCGGTGAAGATGACCCGCAGCAGGTGCAGGGCCATGGCGGCCATCAGGAACTGGCCGGCCCAGAAGTGCAGACCGCGCACCAGCCCGCCCAGGGGGACGAAATAGGTGATGGTCTGCACGCTCAACCCGGCTTCGAGAGGGGTGGGCACGTAGTAGAACATCTCGAGCGCGCCGGTCACCACCAGCACCAGTGAAAAGAATACGGCCAGCCCGCCGGCTCCCAAAGTGTGGCGGAAGCGGGCCTGCCTCTCAGGAATGGTGGGGGGGTGCAGGTGGTGGACGAAGTTCGGGCGCATCTAAAGGGTGATGACTTTGCCGGCTTTTTGCTGGGCTTCGAGGATGTCGGTCATGCCGCCAACAATGCCCGCCCTGGCCTTGTCCTGCAAGCCGAAGAAATTCAGGCAGGTGGAGCAGACGATGAGGCGCACGCCGCGGGCCTCGAGGGCATGCAGGCTTTCCAGCAGGGGAGAGCCTTCGACGACCAGTTTCACTGCCTCGGTGTAGAAGCAGATCGCGTTGGGAAGATCGCCGCCCTGCAGGAGCAGTTCGAAATATTTTCCCAGGAGCGTCAATTGCAGTGCTGCAGGGGCATGGCCCATGCCCTCCCTGGTAATGAGAATGACGGTGTCTTGCATCGGTTTTTCTCCTTCGCCTTGTGCGCCGTTTTCTTCGTCCGGGCTGGGTTTCCCCTTCTCGTACTTCGCCAGCCAGTCGCGGGCTTCCGCCAGAGAGGCCTGCGGTACGAAGACTTGGATGCGGGCCAGGTCCCCAAAGGTGACAGGGTAGAGATTCCCCGCGGCCTCTTGGGAGAGTACCGCAGGGATGCCCTCGGCTTCGAGGGCCGATTTAACCATCTCGGCTTCCAGACGGTCATAGAGTTCGGTCAGGTATTCCCATCCGGATGTGGTCATGAGAACCTCCAGGTCAGGATGAACAGAAGGGTGAACAGGCTGCTGACAGCCAGCTGGCGCAGGCCGATGGCAGTCGGCTTCCAGCCCGCGGCCGGGTGGAACAGCCCGCCCCAGAGCGATTCCAGCCACTGCAGGGCGTAGCCAGTCCACAGCAGGCCAGGCAGCGATCCTACCAGGCAGAAGCCTGCCACGGCCAGCAGGTTGAAACTGGTGTAGAGCAGGGCGCGGCGGGCCATCTGCAGGCGCTCTGCAAATGCGGGCAGCGACTTCAACTCACACTGGGCGAGGCGCAGGTAGGCGTACACGATCGAGGCTGCCGACTGCAGCCAGGCCAGGAGCCACAAGGCCCAGCCGGAGGGGTGATAGGCTCCCGTGCCAACCCAATAGGCAGCTGGGGCTGCAAGTGCCAGGACGCCTGTCGCCAGGATCTCGACGCCCGCCTGCCGGCGTTCGGCGCGCCTGCTCACCAGGTAAAGATGCCAGGCAAAGACCGGCAGGGCCGGAACGGCCAGCAGGAACACAATCGCGAATCCCTGTAAGGCCAGGACGGCCAGCCCGGCAGCGGCCGCAACGGCGTAGACGGCGGCCCAGAAATATGCAGCCGGCAGGTCGCTTTTGGGGCGCCGGCCGGACCAGGCCTTGACCGCAATGGACAGCGGCTGGCGGATGAGGAAAGCAGCCAGCGCGGTCAGAATCAGCCAAAGCGATGCCGGGTGGAAGCGCCCGCCGGCGAACAGCCCGATGAGCAGGGGGCTGAGCAGGAAGACCCACGAGCCGTGATCCTGGGGCAGGGCAATCTGGGGTTTGAAGAAGGACTGCATGAAGGGATTATATCAGACCTGTTTCGGGGGATTTGATGGTACCGATGGTCTTTGACCGGAACTTAAGCCTTGTGTTAGAATGCAGGCAGGAACTTTGGAACGATTTGACAGGAGGCAGCCAATGCCGGAACCTATCTTGATTACGCCGCGCGACCCCATTCTCGAACGCCTGGATTTCAAACCCTACCGCAGCACGGTCGAGCGGCATTTCGAGCGTTTTGCGCCGGCGCCGGGCGAGCCGCAGCAGCAGGAAATTGACACGCCATGGGGCGAGTCGCTGACTGCCACGGCAGGGGATTACCTGGTCAGTGAGAAGGACGCCAGCCCCAAGGATCAATGGCCGGTGACGGCGGATATCTTCGAAGCGACCTATGAGATCGTGCGCCCGGGGGTGTGCGTGAAACGCGCCCTGACCTACCTGGTGCCAATGGTTGCGCTGACCGGCGGTGACCCGGAGCAGAAAGTTTCGGTCGAGAGCATCGAGGGGGTCGAAACGGTCCGGGCCGGTGATTTTTACCTGGCGCGCGGGATCAAGGGAGAGATTTGGGCCTATCCGAAGGATAAGGTTGGGAGCATCATGGTTCCCGCAGAATAAAAGGTGTATATGATCTCGGGCCGGGCATTTTGCCCGGCCCGATGCAATGACAGGTGCGGAGGGTCAGTTCTTGCGTTTCGGTTTGCTGACCAGATCGGGCTGGATGAACCTGGACGGGTTGATCTGCTCCATCCGGCCGCCCGTGTCCCACATCAACTCCACCATGTGCTTCACCAAGCGCGAGTCGCGGTCCTTCAATTTGGCGCCGCCTTTGCCGTCCCACAGGGCGATCAGGCAGACTTTGTCGATGCCGTTGAAAAGGGACGAATACAACGCCCAGCGGTTGTTGCGCAAATAAAGGTCATCGCCCGGCCGGACCTTGCCCAGGCGCTCCTTCTGGAAGCGCTCACTCACCAGGGAATTGTTGCGCAGTTTGTAATAGCGTTCCCCCCACGAAGCGCCGAAGGGGAGAACGAAATCGCGCACATAGGCCGACTCGGGACTGGGCAGGTAAGCCTTGACCTCCATCCCCAGTTCGGTGCAGCATTCGGCAAAGAGGATTTCCCCGCCGGCCGAAAGACCGGGGATGACTGCCAGGTCATTCGGCCCGGCGTTGAGTTTCTTGAGGGTCTCCTGGATGGCATCTTTGACCTGCGGCTCGATCTCGGGCGGGAAGTTGACGTCACGGCTCTTTTCGGTATCCGGGTTGTAACCGGTGAACAGGAAGACCTGACCCTCGGCCGGTTTGGCCCCGCCTTTTTGCGGGGCGGCTTCTCCATCGCCCGACTGCTCGATGCGTTCCAGCTCCTCCTGGAGCAGTTCCATGCCGGCCTGCACCATCTCCGGGCGCATTTCCAGGGAGCACAGCATCTTCAACTGGCCGATGGAGGACTGCAGGAAGGATGGGTTGCGGCGTGAGGCGATCACCGCCTGGCGGTAGGCATGCGCGACCTGGGCGGGGGCATCGGCGGTCAGCAGGCGCAGTTCGGCCCGCGAAGCCAGCATCCAGTAATCCGCGGAATCGTCCCGGCATTTGACTTCGAGCAGGAAGTCCAGGGCGCTGCGCAGGGTGGGCAGCTTTTCGCACACCGCGGGGATATCCGGATCACCCGGGGCCTCGTAGCGTCCGGCCAGGTGGGCCAGGATGCTGCCCAGGGTGAAGGCGTTGATGCCGGGGTAGAACTCGTTCAGGTTCGCCTCGAAGCCTTTCAGGTACGAATGGAAAGACTTTATCAGCCAGTGGCGGGAGTCGAAGGCCGTCTGCAGGCGCTGCTCCTGGTCTTCGATCTTGTTCCAGGAATCGGTCCACATTTCCTTGTAGATGCGCCCCAGGTAGGCGATGGTTTCACTGTCAGCGGGATGTTCGGCCAGGATGGCTTCGATCTTCGTAATGGCCTCGTCCCGGCGCTTGAGGCGGTTGAGGTGAAAAGCCTCCTGGCGGCGGAAGTTCAGGTTGCCCGGGTTGGCCTCCAGTCCTTTCCGGTACAACTCCAGGGCCAGTTCGTGGCGGCCGTTGTTGGCCAGCGCCTTGCTGGCATCCCGGATGGCATCCTCCTTGACCAGCGGATTGGTGACTTCCTCGATCAACATCAGGATGTCGCCGATGCGGTTCTGGCGCTGGGCAACCTGCATCCGCTCCTGCCAGGCTTCGTGTTCCTTCCAGAAGCCGGTGGCCAGGGGCGTCTGAAGCGCCTTGCGGTCCGGTTCATCCAGACCGGTCAACAGGTTGAAGACCGGGCTGTGAATGGCCTGTTGGTCGGAGTTCCAGGTATCGCGCACCAGGCGGGTGATGGCCTGACGGTCCGTCTCGAGAAACTTGGGGTCGGGCAGGCCTTCGGGGGTGATGTGATACGGGAGCGTGCGCACGTTGAACACGTCGAAGGGCATGTAGGCCCGGCCGGCCTGGATGTGCACCACGCCGCGCTTGCGGAAGGCGTGCCGGATGCCAAGTTCATAGTAGGCATTGGCATTGTCGATGCTCATGTCGCAGATCACCAGATCGGCCAGCAGCAGTTCCTGGAACATGTCGGTCAGGATGTCACCGCTGGTGGTGGCTTCATCGGCGCGGAACGGCTCGAACCCGGCCTCGATCAGGGCGGGTTTGATCAGGTCGTGGTAGATGGCGTTGAAGTCATAGGGCGAGCCGTCGGCGCCCTTCTTCTTTCCGAAGGGCATGACCGCAAAGGCGTGCGGGAGGGCTTCCGGGCGGAGCGGGCCGGCCTTCTCTTCCTTATCCCCGGCCCTGGCGGCCGCGCTGGATGCCTGGCGGACGGCAGCGGCTACCTCCTGGCGGGTGGATTTGACCACCTCTTGGATGGCCTGCTGGATGGCCTCCTTCGAAGCTTGCAGGGCTTCCACGGCCTGGCGGGTCGCTTCGGTTTCGACAGCCTGGCGGCCGGAGCCGGATGGGCTTTTGGTGCTCATGGTGACTCCTTTCGAACGTGAGAAAAACCCAGACCCCAAGGACGGAGTGCCTCAGGGTCTGCTATGGGCGAGGAAAAGGGTCAGCCCTTGATCTCGCCGGTCTTGGGGTAGCGGGCAATCACCTCGTTGAGCACGGTGTTGGGGGTCTCCTTGGTAAGTTCGACATCCCTAAATTCCGCCGAAATTTCCTGGATGGAGGCCTTGAGCGGTTTGATCCCCTGGCCGATGGCCTGGCGCATGGCTGCCAGTTCCTTCTGCACGATTTCTGAGGAGGCTTCTTCGGCCAGCGTATTGAGCGTGGTCTTGAACGTGTCACCCAGGACACCCTCGGCACGGGCGAACTGCTCGCCTGTCATTTCGTTGAAACTATCCCGCATGGACTGGCGGAAGCGGGCGTCCGACTCCACAGCCTGCTTGATGGTGTTGGTCACCAGGCTGGCCTGTTCGTCGAGGGAGGCATTCGCCAGGGCTTCCTGCATGGACTTGATGTAATCCGCGTTCTGGCTCCACAGGATTCCCTCCGTAGCCTGCACCAGTTGGAAGAATTTACCCTCGGTGCGTTCCTCGACTTCCAAAGCCCGCCAGCCATCGTGCAGGATGGTAAGTTCGAGGATGACCTTGCTGTAGTTCTTGATGACCTGGTCGTAATTGCGCAGTTCCTGCCAGCCGACGAAGGCGGCGCCGAACGAGGCGGCCAGAGCCACCCAGAGGGTCAGTTCGGCTGCGGCCAGCATGGCGCCGACGGCGCCCGCCGCGACGATCAGGACGATCAGGCGCGTCCGGGCGCCCTGTAAACCCTGCAGCCGGCCCTGGTGCCACTTCAGCTGGTCCATGAGGCGGTACTTGAAGTATTCCTCGCCGCTCAGATCGTTCATGCCGGGATCGCTGTCAGGATTGTTGTTGTCGTAATAGGGCGGGAGGGGGCCTTCATACTTTTTATAAATCAGTTCGCCGCCGAGACCGCGGAAAACCTGGCGCTGGATCTCTGCCAGCCGGGTTTCCAGCCAGTCACGCCGGTCGGGTTTCCCGGCCAGGATGGTGCGGTAGGTGTAGATTTCCTTGAGGATCTCTTCCGCACCGGCACGCGTGATGAGCCAGTCACCGGTGCCGAATAACTTGCTGGTCAGGGCGGCCAGCAGGGAGCCGATGATGGGGGTGGCAACCAGCAGGTATTTCAGGATCAGGCCGCCAACCGGCGAAAAGTCCTTCGGATAGAGCGCCGTCAGGATGACAAAAAGGGTGGTCAGGACACCCAGGGCAGCGATCCACCAGCGCAGGCGCAGGTGCGGGTGGCTGCGCGCTTCCGCCGAGGCGTCCATCTGGGCATACCGATTCCAGGCGACCTGCAGGATAGGGGTCTTGGTTTGGGTTTCGGGTTCCATACTTTCTTCCTCCGTGAGAAAAAATCCGGGCCAGGTTTAAAGGCTCTACGGACCGGTTGATAGATCAGGGCATAGCAGGCGGTATTCTTCACCTGCGAACAATATATTCCACTCGTCCGTGGTCAGGTTGCTGGTCAGGCGGCCGCAGGCAGCCGAGTCCAGGTTGTCTGTGGTTACCACCGGGATGGAAGCGGTATCCCAGATGTCCACCACCTTGCGGGAGACGGTGGCCAGGTATTTGCCATCCGGTGAGAAGGAGACGCTCGTAACGGCATCACCGTGCGGCAGGCGTGCAACTTCCTGCGCCGCGTCCACATCCCAGAGGTAGACGAAGCCTGCAGAACCGGCCACCGCCATCCAGCGATGATCGGGGTCGAAACTCAACAGGCGCGCCTGCCCGCTGACCAGCATGCTTTTGGGCAGCTGCGCATACCCCTGGCCGGCTTTCCAGAACATGATCGTGCCTTCCGAACTGGCCGTTGCCAGCCAGTTCCCGTCGCGGCTGAAGGCCAGTGCTTGGATCTTGCCGATTTGGGGCAGGTCGGCAACCTGCCTTTTGGCTGCCAGGTCCCAGACGGTTGTCGTATCTTGTGACCCGGCGGCCAGGAACTTTCCGTCGGGGCTTATCTCGAGCGAGAAGACTTCGCCTGCGTTCTGGATTTCAGCCCGCTGTTCACCTGTGGCCGCATCCCAGAACACGACCCGCTTGTCGGTGCCGGATGTGATCGCAGTCTGGCTGTCGAGGCTGAAGGCCACGTCCGAGACTTCGGCGCCGTGCGGGAGCACAAGCGTGGATTTTTTCTGGATGTCATGCAGGAGAGCCTGGTTGTGGTTCTTTTCGGCGATGACGAGGCGGCTCGAATCGGGGCTGAATTCCAGCGCATAGGTCAGGGTCTCGGCTTTGATGATCACCGTCCCAGATTTGCCGTCCGGGGTCTGGAGCAGATCCGCTCTCGGGATGAGCCGGACGAGTTTGTCGTCGGTGTTGACGGCCAGCCAGTTCCCGTCCGGGCTGAACAGTGCCCGGTGGACGTATTCGGGGAACTCGATATAGCCAAGGTGCGTGGCGAGGAAGGAGATATCCCAGATATCGATCTTGCCGTTTGCGCTGCCGGTCACCAGGCGCTTTCCGTCTTTGCTGAAGAGCAGGGTCGTGGCCGCAGAATCCAGGGGGATCTGCAGGATGCGGCTGCCGGAGACGACGCTCCAGATGCGCACGCTGCGGTCTACGCTGGCGCTGGCAATCCACTGGCCGTCCGGGCTGACCTTCACTTCCTGGACGAAGTCAGTATGGCGCATGCGCAGTTTTTCCTTGCCGGTCGCGGTATCCCAGACATAGACGCGGTTGTCATCCGAGGCGGTGACGAACCAGGTGCCGTCGGGGCTGAAATCCACATCTTCGACCCAATCGGTATGCGGCAGGTAGTATTTCGGCGCTCCATCGCTGGCCCTGGTCAGGGCGGCGGTGCTGTCAGCGCTGGCCGAGGCGATCCACTTCGAGTCCGGGCTGAACTCGAGGGCATAGATTTCATTCCGGTGCACAGGGGCGGTGATGGTGAATTTGCTTTCCGCCCGCCAGATGACGATTTTGCCCGAAGCCGTTCCAATACCGATCCACAGGTTGGTCCGGTCGAATTTGATCTTGTAGATGGCAGTATCCAGGCTGAGCGTGAGCGGCTTTTTATCCAGTCTGGACAGGTCGTACATGGCTGCAGTCCCGCCCTCTGTCCCGGCGGCGAGCCACCGCCCGTCGGAGCTTACTTCGATGTCCCAGATGGTGCTGCCCAGGTCGAACTGCTGCTGTAATTTGCCGTCTGTGGCGTCCCACAGGCTCAGGTGACCGTCTTCGCCGGCGGTGAAAATGGTACTGGCATCCATGCTGAAAAGGGCATCATAGACAATGCCTTCGTGCTCGACGCAGAAGTATTTTTCGCCGGTTTCCATGCTCCACAGGCAGGCGCTCTTATCGGAACTGGTGAGGAACCTTGTGCCGTCCGGGCTGCGCCTCGAATTCCATATCTTGCCCTCCTGCGACATTTGCTTGATCGGGATGGGCAGGAAACTCAGGTTGTTGCGCAGGGTATCTTCAGCCTGCAGCGACTGCGAGCGTTGCCAGGAGTCGATCGCCAGCAGGGTGCTGGTGTCCAGTTCGTTCTGGTAGATCTGGGCCTGGGCGGCGCTGCGCTGGGCCTGGGCCAGCTGTTCGTTGCTCCGGGCCAGGGCCTCGTTGCTTTCGGCGATGGACTGCTGGGTGGCGCGCGCGTTCTCGTTGGCGATGGCGGTGGCGGCGTTGTTGTTGGCCAGCATTTCGTTGTTCTTGGCAAGGGTTTCGTTCTCGACAGCCACGCCGCGCTGAATGAAAGCATAGATGCCGAGCAGGATGCTGACCACCAGGGCAATGCTGACGCCGATGAGCAGGTTGCGCTGGCGGCGGGATGAGGCCTTGCGGCCCTCGCGGATATACTCCATCTGCAGGGGCAAGACTTCACGGTTGGAACTGGTGGTGGCCTCGGTCATCCAGCGCTCGGCCTCTTCCAGGTCGGCACCCTGCAGCAGGAAACTGCCATCCCGGTTCTTTGCTTCCCATTCGACCGCCCGCTGCAGCAGCCGGGTGTGCTGCTGGACCCAGCCCAGGTCCGTGTGAATGGACTTGATGACATCCTTCAGGGCGGCCTCGAAATCATTCTGGTCGCGTATGTAGATCCAGTTGGTGGCGGCCAGTTTATCGGGCATGGCCGTCCCCTTTTCCGGGTCACGGTAAAGGATGGGGATGAGTTTCTTGTTGTTCTGCAGGCCGAGTTCCAGCTCCTCCAGGCAGACTTTTGAAGCCAGCGAATCCGGGCTGATGACGAACAGGAAGGCATCGCCGCCCTGGATGGCGCGCGTGATCTCCTGCATCCAGTCGGCGCTGGGGGGGATGCCCTCCCAATCCACCCAGGCCTGGATCCCGTTCGAATCCAGACCCTCGTTCAATTTACCAACGAACTCTTTGTCCTTGCGGGAGTAGGAAATGAATACCTTGCTGTCCGCAGCGCGCTGATCCTCTGCCATGGGTAAGCCTGTTCCGGTCGTTCTTCTAGAAGGCAACGAACCAGGCGGCGACGTAGCCTTCAACGCCGGCGGGGTCTTTCACCTTGATCCACTGGTTGTTGGCGCCGACTTTCTTTTCGCCGCCCGCTTCGATGATGGTGAACTCGGTGCCAAGGGAGACGCGTTTGATCAGGCTGGCGTCGCTGATGTCCTGCTGCTTGCGCAGGGCCACCCCTTCGGCCGTGGCCTTGACCTTGATCGTGGAACCGGCCGCGGGGGTGACACCGCTGGCCGCGGCCTGGGCCGTGGAGCCGCTGGCATACCTGATATACCAGGCAGCCACATAGCCCTCCCGGCCGGAGGCATCCCGCACCCGGATCCACTGCCCTTCGACGCCGACCCTGGCGATGACGTCCTTAGCGGGGTCGAGGCTGATGATTTGCTCGGTGGCCGGGATGCGGCGGATGAGCGTTTCGGGCGCGACGATCGGCTTGCTGCGCAGGGAGAGTTCCTCGGTCGGGTAAAAGGCCAGGGCGCCGGGCGGGATGGGGAGCGTCGGCGTCGTCACCGGGGTGGTGGGGGTCGTCACGGGGGTGACCGGTGTGGCAGGCGTCGAGGCGGGCTTGGCATTCGGGTCGGTGGAGACGTACCAGGCGGCCACGTAGCCCTGCTGCCCATCCGGGGCCTGCACCTGCAGCCACTGCCCGTTCACACCCAGTTTGGGTTTGGCCTTGGACTGCGGTTCGAGACACTGCAGCTTGGTGCCCGCCAGCAGGCGTTTGTACAGGTAGCCGTTGTAGTCGGGGGAGCCGCGCAGGGCCAGATCGTCCTCGATAGCATAGAGAGTCAGGCTGTCGGCAGGTACCGCGATGGGTGTGGGTGGAGTTGGCGGTTTGGGCGGGATGCCGGCCGCGTCAAACCACAGCACGGCGCTGATCTCGCTCTCGATGGTCTTGCCCTGGTACTTGTAGCGCTGGGTGAGCAGGACTTCCTTGTCCGGCCCATCGCCGCCGTATTTGTAGGGGTCGTAGAGCGAGTAGTCATCGCCCTTGCGCTCCTTGACCAGGACAAAGTGGGTCTGGATGCCGGCGGCCTGGTTCCAGTCTACCTGGAGGATGACCGGCTTGCCGGCAGCCAGGGCGGCATCGATGGCGCTGATGGGGGCCGGGCTGCTTTCACAGGGCTGCATGTCCTTGTAGACGAGGTTGGGGTAGGCGTAGGGCAGCATGGAAGGGATAAAGAAAGCGCCCTGGAAGCCGCCGGCTTTTTTCATTTTTTCGTTGACAGTCTCAGGGGTTTCGTTATATCCAATGCCGTTGAGCATCATGGTGACTGAGGTCAGCAGACAGCCCCAGGAACCGATGGTTTCGTTGGAATTGCCCAGCGGCGTGTTCTTCCATTTCTCGTCGTTCTGGTACAGATTTTGGGTTTTGAACATCCTTCATCCTCCTGCGGAAAATTCAGATGAGCGTTTGTACGTATGGGGGATTGATTGCGTTCTGGATATTTTACTCCAAAATGGCCGCATGGGGACATGATATTTTCGCAAGGTTTCACGCTTTTCTCGATGCCAAAGATTTTGGGTGAGCAAAGTCTGGAAATGAAGGAGCAAACGCGCTTGCCCAAACGCCGCAAAGTATCTATAATGGTTTTACATCGTACCATCCATTCCCCAAGGAGTTTTCCATGCCCGAAAATCAAGTACTTTATCTTTCGCGCGCCGATGTCGAGGCCGTGGATCTGCCCATGAAGACCATTATCGATTTACTGGAGCAAGCCTTTATCGACAAGGGACACGGCAAGGTCGAGATGCCGCCCAAGCCGGGCGTGCATACCATGCCGGATGCCTTCATCCACGCCATGCCGGCCTACATCCCCGGCATGCGCTCGGCCGGCATCAAGTGGGTGGGCGGCTACCCGGAGAATTTCAAGCGCGGCCTGCCCTATATCACCGGCCTGTTGATCCTGAACGATGTCGAAACCGGTTTCCCCTACGCCGTGATGGACTGCACCTGGATCACCGCCAAGCGCACCGGCGCAGCCTCGGCCCTTTCGGCCAAGTACCTCGCCCGGCCCGAATCTTCCGTGGCGGGCATCCTGGCCTGCGGTGTGCAGGGGCGCACGAACTTGGAAGCCCTGGCCTGCCTGTTCCCGATTGAGCGCGCCTATGCCTATGATGTCCTGCCGGATGTCCAGCAGAAGTACGTGACCGAGATGAAGGCCAAATTCGATTTCGAGATCATTGGCGTCAAGGACCCGAAGCAGGCAGTGGTCGAGTCGGACCTGGTGGTGACCTCCGGCCCGATCCTGAAACACCCGACACCCACGATCGACAAGGACTGGCTCAAGCCAGGCGCTTACGGCTCGGCGGTGGACTACGATTCCTACTGGACCGGCGCGGCCCAGGCCCAGATGGACCGCATCACCACGGATGACCATGCCCAGTTCCAGTATTACAAGTCCGTGGGCTATTTCCAGCAGACCCCGGATCCGTACGCCGACCTGGGCGAGCTGGCGGCTGGCCTGAAGCCCGGGCGCCGGTCGGAGCAGGAGCGCCTGCTGGCGATCAACCTCGGCCTGGCCATGGACGACATGGCCGTGGCCCCGGAGATCTACCGCCAGGCCAAGGCGAAAGGCTTGGGCACCTGGCTGCCGCTCTAGGCTGCAACTTTTTCCTCCTCCCCCAAATGTGTCGAAAGTTTGGGGGAGGAGTGTTTCTCGGCCCGCTTTTTGTGATAAAATAGAACGCCAGTTCTGTATCCGACCAACCCCAAGAATAAAACCATGACCTTCAAACTCCAGGCTCCCTTCCAGCCCACGGGCGACCAGCCGGAAGCCATCCGCCAGCTGGTGGACGGCGTCCGCCAGGGCATGCGCCACCAGGTTCTGCTCGGCGCGACCGGCACCGGCAAGACCTTCACCATTGCCTCGCTGGTGCAGGAACTGCAGATGCCGGCGCTGGTGATGGCCCACAACAAAACCCTTGCCGCCCAGTTGTACGCCGAGTTCAAGGAATTCTTCCCCGAGAACGCGGTTTCCTACTTCGTCTCCTACTACGATTACTACCAGCCCGAGGCCTACGTGCCCCGGCACGACCTGTACATCGAGAAGGAGACCGAGATCAACGAGGAGATCGAACGCCTGCGCCTGGCGGCCACCACCGCCCTGGTCTCGCGCAAGGATGTCATCATCGTCGCCTCCGTCTCGTGCATCTACGGGCTGGGCTCGCCGGACGAATTCCTGCGCGGCGCGGTCACCTTGCGGGCGGGCGAGATCTACCGCCGCAACGCCCTCATCCGCCAGCTGGTGGAGGGGCAGTACCAGCGCAACGACCTGGAACTGCGCCCGGGGACGTTCCGGGTGCGCGGGGATACGCTCGAGATCATCCCGGCCTACGCCGAGAAGCACGGCTTCCGGGTCACCTTCTTCGGCGACGAGGTCGAGAAGATGATGGAGTTCGACCCGCTCACCGGGGAGGTTTTCCAGGAACCGGCGGAGATCTCCATCTACCCGGCCAAGCATTACATGACCCAGCAGGATAAACTCAAGGAAGCCATCACGGATATCGAAAATGAAGTCGAAGAGCGCGTCCGGTACTTCAGCGCCGAAGGCAAATTGCTCGAGGCCCAGCGCATCGAGCAGCGCGCCCGTTACGACCTGGAGATGCTGCGCGAGGTGGGCTACTGCTCGGGCATCGAAAACTATTCGCGCCACCTGGATCAGCGCGCGGCTGGGTCACCGCCCTGGACGTTGATGGA
>CAYLXB010000037.1:0-32628 GCA_964387495.1 uncultured Anaerolineaceae bacterium
CAGGGTATTTTTATTCGTTTGCCGGGACTGTTTCCTGAATCCGCTGGTCCATCAGCAGTGCCAGATCATGCACCTTGACAACCGGGATCCGGCCGGCAGGGTATTCCACCAGCAGAAGCAGCCCTACCGGGCCGCGGCGCAGCAGGCCTACATCCAACTGCCGGTCGTGTCGATCCCCGACCAACAACGTGAACCCGATGGAATATTCCCCCAGGCCTTCCATGTCAGGGAGCAGTTTATATTCCGCCCCTTCCTTGTCGGCATATAGATCGGCCAGCAGGTTGGGCTGGTTGATCAACACATCAAAAGAGCGCTGACTTTCACGATCCGGCAGGACCAGGGTCCAGCCAATCAAATCGGTAAAAGTCTGGTCGCCCCGGAAGCGAAAAGCTTCGCCGATCTTCAAGTCGCCCCATTTTTCATCGACATCCAGCGGCCGGACGTTGAACCCTTTGGGCAGGTCTTCCTTGAAAATGGCTACATCTTCCAGACTGGGAAAAGGTGTCGGCGTAAGTGTGGGGACGCGCGTCGGTGTAGGCGTTTTTGTAGGGGTCAGGCTGGGCGTGAGTGTAGGCTGCGGCGTTTCCGTCGCCCGCTCAAAAGACGGCAGGCTCACAGCAGCCGGTAACTGGCAGGCCAGGGTAAACACAAGCAAACAAATTATGGACACGACGATACGTTTAATGGTGTACTCTGTCATTATCCCTCCGAGGGTATTTTTTTAAGTATATACATTCATCCAGAAAACAGACAGGGAATATCGTCACATCTATGCTCTGACATTTTGTATGTGCCGCTGTTACTTCCCCAACGCACACATCCGGGATCGTCCGGCTGGATCACGGGCCAGGCGGAAATGCCCGGCCATAAGCCTGGAGAATGCGATCCCAAAGTGCGCAGGCCTGTTCATCCACCACCTGCCGGGTTGGATCCGCCTCGAACCAGGCCAGGGAGCGGCGGACGCCTTCTGCCCAGGGCACCTGGCAGGCATAGTCCGGCACAGTACGTTTGATCTTATTGTTGTCGAAGACCACGCTGTTGGCTTTGTCGCCGGTCAGGCTGCCGAGAGCATGCTCATGGTAGGCGGCAATCAAATCCGAGGCAACGTGAACGAAGTTTGGTTCCAGGCCCAGGGCAGCTGAAAATTCCGCATAGATCTGGTTCCAAGTGAGGACTTCATCAGAAGTGATATGAAAGGCTTCCCCCAGTGCCTGTGAATTTCCCAACAATCCAAGCAACCCCCTGGCAAAATCACCGTTCCAGGTCAGAGTCCATAAGGATGTGCCATCGCCCGGGATGATCAGCGGCCGGCCCTGTTTGAGACGCCAGACAGCCGTATAAGGATACTGCCAGGAACCCATGGCCAGCGGGATCTGCGAAGGGCCATAGGTCAGGGATGGGCGCACAATGGTAACCGGGAAGCGGTCCCGCTCGAGGGCCCGCTGCAGAAGTATTTCGCAGGCAATCTTGTCGCGCGAATACTGCCAGTAGGGATTCTCCAGCGGGGTCTGCTCCGTAATGATGTAATGGCGCGGGGGTTTCTGGTAGGCGCTGGCCGAACTGATAAAAATGAACTGCCCGGTCCTGCCCTGGAATAACCGGATGTCTCGCTGGATATCGGCCTCAGAGTAAGCAATCCAATCCACGACCACATCGAAATACGAACCAGAGAGCAATTCCGCCAGGTATGCCGGATCGGCATGCACATCCGCGGTCAACAGGCGGGCACCTTCCGGTACAGGATATTTCGTGGAAGTGGAACGGTTCAACAGCGTAAGTTCCAGCCCGCGCTGGATCGCCAGGTCTGAGCAGGCCGAACTGATCAGGCCGGTGCCGCCGATAAAAAGCACTTTCATGATCAATCTCCTTCCCCCATTTCAGGGATTGGTTCGAGTGCCGGGCGGCGATGGGCCAGGAAAGTCTCCAACCAGAAAACTATCAGCCCCGCCCAAACCAACCCAAAACCGAGGGCCTGCCTCGATGTAAAAGTTTCCTTATAAAGCAGCACTCCCAGCAGGAACTGCATGGTTGGAGAAATGTACTGCATCAGCCCGATGGTGGTCAGCGGGATGCTGCGGGCCGCGGACGCAAAAAAGAGCAGGGGTACCGTGGTCACCAGGCCCGCGCCAATGAGCAGGAGATCCATACGCAGGCCATTATGCAGGAATGCGGCATTCCCCGCCCACTCGGAATATCCCAGGTAAGCCAGGGCCGGCAGGAACAGGATGCCCGTCTCCAGCGTCAGTCCGTAGAGCGACCCGAGCGGAGCAAGTTTTTTGACCAGGCCATATATTGCAAAGGTGACGGCCAGGGTGAGCGCGATCCAGGGCAGGCGGCCGTATGTAAATGCAAGGTAACCCACGCCCAGCGCTGCCAGGCCAATGGGCAACCATTGCAGGGACCGCAGTTGTTCCCCCAGGATGATCACCCCCAGCAGAACGCTCAGAAGTGGGTTAATGAAATAACCCAGGCTGGTCTCGACGATAAAGCCAGTGTTGACCGCCCAGACGTAAATCAGCCAGTTGACACCGATCAGGAGCGCAGCAAGCAGGTAAATCAGCAGGACGCGGCGGGTGAGCAGGCTGCGCAGGGTGCGGAATTGCCGTGTGGCAAGAATAAACGCCATCATAAAAATGAAGGACCAGCCGATGCGGTGTCCCAGCAACTGTGGGGCAGGGACGGTTTTTAGCATCTTCCAGTAGATTGGGAAGATCCCCCATAACAAGTAAGTACCAAGCGCGAACATGATGCCTTTTTTCATAGAAAAGCGTAGGTCTCCTCGAGGGTGAAAGTATACACCCGATACAGAAAGCCAGATAGCAATAAAAAGCACCCCGTCACAAAGAAGTGGGGGTGACAGGCACTACCTTAAAGGTAACTAAGGGCTATTCTTATGGAAGTGCCTTGTAGCCCTTCTTTTCCACTTCCGCCAGGATCTCCCCCTCGCTGACCTTGGTCTCATCGAACACAACTGTCATCCGGCCTGTGTGGTAGCTGGCTCTGACCTCCTGGATGCCGGGCAGTTTCTCTTCGATGGATTCGAGGAGCATGGCACAATTGGGGCATTCCATGTTAGTAATGGTGTAGGTCTTTTTATTCATAAGTGACCCTTGCTGGGCGGCAAACGGCACCCGGTCCCTCATCCGAGGCGTTTACAGATGATGATCGTCTGATCATCGAATTGCTCAGCAGACCCCGAAAAACTCAGCACCGCCTCACGCACATGTTCGATGATCTCACGAGCCGGCGCCGTGCGATAACGGCGGATTACCGCCAGCATCCTTTGGATGCCAAACTCCTGGCCGGCAGGGTCGACAGCCTCGGGGATCCCATCCGTGAGGAAAACCGCCAGGCTGCCCGCAGCAAGGGGGATCGGTTGGGTCTGGCGGAGAGCCAGTTCCGGCAAGACGCCAATGGGGACGCCGCCGGTACGCAGTTCATGGCGGACTCTGCCCTGCCGGTCGAGGACGTAAGCAGGCCAGTTGCCTGCATTTGCATACTCCAGAACGTGATTCTCTGGATCGAGGCGGGCCAGAAACGCGGTGATAAAGTTTGCATCCTCAAAGAGATCCGGGTAGATACGGGTATTCAACTCATCCAGAACAGAACGCGGGGCGAGTTGATGGCCAACAATCGAGCGCAGGTAGGCCCGTACCTCGGCCATGATCAGAGCCGGTCCCATCCCATGCCCGCACGCATCCGCGACGATCAAGCCGGCAGTGTTGTCCAGCATGGTCAGGTAGTCAAAATAGTCGCCGCTCGTGTCCAGTGCAGAGAACACGGCGCCTGCAATATCGTAGCCCGCAATTTGCGGCGATTGGACCGGGAAAAGCTGCTTCTGGACCATCCCTGCCAGGCGGTGCTCGGTCTCCTGTTCGTGCAGGCGGATCCTTTCGGTCATGTCCTTGAGCACAGATACGAAATGCGTGATCTGCCCCGTACCATCCTTCATCGGTGTGATAGTCTGTTCCGCGACGAACAGGGTGCCATCACGGCGGCGATTCACGGTTTGGGCCCGAAAAGCCGCGCCGCTGAGCACCGTCTGCCACAAGTGCTGGTAGTACCCCGGCGGCATTTGCCCTGACTTGAGCAGGCGGGGGGTATTCCCCACCGCTTCTTCGCGCCCGTAACCGGTGATCATTTCAAAACCGGGGTTGACATACTCGATCACACCACTCTTATCCGTGATAAAGATCGCATCCTCGGTTTGCTCGACGGCACTCGAGAGCTTCATTACATCTCCCAAGGCAGCGCGCTCAGCAGTCACGTCGTCAATGATTGCCAGTACCAGGTCGGGTTCGACGAACAGGTACGTGACAACCAGATCCTTCGATTCGCCGGTGCTCCTCAGCCGGTAGCCGTGCATTTGACGTGTAAAACGGCTCTTTTCCCGGTAACACTGCTCGATGGCCTCAACCACTTCCCTGCCTTCAGGATACATGGCGCGCAAACCGCGCTTGAGGTAATTCCGAATGGTACTGCTGGTATATCCACGAGCCGCATCGTTGAAATCGATCAGAACAAAATCATGTTCCTGGCGCTGCCAGACATAAGTTGGAATAGGGAAAGCTCTGAAGAGGGTTTCGAACCGGATGTCGTTCTCCTTAAGGCGGGCATCCGTCGCGACCCTGGCACTGACGTCTGTGATCAGGCAAAAGATCCAGGTGCCGGATTCGGTACTGAACGGGCTGAGGACAATCTCAACATGAACGCCTCTTCCGTCCTTGCGGCAACCAGGCAGCCTCCGTCCGGTTCCGGGCGGATTTAGGACAGACTTGCGGAATGATCCCCCCAGATGTTTTTGCTGGAATTGTTTCAAGTCCAGCGGCACCAATACATCGACTTTTTGGCCGACCAACTCATCCTTCCCCCAGCCAAAGATCAACTCCGCCCGCTGGTTGGTAAACTGAATCACCCCGTCTTCGTCAACGATAACGATCCCTTCCGCTAGTGCCTCCAGAAGGTTCCGAATCCATACCAGGTTTGAGTTCGTTTCCACGGGCAGGCCAGCCATGGCCAGAGACCCATCCGAATCAGCCGCCTGCGTGGGCAACTGGTGCTGATCAGGTCCAAAACGCGTAATTCGCCGTCTCATTTCTTAGATCTCCCATCAAAACCGGAGAAACACGATTGCAACCTCAATACCTGTCTCTGTGGGTAATCCTACTCGAATACAATCTCGCCCGTATACATACCCATCGAGCAGGTGAAATGCATCACCGTACCGGCCGGTTGTGGCGGGATGGAAATGGGCACTATGCCGGTCTCCGGCAGCAGTTGGTAAAAGTCCAGCGCGGGGATGACAAAGTCGCGCGCACAGGAATAGGTATCCTGGGTTACCACGTTCAAAGTCAGAACAGTATTCGCTTTGGCAGCCAGATGTTCGGGGGAGTAACCCTGGTTCCTTGCATTCAGGGTGAGGATATTCAGGTCGGGTGATCCGGCAGTTGACCGGGTTGGCCGGATGGGTTGAGGTTTATATTCCACCAATGATGCAGGCTCCCGGCGGAACAGGTTGGTGAAAGAAATCGGAGAACCCATCAGGTTGAGGCCGCTGTTCAACGTCACCAAGCCGAGTACCAGCACCGCCACCGCCACGAAACGCATGAACCATTTTTCCAACCGGGTTCCCAATTTGGTGGTCAGATAGGCAATCAGGAAGAAGACCGGGCTGGTGCCAAGCGTGAAGGCAAACATCAGGGCCGCAGCCTGGGAGACGCTGCCCGTGGCAAGAGCGGCAGCCATCATGGCCTGGGTCACACCGCAGGGAATGAAGACGGTCAGAATACCGAGGAAAAGTGGTGTGAACAGGTCCGTGCCATTTTTAGCCGTACGCCGGATATAACAGGTAATGAGCCTGGGAGGTTCAATCACAAAGTAGCGAAAGATCGGGTGGACATTCAACATGCGCAGGGCATTGCCGAGCATGAAGACCCCAATTGCGATCATCAGGATGGCTCGCGTGAGTGGGCCGAGGGTCAAAAAGGAACCAAGAAGACCCAACAACGCGCCCAGCAGGGTATACGCCGCCAGTTTTGCCAGCAGGAAAAGGATAATCGGCAAAGCCGTATGGAACGAGCGCGGCGGGGTGATATCTTTGCCGCCTTTCCCCTTTGCAGACGGCCGGCCCAGCATATCCTGCTCGATCTGGTGTGCCAGCGAGGAGGCAAGCAGCCCACCCTGGACCGCCAGGCAGGAGAGCCCGCCGGTGGTCAAGCCGGTGACAAAGGCAAGAATCAGTTGATCCATGGCAGTACTCAGCGTTTCCCGCCGTTCCAGACGACAAATGGCATGTTGACAACTACACCCGGCTGTTCGATGCTGAGTTTACCGGCTTTTTCAGCCTGCAGAACATCGGCGGCAGATTTCAACTCACTGGCAGCGTCCTGGTCCTTCCAGGTGACCAGGTTCAATCGACGCAGGGGGGTATAACCCTGCGAACCGGGTGGATTGTCGAACACGTCCGGCTGAAAACCAAAGGGCCCTTGACCAGGTACACCGTTGGTAAAAGCGTAAACATTCGCCAGGGCTTCATCCGGGGCCGATGCCAGTGAGGGGACATGGATGACCGGGGACTGCATCATACCGGTAAGTTTTTCGGCCACACCGGCATCGGAGGCTTCGGTATGGACAAAGTAGATTTCCTTACCCTCGGCGTAGGCTTTGCCAGCGGGCAGTTCGGCTTTGGCAGGACCTGCCTGACGGGGAGTACAGGCCATGAGCACGGCAGCAATCAGCCCTGCCAGCAATGCCAGGTGAAGAATACGGGAACTCGATACCATAAGGTTTTCCTTTTGAAGATCAGAGAACGATCATTGTATTTTTACCTTGCGCAGGCGCAGGCTGTTGGAAACAACGAACACAGAACTGAAGGCCATGGCACCAGCAGCAAACATGGGCTGGAGCAATCCAAACATGGCCACCGGGATAAGGATGACGTTATAGAAGAAAGCCCAAAACAGGTTTTGTTTGATGGTGCGCAGGGTCTGGCGCGAAAGTGAAATGGCACGCGCCACGCCGCGCAAGTCGCCGCTGATCAGCGTGACTGGGGCGGCGGCCATGGCCACATCCGTCCCAGTGCCGATCGCAATGCCCACATCTGCCTGTGCCAGCGCCGGGGCATCATTGACTCCATCACCGACCATGGCGACCACACTGGCCGCGCCTGGTGATGCGTGGAGTGACTGAAGTTTCTTTACTTCCTCCGCCTTGCCTTCCGGCAACACCTCGGCGAGAACCGTATCCACACCGGCTTGTTTCGCAATTTCTTCGGCTGTTTTCCGGTTGTCGCCGGTAATCATGGCAACTTTGAGACCCATGCGGTGTAACTCGGCGATGGCTTCCCGGGAACCGTCTTTGAGGGTGTCGGCCACGGCAATCACGCCTCGCACTTGTCCATCCACCGCCACCAGCATGGCCGTCTTCGCCTCTGCCTGCAGGCGTTCGACCTCGGACAGCAACCCATTAAGGGGCCAGCCGAGTGCATCCATCATGCGCAGGTTACCGACTGCCACCCTGCGGCCATCGATATCCGCCTGCACTCCCTGCCCGGTCTCGGCTTTGAAGCCAGCCGGTTCAGCGAGTTTCAGCCCGCGGGTGGTCGCCTCTGCCCATATGGCCTCCCCCAGCGGGTGCTCACTGCCCTGCTCGACAGATGCCGCCAGCTTGAGCAATTCTTCTTCTGCCAATCCGCCCCCCGCGATGATATCCGTGACTGCCGGTTGACCTTTCGTAATCGTACCGGTCTTATCCAATACCACAACGTTGACCCTGCCAGCGCGCTCCAGCGCCTCGCTGTTCTTGAACAGGATCCCCAGCTCTGCACCTTTCCCCGTCCCGACCATGACAGCGGTGGGGGTGGCCAGCCCCATGGCGCACGGGCAGGCAATTACCAGCACTGCGACCATGTTGATCAGGGCACGGGTAAAGTTTGTGGTATCTGCATTCACTGCCAGGGAGGGTCCATAGAAATACCAGCCCACAAAGGTCAGTAGTGCCGTAAGGATAACCGCCGGAACAAACCAGGCAGAAACCTGGTCGGCAAGTTTCTGAATGGGTGCCTTGCTGCCCTGGGCCGCTTCCACCAGGCGAATGATCTGGGCCAGGGCCGTCTCCTTGCCAACCCGGGTTGCCTCGAACTTGAGCAGACCCAGCTTGTTCAATGTAGCGCCGATGAGCGGTTCGCCCGGGCCTTTCTCAACCGGGAGTGACTCACCGGTCAGCATGGACTCGTCTACCGCCGAGCGGCCCTCGATGACCACGCCATCCACGGGAATCTTCTCACCGGGACGGACAAGAACGATATCGCCAACGAGGACGTCATCCACAGGCACCTCGGTTTCAATGCCAGCGCGGACAACGCGAGCCATTCTGGCACGCAGTCCCATTAATTTCTTGATGGCTTCACTGGTGCGTCCTTTCGCACGCGCCTCCAGGAACTTTCCCAGGCGGATTAGGGTAATGATGACCGCAGCCGTCTCGAAATAAACATGCCCCGGCAGCCAACCGGCCATGACAACCAGCGAGTACACATAGGCAACCGAAGATCCCAATGCTACCAGCACATCCATATTGGCTGAGCCGTTGCGCAAAGATTTATACCCGCCACGATAATACTGCCAACCCACATAAAACTGAACTGGCGTGGCCAGCATAAAGAGCAGCCAGTTGAACCAGGGTTGGACAGTGTACATGCCCATCGCGTCCTGGCCGCCCACATAAAAGAAAGATGGCAGATATCCGAAGTCCATTCCCATGGAGAGAATAAAGAGTGGCAGAGTAAAGAGGATGCCAACAGCCAGCAGACGGCGCTGTTCGGCAATCTCACGCTGCCTGGCCGCGGCCTCAGCATCCTCAGCATCGCCACCAAGTTCCAGTGCTTCAAAACCAGACCTGGCAACCGCTGCCCTGATCTCAGCCTGGCTTACTACGGTGGGCACATAGCGGAGGCGCGCCCGCTCAGTGGTCAGGCTCACCCGGGCTTCGAGCACGCCTTCCAATTTGAGCAAAGCCTTTTCCAGCCGCCGGACATCATTGTCATCCGACAGGTGTTTAATGGACAGGTTAGCTTCGCCGGTGGCAATCCCATATCCAGAACGCTGGACACGTGCAATCAGGTCATTCAGGCCCACCGCAGATGGGTCAAATGTCACCGTAGCGCGCTCGGACGACAAATTAATAACAGCCACCTGCACACCGGCTTGTTTCATCAGATCGCGTTCGACAGTAGCCACGCAGTTGGCACAGGTCATACCGGTGACAGGGAGAGTGAGTTGTTTGGTATCGCTCATAGGGTATTTATCATTCAAATCTTCCGGTTATACAGATAAAGAATCCAGAGCCGGGATATCCGGCAAACCCGGCACTGGAGGAAAGCGCAGGTCGGCGGCTAGGCAGCAGGATAATTGATCTCAGCCAGCAGGGCTTTGATCTGTGTCTCGTCGGCCGGGGCTTCGAAGACAATCTCAACCTTCTTTGTAGCTGCATCAGCCTTGACTGATTTAACGCCCGCCAGTTCAGATACTTCGGTCTGAATGGTGTGGACACAGTGTCCACAGGAAATGTTGGGAACGGAATAAGTTACGGTACTCATGGTTTCACTCCTAAAAACGTTAAATATTTGTTAGGTAAGGATTATTTACCCAACGCCTCTTTGACAGCAGAATAAGCGTCGACAATGCCAAAGCCATATCCAGTATTGGGGATAGAGCCGGAGAAACATCCATCTGAGATCGATCCAGTGTAAGGTTGAGCGGTCTCAATCAAGATCTGTTCGGTGCGGTCGATATCACCGACCAGCGCAGGGTTGGCAGACCACAGAAGTGCCACCACACCTACTAGGTGTGGACCAGCCATGGAAGTACCTGAATTCTCTGTATAGGTACCTCCAGGTATGGATGAGAAAACATCCACACCCGGCGCAGTAATATCCGGCTTGACGCGCCCGGACCCGTCAACAGTCACCGGGCCGCGGCTGCTAAAGCCAGCCAGATTGCCAAAACGGTCCAATGCGCCGACAGAAAAAACCGAATCATACAAAGCTAGCGGAGAATCAACCGTCTCGCAGTTCGGGCCATCATTACCGGTGGAAACGACCACGAAGATGCCGGCTGCACGCAACGCCTCCGCAGCAGGACGCAGGGCGTCCGGATCACAGCCCTCAAGAGGCGGGCAACCCCAGGAATTATTGAGCACATGTGCGGCGCGGCTCGGGTTGCCATCCGTGAAGGGTTCCCCATCCTTGGGAAAAGGCGCCAGCATAAACTGCATACAATCCAGGTACAAGGCCGGGTTACCTAAATTACGATTCAAGTTGGCACAAGCCATCCACTGCGCACCGGGAGCAACTCCGATACCACCCTGCCCCAAAATTGTACCCAGCGTGTGTGTGCCGTGCCCGCCCAGATCCACAGGGGAAGAAGTATGCTCCCAGGGGTCGAACCAATTGTAATCATCGCCAGTCTGTGCCCCGCGGTAGGCGGCCTTTAACGCCGGGTGCGTACCATCCGCACCAGAATCCGACTGGCCTACGACGATACCCTGCCCTGTAATGCCAAACTCATTCCAGACTTTATCCGCGCCAATCATCTTGATGTTCCAACCAGGGTTCTCCAAAATACCGGCCACGCCGCCAGAAGAAGGTTCAACAGGTTGTGGCAAAGGGCGCAACCGCGGGCTGGCAAGAACACGATCGACTTCCGGCTGCGTGATGAGGTAAAGCCGCAGCAGGCTGCCGCCTTGCACTTCCAGTGCATTGACCAAGTAATACGACCTGTAGGGGATACCGAAACGGTCGAAGGTATTGGTGATCCCTGCCTGGGTCTGGCTGGCATGCCGGGTGAGCGTATCATATACATAGGTGAGACGTTGGAGCCGGTCCTTCACCCCACTGGCAGCAGAGACATCGGCCTGGTCTTTGAGGATGGCAAACAGACGGTCGCCGTAAAAACCGGGACTGCCCAACCCAAGATACAGGAGCAGTGCCACGCCCCAGGCAAATGCAGACAAAACGAACGGGAATGCAGTAATAGCCGGGCGGCTCCGCCACTTGGAAAACAGCCAGAGTACAAATCCAAGCACCAACCCATTCAGCGCCATCAGAAAAGCAGCCCCCGCCGCCCAGGGGGAAAGGTCACCCAGAACAATTGCCAGTTCAGTAGGATCAATAAAGATCAAGGGAACAGCCGCCAACAATCCAATAGCAGTGACCATGGCCGGCACGGAAGGAATCAGGGTTGCAAATACGAATCCGAAAGAAGGCAGGGCGGCAATCAGCAACAGCTGGCTACCGTCATAACCATAAGCAGATCCAAGGATGAGCAGCAACGTGCCAAGGCCAAGGCCATCCAGCAGAAAATTCCCGGTGGAGGGAGCTGCCAGACTGGCCGCCAGCAGGCCGAAAGACAAGCCTGCCAGTAAGGACAGAAGGACATCCATCCAGGATCCCAATGCGCCCCACAGCAGGAAAGGCCAAATGGCAAACGGGACAACTGCCAATGCCTTCAAAACCGGCTGCCAGGTGAAGTCTAAAGACTTACGACGGATAAACAGAATCAGCCCTCCGCCGAGCAATCCGATCAAAATTTGTACAAATGTCCCACTCTGGTCAGAATTTGGGTCAATGAAGCGTAAACCCAGAGCTGGAAGTGTCACCAGCGCCGCCAACAGCCAGCCGCGATAGGTCGAGCGAAGAGTGCTATGAGAGAAGAAGAAAAACAACCCTGTGATGGTAATCACTACCAGAGCCTGGACGATAAACCAGACTCTCCCTGATAGGCTCAAACTTGCAGCGCTATGAGAAAGAATGGCCATCTGTTCCAGGAACCAGGAAATGGACTGGCCAGGCAGGATCAGTGCCGGTAACACCAGCACAGCAAGAACAAACAGGCCAATTGCCAGGCCGGTTGGTTTATTGAATCCTTCCACGCAGCCCTCCTTTAAACTTTGGTGGACATTTCGAAGACTTCCGAAATTTCTTTAAGAACACGTTCGCGCTCAGACTGGTCTTCACCTTGAATGGCGGTGATGACACAGGAATTCAGGTGTCCTTCCAGGATTTGTGCACTGACCTTATTCAGTGCACCTTCCACAGCCTGAATCTGGCGGATAATGTCAATACAGTATGCATCTTCCTCCACCATGCGGAGAATGCCTTTCAGGTGACCTTCAATAGTCTTTAGCCGCCTGATGGTATCTTCATTCTTCATCGCTACCTCCACCCCCCCCAGGGGGGATGGGCATTAATATAACCAATTGTATCCGAATTGTCAAGGCTTGCCCCCTGATTGTTTCCGGCTAAATACACGTCCATAAGCCGAACAGGGAACCGCCTTTCTGCGACCAACTCGGAAAATTCCTGTATAATCAACCGCATGAAGCGCATTTGTATCACCAGCCTGCTCTTGATTAGCCTCTTGCTTGGGGCATGCCGTGCAAAGTCCGCTGTTGGAGTTGATCCGGCAATACAGGTGGCAGCTGCAGTCGCCGCGACCATGTCCGCCATCCCTAGTGTCACCCCTTATCCAACCTTTACCCCCTATCCCACACCTACTTCATTTGAGCTGAATGGCCTTTTCTGTGAATATGGTTTTTGCATAGGCCATCCGGAATATGTGACACCCTTTGACCTGAATGCCGCCGATCCCAACAAACGCATTCCAAGTACGTACGCGGGAGGTAAACTGATCGGTTACAGTACTGATATGCTCCTGCTGATCGTCTGGCAGGCAGGCATCACGGACTTGCAGTATATGCTGAGCGTGGTAACGGGCGAAAGCGGCGGCACATTGACTGGCAATGTGGATGTACGGCTGATCGGGCCATATAATGTTTTCTACCAGGATGTCCAACCGCCAGCTGACAGTACCCTGACTCATGGCGGTGTTGCCGCCTGGCAGTGCGGAGAACGCGCCTTTGCCTGGATGGTCTACACATCACAGCTTGGATTGGTAGATACAGTGGTGGACGAGACACTGAACAAATTTCGTTGTGGAGAGTAAGCTATGAAACGTCTGATTTTCTGTATTCTGGTCTGCATACTGCTGCTGACAGCCTGCAGCGACGTCCTGTCACCAGCCGGGAACTGGAACCTGCTCTCTTATGGGGATATCAACGCCCCGACACCTGCAGCCAATGAGGCGCGAATTACATTTAGCGATGGAACAATTGCTGGCAATGCCGGCTGCAATTCTATCGGCGGCGAGTATCGGATAAAAAGCACCAAATTGAATTGTTCGGATCTGACCTCAACGCTGATGGCCTGCCAGGATGAAGCAGTCATGCAGCAAGAAAGCGCTGTTCTGGCGGGGCTGAATACTGCCGAAAGATTTGAGATTATTGGTGACAGGCTGGTAATCTATTACGACAATGAAAAACAGGCGCTCACCTTCCATCGTGCACCATGAAGCCCAAATATATTCTCTTTGATTGGGGAGATACCCTGATGAAGGACTTCCCTAATCAGGCGCCCATGGTGGAATGGCCGATGGTCGAAGCGATACCAGGAGCAAAGGAAACCCTAAGCCAGTTAAGCAAGGCTGCCACACTCATTCTCGCCACCAGTGCCGATGTCTCTGATGAGTCCCAGATCCGCGGGGCACTGAAACGGGTTGGACTGGATTCCTACATCCAAAAAGTTTACAGCTTCAAAAATACCGGCCTAAAAAAGTCTCCAGAGTTCTACCGGTACATTCTGAAAGATTTGGACGCCATGCCTGAAGAGGCTGTGATGGTTGGCGACAGTTTTGAGAAGGATGTACTGGCTGCTAACGAGGCAGGTCTGAAGGCAATCTGGTTCAATCCCAAAACACATGAGAATCGTGCAGATAAATTTCATCAAACCATACACAGCCTGAGTAAATTGATCGCAATGTTTGACCAGCTCACCGAACACGGTAGATGATGGGCCGCTATCATCTGACAATTTATTCGCTTTTTTTCTTACCTTCCTGCCATAAGGCTTCCATTTCATCC
This sequence comes from uncultured Anaerolineaceae bacterium, assembly GCA_964387495.1. Lineage (GTDB taxonomy): Bacteria > Chloroflexota > Anaerolineae > Anaerolineales > Villigracilaceae > DSXF01. The sequence goes on from CAYLXB010000037.1 coordinate 13,972, forward strand.
AGTGACAGATCCGCCAGGGCACGTCCCTGAAGTTTGGCGCCGCGCTCCACGTAACCAAAGCGCTGCTTGAAGCGCATATTCGTACCGCGCAAGGCTGATTCGGCATCCACTTTCTTCCAGCGCGCCAGATTTACCAAAGCAAAGAGCAAGTCGCCCAATTCGGCAGAGAGTTCCTCGGTATTCTTCGATTGCTTCACTTCCTCGATCTCTTCGCGAATCTTGTCCAGCACGCCCTCGATCTCCGGCCAGTCGAAACCCACGCGGCGGGCGCGGTCCTGGTATTCCTGGGCCTGGATCAGCGCCGGCAGGGCCAATGGTACACCATCCAACAGGCCCTTCTCCTTCTCACCATTATCCTGGCGTTCCTTCTCCTTCAGTCTCTCCCAATTCACAAGTACCTTGCCCACCCCATCAACCTGCACGTCCCCAAAGACATGCGGATGGCGGCGGATGATTTTGTCATTAATGCCCTTGAGAATATCTGCCATGCCAAACTCTCCCTCTTCGCTGGCAATCTGGGCATGCAGGACAATTTGCAGAAGCAAGTCGCCAAACTCTTCAGCCATCTTGTCCGGGTCTTCTGAGTCCAGGGCAGCCAAAGCTTCATAAGCTTCTTCCAATAAATGCGTTCGCAGGGATTGGTGAGTCTGCTCGCGATCCCAAGGACAGCCATCCGGAGCACGCAAATGGGCAATGGTTTCCTGAAAAGTCTCAAAAGAAGCTCCTTCACCAAGCGGCAGAACGTACAGGGATGTCAGTAGGCCGATGTGCTCGCTGCGATCGATCTCATAAAGCATAAGATTTTCCACCCGTTCGTCGGTGGTCCCGGCAGCATGCACCAGACACACAGGATGTTCGTCTGGATAGGTGGATAGTAATGCCATTTTGACCTCAGCCGCCACCATCTGAGAATAAATCTGTGCAATCAAGGCGGGAGCATCCGGCGGGAATGGTGGAACGTGAGCCGTGCTCAAAGTCAATGCATCGGCCAGAGACAGGCGCGGGTAAGGGTCCAGACCCAGCGCAGCGCAGGTTGGTTCAATAAACGAGATGCCTTCCACCACCCGCAAAAACAATCCTTCATTTCGAGCCAGCCGGGCTATTTCAGGGCTGGTGGCTTCGGCTACAAAGGGATGGCCCGGCACAGCATAAATCACACCCTGGGGGCGATGGCCCAGCTCCAGGATTTTTTTGACGATCGCCGAGTAAACCGCCTCAAAGGACTCGCTTTGGGCATATAAATCGTCGAAGGATTGCAGTCGGACGGTGGGCGGCAGGTTGGGAACTGTGGGATGCTGACGCGTTCGCAGCCAGACTTCATCTGCCGAAGAGAGCAATTCCCAGGCTTCACGCGTCAATTGATCCGGATTACCGGGGCCAAGGCCAAGCAGGGTAACGGAAGGCATAAATCCAGGCATATTTACTCCAACAAAATCACCGCAGAGACAGGGAGCACGCAGAAACTCTCTGCGCTCTCCGCGTCTCCGCGGTGTGAAAGGCACGATGACACGTTGGACGTGTCGCAGAATACAAATACCTAACGCTTGGTGTAGGTCGGGGCCTTGCGGGCGCGCTTGAGGCCGGGTTTCTTGCGTTCCTTGATGCGCGAATCACGCGTCAAGAATCCGCCTTTGCGCATAATTGGGCCAAATTCGACATTCATCTTGACCAAGGCACGCGCCAGGCCAAGCTGCACCGAATCGGTCTGGCCGGTCACACCGCCGCCGTTGACCACAACGGTCACGTCGCACTGGGCTCGTCCCAAGCCGGCCGCATCCAACGGAGCAAGGATCGTATCAATATCACCCAGGCGGGTAAAGTAGGCTTCAATGGCCTTGTCATTGACAATGAACTTGCCAGAGCCCGTCATAACGCGTACACGGGCGGTGCTTTCCTTGCGGCGGCCGATGCCTTCAAAATACTGCACAGACATGATTGCTAACTCCTTTTACCTACGCCAGAGGCTGCGGGTTGTTGGTCGTGTGCGGGTGCTCTGCACTGGCATAAACCTTGAGATGCTTGAGCACATGCCGGCCCATTTTGTTGTGCGGCAACATGCCCCACACAGCAGCACGGATCACACGGTCGGGATATTTCTGCAACTGGTGACGCAGAGAAATCGCCTTCAAGCCACCTGGATAACCAGAGTGACGGTAGTAGATTTTCTCGTCCAATTTCTTGCCGGTCACAACCACATCGCCAGCATTGATGACAATGACATTGTTCGCCATTTCAACACCAGGCGTAAACATTGGGTCGATTTTGCCCAACAGCGCTGCCGCTATCTGGGTTGCCAGGCGGCCGAGATTCTGGCCCTTGGCATCTACAATGTACCACTTGGGCTCGATATCGCCTGCTTTCGGATAATACGTTTTGTACACGGTCGTTTCTCCACTTACAGCCAAAATTTCTAATTATTTTCGATGATCCTCGCCAGGAAGCGGATAGGTCACTTCGACCAGGGTCAAGCCGCAAGCTGGTGCCAATCCCGTCGGAACCCTTATGCTCCGGGACGATGCCAGGGACGGATTCTGCAAAACCCGGACAATCGTCTCTGCCGAGAGCCGATTCTGTGCAGCAGCAACCTGCACATATACCAGCCTGCGCACCATTCGGTACAGGAAGGCATCAGCCTGTACTTCAAATACCCACTCCCCATCCTGCCAGTGCCAGGCAGCCGTAAAAATCGTCCGCACGGTGCTGCTCGTAGCACGGGGGGGGGAACCAAAAGCAGCAAAGTCATGCGTGCCGATCCACAAACTGCTCAACGCGGGCAGGGTTTCTTCAATCAACGGCGGCCAGATCCGCCAGGCAAAGCGCTCCCGCAAAGGATCGCGCACTGCATCACAGAACAATCTGTACCGGTAGCGGCGAGAAACAGCATCAAAACGGGGGTGAAACCCTGCAGATGCAACGGTAACCAGGCGTACTGCCAAGTCTGCCGGTAAATTGGCATTCATAGCATCCCGCAAGGTTTCAGGCGAATGCGCCCAGTCCAAGTTAAAGGAAGCCACCTGTCCGCCGGCATGGACGCCTGCATCGGTGCGTCCAGCCAAAAGGATAGATCTTTCCATCCAACCCAAGCAGCGCAAAGCTGTTTCCAGTTCGCCCTGAACCGTCCGTCTTTTTGCCTGCCGCTGGCTACCGGCAAAGCCGGCGCCGTCATAGGCAAGGATCACTTGGTAACGTGCCATAGCAAGGAGTAGAAAGCAGGAAACAAAGAATGCGTCTCTACTCCCGGATTACTATTCCTCAACCAACTCAAGAATTACCATCTCGGCCGCATCACCCAGACGCGGTCCAAGTTTGAGTACACGTGTATAACCGCCGGGGCGTTTGGCAAAACGGGGGGCGATTTCATCAAACAGTTTCTTGATTACCTGGTTATCGCCCAGGCGGGAAGCAACCAAACGGCGGGCATGTACTTTTGCAGCCTCTTCAGCCTCCGCGCTATTGCGCGCGATGGTGATCAGGTGTTCCGCCTCACCGCGGATAGCGGCCGCTTTCGCACGTGTGGTACGAATCCGTTCGTGGGTGAAGAATTGCTTGATCAGCGTCCGGCGCAGCGCAATACGTGCACCTTTGCTGCGGCTTAGTTTATAACCTGCTACCTGATGTCGCATTTCAAATTACTCCGCGTCTGTAGTCTGACTATCCTTCAGATAGCCTTTTTCAATCATTTTCAAGCGTAGTTCATCCAGGCTCTTCTCGCCAAAATTCCGGATGGACATGACTGCATTCTCGCCCTTTTCAAGCAGGTCGAGCACATCGCCGACAGTGGTAATGCCAGTACGCTTGAGCGAGTTGAATACCCGCACAGACAGGTCCAATGCTTCCACTGGCGTTTCTGCCACTTCACTGGTAAGGCGAGTACCAGCAATTTCTTTCTCGACCGTCACAGCCAGCGTCTCTTCCGAAACACCCGCGACATAACGCAAGTGGTCAATAAGGATTTTGGCTGCAGTGCTCAGGGCACGCTCCGGGGACATCGTCCCATCGGTCCAGATTTCCAAGTTTAATTTATCATAATTGGTGCTCTGGCCAACGCGGGCCGAAGAGACATCCCAATTGACGCGCTTGACGGGGCTAAATATGGCATCCACTGGCAGTTCGCCAATGGGCATATGCCCGCTGCGTTCGTTGGCCGGAGAGTACCCGCGCCCGCGCTCAACCGTCAACTCAATGTCAAGTTTGGTTTTACTGTTGTCCACGGTAAAGAGGTAAAGTTCTGGGTTGACAATCTCAACCTCTGCCGGGGTGATAATATCCGAAGCGGTTACCGTGCCATCGCCGCGTACTTCCAGGTGCATGCGGGTGGTGTCAACACCATCCAGTTTGAGGCGCAGTTGCTTGACCTGCAGCATCACCTGGATAACATCTTCACGCACGCCCGGAACATCGCTAAACTCGTGCAAGACATCCGCAATACGGATGGAGGTCACCGCTGCGCCTTCAAGCGAGGAAAGCAACACGCGCCGCAGGGCATTGCCAAGCGTAACGCCATATCCGCGTTCCAGCGGAGCGATGACGAACCTGCCGTAATTTCGAGACTCGGCTTCCCGCTCGATTTTCGGCATGACCATGTTCGTAATACCCGTCACGGTTCACCTTCCCTGTTCGTAGAAAACACAACTGGCGGCAAATTTAAATTTGCCTGCATACGGCTTACCGCGAGTAATACTCAACGATGAGTTGTTCGGTCAGGTTGCCGTCAATCTCAACCCGTTCCGGTAAACGCTGGACAGAGCCAGAAAGGTTTTTCACGTCGCGAGACAGCCAGGCCGGGGTTGTACGGGGTTCAGCAACCACCACCAGTTCCTTGAAATAGGTCAATTGCCGTGAACCTTCACGTACTTGCACAACATCACCATCCGAGAGTAGCATGGACGGCACATCCGTACGGCGGCCATTAACCGTAAAGTGGCCATGAGTGACCAGCAGGCGAGCCTGGGCCCGGCTGGTGGCATAGCCAAGACGGAAGATCACATTATCCAAGCGGGATTCGAGGATCTGCAAGAGATTCAAACCCGTCAGGCCGCGCCGGCGCAGTGCTACTTCGTAATAGCGACGGAACTGGCGTTCCATCAAACCATAGACGCGACGTGCCTTCTGTTTGGCACGCAGCTGGCGGGCATAGTCAGACTCACGACCGGTACGTCCACCACCGCCACCGCCACGACTGCCAGTCCGCCCATGTTGACCGGGGGCAAAACTGCGCTGATCAAAAGAACATTTCGGGGAGAAGCAACGCTCACCCTTTAAGAATAGTTTCTCGCCTTCACGCCGGCAAAGTTTGCATACCGGACCAATATATTTCGCCATATCGTTCTTCCCTCACACTCTCACTCAGACTAAACGCGGCGCCTCTTCGGCGGGCGGCACCCATTATGCGGCACCGGGGTAATATCTGAAATAGCGCGTACCTTCAGTCCCATTGACTGTACAGCGCGGATGGCATTCTCGCGGCCAGGGCCGGGGCCTTTAACAAACAACTCCACTTCCTGCATGCCCATGGTCTGTGCAGCCTTGATGGCTTGTTCCGCAGCCAGGCGTGCAGCAAAAGGCGTGCTCTTACGTGAGCCTTTAAATCCAGCAGAACCAGCACTACCCCAGGCGACCGTATTGCCTTGCATATCGGTCACTGTCACAATCGTATTGTTGAACGATGCGAAAATATGCACCTGCCCAGAAGACAGTGTGCGCTTAACTTTCTTGGCGCCCGAAGAACGGCGCGCAGAACGAACGCTTTGAGCCATAGTACCTCACTACTCTCAGGTTTACTTCTTGCCGCCGCGACGACGACCGCGCCCAGCCACCGTCTTCTTGGGGCCCTTGCGGGTGCGAGCATTCGTACGGGTGCGCTGGCCGTTAACGGGCAAGTTACGGCGGTGGCGTAAACCGCGGTAACAGCCGATTTCAATCAGGCGCTTGATGTTCATCTGCACCTCACGGCGCAGATCACCTTCAACCTTGAAATTCTTGGATATATATTCGCGCAAGGAAGAGACTTCCGTCTCGGTCAAATCCTTCACGCGCGTATCAGGATTTACTTTGGTCGCGCCCAGAATTTCCCGAACGCGAGTTGGCCCGATCCCGTAGAGATAGGTCAGACCGACTTCGACGCGCTTATTGCGCGGCAGATCAACACCTTCAATTCTCGCCATAGGTTACCTTACCCCTGTCGCTGCTTATGCTTGGGATTTTCGCAGATAATGAATAATCTGCCCTTGCGCCGGACAACCTTGCACTTTGCACAGCGCTTGCGAATAGACGGTGAAACTTTCATCTTAGTAACTCTCCTTACAACAATGACTAGTAACTTGCACAGCCAAAGGGTGGATTATACACGTTCATTTACAATTCGTCCAGTGGCGTACCATCCGGCTTTCACGGTTACAGGACAGTCAGGAGGAGGGGATCTCCTTCGGTGACGGCAACCGAATGCTCAAAATGCGCCGTCAATGACCTGTCAGCCGAAATGACCGTCCACTTATCCGCCAGGACATGTGTCGCTGACGTTCCTACCAGGACCATCGGTTCAAGTGCGATGGTCATGCCCGGTCGGAGGGGGATGCCGCGTCCGGCAAGCCCGTAGTTGGGTACTTGCGGACCTTCATGCATCTGCCGCCCGACGCCGTGCCCGGTGTACTCACGCACCACATGATAGCCGCGGCTTTCTACATACTGCTGAATCGCCGCAGATACATCACCTGTGCGATTGCCAACGCGCATCTTCTCGATGCCTGCATACAGCGACCCTTCGGTGACTTCAAGCAGTTTCTGGGACTGGGGAGAAATGTCTCCCACACCGGCTGTAAAGGCCGAGTCGGCCACAAAACCATTGAGCACCGTGCCGCAATCAATCGAGACAATGTCGCCAGCACGTAGCTTTCTCTTGGGACTTGGGATCCCATGTACCAATTCCTCGTTAATGCTAACGGTGATCGAATTTGGAAACGGTGGATACCCATAGCCCTTGAACGGCGATATGGCACCGTGTTCCCGCAGCACAGCCTCGGCAGCCGCGTCGAGGTCGGCTGTGGTCACACCGGGTTGTAAAAGTTCACGTACGGCTGCCAGAACAGCCGCATTGACCTGCCCCGCTTCACGCATAACCGCAATCTCAGCGGGGGTTTTGATGTGTATCTGACGGGCCCAGTCCATAAGTATTGTATTATTTCAGGGCAGCCAGCAAAGAGGCCGTCACGAGTTCAATCGCCTGTGTACCATCGACCTCGGCCAAAACACCGAGTTTCTGGTAATAAGCAATCAGAGGAGCCGTCTGCTCAAAATACACCTGAATACGCCTCTTGACGGTCTCAGTTTTATCATCATCCCGCTGGTACAGGTCAGAACCATCCAGATCGCATTTGCCAGCCTGCTTGGGCGGGTTGAATTTCTCATGAAAGACGTGCCCTTGTGCGCGGCAGGTCCAACGGCCAGACAAACGTTCAATCAGAACATCTTCTGCCGCCTTAATGAACGGTACGTGATTCACCTTCCCGCCGAACTCAGCGAGCAGCAACTCCAAGGCGCCAGCTTGCGCCGGTGTGCGTGGGAAACCATCCAAAATGGCACCAGCCTTGCAGTCCGGCAGGGAAAGGCGGTTGCGGATCATGCCAATGGTGACATCGTCCGGAACCAGTTCGCCCTTATTGATGAACGTCTGAGCCAGACGGCCAAGTTCGGTTTGGTTTTTAATGTTCTCACGGAACAGGTCGCCTGAAGAGATATGTGCCAGCCCGGTTCTCTCAGCCAGGATTTTGGCCTGGGTGCCTTTACCCACGCCTGGAGGTCCGAGGAGAACAATATAGGTAGGCATGCAGGTCTCCTTAGCGAACGATGATCGAATCCTGGTAGCCGTGCAGTTTGAGTTCAGCGTCAATGTTCATGAAGGTATCACGTACAACACCAACGACGATCAGCAAGCCAGCCGAAGAGACCAGGAACAAACCGGCGCTGCTGGACGTAACCGGCAGAACCAACTGCAACAGGAAGGGCAGGATGGCCACGATTCCCAGGAACAACGCACCCGGCAGGGTGATGCGTCGCTGAACACGCGTCAGGTATTTCTGCGTGGGGGCACCCCGGTTGACGCCGGGAATCTGAGCGCCAACGCGCTTGAGGTTCTCACCATAGTTCTGTTGTGCAAAGAGCACATCGGTGTAGAAGAAGGTAAAGACTACCACCATGAAGAAGTACAGCAGCCAGTAAACCCAGGAATTCGACCCAGAGCCGCTGAACATTGTCTGCACACTATTGGCAAAGTCCACTACCTTTGGAGAAAAGTGGTCGGGATTAGTGAAATAGGAAGACACAATCGTCGGAAATTGCAGGATGGCACCGGCAAAAATCAGAGGGATCATACCGGCCATATTGACCATCAGCGGCAGTGTGCCTTTGACCGGCATGGACATACGGTTGCCAACACGGCGGCCAGGATACATGACCGGCACGTTGCGGCGTCCTTGTTGGACATAGACAATGGCAAAGATGACCAGAACGATCACCACAATTGTAATGCCCAGCAAGAGCCAGCGATTCTCGGGGTCCAATAACATCGAGCCAATGTTACTTGGAATTCGGGCAACGATGCCTGCAAAGATGACCAGCGACAAGCCCTGGTTGCGAATGCCGTACTCAGAAATCAACTCACCCAGCCAGATGGCAAACATCGTGCCAGCAGTCATCGCCAGGAGTACCGTGACAGATGGCAAAAGCAGGTCGCCGCTAAAGCCGAATGGAAGGATGACACTCAAGCCCTGCCGGTTGGCGTAGGAGTTGAAGATATTCACCTGCCCAATTGCAGAAAGTGCAGCCATGGGAACGGCCAGGAAGTAGGTCCACTTCTCCATCCACTTGCGACCTTCGCGCGGATCTTCTTCCATACGTCTCTGCAACGCCGGGATGATGGGTACCAGCAGTTGGATGATGATCTGCGCCGTAATGTAGGGGTAAACACCCATCGAAAGCAGGGAGAATTGTGACACAGTACCGCCGGAAAGCAGATCCAGGAATTGCACAAACTGATTTCCAGCTGATGCAATGGAAGCGCGAAAAGCAGCCAGGGCGGTGAAATCTACACCTGGAACCGGAACATTGGCAGCAATACGGTAAATAGCCAGGAGTCCAAGCGTGATAAGTAATTTACGCCGGATGTCCTGGGACTTCCAGAGATAACGCCATCCCGAAAAAGCCGATTTCATAACGAGTCTCCTCGAGTATCGGTTATGCGATCAGTTCGACAGAACCGCCAGCAGCCTCAATCTTGGCGCGGGCACCCTGAGTCACACGATGGACACGCACCTTGAGCGCCACTTTCAATTCACCGCGGCCAAGCACAGCAATCGGATTGCGTGGATCGCGCAGCAGGCGTGCAGCTTGAAGTGCTTCAGGAGTCACTTCTGCATTGGTATTGAAAGCCAATGCAAGTTGATCCAGGTTAACTTCGTTGTACTTTACCTGGTTCGGCGGCGTAAAACCTTCACCACGAATGAACGGCAGGCGACGATAGAATGGCAGGTTGCCACCCTGTCGGTACAGGTGGCCGCCCTCACCAGAGCGAGAGCCCTGGCCCTTGGTGCCACGCCCGGCAGTTTTACCCTGGCCGGCTGCGATGCCCCGTCCAACACGCTTGCGTTCCTTCTTCGAACCCGGATTGGGGATAAGGTCGTTTAGTTTCATGATCTACCTACTCTTCAATCCGAATCAAGTGGATGACCTTTACCACCATGCCGCGAACGGCAGGAGTATCGGCATGTTCCACCGTCTGATTGATACGGCGCAGGCCAAGTGCCTTGACAGTATCCTTTTGAGGTTGGGGATAACCGATAGGGCTTTTGACCAGCGTGATACGAATTGTTTTGACAGACTGCTTCTTAGGCATTCTGCTTCCTCCGTTCCCAGAACGGCAAGAGGTCCTGAACCGACTTGCCACGTCGGGCTGCTTCTTCGGCAGGGGATTTGAGAGCGTCAAGAGCGGTGAAGGTGGCCTGGACAACGTTCAGCACGTTGGCACTGCCCATGGATTTCGTCAGGATATCTTTAACTCCTGCAGCTTCCAACACAGCACGGACACCACCTGCGGCAATAACACCGGTACCAGGAGATGCGGGTTTCAAAAAGACCTTTGCACCGCCAACTCGGCCCAGCGATTCGTGCGGGATGGTTGTCTTGGAAAGGAATACCAAGCGCATATCCTTGCGAGCACGCTCAGATGCTTTGCGCATGGCATCGGGCACGGCATTGGCCTTGCCAACTCCCATGCCAACTTTGCCTTTGTTGTCTCCAACCACTACGGTCACGCGGAATTGGAAGCGGCGACCGCCTTTTACAACCTTGGCCACACGAGCGATCTCAATTACGCGTTCGTCTAATTCTTGTTGTTCTTCAATAACTTCGTAGTCCGACATATCTTCTCCACTCAGGGCCTATAGCTGCAGGCCACCCTCACGCGCACCATCTGCCAATGCCTTGACACGACCAATGTAACGGAAGCCACCCCGGTCGAAAACCACCGCGGTAATGCCTTTGCTCTTGGCCCGTTCTGCAATGGCCTGGCCAATCAAATGCGCCTGTTCACTTTTCTTTAAGCCGTCCATCTTGGCCCGTAGATCGTGATCAATGGTTGAGGCCGAAACCAGTGTATGACCATTGACATCATCAACCACCTGCGCATAGATTCCAGAGAGGCTACGGAAAACGCTCAGGCGAGGCCGTTCAGGAGTGCCAAATACCTTCTTACGAACGCGAATATGCCGTCGAATACGAGCAACAGAACGATCTTTAGCGGCCATCGCTTACTTTCCTTTCCCGGATTTACCGGCCTTACGGCGGACCCGTTCGCCAGCGTAGCGGATACCCTTACCATGATAGGGTTCAGGGGGACGAATAGTGCGAATATCCGCCGCTAACTGGCCGATGACTTCTTTGTCGTAACCCAATATCTTGATTTGGCGGGCCTTCGTATCCACTTCGAAAGAAACACCCGCTGGCGGTTCCACTTTGACCGGATGAGAATATCCTACGTACAAAACAAGATTCTTGCCATCCAGTTCAGGGCGGTAACCCACACCTTCCACTTCCAGAGCAACTTCAAAACCGCTGCTCACACCGTGAACCATGTTTGCAAGTACTGCCCGAGTTGTCCCATGCAAAGAACGTTGCGCAGGAGCATTGGAATCGCGCGTGATAACAATCTGGTCCCCTTCCAGGGCAATGCCGATGGTCGGAGAGAACATCCGCTCAAGCTGCCCTTTGGGACCTTTGACGTGCACATGCGCACCATTAATATCTACCTGCACACCAGCCGGGACGGTGATGGGCATGCGTCCAATACGAGACACAGTAACTACCTCCTGCTTACCAGACTTTGCACAGGATTTCACCGCCCACACCCAACTGGCGGGCGCGCTGACCAGTCATTACGCCCTTGGGAGTGGACAGGATGGCAACGCCAATTCCCGAGAGTACCCACGGGATTTCCTGCTTCTTGGTATAAATACGACGGCCAGGCCGACTGATGCGTACCAGTCCCGTAATCACAGGACGGCGCTCGCGACGTTCGCCAACGTACTTAATGCGCACGCGCAAAACCTTCTGGTTGGGACGTTCCCCGTCCACGACCTCAAAGCCATCAATGTAGCCTTCTTCCTTCATGATCTTGGCGATTTCAACTTTGATCTTGGAAGCAGGCATGGCAGCTTGAGCCTGGCCAATCATGACCGCATTACGAATGCGGGTCAGCATATCCGAGATAGGATCAGAAACACTCATGCGATTACCTCCACCCGGCCTACCACGAGGACTTTACAACGCCGGGGATTTTTCCTTCCAGCGCCAGTTCCCGGAAGCAAATACGGCACAGCCCAAAGCGGCGCAAGTACCCACGCGGGCGTCCACAGCGTTGGCAGCGATTTCGAACCTGGATGCGGTTCCGCCGACGCATTTCACGAAATTGCATACACTTCTGAGCCATAGATTATGCATCCTTCTTGAACGGCATGCCAAGCAATTGCAACAACGCACGTGCCTGGTCATCGCTCTTGGCAGAAGTCACAATGGTGACTTCCATGCCTCTAAGTTTATCGATCTTGTCGTACTCGATCTCCGGAAAGATCAACTGGTCACGCAGACCCAAAGTGTAATTGCCTCGTCCATCGAACGCATTGGCCGATACACCCCGGAAGTCACGCACACGCGGCAGGGCAACATTTACCAGGCGGTCAAGGAATGACCACATGCGATCCCCGCGCAGGGTCACTTTGGTGCCAATGATACGGCCTTCACGCAGTTTAAAATTGGCAATGCTCTTGCGGGCCTTGGTCATGACCGGCTTCTGCCCGCATATCTGGGTCAGGTCAGACAGGGCAGCTTCCAATGCTTTGGGGTTGTCCATCTCTTCGCCCAAACCAATGTTCACGACCACTTTCTGAATACACGGCACCTGCATGATATTGTGATAGTTGAACGTCTTGCGCAGAGCCGGTACAACTTCTTGTTCGTATTGTTCTCTAAGTCTGTTCATAACAATGCTCCAGCCACAGGCTTAGTCAATTACCGCCTGGCATTTCTTGCACACACGATGAGCACCTTCGCTATCGCGCTGCACACTCACCCGAGTCGGCTGATTACACTTGGGGCAGACCAACATAACATTGGAGATATGCACCGGCCCCTCGAATTTAATCCGGCCCGGGTTGATGGTGCGACCTTGAGTCTGAACCTGGCGCTGATGCTTCGTACGCAGATTAATTCCCTGGACCACCACCCGGCCCTCGTCAGTCAGCACATTGATGACCTCGCCTCGCTTTTCCTTATCTTCGAGACGACCGCTGATCACAACAACAGTATCGCCTTTACGAATCTTGACTTTCATGCTCTCACTCCCACGCCGGCCTAAAGAACTTCCGGAGCCAGCGAAACAATCTTCATAAAGCCCATTTCACGCAGTTCACGTGCCACGGGTCCGAAGATGCGGCTACCTTTTGGGTTTTTCCCATCGCTGTCAAGGATAACTGCGGCATTATCATCGAAGCTGATGTAAGAACCATCTTCACGACGCCACTCTTTTGAGCAGCGAACGATTACGGCTTTGACAATATCACTCTTCTTTACTGAGCCTTGCGGGGCTGCTGATTTTACAGTGGCCACCACAACATCACCAATGCCGCCATAATGGCGTGTTGAACCGCCCAGAACATGAATAACCAGCAGTTCACGCGCGCCTGTGTTATCTGCAACTTTTAGGTGAGACTCGTGCTGAATCATGGCTTACTCTCCTACACCTGCATCAGCGGTTCGAATCTCGCGTTTTACAATCGATTCCACCACCCAGCGCTTCTGGCGTGAGAGAGGGCGGCTTTCCACAATCTGAACGCGGTCACCAATCTGACAGCCCAGTTCATCATGGGCCATGACGCGTTTACTGCGGTGCACAACTTTCCGGTACAGGGGGTGCCGGAATGTGCGGGTAATTTCGACCAAAACTGTTTTGGTCATTTTGTTGCTTGTGACAACACCCGTCAAACGACGACGATCATTCATGCTACACCTTCTCCTGTTCAGCCGTCTGGCGTTCATTCAAAATGGTCTCCATGCGTGCAATATCACGACGCACAATGCGGAGACGGCTGGTATCAGTTAACTGGCCAGTTACCTGCCGGAAACGGAATTTCATCAACTCATCGCGGGCATCTGCCAGTTTGGCTTTCAATTCATCCATCGATAAAGCGCGAATTTCACTGGGTTTCATGCCTGCTCTCCTGCTGCCAGATCATGACGGGTGACAATTCTAGTCTTGATCGAGAACTTATACTGAGCCAGCTTGAGGGCCTCATGTGCAGCCTCCACGGGCAGACCACCGATTTCGAACATCATGCGCCCCGGTTTGACAACTGCAACCCAGTATTCCACGTTCCCTTTTCCTTTACCCATGCGGGTTTCAGGTGGTTTTTGGGTATATGGCTTGGCCGGAAAAACGCGAATCCAAACCTTACCGCGACGTTTCATCGCACGGACGATGGCGCGACGCGCCGCTTCAATTTGGCGGGCGGTGACCCAGCCGGGTTCCAGTGCCTGAAGCCCATATTCTCCAAAAGACACATCAGCACCACGCAGCGCTTTTCCTTTCATGCGGCCACGCATCTGCTTGCGCCACTTAACACGTTTAGGCATCAACATAGCAACAACCTCTCCTAACAGACAACCTGCGTACGTGGCTATTCGCTCACGTAGACGCCTTCGGTCGCCTCTACTTTTTCTTCAGCCTCAGGAGCACTTTCGCCCCGATAGACCCACACTTTGACACCAATTCGTCCATAGGTCGTCAGTGCTTCAGCGCGGGCAAATTCCATGTTCGCACGCAGAGTCTGCAAGGGCACACGCCCGTCACGCAGCCAGACAGAACGAGCCATCTCGGCACCGCTTAACCGGCCTGCAACCTCGATCTTGATGCCCTGCGCGCCCTGGCGCATGGCCTGCTGGATAGCGCGCTTCATTGCACGGCGATAACTGATGCGGCGTTCCACCTGATCAGCAATATTCGCAGCCACCAGATAGGCATCAGTGTCCGGTGACTGGATTTCCTTGATATCCAGATCTACTTTCTTGCCTACCAAAACTTCCAGGCTCTGGCGGATTTTCTTGACGCCCTCACCTTTGCGGCCAATCAATATACCGGGTTTGGCTGTGTGGATCGAGATCCTGATCTTGCCAGGGTAACGCTCCACATCGATGCGTGAAATACCTGCCTTGCCGTTGCGTACAGTTTCGGGCAATTCTTTCCGCAGATCGACCACACGGCTGTTCGCCGCAGTGCCGCCTTTTGAACCAACACCCATCAGCAGACTTCGGATGGCGAAGTCCTGCTGTAACTGTTCGCGGTATTGAGCACCCTCAGCAAACCAGCGACCCATCCAGGCCTGGTTGACATTCAGGCGAAAACCAACAGGATGAACTTTGCGACCCATAATATCTCCTTCGCGTCCTTTCCCGATTAAGCCCCGCGCTCCCGCAGGATTACGGTAACATGCGATGTACGGCGAAAAATCGGCTTGAAGCGGCCGCGCGCTCCAAAGCGGCGCCAGCGGCGGGTTGGAGCTTCATCTGCAAAGATGGTGGCGACAAACAGGTCGTCACGGCTTACGCCGAAGTTTTCCTCTGCATTTGCCACAGCTGATACCAGTACTTTTCGCACCGGATCCGCTGCGCGGTTCGGGACGAAGCGCAGCATTTCAAGCGCTTCATTGGCGCCCTTGCCGCGAACCAGATCCACTACCAGGCGCACTTTCTGGGCCGAAATAGGCAAAAACCGGAGATGTGCTTGAATGTCTGTCATCATGCACCTGCCTTATTTCTTCTCGGCCATATGGCCGCGGAACATACGCGTCGGCGCAAATTCGCCCAGACGGTGTCCGACCATGTTCTCAGTGATGTAGATCGGTACATGGCGGCGACCATCGTGCACAGCAATGGTATGTCCTACCATCTGCGGAAAGATCGTGCTGGCACGGCTCCAAGTGCGGATAACTTTCTTTTCACCGCGCTGGTTCATGGCTTCGATTTTCTTCAAAAGTTTGGGGGCAACAAAAGGCCCTTTTTTCAACGATCGTGACATATCTCGTTCCTCGCTTAATATCTAAGCAATTCCCAGCGCCTAGCGGCCAGACTTGCTGCGGCGGCGCACAATATACTTATCGGTCTGCTTGTTTTTGCGGGTCTTATAGCCCCGGGTTGGCTTTCCCCAAGGGGTTTTGGGACCAGGCATACCTGTTGGCTGGCGCCCTTCGCCACCACCATGGGGGTGATCGCGCGGGCTCATGGCAGTACCACGAACAGTAGGGCGGATTCCCAGGTGGCGCTTGCGTCCGGCCTTGCCAAGTTTGATATTGCCGTGGTCTAGGTTCCCAACCTGCCCAATGGTAGCATAGCAAACCTGACGAACCAACCGCACCTCACCTGAGGGAAGGCGGATCTGAGCAAAATCGCCCTCTTTGGCCAACAGCTGGGCTGAAGTACCTGCCGAGCGCACCAACTGACCACCTTTGCCTTCCCGCAATTCCACATTATGAAGCATGGTGCCAACCGGGATATTTGCAATCGGCAGGTTGTTGCCCGGCCGGATCTCAGCTGTGGCGCCTGCCATTACTGTGTCGCCAACCTTCAAATCAAGAGGAGCGACGATATACCGCTTTTCGCCGTCAACATAGTGCAACAGAGCCAGGCGTGCAGTGCGGTTGGGATCGTATTCGATCGCGGCCACTTTCGCCGGGATATCACGCTTATCGCGCTTGAAATCCACCACACGGATGAAACGCCGATGACCGCCACCGCGATGGCGTACAGTCACACGACCATAAGAGTTTCGTCCACCTTTTCGTTGCAAAGGAATCAGCAAAGATCGTTCGGGGGTCGACTTCGTAATCTCTTCGAACGAGTAGCCAGTCATTCCACGCTGACCGGGGGTCGTCGGTTTATATTTCTTGACAGCCATTACTGCACCCCTTCAAAAGCTTCAATCGTCTGTCCGGCAGCCAGAGTCACGATAGCCTTTTTATAGGCTGACCGGCGTACCAGCAGGCGGCGAGAGCGAGCGCGCCGACCGCGCTTGGCCGGAGCATTGATAATATTGACACGCAGGACAGTAACTTTAAACAACGTTTCAACAGCATCCTTGACCTGCGTCTTGGTCGCGTCATCGCTAACAACAAACGCGAATTGATTCAATTTGCCCGACTGGTAATTCGTTTTCTCGGTCACCAATGGGCGACGAAGCACATCATAAAGCGTGGTCATGCTCTGTCTCCTATCCCAAATTCGCGACCAAAACATCTAAGGTTGTGAGCGGCAGGACCAGTTTGTCGTAGCCCAACAGGTCGCGGATGTTCAAGTAACCAGCCAGCAAGACTTTCGCGTCCGGAATATTACCGGTCGAACGCATCACAGTCTCGTAATCCTGGTCCTTTTCAGGCAAGAGAACGAGTGCGCTGGATTCGCCAACCAGTTTTCCCAAGGCTTCAGCCATCAGGCGGGTTTTGGGTTCCACCAGAGAAATGTTGTCCACCACAACCACATCCGCATCAGCGGCCTTAACCGTCAATGCCGAGCGCAAAGCTGCCTGGCGCATTTTGTGCGGCATACGCTGAACATAGCTGCGTGGCTGAGGGGTATGGATGCGTCCACCGCCCTTCCACTGTGCGGCCCTGGTCGATCCCTGACGGGCACGGCCAGTTCCCTTTTGTTTCCATGGCTTCCGGCCGCCACCCGCAACCTCGTTACGGGTCTTGGTCTTATGAGTACCCAGGCGGGCATTCGCCATCTGGCGGATATAAGCCTGGTGCATCAGATCAAGGTTTACAGAGGCTTCAAAGATAGCCGCAGGCAGTTCAACCTGTTTCACCTTTTCGCCTTGCATATTTAATACATCAACTTTCATGGCAACGGTCTCCCTCATGCTCGCGCTTACTGCTTGCGCGCCTCTTGGATCAAGATCAGGCCGCCTTTGGGGCCTGGAACCGCCCCGTGGACGCCAATCAGGTTGCGCTCCGCGTCAAGTAGAACAACCTTCAGGTTCTGAGCCGTAACCCGATCCTGGCCCATATGCCCGGAGCGGCGCGTACCTTTGTACACACGGCCGGGAGTCGTGGTCGAAGAACTCGATCCTGGAGCGCGTGTGCGGTCTGAAGCACCATGTGTCTTTGGGCCGCCCCGGAAATGATAGCGTTTGACAACGCCAGCAAAGCCTTTACCCTTGCTGGTGCCAATCACGTCGACGCGCTCGCCCAAGGCAAACACATCCACCGTGACTTTGTCGCCGACATTCAGCTCAGGCGACTTGATGCGAAATTCGCGCAGGATGCGCAAGGGGGGGATTTCATTGGCTTTCAGGTGACCCAACTCGCCAGCCGTGAGACGTTTGGGGTTGACTTCACCAAAGCCTAACTGAACCGCAGAATAACCCTCCTTTTCAGGATGTCGAATCTGCGTAACGTAGCATGGCCCAGCCTCGATGACCGTCACCGGATAGGCAACGCCTGCTTCATCAAAGATCTGGGTCATGCCGATCTTCTTTCCAATCAGCCCTTTCAACATACTCGGTTTTCTCCTTGTAAAAATTTTGCGAGACTGTCAGCCTGGGCTTAGGCTGCATCATCTCCGCACAACGCAGTCAAACAGTCTGATGGGACGCGCAGTTTTTTGTAGTCCCGGCAGAACCGTTCTTGCGTTGTCTCGTAAGCGCTCTGTGAAATGAGTTAGAATAACATTTCACAGAGCGCGGCTACGCACTTAAATCTTGATTTCGATATCCACACCCGCAGGCAGGTTGAGACGCATCAGCATGTCGATGGTTTTGGAATCAGGATCCAGAACATCAATCAGCCGGTTATGTGTGCGAATCTCAAAGTGCTCGTGAGAGTCTTTATCAATAAAAGTCGAGCGGCGTATTGTAAACCGTTCTTTCTTAGTTGGCAAGGGTACTGGGCCAACTACATGAGCGCCTGAACGTTCAGCTGTTTCAACAATCCGCTTGGCAGATTGGTCCAGGACACGATGATCGTACGCCTTAAGGCGGATGCGGATTTTCTGTTTTGTCATGCCAACACCTATTCGATGATTTTGGTAACCACACCCGCGCCGACGGTCAGACCGCCTTCACGG
>CAYLXB010000038.1:0-2606 GCA_964387495.1 uncultured Anaerolineaceae bacterium
CATTTCAATACTCCTTTTTTTTTGTTTTTATCTGGGTCCCAAAACAAAAATGCCCAACCGGGCATTACGACTTCACCCGTATATACATTAACTTTTAGGCCATGCGACGTCCCAAAACAAAAATGCCCAACCGGGCATTACGACGGCGATTGCGCAAAATCGGGCAATTTTCTCGGATGATCCGTCCCAAAACAAAAATGCCCAACCGGGCATTACGACCCAAACAATAGTTGATGTTATATGTAGCCATTTTGGTTTGTCCCAAAACAAAAATGCCCAACCGGGCATTACGACGATCCCCTGGGCGCGCGCGGCCGCGAGCAGGAAGTAAAGTCCCAAAACAAAAATGCCCAACCGGGCATTACGACATCATTAGGAGGTGACCCATGCCCGGTACCCTTGCCATCGGTCCCAAAACAAAAATGCCCAACCGGGCATTACGACGGTCAGGATGTCGGTCGCGATGACGCTATAGCCCTTTTCGTCCCAAAACAAAAATGCCCAACCGGGCATTACGACGTTTCGGTATAGTCTTAGTTCGACGGGATAGTATTGTCCCAAAACAAAAATGCCCAACCGGGCATTACGACACTACTTGCATACTGGCAACCGCCTGCTTAGCCGTGCTTGGTCCCAAAACAAAAATGCCCAACCGGGCATTACGACGTAATCTTCCATCAAGCCCTCCAAAACCCTCTTTGTCCCAAAACAAAAATGCCCAACCGGGCATTACGACCAAGTTGTAGAGGCAATTTGGAATGAGGGCATTAAGCGTCCCAAAACAAAAATGCCCAACCGGGCATTACGACCCGTCATGCACCAAAACATATAAGGCCTATCCCCTGTAGTCCCAAAACAAAAATGCCCAACCGGGCATTACGACCCAGCAGGTCGAGAACTTTATTGAGGCTCTTGAAATTGGGTCCCAAAACAAAAATGCCCAACCGGGCATTACGACTTATGGCTGTACCCGGTTAATTGCGCCCCCTTGATCCGTCCCAAAACAAAAATGCCCAACCGGGCATTACGACCGAAGTCCGTTTGTGGACGATCTGCAAACACGTCAACGGGTCCCAAAACAAAAATGCCCAACCGGGCATTACGACAATTGGCACGTTCGTGTCCGATTTTGCTCATTGGTGGGTCCCAAAACAAAAATGCCCAACCGGGCATTACGACCTTAACATCTTACCGCCAGAAAAACAACAATTTACTGCGTCCCAAAACAAAAATGCCCAACCGGGCATTACGACGAACCCCATCTGTTCCATGCCCGCGAGGCGCATACCAAAGGTCCCAAAACAAAAATGCCCAACCGGGCATTACGACCGCTTTAACATAATACTTACAAATGTTCGTTAGGTTGTCCCAAAACAAAAATGCCCAACCGGGCATTACGACTAGTCCCAGATGATGTCTTTCGGAAGCCAGTTGCGGAGCGTCCCAAAACAAAAATGCCCAACCGGGCATTACGACCAGTCGCGGCGTAACAGCCGCGACCCTTCCCACTGGAGGTCCCAAAACAAAAATGCCCAACCGGGCATTACGACTCTTTCGGCTTGCCCTAACGCAAAATGGCTTCAATGATGCCCCTAAACAAAAAATGCCCAACCGGGCATTAGGGCAATGTGCGGCGCACTCCTGTCCTGAGCAAAGCGAAGGATCCAAAGTGCGCCGCACATCTTTTTAGCGTCTCTTCCCAGATTCCCCGCCTTGCAGTATAGTCACTCTCACCTTCCATCCCGCCCGCGATTCGAAAATGAAGTTTTTCAGGGCCTCCGGCGTTAATACTTATGTAGTGCAATATGGAAACCGTCGTTATCGAAGAGATGATCACCGGCTGTATCGCCGGGGATGAACCGGCAATCGCCAGTTTCATCCAGGAGTACCAGGCAGCTGTGTACCGCCTGGCGCTGTCGGTGCTTGACGATCCGGCCGAGGCAAACGAAGCCGCCCAGGATACGTTCATCGCTGCGTTGAAGGCTCTGAAGAATTACCAGGAAAAGTCGTCCTTCAGGGCCTGGTTGTACCGGATCACCCTGAACATATGCCGCAGCCGGCTGAGGAAACGAAGGTCCATCTGGAAATTGAAGGAACGCCTGGGCAGCAGCCTGCGCGTTCAGGCCCAGAAACAGCTCTCGCTCGAGGAGGGCCTGATCCAGCAAGAAAAGGACTCGGTCCTCTGGCAGGCCCTCAACGCCCTCGGAGAGAAACACAAAATACCGCTCGTCCTGCGGTATTACCACGAACTTTCCACGGCAGAAATTGCCGGGATCCTCGGGTTAAATTTGGGAACCGTCCACTCGCGCCTGTCCACCGGCCGTGACCGTTTGCGGGCAACGCTCGAGGAACAGTTCAGCAGAACAGGAGAGTAGCCATGGCGACCCTTACCCACCGCCAGGCGCGCCGGTTGATCCAGCTCGCCGCAGACGGCCTGATCAGCCCGGAGCAATCCCGGGCGCTGGAACTGCACCTGCCCGGCTGTGCGGCCTGCCGGGGTTACCAGCTCGGCCTGGCCGAACTGGGGGAGGACCTGAAGCGTTTGACCCGCGAGCACTGGGAGCGGCAGCGCCCGCCGGAGATCCAGCCGGCAGCCATGCACCCGG
>CAYLXB010000038.1:2706-30052 GCA_964387495.1 uncultured Anaerolineaceae bacterium
CCATTTACGTCGTGCAGGCGGGTGACACGCTGGCCGGCATCGCCGAAAAATTCGGTCTGTCCGAGGCGGCCATCCAGGAATACAATCACCTGCAAACGGACCGCCTCACCCCCGGCACAGAACTGGCCATCCCCGTCCGCGTTCCAACCTGGGCCGCCGCGACCATCACGCCCACGAAAACCATGACCCTGCGTCCGTAATGCCTGGAACCATTTCCCGGTTACGGCTTGCCAGAACGCTGAGATTGAAGTATAAGTCACCAATTCAAACTACAGAGAGACACCTATGCGAAAGAATGAACCATCCTGGCTCGAACGCGCCCCCTTCCCCGCCCTGCCTGCCCTGACGAACGAGATCCTTCTCTTCGGCCTGGTCCTTGCCCTGGCCGTCCTCTCCCGCTTCTACGACCTCGGCACCCGCGCCATGAGCCATGATGAAAGCCTGCACACCTACTTCTCCTGGCTGTTGTACAAAGGCCAGGGCTACCAGCACACCCCCATGATGCACGGGCCGTTCCAGTTCCACTTCCTGGCGCTGGTCTACTACCTCTTCGGCGCCACCGACTTCACTGCCCGCATCCCCGCTGTCCTCACCAACCTCGCCACCATCGCCCTGCTCTGGAAATGGCGCCGCTACCTCGGCAGGTCCGGCGCGCTCGTCGCCGCCTTCCTCATGGTCATCTCCCCCATGATCCTCTTCTACGGCCGCTACGTCCGCAACGAAGCCTTCGTCGGGCTCTTCGGCGTGCTCATGCTCTACAGCATGCTCCGCTACGAAGAGACCGGCGCCCCGCGCTTCCTCTACCTGCTCACCGCCTCCACCGTCCTGCACTTCACCGCCAAGGAAACCGCATTCATCTACACCGCCCAGGCCCTGCTCTACCTGGGAGTCTTCTTCGTTGCCCGTGTCACCCGCCGCCCCTGGGCCAGCCTCGCCAAATTCACCGCCTTCATCGTTCTCCTGGCCGTCGGCGTCCTCTTCATCGGCGCCGCCCTCGGCCTGGGCATGTACAACCGCCAGCAGAACCTGGTGGAGGGCACCCAGACCGCCGCCCCCCTCGACCCCAATAACCCCCTCGCCGCCCAGAGCACCGCCGCCGCCCTCACCCCCGAGATCATCCTCGGCGGCGTGGCCCTCATCTTCATCCTGGCGGCCTTCGGCGTCCTGGTCAGTAACTTCACCTGGAAGGGTCTGCGCGCCGAACGCTCCTTCGACATGCTCATCCTCCTCGGCACCCTCATCCTGCCCCAGCTGGCCGCCTTCCCGGTCAAGCTGGCCGGCTGGAACCCCATCGATTACTCCACCCAGGGCATGCTCCACACCGCCGTCTTCCTCGTACCCATCGCGGCCATTTCAATCGCCGTCGGCCTGTTCTGGGACCGCGGCCTTTGGATCAAGAATGCCCTGCTCTTCTACGCCATCTTCACCGTCCTCTACACCACCGTCTTCACCAACGGCCCCGGCTTCTTCACCGGCATGATCGGCTCCCTCGGCTACTGGCTCGAACAGCAGGCCGTGGAGCGCGGCAGCCAGCCGAAATACTATTATCTTCTCATCGAGATGCCCATCTACGAGTTCCTCCCGGCCCTCGGCAGCCTGCTCGCCATGCTCATCGGTCTGTGGCGTGTCCTCAGGCCCAGGCCCGCCGCCCTGCCCCTCACAGCCGAAGCAGCTTTAGATGAGGCTGCTGAGGCGGAAGGAACTGAAGATTCCGGGCTTCCCCCCGAGCTCGCCGCCCTGGCCGGAGAGCCGCCCCTCGAATCCGAGCCCGATTCCGCCGCCCTCGCCCGCCGCAGCGCCCTCATCCTTCTCGCCTGGTGGTCCATCAGCAGCCTGGCCGCCTTCTCCATCGCCGGCGAGAAGATGCCCTGGCTCACCTTCCACATCACCCTGCCCATGATCCTGCTCAGCGGTTGGGGCCTCGGCCAGCTCCTCGAGAAGGTCGACTGGCAGGACCTGCGTCAGCGCAAGGGTCTGCTCGTCATCCTCCTGACCGGCCTGTTCTTCGCCGCTCTCTCGGCGGCCATGCACGCCCTGCTCGGCGCCACCCCGCCCTTCCAGGGCAGGGAACTGGCCCAGCTGCAAAGCACTTCCACCTTCATGCTCGCGGCGCTTGGCGCCCTCGGCAGTGCCGCCGGCGTGCTCTACCTGCTGCGCGACTGGGACCCCGGCCAGCTCCTGCGCCTCAGTCTCCTCGCCTTCTTCACCCTCCTGGCCGTGCTCACCGGGCGGGCGGCCTTCCGGGCGGCCTACATTAACTACGACACCGCCCTCGAATACCTGGTCTACGCCCACGGCGCCACCGGCGTCAAGGCCGTCATGGGTCAGGTCGAGGAGCTCTCCCGCCGCACCCACGGCGACCTGGGCATGCTGGTGGCCTACGACGCCTCCGCCCCCGATACGGGCATCTCCTGGCCCTTCGTCTGGTACCTGCGCGACTACACCAACACCCGCTCCTTCGACGTCCCCACCCGCTCCCTGCGCGAAGCGCCCGTCATCATCGTTGACCAGAAGAACTTCGAGAAGATCAAGCCGGTCGTGGGCGAGGACTACTACGTCTTCGACTATATGCGCATGTGGTGGCCGAACCAGGACTACTTCTACCTCACCAGCGAGCGCGACCCCTCCGTGCCTTTCGATCAGGACTACGCCTGCAAGGGCCTCCTGGCCGGTCTGCGCCTCTTCCGCGGTACGGACTATTCCCGCGTCTGCAACGCCATCACCGACCCCAACATCCGGGCCGGCATCCTCGATATCTGGCTGAACCGGGACTACACCCGCTACGCTCAGGCCACCAACTCCGACTCCATGACCCTCACCACCTGGGTCCCGGCCGACCAGATGCGCCTCTACATCCGCAAGGACATCGCTGCCCAGATCTGGAACTACGGCGTCTCCACCGCAGCCGAGGTCGAACCCGATCCCTACCTGGAGAAGAGCATCACCCTGCCGGCCGACCAGGTCTTCGGCACCGCCGGCTTGGGCGCCGGCCAGTTCAACGCCCCCCGCGGCATCGCCTTTGCGCCCGATGGCAGCCTCTACGTCGCCGATTCGCGCAACCACCGCATCCAGCACTTCGATGCGGAGGGCGGCTTCCTCGGGATGTGGGGCAGCTTCAACGACGGCTCCGCCGGCGAGGCCCCCCTCGGCACCTTCAACGAACCCTGGGGCGTGGCCGTCGGCCCGGACGGCTCGGTCTACGTCTCCGACACCTGGAACCACCGCATCCAGAAATTCAGCCCGGACGGCACGCCCAAACTCGCCTGGGGCCGCTACGGCCTGGCCGAGACCGGCGAATCTTTCTGGGGCCCGCGCGGCATCGCCGTTGACGGGAACGGCCGCGTCTTCGTCGCCGACACGGGCAACAAGCGCGTCGCCGTCTTCGATTCCAACGGCAAGTTCCTCGGCCAGTTCGGCAGTGTCGGCATGGATCCTGGCCAGTTCGATGAACCGGTCGGCCTGGCGCTCGACTCCCGGGGCAGCATCTACGTGGCCGACACCTGGAACCAGCGCATCCAGGTCTTCGCTGGCAGCCCCGACAGCACCGTCTTCATGCCTCTCGCCCAGTGGGATGTCAACGGCTGGTTCGGCCAGTCGCTGGAAAACAAACCCTTCCTCACCGTTGACCGCCGCGGCAGCGTCTTCGCCGCCGACCCTGAGGGCTACCGCATCCTCCAATTCGACCCCCAGGGCAGCCTGGTGCGCACCTGGGGCGACTATGGCACCGGCCCCCAGAACTTCGGCCTCGCCGCCGCCGTCGCCGTGGATGAAACCGGCCGCGTCTGGGTCACTGACGCCGGCAACAACCGCATCATGCGCTTTACCCTCCCCTGACACTTGCCTCCCAGGGAGCCCCACCAGGGCAACTCGCGCTCCTTGTACTTAAAACAGGTGCCGCCCAAGCCTCCTGGAACAAAAAGGGAGGCGGGAACCTCCAAACACCCCCGCCTCCCCAACAAAAATCCGTGAAACTCCGTGTTCCAATCCCCTACCCTCCTCCGAATCCCTACACCACCACCCAAAAACGTTCACATCGTACCCGAAGGGTATCTCCGTTCATCTCCGGTTAAATCTCCCCATCCTGCACCTCAGGCCCCTACGGAAACTGAGTACCCTGCATCCCCCCATAGAAAAATCCGTGAAACTCCGTCCAATCCGTGTACTCCGTGTACCAATCCCTGCCCTCCAAATGGTATAATCCATGCGTTTGTACCCCAGGTCACAAACCTGAATCATAAAAGGGAGCCTGCATGAAACTCCACGAATACCAATCCAAACAGATTTTCGCAAAATATGGCGTCCCGATCCCCAAAGGACGGGTTGCGGCTACCGCAAAAGAGGCAAGAGCAATTGCCGAAGAAATCGGTAGCCGCGTTGTCATTAAATCCCAGGTGCTCGTCGGCGGGCGCGGCAAAGCCGGCGGCATCCGCCTCGCCAAGGACCCCAAGGAAGCCGAGGAAGTGGCCTCCATCATCCTCGCCATGGAAATCAAGGGCCTGCCCGTCCGCAAGGTGCTGGTGGACCCCGCCGCCAACATCGACCAGGAAATCTACCTTGGCATCACCAACGACCGCGCCGCCCGCCGCCCCGTCTTCATGGCCTCCGCTGCCGGCGGCGTGGACATTGAGGAAGTCGCCCGCACCTCCCCCGAAAAGATCATCAAGGTCCATGTTGACCCCCTCCTTGGCCTGCGCGACTACCAGACCAACGACATCGCCCTGGGCATCGACCTGCCGCGCGAATACTGGAAGCAGTTCGGCGACATCTGCCGCGGGCTTTACCGGGCTTACATTGACTGCGACGCCACTCTGGCCGAGATCAACCCCCTCGTGATCCTCAAGGAAAAGACCCTCATGGCCCTGGACGGCAAGATGCTCCTGGATGACAACGCCCTCTTCCGTCACTCTGATCTGGCCGAGATGCGCGACGTGGACGAGGAAGCCCCCGCCGAGACCGAGGCCCGCAAGCACGACCTGACCTTCATCAAGCTCGATGGCAACATCGGCTGCATGGTCAACGGCGCCGGGCTGGCCATGACCACCATGGACATCGTCAAACTCTTCGGCGGCGAGCCGGCCAACTTCCTGGACATCGGCGGCGGCGCCGGTGCCGAAAAAGTGGCCGCTGCCCTGCGCATCATCCTCTCGGACAAGAACGTCAAAGCCGTCCTCTTCAACATCTTCGGCGGCATCACCCGCTGCGACGAGGTGGCCAAAGGCATCCTGGCCGCACTGGCCGAGGTCAAGCCCGCCATCCCGATGGTCGTCCGCCTGGTCGGCACAAACGCCGAGGAAGGGCGCAAACTGCTGGCGGATGCGAACATGATCACCGCCGAAACCCTGGTCGAAGCGGCCAAAAAATCTGTCGCCGCAGCAAAAGCATAGGAGGCCGGAAATGAGCATTCTCGTCAACAAGGATACCCGCCTGATCGTACAGGGCATTACCGGTAACGAAGGCCTCTTTCACACCCAGCAGATGCTGGCCTACGGCACCAGGGTGGTCAGCGGCACGCGCCCCGGCAAGGGCGGTGAGTGGGTCCTGGACGGCAAGGTACCCGTCTTCGACTCCTGCAAGTCGGCTGTCAACGCCACCGGCGCCAACTGCTCCATCATCTTCGTCTCGGCCAAGTTCGCCCCCGACGCCATCTACGAAGCCGCCGATGCCGGCATCCCCTTTATCGTCTGCATTACCGAGGGCGTCCCGGTCCAGGACATGATGCGCGTCCGCGAATACCTGGACCAGAAGAACGTCCGCCTGCTCGGGCCGAACTGTCCCGGCCTGCTCACCCCTGGTGAGGCCAAGGTGGGCATCATCCCCGGCAACATCGCCATCCCCGGCAATGTCGGCTGTGTCTCGCGCTCGGGCACCCTGACCTATGAAGTCCTCTACGCTCTCAAACTGGTTGGCATGGGCGCTTCCACCTGCGTGGGCATCGGCGGCGACCCCGTCAACGGCACCAGCTTCATAGACTGCCTGCGCATGTTCGAGGAAGACCCCCAGACCGAAAAAATCGTCATGATCGGTGAGATCGGCGGCACCGACGAAGAAAAAGCCGCGGAATACATCCGCACCCGCATGACCAAGCCCGTCGTCTCCTTCATCGCCGGCCAGACCGCGCCCCCCGGAAAACGCATGGGCCACGCCGGCGCCATCATCGAAGGCGGCTCCGGCACCGCCGCCGACAAGGTCAAAGCCCTCGAAGCCGCCGGCGTCAAAGTCGCCCGCCACCCCGAAGAAATCCCCGACCTCCTGAAATAACCCCCTCACTGTCACACTTCGAGCCGGGAAGAAGAACACCCGGCTCGAAGCAATCCATCCCCACCGTCATCGCAAGCAGCGGCCACAGGCAGCGACGAAGCAATCCCCCTCCCCCCCATCCCCTATCTGTGTTCATCTGTGGCCCTCACCCTTCGCGCCCTTGCGTGAACTACACCTCCCCCCAAAAAAATCCGTGAAACTCCGTCCAATCCGCGTACCAATCTCCCCTCCTCCGCTTTAAACGCACAGAGACAGCCCTCAGACTGTCTCGATGCGTTTATAATACTGGAACGAAAAATTATTTATGTGTATCGAGGTACTTGACAGCTTCGCCCACTGTCGTGATCTTCTGGGCATCCTCATCGGAAATTTCGCCGCCAAACTTATCCTCGAAGGCCATGATCAACTCCACCAGGTCGAGCGAATCGGCCTCCAGGTCCTCACGGAAGCGGGCCTCCGGGGTGACCTTGGCCGGATCGGAACCCAGCAATTCCACGATGATGGCCTTGACCTGTTCGAATGTGTCAGACATGTGGTCCTCCTGATAATGAAGTCAAAAGCTTTGACTGGCCTATTGTAACCCGTCTGTGAGACGTGTCAAGCCAGTGGAAACTCAAAGACAGGAACACTCCCTCATGACAAAAGTTGCGCCCATTGACCAGCGAAAATCAGACCATATCCGCATCAACCTGGAACAGGACGTGCGCTCCGGCCTGACCAGCGGCCTGGAAAAATACCGCTTCATCCACCAGGCCCTGCCCGAGGTCGACCTCGAGCGCGTCGACCTGCGCCTGCGCATCTTCGGCAGGGACCTGTCCGCCCCCATCCTGATCAGCTCGATGACCGGCGGCACCGAGGAGGCTGGCGGGATCAACCAGTGCCTGGCCGAGGCGGCCCAGGAGACCGGCGTGGCCATGGGGGTCGGCAGCCAGCGGGCTGCCCTGGAACAGCGCACCCAGATTCCCACCTTTGCCATCGCCCGCCAGGCCGCCCCGGATATCCTCCTCTTTGCCAACCTTGGCGCAGTCCAGCTGAACTACGGCTACACCCTCGAGGACTGCCGCCGCGTCGTCGAAATGCTTGCCGCCGACGCCCTCATCCTGCACCTCAACCCCCTCCAGGAAGCCGTCCAGGCAGGTGGGGATACCAACTGGGCCGGGCTGGCGAAGAAGATCGCTTCCGTTTGTAAAAATCTCGAAGTCCCCGTCATCGTCAAGGAGGTGGGCTGGGGCATCTCGGAGCAGACGGCCCGCATCCTGGCGGAGTGCGGCGTGGCGGCCATCGACGTGGCCGGCGCCGGCGGCACATCCTGGTCGGAGGTGGAAAAACAGCGCGCCCCCGATGAATTCACCCGCCGCCTGGCCGCCTCCTTCGTGGACTGGGGCATCCCCACTGCCGAGTCGATCTGCGCCGTACGCCGGGCCGCGCCCGGGCTGCAGGTCTTCGCCAGCGGCGGGCTCACGGACGGCCTGGACATCGCCAAATGCCTGGCGCTGGGAGCCAGCCTGGGCGGCATGGCAGCCCGCTTCCTGAAGGCAGCCGCCGTTTCCACCCGGCAGGTGATCGAGACCATCCACCTCACCCAGCGCCAGATCCAGGTGGCCATGTTCGCCGCCGGGGCCGCCAGCCTGTCTGAATTGACCGAAGACAAACTGGTCCGGGAGGCCTGAACGGTGCGCCCGGAGATGCGCTACATCGCCATCGGCGCGGGGATCGGCAGCCTGCTGCTCGCACTGGCCGCGGGCATCTTTTTCATCCGCTGGGGAGCCAGCCCTTCTGCCCCATCCGCCCCCGAATCAACGGCTACACGCACGCCGGTGCTGGCAGGCGGCGTGCCCTTGCCCGGCACACCCCCTGCCGGTACTCTCCGCCGCGCCGCCCCGCCCGCCTTCCCCACCGTGGCCCCCGACATCCTTGCCAGCCTGCTCGCCGAAGGGGCCATCACCTTCCAGGGCCCCCTCAGTGAAGCCCAGCAGCTCCAGCTCTACGAAGCCGCCATCCGCTACCGCGCCCCCACGAGTGAAGCCAGCCGCGAGATCGGCGAGCGCATCAACGGCCCTGGCTACGGCTCCCCAGACCTGATCTGCGGCCCCCTCGCCCTTGCCATCCTGCAGGATGTCGGCCTGGTGACCTATGAACTCATCCCGCACGACTTCTGGCTCCTGAACCCCTTCGACGTGAGCGGCCAGCGCCTGGTCGCGCAAGCCTTCCCCGAACATGCCTTCGAAAGAACCGCCAACCCCACCCGCCTCGACCAGGTGGATTGGGCCGCAGACCCCCTCGTTCCGGGAGACTTCCTCTACCTCAAAGCCGGCACCGGCGGCAACTTCGACCACATGCTCACCGTCAGCCGCGTGGACAGCGCCGGGCGCGCCTACGCCGTCACCAACTACGGCACCCAGGCCGGCTACATCATCGCCGAGGTCATCCTCTACGATCCTGCCGCCCCCGAAAGCGGCATGTTTTACACCTGGACCGAAAAGGAAAACAAACAATTGGGCTCGACCGGCTTCGGCGGCTTTGTCCGCTGGCGGCTCCGTTCGAATCACTGACCCGCCCCCTTGGCCATCTTCACGGCAAATCATTCTTCCCCGCCCCATCCCTCCTTCGCGCCTTCGCGGTGAATCCTTCATCACCCCCCGGCTCCAATCATCTTTTCCCCCAAAAAAAATCCGTGAAACTCCGTCCAATCCGTGAACTCCGTGTACCAAACTCCCACCCTCCTCCGAATCCCTACACCACCACCCAAAAACGTTCATCCCCGTTCATCCCCGGTTAATTCCCCCCACCCTGCACATCGAGCTCCCAACGAAAACAAAGAACCCTCCAACCCCATATAAAAAAATACGTAAACAACGTGTAACAAACCCATTCTGCTTCAACCCTTAAACCCAACCACCCAGACCGTCCCCGCCCGCGCCACCACCTCCACCCTCGCCTCCGCCGGCAGCAGCTCCGCGATCACCTCCGGACCCAGAAAATGGCTCCGCATCAGCGCCAGCTTCTCCGCCAGCGCCACCAGCTTCACCCCCGCTGTGCGGATATCCGGCTCCTCGATCACCAGCCGCCCTCCGGGCTGCAGCACCCGCCACAACTCGCTCACGGTTGCCGCCTGGTGGATCACATGGTGCAGCGCATCCACCATCAAGACGCGTGCAAACGTCCCCTCCGCAAACGGCAGCCGCTCCGTCGGTGCCAGCAGCGTCTCCAGGCCCTTGGCCTGCGCCTGCGCCAGCATCCGCCCCGAAAGGTCCGCCAAGACGAGCCCATCCACATACGGCCGCAGCCACGCCGCCACGCGCCCAGTCCCCCCGCCCGCATCCAGCAGCCAGCCCCCGGCAGGCAGCCCCAGCACCTCCAGCGTCACCTCCAGCCGGTCGAACCGGATCACCCGGTCGTAAATGGGAGCCAGGAAATCAAAATGATCGAATGGCATTGATAGCCTCCCCTTTGGGGATCCCATCACTCTTCCGACACGTACACATACTCCATGAACAACTCGAACGTCGCCTCGCTGACCCCCGGCACGTCCAGCAGGTCCTCGATGCTCGCAAACGGCCCGTTCTCATCGCGGTACTCCACGATCTGCTGTGCCAGCGTCGGCCCGATCCCCGGCAGGGACTCGAACTCCTCCGCCGTGGCAGTGTTGATCTCCACCAGGAACTCCGGCGCCTCCTCATCCTCCGGGGATGGCGTGGCTTCCTCCTCCCCGCCGCCGCCCTCCTGCCCCTCCAGCGTCGGTCCGGGAATGATCAACTGCTGCCCGTCCTCCAGCGGCTTGACCAGGTTGACCTTATCCTGCTCGGCTTCCAGCAGGAACCCCCCGGCCGCCTCCACCGCATCCCGCACCCGGCTTCCCTCCGGCAGTTCGTAGATCCCGGGGCGCGGCACCGACCCGCGCACCTCCACCACGATCGGCACCGCCGTGGGCGCCGGGCGCAGGGTCACATCCTGGCCGCGCGGCGGGCTGGCCGTCAGCCAGATCGCCCCGCCAACCACCAAGCCGATCAAAATACCGATCCCGATGTCAAGTATCTTTCTCATGGGGTTATTTTACTCCAACCATGCCCGCTGCGGCGAAAATAATGAAACAGGAAATAAACCAGTGGATCAGGAACGGGTACAAGAACGAGCGCGTCCGCCATGCCACCAGCCCAAAAGCAAAGCCTCCGAAAATTGTGGACAGCGTCTCGATGGACGGCTTGCCAATATGCGCCAGCGCAAACGGCACCGCCTGCAGCCAGAGCGCCTCCGGGCCATACTTGCGCGCATACCCGAACAACAGCCAGCCGCGGAACAGGAACTCCCAGCCCACCAGGTCCAGCGCCGTGTTCCACACGAAATGGGGCTTCAGCCAGGGCAGGTAATACGCCCGCGTCCCGGGGTCCAGCCGCACCAGCAGCCAGATGACCGGTGCCATCAGGGCGATCCCGCCCAGCGTCAGCGCCAGCCCCGCCTTCCAATCCCCCGGCCGGAAGCCATACTCCCTCGGATTCTCACGAAAAATGAGCACGGTGATCACCAGCGGGACGATAAGAAACAGCCCAAATCGCCCGGCATGCTTCAACGGCATCCGCCAGTAGTAGTCGGCCAGGATCAACAGCGTGCTGGTGACCGTCAGCGTGACGATCTTCCAGTCGAAGTGCAGGCCTGTCGGAAAAAGGCGGCGGATCATCGCATCCAGTCCGCGTCGCTGTGCTTCAGCCGCTCAACCACCCAGCGCCGCCATGACCCCCGCCCGGAAGGCGCGATAGGCCTCCACCATGTCATTGGCAAAATACGTGGTGCGCAGCCCCTCCCGCACCGCCCCCGGCAGGATCCCCGCCCGGTCGGCCATCGGCGGCAGAAGCCAGTCCACGCTCACCCGCACCGGCTTCTCCACCACGTAAGGCGCCGGCGCCTGTCCCGCCCGCAGGCGTTCCACCGCCCGCTGCGCCGCCTTCTGGATCAACGCCTGGCTCACCTCGGGCGGAAGGCACTCCGCCGAGGAAAAGCCGCTTGCCTGCTTGACCACCGCCGTCTCCAGCGGACCCAGCAGTTCCACCGCCTGGGCGCAGGCCGTCTGGTCGCCGGAGATCATCAGCACCGGCACCCCGAAGTGCCCGGCCACCGCCGCGTTCAACCCGTACTCGCCCACCGGGGTATCGTTCAGCCACAGCCCGCCCACTGCCCGGCTCGACCAGGTATGCGCCAGCACCCCGTTTGTCGAACCGGCGCGTGCGTGGTATCCCACGAACAGCACCCCGTTCGCCCCCTCCACCCCCTGCACCATCGAAAGCGGCGCCGGTGAGCCACAATTCAACCGGGCCCGCCGGTCGAGTTCCTCGATCAAGAGATTGGCAGCATTCCAGTGCCCATCCGCCGCCACCACCTCGCCCGCCCCGCCCTCGAACGCCCCCCGCACCGCCGCATTCACATCCGCCGTCATCACGTGCCGGAAGCGCTCATACTCCGCCTCCCCGGGCGTCACCTGCTCCCAGTTCACCACCCCCGTAATCCCTTCCATGTCGGCTGCAACCAGAATTTTCATATACGCTCCTGTTCCATCCTGCCCTCCAGCCACTTCCCCAACAGCGGATAGCGGAACATATGCCCTCGCAGGCAGCGCACGCTCCCCACCGCCGCCGCCAGGTAATAGGCCGGCACCAGTACATCCACCGCCAGCACAGCCAGCATAAAGACCCCTATGAATATTGCAAACAGCACCACGAATGGGCCGGTTTCGGCCGGGGCGCCTGCCACCGCAATTGCAATAAAGAACATCATCGCAAAACCGCCCAGCGCATACAGGAACATCCAGATGAAATACGCCGCCAGCATGGCCGCCTGGTAGATCAGCGCCTGCAGCGCCTGGAAGCGCAGGAACGCCGAGCGCCCCTTCTGGGTGACCCACACCACCAGCGGCACCACCGCCCCCCACATCAACAGGATCGCGCAGGCATGGCACACAGCCGCCAGCCAGCGCTCCTCCTGCACTTCATCCACATCCTCTCCCGCGCACAGGTTGCGCTCCAGCCATCCGCCCAGGATCGGATAGCGGAAATCCCACCCCAGCAGGCAGAAAAGCGCCCCCAGCACACCAATGGCAAAAAAAGAAAAGAAGAACAACCCGATCGTCCCCCAGACCAGCAGCTGCATCACCAGCACCATGGCCCCCTCGGCCAGCGCCCCCGGCGGCTCCCGCCCACACACAGCCTGGGGCCGGCCGATTATCAGCACCAGCGTCCGCCCGGGCCCCCCCCGCCGCCACATCCAGAACAACAGCGCCTGGTAGCCCATTGCCTGCAGGGCCTGAAAACGAACATACTTCGACCGCTCCCGCTGGCTCATCCAGACCAGCAGCGGCACGATCGGCCCCATGATCGCCAGCGGCGCCGAGAGATGCGCCCCGGCCGCCCACAAGCGCTCTTCCCAACTGTACTTTGCAGTGCTTTCCACGTTGTTCGCTCCTTTACTTCCCACCTCCGATTATATCCGAACTATGCCCTCAGCGCCTCTGCCCTCCCCGCATCCCCCCTGGCAACTGGCAACCAGCAACTGGCAACTCCCCTCCCCAGCCATGCTATAATCATACCCGCCAAAAGCAACCACCCGGAAATGACCCGCACCACCATGCTCATCATCCTCGTATCCACCCTCACCCCCCTTATCCTGGTCGCCGCCTGGGCACTGCGCATCCTCGCCTGGCGCGCCCGCTGGGACAGAGAAACACCTGCCGTCGGCGAACAGGAACCCGCCCCGGCTTCCACACCCGCGCCGCCTGCCCCCGGCTGGCGTGAGGCCCTCCTGCACTTCGCCCGCCTCCACGCCTGGAGCCTCGCCCTCGGCGCCGTCATCCTCGGCATCCTCCTCTACCTGGCCCTCGTCGCCCCGCCCCGCCTGAATGGTGAGATACCCAGCCTCGCCGCCCAGCCCGGACGCCCCTACTACTGGCTCCGCTGGCTGCGCAGCACCCTCTCCGCCGAATACGACTTCTTCTGGGGACTGTCCAGCCTGACCGGCATCCTCCTCACCCTCGGCACCCTGGTCTGGGCCGGCATCCGCCGCTCCCGTCCGGGCGTCGAAGCCGGCATCCTCCTTGCCGCCCTTACCCTGGCAGTCCACGCCCAATGGGCCATCGGCGCCAAGGACTCCAGCGCCCCCTGGTATTATGCCCTGGCCGGCGTGGGCATCCTCACCTGGGCCGTCTCCGCCCGCAGGCGCCTGGCCGCTGCCCTCAGCCTGGAACCTCCGCCCTCCCGCGCCCTGGAAATCTTCACCCTGTTCGCCCTGCTCATCCTCTCTGCCTATGCCCGCCTGGTTGCCTTCCCCGCCGTGCCCTACGGCTACGAGGGCGACGAGACCAAATGGACCGCCGAAGCCGTCAACCTGATGCTGGATGGCCGCCCCGACAACCTCGGCGAATACCATCGCGATGCCATCCCTGTCAGTTTCTACATGCAGGCCCCCTTCCACCGAATCTTCGGCGCCGGCATCTTCTCTGCCCGCCTGGAAGTCATCTTCTTCAGTGTCCTCGGCTGCCTGGTCTTCTACTGGCTCCTGCGCCAGATTGCCCCTTACGGCCTGGCTGCCCTCGCCTCCTACCTGCTGAGCATCTCCATCTTTGACATCAGCGCCAGCCGCTTGGCCAACGTCGAGAGTCATGTCAAGTTCTGGCCGATCCTCGCCCTGGCCCTGCTCGCCCTGGCCCTCCGCACCCGCAAATGGCAGGTCTTTGCCCTCAGCGGGCTGGCACTGGCCATCGGTCTGCTCACCTACGACACCGTCTGGCCGGTGACCGCCGTTTTCCTCCTGCTCGCCTGGCTGGGGATCAGGAAGCTGGACCTCCCCGCCGCCGGCAGGATACGCTTCTGGGCCGCCCTGCTCTTCCCGGTCGTGCTCACCCTGCCGCTCATCTTCCCTTATGCCGTCAGCCGCTGGCAGTACTATGACCTGGGCAGCAAGGGCTGGCAGGTGGATTACTGGGACACCCTGCGCCGCGGCTTCACCGGCATCTTCGAGTCCTGGTTCGTCGCCACCCGCCCCGATTTCCTCTACAACCGTCAGGGCCCCCTGCTGAACGCCATCCTGCTCCCCTGGCTGTTCCTCGGCTTCGTCGCCGCCTGGACCCTGCTCAGGCACCGTGCCGCCTCCTGGAATCTGGTCTGGGTCATCTTCCTCGTCTTCCCCGTCCCGATCCTCACCAACCAGACGGTCGGGCGGGTCTACTATCCCGGTCTGCCTGCCGTCTACGCCCTCACCGCCCTGGGCATCTACCTGGCCTGGAAGGAATTTGGTTCCCTGCTAGGGCACCGCCGGACCTTGCTGGCCGTGCTGGGGCTGGCAGCCCTTGCCTGGCTCCCGCTCTTCAACTTGTACATCTACTTCAACGAGACCGGTGACCTGGCCGACCGCCTCGTCCGCCGGGAGATCGGCGATATCGTCCAGCAGGCCGGCGGGAAGGATAAACTCTTCCTCTATCCCATCTTTGCCGATGCCGACGAGCCGCTCAACAACGAATACCAGGTCACCGAA
This sequence comes from uncultured Anaerolineaceae bacterium, assembly GCA_964387495.1. Taxonomy (GTDB): domain Bacteria; phylum Chloroflexota; class Anaerolineae; order Anaerolineales; family Villigracilaceae; genus DSXF01. The sequence goes on from CAYLXB010000038.1 coordinate 17,479, forward strand.
CTCTCCCTGCATGCCCACCTGCCTCCCGAAAAGGTCCCCGAGGGCTACCATTACGTGCTTTATAACGACCTGCTCCCCAGCCTGGGTACCTACTCCGATGGGCGCACGCTGGAAATCCTGCTCGACAAAGTCTCCCCCGGCCAGCGCCAGCTTCGTGACCAGGTGGCCGCTGCCCTCCAGCGCTGCTACCCGCAGGGAAAATTGACCTCCTACCTGTATTTCGACCGCTATACGCTCGACACCCAGGCCCTCGCCCAGCCCGCCTGCCATCCCGTTCTCCTCAACCTGGAGGCCATCGCCACCCCCGACGGCACCTTCTTGAAATGGTCCCTCAGCGAAGATGTCAGTGCCCGGGTCACCGTCGCCTGTGACCGCGGCCGTCCCGATACGTTCTGGGTCGAAGCCGAGCAATATTCTCTCAGTGACGGCTGGAAGGTCGAAACCGCTTTCGCTCCCGGCTGGTCCGGTGCCGGCTTCTTGATGGACCTGCCCGGCAGCCGCGACACGGTCTACCTCTCCCCCCTCTCCACCTCCCGGCCGGTCTACGTCTGGGTTCGTTCCTTCCGGCGTACCCCGGAAAACTCCATGGGCGGTCTGTCCGCCGGCGGCCAGTCCTTCCCCTTCGCCCAAAACTCCCCGCTCAGCTCCTGGGAATGGGAGCGCCTCGGCCCCGTGACCCTTCCCGCCGGGGCACAGGAGTGGCACCTCACCCGCCCCTATTCCGGCCCTGAATCTGAATTCATGGCCCTCTTCGTGGATTCCCTGGTCTTCACCGCCGACCCGGCCTTCGATCCCCGCACGGACCGGGTCTACGAACCGCTGCCCGGCACGATTGTCGACGCCTCAAGCCGTGCCTCGGGGCAGGAACTGGCCGAACTCGAGCCTGGCCGCTACCAGTGCCAGGCCTTTGCCTCCTCCGGCCAGTCCTTGGTGGATCCCTACGGGGACGAACAGGTCAGCTCCGCCCCGGTCTACTTCGAGATCGCACCCTAACCGTAAGCCCATCTTCATACAAGGACTTATCCTCTCCTCATGAAACGTTTTCACTGGTTCGAGATCGCGCTGGTTGTTGCGGTCATGCTCATCCATGCCTGGGCCGCGTTCTCTGCCGCCCACAACTTCCCCCAGGCCTGGTTCACCCGCGACGACGCTTATTTCTACTTCAAAACCGCCCAAAACATCAGTGCGGGCCGCGGCTCCACCTTCGATGGCCTCAGTCTCACCAACGGCTACCACCCCCTCTGGATGCTGGTCTGTATTCCCGTCTTTGCCCTGGCCCGCTTTGACCTGATCCTGCCCCTCCGCCTGCTCGTCCTGCTCCTGGGCGCGCTGTCGGCAGTCTCTGGCGTGCTCATCTTCCGCCTGATCCGCCGCGTCCTCTTCGAACCCCTTGCCATGTTGGCCGCCGCCTTCTGGGTCTTCAATTCGTTCATCCATTCCGCCGTCACTCGCTTCGGCCTTGAGACCGGCCTGCTGGTCATTGCCGTCCTGTTCCTCCTGCGCCGCCTGCAGGTCTTCGAAGCCCGCTCGCAGGCTCAGCCCGTGAAATTGAAAGAGATCGCCCTCTTGGCCGCGGCTGCCGTCTTCGTCTTTCTTAGCCGCCTGGATATGATCTTCTTAGCCGGGTTGGTTGGCCTCTGGATCATCCTGCGCGGCACCCCCCTCCGTTACTACCTGCTCACCGACGCCCTCCTCACCACCTCCAGCGTCCTGCTCGGCTTTGCCCTGCGCCTCGGCCTGCCGGCCTACTACCCCTATTCCACCACCGCCCTGCTCATGGCCGCCGGGGTACTCCTCCTCCGCCTGCCCCTGCTCTACTTCCTCGGGCTGGATGACCGTCCCAGCCGGCGCAAGCCCCCCCAAGTGCTGCTCAGGCTGGCGCTCGCGGTCGTGGCCAGTTCAGGCCTGGCGGCCCTCGCCCTCCTGGCCCTGGGCAGTCGCCTCCCCGGTTTCCCGCGCACGGTCGTGTTCATCGAGGTAGCGCTGTCCTTCGTCCTGCTCGCCGCCGTCCGCCTGGGTGCACGCTGGTTCCACCCCGGGCAGGCACCCGCCGCGCCCGCCGTGGACTGGAAGCGCATCTTCCGCGAGGGGCTGGTCTTCTACGCCATCCTGGGCGGCGTCCTGGCCGCCTACATGCTTTACAACCTGGCCGCCTTCGGCACGTCCACCCCGGTCAGCGGGCAGGTCAAGCGCTGGTGGGCCGCCCCGCTCAACCAGGCGCGCGGCGGCCCCGCCCGCACTCCGGAGGCCTTCCTGGGTGTGGACTTCGACAGTGATTTCGAGGCCTGGCCGCTGATCACCCGCCCCCTCGCAAACCTGAGCGTCTGGATCCGCAAGGAGCTCCGCCCGCCCGGCCTCCGCCTCCAGAACATCTACCATATCGTCCTGCTCCTGGCCGCCCTGGCCACCCTGGCCGTCATCTCTGCCGGGCGCCGCCGTTCCCTGCGCGCCGTCCAGCGGCTTGGGCTGATTCCCCTCTTTGCCGGCTGCGGCTTCCAGGTGCTCAGTTACAACGCCGCCGGCTATTCCGCTGTCAAGGAGTGGTACTGGGCCGGCCAGATGCTCATCTCCCTCTTCCTGGTTGCCCTGCTCGCCGACCTCCTCCTGCGCCGCCTGCTCCAGCGGCAGCAGATCCGCGGGATTCTCATCGCCGAGGTGGCCGCCATCTGCCTGCTCTGGTATGGGATATTCGCCTTTGATATCTTCAAGTCCATGCCGCTCGTGGATGCCCGCGCTGGCCAGCCTTACGTGGACGCCCAAGCCTTCCTCGAGAAAAACACCGAACCCGGCTCCATCATCGGCATGACCGGCGGCGGCAACGTCGGCTATTTCATCCGGGAACGCACGATCGTCAACATGGACGGCCTGATCAACAGCCATGCCTATTTTGAGGCCCTGCAGGCCGGCCAAGCCGCCGATTTTCTCCAGGCCATCGGGGTTGACTACGTCTTTGCCAACCCCCAGATCCTTAACCAGCTCGCCCCGTTCAATACCCAGTTCCGCGGGCGCCTGGTTCCCCTCGGAAAGGTTTATGGCAACAAGGAACTCTCCAGGATCAGGCAGGCCATCCCCTGATCCCCGTCCGCCGCGGCGGAACTGCACGCCTTCGCCGGGCACAACCCGCATATGCCCAAACGCCCCTTCCTCGTAACCCTGCTTGCCATCACCGTGTTAACCCTCACGATTGGTAATGCCGTCCGCCTGACAGGGGCGCTGGCCTCCTGGGATACCCTGGCCGAATTCGCCTCCCCGCCCGGCCCGCTCTATATCGCCCTCAGCGGCCTTTTCTGGGCCCTGCTCGGCGCCGTGCTCTGCCCGGCCCTCTGGTTCGGTTGGGCCTGGGGCCGCCCTGCCGCCAGTCTCGCCGGTGTGGTCTATATCCTTTATGATTGGGCGGACCGGCTCGCCTTTCAAAGCGCTGTCCCCAATCCAAACTGGCCGTTTGCCGCCGTCGCCAGCCTGCTCTGGCTGGCCCTGCTCTTCAGCGCACTGCACCTGCCCCCCGGCCGGAACTTCTTTACAAAAAGAGGCAAGAGATGAGTGACAATTCGAAGATCGAAAGATTGCGTGAAATGAAGGCCAAATCCCGCCAGGGAGGCGGCCCGGACCGCATCGAAGCCCAGCACAAGCGCGGCAAATTGACCGCCCGCGAGCGCATCGACCTCCTGCTCGATAAGGGCAGTTTCCGCGAACTGGACTCCTTCGTCCAGCACCGCGCCTCCGATTTCGGCCTGGCCGGCCAGAAGTACCTCGGCGACTCGGTCGTTACCGGCTGGGGCACGGTGGATGGCCGCCTCGTCTACATCTTCTCCCAGGATTTCACCGTCATCGGCGGCAGCCTGGGGGAGGCCCACGCCCAGAAGATCTGCAAGGTCATGGACATGGCCCTCAAGAACGGCGCCCCCCTCATCGGCCTGAACGATTCCGGCGGGGCGCGCATCCAGGAAGGCGTCGATTCCCTGGCCGGTTATGCCAATATTTTCCTGCGCAACACCCTGGCCAGCGGCGTCATCCCTCAGATTTCTGTCATCATGGGCCCCTGCGCCGGCGGTGCCGTCTATTCCCCCGCCCTAACCGACTTCACCTTCATGGTGCGTAACTCTTCCTACATGTTCGTCACCGGGCCGGATGTCGTCAAGGCCGTCACCCACGAGACCGTCTCCTTCGAAGACCTGGGCGGGGCCAGCATCCACTCCGAAAAGTCCGGCGTCTGCCACGTGGCCGCCGACAGCGAGACCGACACGCTCTACCTGGTCCGCAAACTGCTTTCCTACCTACCCCAGAACAACATGGAAGACCCTCCCTTCCTCGATTCCGGCGATGACCCCCTGCGCATGGATGCCGTCCTGGATACCCTCGTTCCCGATGACCCCGGCAAGCCCTACGACATCAAGGACGTCATCCGCCACATCGTGGATGGCGGGCAGTTCTTCGAGATCCACGAATGCTATGCCCCCAACATCGTCGTCGGTCTGGCCCGTCTGGGCGGCCACTCGGTCGGCATCGTCGCCAACCAGCCCGCCGTCCTGGCCGGCGTGCTCGACATCGACGCCTCCGAAAAAGGCGCCCGCTTCGTCCGTTTCTGCGACTCCTTTAACATCCCCCTCATCACCCTCGAGGATACCCCGGGCTTCCTTCCCGGCACGGTCCAGGAACACTCCGGCATCATCCGCTCCGGCGCCAAGCTGCTTTACGCTTACTGCGAAGCCACCGTGCCCAAGATCACCGTCATCACCCGCAAGGCCTACGGCGGCGCCTACATCGTCATGAGCAGCAAGCATATCCGCGGCGACATCAACTTCGCCTGGCCCACCGCCGAGATCGCGGTCATGGGCCCGGATGGCGCCGTGAACATCATCTTCCGCAAGGAGATGGGCGAGGCCGAAGACCCCGTCAAACGCAAGGCCGAACTGGTGGCGGAATACCGTGAAAAACTCGCTAACCCCTACGTGGCCGCTGAGCGCGGTTACGTGGACGATGTCATCGAGCCGCGCGAGACCCGCCAGCGCCTCATCAATGCCCTGGCCATGCTCGCCAGCAAGCGCGATGCCAACCCCGCCAAAAAACACGGGAACATCCCTCTCTAAGGGAGCCGCTATGTTCAAGAAAATCCTGATCGCAAACCGCGGCGAGATCGCCGTCCGCATCGTCCGGGCCTGCCGCGAACTGGGGGTGGACAGCGTGGCCGTCTTCTCCGAGGCCGACCGCCAGTCCCTGCACGTGCGCTATGCCGACGAGGCCTACCTCCTCGGCCCTGCCCCCGCGCGTGACTCCTATCTGCGCGTTGATAAGATCATCGCCATTGCCCGCGAGTGCGGCGCGGATGCCATCCATCCCGGCTATGGCTTCCTGGCCGAGCGCGAAGGCTTCGCCCAGGCCTGCGAGGAGGCCGGCATCACCTTCATCGGCCCCAAACCCTCGGCCATCGCCGCCATGGGCGACAAAGCTGAAGCCCGCGCCACGGTCACCCGGGCCGGCGTCCCCATCGTCCCCGGCACCGAGGGCGAAGGCAGCCTGAACGACCCGGACCTGCTCGTCATCGCCCCCAGGATCGGCTTCCCCCTCCTCATCAAGGCCACCTCCGGCGGCGGCGGAAAGGGCATGCGCTACGTCAACACCCTCGAAGAGATGCCTGCCCTCCTGCACGCTGCCCGCCGCGAGGCCGAGGCAGCCTTCGGCGATGGCAACGTCTACCTGGAAAAACTGGTCGAAGGCGCCCGCCACATCGAGTTCCAGGTTCTGGCCGACCAGCACGGCAACGTTCTCCACATGGGCGAACGCGAATGCTCCATCCAGCGCCGCCACCAAAAACTGGTCGAAGAAGCGCCGTCCCCCATCATGGACGAAGACCTGCGCCGCCGCATGGGCGAGGTCAGTGTCAAGGCCGCCCAGGCGATCAATTACGTCAACGCCGGCACCATCGAATTCCTGGTCGACAAGGACCGCAACTTCTACTTCCTCGAGATGAATACCCGCCTGCAGGTCGAACACCCCCTCACCGAGGTGATCACCGGCGTGGACATCGTCATGGAGCAGATCCGCATCGCCCGCGGCCGCCAGCTTAGCTACACCCAGGACGACATCCGCCTCAACGGCCACGCCATCGAATGCCGCATCAACGCCGAAGACCCCTATAACGACTTCGTCCCATCCACCGGCACCATCCTCCACAGCCTCGTGCCCACCGGCCCCGGCGTGCGCGTCGACACCGGCGTCCTGCCCGGCTTCGAGATCACCCCCTATTACGACCCCCTCATCGCCAAGCTGATCGTCTGGGGCGAAACGCGCGGCCAGGCCATCCTGCGCATGCGCCGCGCCCTGGAAGAGTACCGCATCGTCGGCGTGCACACCAACGTCCCCTTCCACCAGACCCTCATGGACAGCCACCGCTTCATGGGCGGGCAGTACGACACCCGCTTCGTCGAAGAGCGCTTCACCATGCAGGCCGCCGAGGAAAGCCGGGAAGCCCTGCCCGAGATCGCCGCCCTGCTCGCCACCATGATCGCCCATTACGAGGTCGAAAAAGCCGCCCAGGGATTCCGCCGCAGCGAGCGCGAGGCTGGCGGCTGGAAATGGGCCGGCCGCCGGGATCGCATCCACCGCTAGGAGCCAGCCATGATGAAATATATTGCAACCGTCGGCAAACTGGAATACGTGGTTGAGATCGTGGACGACCGCCACGTCATCCTCGGCAACCGCCTCTACGAAGTGGACTTCACCCCCGTCAGCTCCCAGCCCGCCTACTCCATGCTGGTGGATAACAAATCCTACGAAGCCTACATCTACCCTGCCGAAGACGAAAAACTGCACGTCTTCATGCTCGGCCGCATGTACGCCGTCCGTGTGGAGGACGAACGCGAAAAACGCCTCCGCGAAGCCGCCGGCAGCGCCGCCGTCGCCGGTGGCGAATTCCACCTCAAAGCCCCCATGCCCGGCCTCGTCGTCTCCATCCCCGTCCAGGAAGGCCAGCCGGTCGAAAAAGGCCAGGTCCTGCTCATCCTCGAATCGATGAAAATGCAGAACGAACTCAAAGCCCCCCGCGCCGGCAAAATCGACCGCATCCGCGTCAAACCCGGCGAGACCGTCGAACAAAAAGCCACCCTCCTGAGCATCCTCTAACCCTCCCCCCACCCGTCATTACCCCAGACTTCCGAAGTCTTGGAGACTTCAGAAGTCTGGGAAATCCGTGTACCGTCCTCTCGATATACTCCCCTTATGCAAACCCAGGAAATCGAAGCCAAATACTACGTCCTTGACCTCGACCGCATCGCCGCCCGCCTCAGCCAGCGCGGCGCCCAGCTCCTCCAGCCGCGCACCCGCGAACACAACCTCCGCTTCGACACCCCCGCCGGCGACCTCTGCCGCCGGAACCAGGTCCTCCGCCTCCGCCAGGACACCACCGCCACCCTCACCTACAAAGGCCCCTCCCAGGATGTAGGCGGCGCCCTCAGCCGCACGGAACTGGAATTCACCGTCAGCGACCCCGCCGCCGCCCGCTCCGCCCTCCAGGCCCTCGGCTACATCGTCGTCGCCGTCTACGAAAAATACCGCGCCACCTGGCAGCTTGGCCCATTCCACATCATGCTCGATGAACTCCCCTACGGAAACTTCGTCGAGATCGAAGGCCCCGACCCCGCCTCCATCCAGGACCTCGCCCGCCAGCTCGGCCTCGACCCCGCCCGCGCCGCCCGGAACAGCTACCTCGCCCTCTTCGCCCGCCTCGCCCCCAGCCTCGGCCTCGATCCCACTCAACTCACCTTCGCCGCCCTCCACGGCCTCCCCATCCCCCCCGCCGCCCTCGGCCTCCAACCCGCCGACGGGGATTGACGCACCACCCCAGCCCCCTGTCATTGTGAACCCAAAGGCCCAAATACCTGATTAGCCTGCGCTCTCTAGCGCAGCACCCCTGCGAGGTACCGCAGACGAGGGAATTCACCACAGATGAACACAGATGAACGGGGATGATGAAGGAATCCGTTTGGAGAAATCCGGCGGAAGTTCACGCACAAGTGCAAGGGAAACGGAGGAGGAGGCTCTTGCCAAGGCGCAAAGAGCGCACAAGCCCAAATACCTGATTAGTCTGCGCTCTCTAGCGCGGCACCCCTGTGAGGTACCGCAGACGGATAACCAAAAGACGAGTGCGCGCAGAATCTACCATCGCTTCCGCTCACAGATCTGCACACCGCCGCTTTTTTCACATCCACCCTCATCTACGCCCATCCGCGATTCCCCATCCACCCTTCCTGCTTCTCACTCCTCACATCCCCTGATAACTAATTACTGGTAACTGGTACCGCCCCCTCCAGAATCAACAACTTGCCGGACAGAAACACCACCAGTAGCGCCCTGATCAAGGTGGAGACGAAAACCAGGAGCGCCTTAAAACACTGACAGGTAGTTTCGCCATCCTGACCTTCCTTTCCTGCCAGAAAACCATCCACGTGTGCATTATAGTCCATCGCCGCAGACAGCCAAATGGTCTCACTACTTCGTACTTGCAGCGTTACTCATCGGATCGTTATATCGATATAGGCACCCGCCGAGGTATCTGTTGGCATTTTCTTTTCATCACAAATCAACCCACTAACCATCATTCGCAGCTTTACCGGATAGGAAATGTTGAGTTGCGAGAAGTCCGGAAGAGCACCAAGTATGCCTGCGTTATACGGCTGATCACTTGCTTCAAGGGTGATATCTTTCTTTGATCCCAAAATTGTTGCCTCGTTGGGAACTGTTATCCAGGATTTTTGGTCAAAGTATAGGATGCGAAAATTATAGTGGTATGGAAATATGACACAGTTTTCCGAGTCGTTTTCAATCCACAATACGATCGCGTCATTCCTTCGAAAATCAAGGCAATTATCATTTGTACGAAGAGTTAATCGTTTATTAAACTCAATCGGGTACTCTTCAGCAAATATCTCATTTCCACGTGACTGAAAACAGGCAGTAAGGATAAAGCAAGCCAGTATCAATGAAAAGCTTCGGTTCAGACATTTTTGGATCATCTTCTCTCCGTGTAGTAAACGCTTATGTATCGTAATTATCTCACAGCAGGTAAAATAACAAAACTTGTGTCAATCATTCTACCTGCATTTTATTACAGGTCAGGATACCTATCCTCCATCCGTTTCTTCGCTCCCCATTCCCAGATGGTTCCCCCCCGCACCCCGCCGCATCTTTCACCCTTCCCCCAAATTTCGGATGAGCGCCGCAATTTGGGGGAAGGGCCGGGGATGGGGGCGGCTCCCAACCTCCCAGATGCCCTCGCGCCCCGTCCCTCCTTCTCACTTCCTACTTTATTACCCTCCCCCCTGGTAACCAATAACTGGTCACTCCCCCATACCAAAACCCTGCTAAAATACCCTCACACCACCAGGAAAGAGATACCCTTGACCCCACCCACCCTCCTCCTTGGTCCCCTCGTCGGCGGACTGCACCACACCGGCGCCAACCTCTGGGCCCGGGCTGGCGGCCCATCCACCCTCCACGCCTGGCTCGGCCGCCAGCCCAACCTCAGCGACGCCCGCCCCGCCGGCAAACCCCAGCCGCTCACCGGCCAGACCGGCTTTGCCGGGCAGGTGACCGTCCGCGGGCTCGAACCCAATACACAGTACTTCTACACCCTGACCCTCGGCGGCACGCCCCCGCCCCCCGCCGCATACCCCTCCTTCACCACCTTCCCCCCGCCCGGCCAGCCGGTCGACTTCAACTTCGCCTTCGGCTCCTGCTACGCACCCCGGGAAGCGGACACCGGCGAAGCCTTCCGCGTCCTCGATGCCCGCCGCCAGGCCCTCGGGCTCCGCTTCTGGCTCATGATCGGCGACCAGGTCTACGCCGATGACTGGCATCACAACGGCCTTGGCAAGGTCGCCGTCTCCAGGGACGAATACCGCCGCGTCTACGCCCACACCTGGTCCCAACCGCCCCTGCGCACCCTGCTCGCCGGCCTCCCCGTCTTCATGACCCTCGACGACCACGAAGTGGACGACGACTGGTGCTGGCGCACCAGCACCCGGCGCTGGGCCATGATCCCGCCCTGGAACCACCTCTCGCGCTGGCTCAAAGGGCGCGAACCCGAAGAGCGCCACCTGCCCCTCCACCGCGTCCGCGACGCCCTGCAGGTCTACTGGGAACACCAGGGCATGCACGCCCCCGCCCCGCTGCGCCTGTTGCAGAAAAACTACGCCGGCCAGTTCGAGATGAAGGCCGGCGACCCCGGCTCCCTGGCCTACGCCTTCGAATTCGGCGCCGCCGCCTTCTTTGTCATGGATACACGCACCCGGCGGATCAAGAACAGGGAAGTCCTCGGCGCAGGCCAGTTCCAGGCCCTGGCAGACTGGCTCGAGCGTGTCCGCGGTTACCCGCTCAAGTTCCTGGTCACCTCCTCGGCCCTGCTCTTCGACATGCTGGTTGACATTGCCCGCGATCGCTGGTCCGGCTATCCCAGGGAGCGCGAACGCCTGCTCGGCCTGCTTGCCGAAAAGCACACCGGCGCCCTCTACCTCCTGGCCGGGGACCTGCACTCCGGGCACGCCAAATCCGCCTGGCTGCGCACGACCCGCGGCGAACTGGTGCCCCTGTGGGAGTTCTGCGCCACCCCCTTCGAGCAAAAGACCAACTGGCTGGCCCCCCTCACCCAGGTCCCCATCCTGAGCCGCTGGCTGGCGCGCCAGAAGACCCATTTCATCAAGGCCAATTACAATTTCGGGTTGGTCCAGGTGCGCTTCGACGACCCCCAAACACCCCGGGTGCGCTTCCATCTCGTCTACAAGGACAAACGCAGCGGCGAATGGCTCGACTCACCGGAAGCTGGGTGAGCGCGGCACGGCCTGGTTGAAAAAGCCCAACGCCGGGGTCTGCTCCTCCAGCCGGTGCAGTCCGGCTGCCCGTGCACAACGCACCGCCGCCGTGTACTCCTGCGGGCTGATTCGATGGCGCAGTTCGGGGAATTGTGCGGCGTGATAAGCCGGGTGATACTGGTCCATCAGATTCAGGTACGTATCCGGCGAGATCTCCTCTGCCAGGAATTTGGCCACCCCCTCCACCCCCGAAAGCCCGTTTGGCAGCACCAGGTGCCGCACCAGCAGGCCGCGCGTCGCCAGCCCGCGCCCGTCGATCATCAGGTCCCCCACCTGGCGGTGCATCTCCCGCACCGCCGCCCGGCTGGCCTCTGGATAGTCCCGCGCCCGTGAATAGCGGTGCGCCGGGCCGCTCTCCGCATACTTCAAATCGGGCATGTAGATGTCCACCACCCCTTCCAGCAGCGCCAGCGCCTCCACCGCGTCAAACCCGCCGCTGTTGTAGACCAGCGGCAGGCGCAGCCCCGCCCCGGCCGCCACAGCCGCCGCCGCCAGCACCTGCGGGATGACATGGCTTGGGCTGACCAGGTTGATGTTGTGGCAGCCGCGCGCCTGCAGTTCGAGCATGATCGCCGCCAGTTCCTCCGGCGGCACTTCCTCCCCCGCCTCCGTCTGGCTGATGCTGTAATTCTGGCAGAATTGGCAGCGCAGGTTGCACCCCGCAAAGAAGATCGTCCCCGAGCCACGCCAGCCGCTCAACACAGACTCCTCCCCATGGTGCGGGCCATAACTGCTCACCCGTGCATACACCCCCGTGCGGCACACCCCCCGCCGTCCCTCCGTCCTGTCCACCCCGCACTTTCGCGCGCACAGGTCGCACGCCTTCAGGCGCTCATCAGCCAGCGCCCTGCGCATCTCCAGCTCACCTGCCGGCAGCTTCAAATAAGCCGGCACGAAGGGAATCTGAACCAAACTCTCCATCGCAAGTCATCCACAGGACACAAGCAAACACATCCTTGTTTCGATTGGCTTGACCCGGCCGAACACAGGTCCAAATAGTTTGTCGTCTGCCAATCACAAAACGGGTCTCGACTGCAGGAATGACTTCAGTCCTGTGATAATCATATCAAATAATCGGCTGAAAACGAGTCTTATAGGAATGATGGGCGATGGGAAAACGATCCAAATTCAGCCGGCTTGTTCGACCCCCACAAGCTGCCCCTCATCTCACGAATCTAGGGTAAATTCCCCGACCTGAGCACCAGAATAAATCCACAGAGCCCGATCAGAGTCATAAGCAGAAATATGATACCAAGCACCCTGAACCACAGCACCAATCCCGCCAGGCTTTTTGGACTCTCTTCTTCCCTTTGCAGGCGTTGCGAATACTTTTCTCCATACAACTCCGAATAGAACGGCAGGCGATCGATAGACTCATCGTTCAGACCCCAGCCTCTGAGCATGCCCCTCTGGATTCGAGCGCGCACTTTGATGACTTTGTCAGGGAAAAAAGCAAACAAGACCCCAATTGCCAGTACGGGAATGGAAAATAATATTGACCAGGCCGAATGATTTGATTCCATAAAGTCTTCCTTCTGCCCAATTGTCCAAACCGCCTCAACTCACTGTTTTTCTTTTTCCATTCCAATTGTACATACTCATCCTTATCTTCCCATCTTCCCACCGCACCCCCGACCCCCCCCCCCACGCCCCCCCCCAAGGGCGCCCCAGCCCCCCCCCCCCCCCCCGCCCCCCCCCCCCGGAAAAAACCC
>CAYLXB010000038.1:30062-32305 GCA_964387495.1 uncultured Anaerolineaceae bacterium
CATCTCCCCCCCGCCCCCCCTCCCCCCTCCCCGCCTCCCCCCGAACAGGCCCCAGCAGCCGCCCCAGCCCCTCCGTCCGCCCGGACGTGAAAAACCGCACCCCCGCCCGTTCCCCCTCACGCCCTCTCAACCCCTGCGCCTCCAGCAGCCGCTTCGCCTGGCGCGCCACCGCCGGCGCCGGATCGATCACGCGCACAGTCTCCCCGGCAATCTCCTGGATGAGCGGGATGACGAACGGATAGTGTGTACAGCCCAGCACCACCGTATCGATGCCGCGTTCCAGCATCGGCAGCAGGGCTTCCTCGAGGATGGCCCGCGTCTGCGGCCCGTCCAGGTCGCCCTTCTCGATCTGCCCCACCAGCCCCGGGCAGGTACTCTGGAGCAGTTCCACGCCGTTGGCAAAGCGCTCGACCACCGAAGCATACAGCGCCCCCTGGAAGGTCGCCGGGGTCGCGAGCACTCCCACCACGCCGCTGCGTGTGGTCTCTGCCGCCGGTTTGACCGCCGGCTCCATCCCGACGAAGGTCGTCTCCGGGAAGGTCTGCCGCAGGTGCTTCAGCGCCGCCGCCGAGGCGGTGTTACACGCTACCACGATCAGGCGCGCCCCGCGCCCGAGCAGAAAGCGTGTGATCTCTTCTGAAAAAGCCTGGATTTCCTCCACCGGCCGCGAGCCGTACGGCACGTGCCCCTGGTCTGCAAAGTACGTCACCGGCACCTCCGGCATCAGCGCCCGGATCGCCCGCAGCACCGACAGCCCCCCCGCGCCGGAGTCGAACACCCCCAGCATCACGCCCCCGCTGCTTCCACGAACGCCCGGAACAGCCGCCGTGTCTCCTCCTGGTCGGTCAGCCATTCGGGATGCCACTGCACGGCCAGCCCGAAGGGATGCCCGCCCAGTTCGACCGCTTCCACCAGCCCGTCCGGCGCCCAGGCTTGCGCCTGCAGGCCCGGCGCCAGGTCCTTCAGCCCCTGGTGGTGCAGGCTGTTGACATGTAACTGCTCCGCCCCCATGATCTGCGCCAGCCGCCCGCCTGCCTCCAGGCACACCGTGTGGGCCAGGGCCGTGCGCATGTCGCCCGGATAATCATGGTCGAGCGGGTTGGGGATCTGGTCGTGGATATGGGTGTACAGCGTCCCGCCCAGGGCCACGTTCACCACCTGGCAGCCGCGGCAGATGCCCAGGAACGGCTTGCCCTGCTGCGCCGCAGCCCGCGCCAGCCCCAGTTCCAGCGCATCCCGTACCGTGTCCACTTCGCCAATCCGGATGTGGTCGCTACCTTCGAAATGCTCCAGCGAGACATCCCCCCCGCCGGAGAAAAGGATTCCATCCAGCCGCCCCAGCACCGCCTGCCAGTCGCTTTCGGCCAGGTCGGAGGGCAGCAGCACCGGCAGCCCCCCTGCTTCCAGGACGGCCCGCACATACGCCCGCAGCACATACACGCTGGGCAGATGGTCCGGGTTCCTGCCGTACGTGGTCGTGATTCCGATGATTGGTTTGTTCATGGTCTGGGAAAAGACAAAGGGCGCAGTCTCTGCACCCTTTGCCGGTCGTTCGAAGCGGGATTAATCGAACTTCTGTTTGAGGCGGGCCGACTTGCCCGTGCGGCTGCGCAAGAAGTACAACTGCGCCCGGCGCACCTGCGAGTGGCGCTCGACCACCACCTTGTCCACGCGCGGCGAGTTGAGCAGGAACGTCCGCTCCACACCCACACCGTTGCTGGCCACACGGCGCACCGTGAAATTGGCCTGGTTGCCGCCCTTGCGCAGGCGGATGATGGTCCCCTTGAATTCCTGGATGCGCTCACGGTCGCCTTCCTTGATGCGCACGTGCACGCTGACAACATCACCCGAGGCGAGTTGCGGAATATTGGGATTGGGGGCGGCCTCGAGGGCCTTCAATATATCGGTCATGGCTTTCTTCCTTACATGAAATATTTCGATGGCTTTTGTCACGCGAGGGCGGATTATATCATGCCCCCCCACTGCCCGCAAGGCCCCAAAAAAAATCCGTGAAACTCCGTCCAATCCGTGAACTCCGTGTACCAATCCCTCAACACCCCTTCCAGCTATTGACCCCTCGCTATCTTCAAACCAGACCCCGTCAACACCGCCACCACCGGATCGGCCAGCGTATCCAGGGTCGCCTCCAGCGCCGGCCAGACCAGCGCCGAGGTTGGCTCCACATAAAACCCCCGCCGCGCCGGCTCAGCAACCCCCCCCAGGAGGGCGCGCGCCGCGCCCGC
>CAYLXB010000039.1:0-31976 GCA_964387495.1 uncultured Anaerolineaceae bacterium
CCCCCCCCCCCCCCCGGCCCCCGCGCGCCCCCCCCCCCCCCCCCCCCCGCCCCCCCCCCCCCGCCCCCCCCCCCAGACGATGTCGGTGTGTTCCTGGGGGTGGATGGGGGCGAGGGCGCGGGCGATGCCGAAGTCGGTGACCTTGAGGCGCAGGTCGGGGGTGACGAGCAGGTTGTGGGGCTTGATGTCGCAGTGGACGAGGCCGGCGCGGTGGGCGTAGCCGACTCCGGCGCAGGCCTGGACGAGGATGGGGACGGCTTCGGCGATGGGGAAGCGGCCGCGCTGGCGGATGAGGGTCTTGAGGTCCTTGCCGGGGACGAGTTCCATGACGATGTAGAGGGTGGCGTTGTCGATGCCGAAGTCGTGGATGGTGACGAGGTTGGGGTGGGAGAGGTTGGCGGCGGCGCGGGCTTCCTGGCGGAAGCGTTCTTCGAAGGCGGGGCTGCGCTTGTAGTCGGGGCGCATGATCTTGACAGCGACATAGCGTTCGAGCATGAGGTCGCGGGCGCGGTAGACGTTGGCCATGCCCCCAGAGCCGAGTTGTTCGAGAAGTTGGTAGCGGTTGCCGAGGAGGGACCCTTCTTGCATGCTGTGCTCCTGTGGGGATTATATCATGGGGGGAAGGTGGGAGAGCACCGCCAGGTGCTTCGGCGGGAGAACGCCGCCTCAGCACGACATGGGGGGCGGGAGGGGCTTTTTCCTTTTCCGGGAGCGGGTTCGACTTTATAATTCGGGCATGCGTACAGGAGTGATCATCTATAATCCGGCCGCCGGACGGTTTTCCGTGCGGCCATTCATACGAGGGGCGGTGCAGGTGCTGCGGCGGGCAGGCTGGAAGGTGCGGGTGGCGCGAACCCGGAGCGGGGAGCATGCGCTGCAGCTGGCGCGGCAGGCGGCGGCGGAGGGGCATACGGCGGTGTTTGCCTCGGGAGGGGATGGAACGCTGGGGCAGGTGGCGAACGGGCTGGCGGGTTCGGAGACGGCGCTGGGGATTCTGCCGAGCGGGACGGTGAACGTGCTGGCGAAGGAGTTCGGGCTGCCGCCTTTCGGGTTCTGGAATTGGGATGCGCTGCGGGCGAATGCGGGCGTCCTGGCGGATGCGCCGGTGCGGGAGATGGACCTGGGGGAGTGCAACGGGTACCAGTTCCTGCTGTGGGCGGGGATCGGGCTGGACGCGCTGACGATCCATGCGATCGAGCCGCGGCTGCGGGTGGAGAAGTTCTTCGCGTTCCCGGAGTATGCGGCGGCGGGGATCATGAAGGCGCAGTTGTGGCACGGGGTGCGGCTGAAGTTGTGGGCGGACGGGCGGGAGATCGAGGGGCATTACCTGCTGGGGGTGGCGAACAACGTGCGCCGTTATATGGGCGGGCTGGCGGTGCTGTCGCCGGATGCGTATATCGACGATGGGCTGCTGGACCTGTGGCTGTTTGCGGGGGAGAGCCTGGTGGATGTGTTCCGGCATGCGTTCGACCTGTGGTCGGGGCGGCACCTGGAGTCGGACCTGGTGCAGCGCATCCCGTTCCGCAGCCTGCGGGTGCAGGCGGAGACGCCGGTGTACCTGCAGGCGGATGGGGAGCCGCTGCCGGCGGCGCAGGAGGTGGAGATCCGGGTGCGGCCGCGGGCGCTGAAGGTGTTGATGCCGCCGGGCGGGTTGGGGCATTTATGCGGGATGTAGCGTGGTATAAATGTGGATATCCATGTGCGGAGTGAGACCATGAAGGCATTCAAAGACTATGTCGTGAAAAATCCGATCTCGATCCTGGTGCTGGCCCTGCCGCTGACGCTGGCGGGGGAGCTGGCGGGCTGGCCGGCGCTGGTGATCTTCATCCTGGCGGCAGTGGCGATCATCCCGATGGCTTCGTACATTGGGCAGGCCACGGAGGCGCTGGCGGCGTATACGGGGCCGCGGGTGGGGGCGCTGTTGAATGCGACGCTGGGGAATGCGGCGGAGTTGATCATCACGATCGTGGCGATCCGGGCGGGGCTGCTGGAACTGGTGAAGGCTTCGATCACGGGCTCGATCCTGGGAAACCTGCTGCTGGTGCTGGGCTTCTCGATGGTGGTGGGGGGGGTGAAGCACGGGGTGCAGAAGTTCGACCGGGTGCAGGCGGGGCGCAACTCGATCCTGCTGGTGCTGGCGGTGCTGGCGCTGCTGATCCCTTCGCTGTGGAGCCATTCGATCGGGCCGGATACCAGTCCGAAGGTGGAGGCGCTGAGCATGGGGGTGGCGCTGGTGATGATCCTGCTCTACGGGCTGGGGCTGCTGGATGCGGCACGGGCGGATACCAGCCCGCTGACCCATAACCTGCCGAAGCATGAGCAGGCGGGCTGGTCGAAGACGACGGCGACCGGCGTGCTGGTGCTGGCCACGGCGGGGATCGTGTGGCTGAGCGAGGTGCTGGTGGGGGTGGCAGAGCCGGTGATGGAGGGGCTGGGGATTTCGGAGTTCTTCCTGGGGATTATCTTCATCCCGCTGATCGGCAACGTGGCGGAGCACCTGGTGGCGGTGCAGATGGCGGGGAAGAATCATATGACGTTGAGCGTGGAAATCGCGGTCTCCTCGAGCCTGCAGATCGCGCTGCTGGTGGCGCCGCTGCTGGTGTTCATCAGCCTGGCGATGGGGAATCCGCTGCAGTTGATCTTCAACCAGTTCGAGCTGCTGGCGATCATTGCGGGGGTGATGATCGCGGCGCTGGTCTCGGCAGACGGCGAGTCTTCGTGGCTGGAGGGGGCGGCGCTGCTGGCGATCTACCTGATCCTCGGGCTGGCATTTTTCCTCTTACCTTCGCTATGAAAAGATTCGACGGAAACCAACTGTTTACCTGGCCGGTCATCCTGGGGGCGCTGGGGGTGGCGGTCGTATTGATGGTCATCAGCCTGGCGGGGACGGGCTGGTTGAATCCGCTGGGGGGGTCGGAGCCTGACCTGGGGCTGGCGGCGGTGACGGTGATCCCGGCGCCGAGCGGCACGCCAATGGTGCAGGCCGCGGCGCCAACGGATGCGGGGCTGGCGCAGACGCCGGCGGCCGCGACGGTGATCACGGTGGGGGCTTATGTGCAGATCAGCGGGACGGAGGGGGAGGGTCTGCGGGTGCGTTCGGCGCCGGGGCTGTCGGCGGATCCGATCTTCCTGGCGTATGATGAAGAAGTTTTCGAGGTGCGCGACGGGCCGCAGGATGCGGACGGGTATACGTGGTGGTACCTGGTGGCGCCCTACGATGAGACTCGGGCGGGCTGGGCGGCGGCGAATTTCCTGGCGCTGATCCCGCCTCCAACTGGAGAGTGATATGAACGAACGTCCCACCGGCATGACTGCCAACCGAACCAAGCGCGAGCTGACCGTCACGTGGAGCGACGGGCATGTGAGCGTGTATCCCTTTTCGCTGCTGCGAGCGGCCTGCCCGTGTGCTTCGTGCCGGGGCGGGCATGAGAATATGGGGCCGGACCCCGATCCACTGGTATTTGGCCTGCCGTTGACGGTCTCGACGGCGAACAGCCTGAAGGATATCAAGGCGGTGGGTTCGTATGCCGTCGCCCTCGTGTGGGAGGACGGCCACGATTACGGGCTGTATAACTGGTATTACCTGCGGGCGCTGTGCCCGTGCGAACAGTGCCGCCCGCCGATCGGCGGATAAGGAACAGCCCCCGCCGGGAAGCAGGCGGGGGCTGCGGTTATTTGTGAGGCAGAGGACGTTCTTGCTGCCCCGGGCAGGGTTTCAGTTTTTCGATCAGCCCGGGCAGTTCAGTGAAAGATTTGATGACCAGGCAGCCGGGTTCGGGAAAGATGCCGTGCGGGTCGTAGAGGATGGCATGGAGGCCGGCGCGGCGGGCGCCGATCACGTCGGCGAAGTAGTTGTCCCCGACGTAGGCGATTTGGGATGGCCGGAGGCGGGCCTGCCTGGCGACGTAGTGGAAGATATCCGGGGAGGGTTTCCAGAGGTCGACTTCTCCGCCAGCGAGGGCGAAGGGGAAGAATTCGGACAGGCCGAGGGTCACGAGTTCTTCGCGGAAGGGGTTGTGGCGGTTGGAGAGGACGCCCAAGTGAAGGCCGCGCCGGCGGAGCTGCTGCAGGGCGGCGGGCACCTCGGCAGGGACATGGGACTGCGGTTTGTAGTTTTCGTTCATGTATTGATTGGCCTGGAGGGCAACCCGGGCGGCCAGCGCCTGGGAGCCACAGAGTACCAGGAGGTGGCGGTAGGAATAGTTCTGCCAGAAGGCTTCGGTATCGTGTTCGTATTTTTGCAGGTCGGCTAGCAGTGCGGCGGAGGAGGCCCAGTAATAATGCTCCCAGCGGGTGGCGCGCTCGCGGTCTTCCCGCTGGATGGGAAGGCCCAGGCTGGCGGCGTAGTCCATAAAGATTTCGCCGCCGGAGGGGAGGTTGTGGCGCAGGGTGCCGTCGAGGTCGAAGAAGACGGCCTGGATGCAACCGTTTTCCATTCTGTGCTGCTTACCCGCCGATCTCGCTCATGGTCCGGTTGAGGGGAATCTCGCCATTGGCCAGGTCGTGTCCCCAGGGTTTTTCCCAGATGCCGTTGATGATCAGCCGGCGCAGGTCTTCGAGAGAGGCGCCGGCGCGCAAGGGGGTGAGGAGGTCGACTTCCTTCTCGCGCAGGAGGCAGAGGCGCAGGCGGCCATCGGCGGTGAGGCGGGCACGTGTGCAGGAGACACAGAACGGCTGGCTGACCGAGGCGATGAAACCGATATCCCCTTCGGCGCCCGGCAGGCGGAAGAGGCGCGCTTCTCCGTCCAGTTCGCCCGCGTTGACCGGTTCGAGCGTGCCGAGGACGGACTCGACCCCGGCCTGGATTTCGGCGGCAGTGACGACCTCGCCGGTCTGGAAATCGGTGGGGCCGGCGAAGGGCATTAATTCGATGAAGCGTACCTGCCAGGGGTGGTCGAGGGTGAGGCGGGCCAGGTTGGCTACATCCTGGCGGTTGTAATCGGCTGCGACGACGGCATTGATCTTGACGGGGATCAGGCCGGCGGCCTCGGCGGCATAGATGCCCTGCCAGACGTCCTCGAGGCTGCCCCAGCGGGTGAGGCGGCGGAATTTTTCGGCATCGAGGGTGTCCATGCTGACGTTGACGCGGCGGAGGCCGGCGCGGGCCAGAGGGGCGGCAAGTTTTTGGAGGAGCATGCCATTGGTTGTCATGGTGACAACCTGGATGCCCGGCGTTTGAACAATGCCGCGCACCAGGTCGACCACATTGGCGCGGATGGTAGGCTCGCCGCCGGTGAGGCGAATCTTGTCGAAGCCCAGGTTGGCAAATACCCTGGCCAGGAGGAGGATTTCATCGTCCTGCATCAGTTCGGCATTGGGCCGGAAGGTGATGTCCTCCGGCATGCAATACACGCAGCGCAGGTTGCAGTGGTCGGTCAGGCTGATGCGAAGGTAGTGGATTTTGCGTCCGTAGTGGTCGAATGCCATGCGATACCTCAACTCAGTACTTCTAAAGTCAGAGTGTGCGGGTTGAATTATAACAAGAATTGGGAGGGTGGTTGGGCGGGGCGGCCAGGAGGCGGTATTTGGGGGCGAACTGCGTTTGACGAAAGCGGGCAGATTACGATATAATAGCGTGCCAGTCTGCGGCCTGAAGAATTCGATTCCCTGCGGGGAATTGCAATCATCTTATCTGTGTGAGGAAAGTGAATGTCGACCAAACGAACCTATCAACCCAAAATTCGCCGGCGCTTGCGCGTGCATGGTTTCCGCCAGCGCATGTCAACCGCTGAAGGGCGCAATGTGCTCAAGCGGCGGCGCCTGCGCGGCCGCTATAAATTGACGGTCAGCGCCAACCAGCACGTCAAGCGGATCCGCTGGTAGTTTCAAGTCCGAGGCGTTCATTTACCCGGCAAGCACGACAGCCGGGGCGCCTCCAGCCATGAGCTTCGGGTGCAGCGACAGTTCCGCCTGACCCGGTCTGCCGATTTCAAGCGAGTGCGGCGTTTGGGAAAGTCCTATGCCCACCCGCTTGTTGTGTTGGTAGCCTTGCAGACAGAACATGCGGTTGTGCGCGTGGGAGTGGCAGCGGGCAAGACGATTGGGAATGCGGTGAAACGCAACCGGGCCAAACGCCTGCTGCGGGCGGCCATCCAACCGATACTGGCCGAAGTCATCCCCGGATGGGAAATGATCCTGATTGCCCGTGTGCCCATCCTGAATGCTCATATGCTTGAGGTGCGTGCAGCCCTGACGGCTGTGCTTGGGCGTGCTCGTATTTTGGGCCAGCAAGATGAAGGCTGAGTTTTACCTGCCGAACGATTATCCAAACGAACCGCGCCTGCGGGACCTGCCGCGTACGCCGGCCTACTGGCCGCGCTGGGCGCTGCTGGCGCTGATCCGCCTGTACCAGATGACCATCTCGCGCGGTCTGCCGGAGGGCACCTGCCGCTTTTATCCGTCCTGCTCCCATTATGGTTATCAGGCGATTTATAAGTACGGTGTGCTCAAGGGTTCACTGATGGCTACCTGGCGGGTGCTGCGCTGTAACCCGTTCAACAGCGGCGGGTATGATCCTGTCACCTAGGAGTATTCTCCCCATGAAAGTACGACCAATATTTTTCATCCTGTTTGCTTTGCTGGCTTCCAGCCTGTTGACTGCGTGCAGCGGGCAAGGAGCCTCGTGGCCGGGCCTGTCTGCAGATGAAGAGCTGGCCTACGTCAGTTCAGGGCCGCAGATCTTTGCCGTGCGGTTGAGCGACGGCAAGGAGGCCTGGCACTTTCCGGAAAAGACCAGCGGCAAGACTGTCTTCTATGCCACGCCGGTCCTGACCGAAGACGGCCAGCTTCTGATCGGAAGCGCCGGTTCGGAACATACTTTCTTCTACCTGGATGCCAGGAGCGGGGCGCAAAAAGCCACTTTCAGCAAGGCCAAGTCCCCGTGGATGGGTTCTCCACTGGTGGTGGGTGACAAGGTGTACGCGCCGAATGGCGATGGTACGCTCTACATGCTGGACATGCAGGGCAACAAGCTGAACGGGTTCGAAGCAGGCGGCCCGCTGTGGAGCCAGCCGGTTACAGATGGAACCTACATTTACGTTGGTGCCCTGAACCACAACCTGTATGCCCTGAATCCGGAGACGCTCGAGGTGGCCTGGAAGGTCGACATGGGCGGGGCGGTGCCCGGCTCACCCGCGCTTGGACCGGATGGAATCCTGTACGTTGGTTCCTTTGCTTCAAAGGTGGTGGCAGTGGATGCCGCCACAGGGAGTGTGCTCTGGGAAGCACCGACCGAGGGTACGGTGTGGGGCGGCCCAACCCTGACCGGGGACAAGCTGTATGCAGCCGACCTGACGGGGAAGGTGTATGCCTTCGATGCGGCCACTGGCGAGCGCACCTGGGAGCCGATCCAGCCGGACGGCCCGATTACCGGCAGCCCGATGCTTTTCGGTACGGACCTGATCGTGACGACCGAGACCGGCGCTGTGGTATTGGTCGGCCAGGACGGCAAATTCAAGAACCTGAATACGTTTCAGGGAAAATTTTACACAATGGCCGTTGCCGCGGGCGACCTGATCCTGGTTGCTCCCACGGGAGCCAGGTTCCAGCTGACGGCGCTGGACGCGGACGGCAAACAGATGTGGGCTTTTCCGCCTGAGGAGTAGTGTACCGTGTGGGAATCACTTATTATCACCCCTCTCACCAGCCTTTTGCTATGGATCTATGATGTTGTCGGCAACAACTTTGGCGTAGCCATCATCCTGTTCACCGTGCTGATCCGGCTGGCTACGTGGCCGCTCAACGCGCAGCAGATGAAGGGTGCGCAGGCCATGCAGGAGATGCAGAACGACAAGGAATGGCAGGCCATCCAGAAGAAGTACAAGGATGACCGCGAAAAATTGGCGCAGGAGCAGATGCGCGTTTACAAGGAAAAAGGCATCAATCCCTTTGCATCCTGCCTGCCGACCCTGATCCAGTTCCCGATCATCATCGGCCTGTACCAGAGTATCATCCGTGCCCTGGCGGCCACGCCGCTGGACCTGCTGAAGCTTTCCCGCAGCCTGTCGCTTGCTCCCGGCTTGATCAACCTGATCCCGCTCAACAGCAAGTTCCTATGGATGGACCTGGGACGCCCGGAGGGAATTCCGTGGCCATTCGGGTTGGAAGTATCCTTCCTGCCGAACGGGTTCCCGCTGCTGGCGATCGTGGTGGCCATCACCACCTATATCCAGTCCAAGCTGGTCACACCAACAAGCAGCAATCCCAATGATCAGAGCGCGGTGATGTCACGACAGATGACCCTGATGATGCCCCTGATGCTGGGCTATTTTGCCCTCATGTATGCATCGGGGTTGTCGGTTTATTTCATCATCAGCAACCTGATCGGCATTTTCCAATATGCCGTGATGGGGAAGGCCAACTGGCGCAACCTGCTGCCAGGTGGTGAGAAGAAACCACAGGGTAAGTAACCTGGAGAGGCTTTATTCTTTATGGAAGAACGTACTACACTTGAGGTCATTGCCCCTTCTGTAGAAGAAGCCCTGGCACAAGGGCTGGCACAGCTTGGCCTGCCGGCCGAGTCGGTCAGCGTGGAAGTACTGGACGCCGGGAGCAAGGGTTTTCTTGGACTGGGAGGGCGGCAGGTGCGCGTGCGCCTGACGGTCAATCCCACGGAGATGGGTGAGAAGCCGGCAGAGCCGGAAGCCAAACCGGTCCGGCGCACACCCAAAGCAGAAGCCGTCCCGGCTGCTGCCAAGCCAACTGCGACCGTCTCCCCCGAGAACGACCGCGTGCTCAACATCTGTGAAGAGGTCGTTTCAAAACTGCTCTACCACCTCGGACTGACGGCTCAAGTCTCGGCACACCGCAATGAAGACGACCGAACCGAGCGCCCATCCATCCATGTGGACATCCGCGGTGACGACCTGGGTGTGCTGATCGGCCGCCGCTCGGAAACACTGAATGCACTGCAATACATGGCCAGCCTGATGGTCAGCAAGCAAGTGGAAGAATGGGTGCAGTTGTCGGTGGACGTGGAGGGGTACCGGTCACGGAGGGAACGCCAGATCCGGCAGATGGCACGGCGGATGGCCGAACAGGCTCTTAAGACGGGCCGCCGCCAGTCTCTCGAGCCGATGCCTGCGAATGAGCGCCGGATCGTGCACCTGGAATTGCGCAATCATCCGGCTGTCATCACGGAGAGCGTTGGTGAAGAGCCGTCCCGCAAAGTAACCATCATCCCCAAAGATTCGTAACAACGCAGGGGCGACCGTACGGTCGCCCCTACGGTATAATTCAGGCATGCAAAGCCATCCCCCCCTACAACCGGTGGATTATCTCGTCATCGGTCATGTTACGCGTGACCTGACGCCGACAGGGCCACGACTGGGAGGAACAGCGGCCTATTCGGCCCTGACTGCCAGAGCGCTGGGATATCGTGTGGGCGTGGTCACTGCCTGTGAGCAGACCTCCCTGCTCGAATCCCTGAACGGCATCCCTGTTCTTGCCCTTCCATCCACCCATACCACAACATTCGAAAACATCTATACGCCAGACGGGCGTATCCAGTTTCTGCGCGACCGGGCGGATCTGATCCAACTGGAGAGGATCCCGGAAATCTGGCGAAAGACGCCGATCATCCATATTGGGCCGATTGCACAGGAAGTGCCGGCGCAATTGGATGAGGGTTTTTCGCCCGCCCTGCTGGGCCTGACCCCGCAGGGATGGATGCGCCATTGGGACGCGACCGGCCGAGTGCAGGCCTGCACTTGGGAACCCGACGCTGAAGTCTTGAGTTCTGCGGGAGCGGTGGTGCTTTCGACGGAGGATGTGGCCGGCGATGAGGCACAGATCGAGGCGCTGGCAGCCTTCTGCCGCCTGCTGGTAGTCACGGAAGGGCCGGCAGGGGCGCGCCTGTATTGGAACAACGACCTGCGCCGCTTCCGGGCCCCGATCATACGAGAAGTGGACGCCACCGGTGCGGGTGACATTTTTGCCGCAGCTTTCTTTACCCGCCTGCATGCCACCCGCGACCCATGGGAAGCGGCGCGTTTTGCCACACGCCTGGCATCGTTTTCGGTGACGAGGTCCGGGCTGGATGGCATTCCGACAGCAGAGGAAGCGCAGTTGTCAATGGTGGAGGTCTTCTAAGCCATGGGACGGATTTATACCCTTGTCAACCAGAAGGGCGGGGTGGGCAAGACAACGACAGCGGTCAACCTGGGTGCTTACCTGGCCCAGCTTGGACAGCGTGTGCTGATCGTGGATATCGATCCACAGGCCAATGCCAGTTCATCCCTGGGCGTGGACAAGCGGGTGGTCAAGAGCGGAACGTATGAAGCCTTGCTGGGACTGGCTCCAGCGGCCTCCCTGGTGCTCCAAAACCAAAGGCTCAACCTGTCGCTGCTGCCAGCCTCCCCCGCGCTGGCCGGTGCGGAAGTGGAACTGGTAAATGAGATGGCACGCGAGACGCGTTTGAAACAGGCACTGGAATCGCTGCATGAACGCTACGATTACCTGCTGATCGACTGCCCCCCTTCACTGGGTCTGCTGACGGTCAACGGTCTGGCAGCTGCCAAAGATGGTGTGATCATCCCAGTGCAGTGCGAATACCTGGCCCTGGAAGGACTTGGCCAGTTAACCCAGACGATCCAGCGCGTGCGTGCGGCGCTTTTCCCCGACCTGAAAGTACGCGGCGTGATCCTGACCATGTTCGATGGACGCACAAACCTTTCCACGGATGTGGTGGCAGAAGTGAACAGATATTTCCCCAGCCAGGTATTCAAGACGGTGGTGCCGCGCAGTGTCCGACTGGCAGAGGCTCCGTCTTACGGACAGCCGATCACTGCTTATGCGCCCGGTTCGATCGGAGCCAAAGCGTACGAGTCCCTGGCGAAGGAATTGCTGGCCGGGGATGGATTGGCCATTCCTGTGGCATAATTAACTTCAGGAGCGCAGTAGCATGCCCCAACGTACCGGCCTAGGCAAAGGACTGGATGCCCTCATCCCGGGTGAAACACTACACCCGGCTGATACGGGCATTGCACAGGTCCCAACAGAGAGCATTTTCCCGAATCCGCGCCAGCCGCGTATCCAGTTCGACCCGGCTGAACTGGAGGAGCTGGCCGGCTCCATCCGAGAGCACGGCATCCTGCAGCCACTGATCGCGGCACCGGCTGAAAATGGGCGTTATACGCTCATTGCAGGGGAGCGTCGACTGGAGGCGGCCCGCAAGGCGGGATTGCGGATGGTGCCTGTCATCCTACGCCAGGTCGACGACCGCCAACTGCTGGAACTGGCTCTGATCGAGAACATCCAGCGCGCCGACTTAAATCCGCTGGAGGAGGCCGAAGCTTACCACCAATTGCAGTCGGAGTTTGGCCTGTCCCATGAGCAGATTGCCATGCAGGTCAGCAAGAGCCGCGTGGCGGTCACCAATACACTGCGTTTATTGAACCTGCCAGAGAGTGTGAAGAAAGCGCTCCTGGATGGCCGGATCAGTGAGGGCCATGCACGAGCCCTGCTGGCCCTGGCGACGCCAGAAGCACAGCAGGCTGCCTTGCAGACGATCCTGACTCAAGAGTTGACCGTGCGCCAGGTGGAAGAACTGGTGCGCAAGATGGGGGGGCAAAAGCGCCCGGCGCAGCCAAAAACGGGGCCGGCGCCTGAAGTGGCCGCCATCGAGGAGCGACTGCGTGCCAGCCTGGGGACAAAAGTCAACCTGCGGCACGGTGAGCGGGGCGGCAGCCTGACCATCCACTATTATTCTGATGAAGAGTTGGACGCAATCCTGGACCGCCTGCTGAAGGAATGAACATGGAACTACTCTACAACGCCAATATCCGCACCTTCGATCCAACCCTGCCAAGCGCGACGGCCCTGCTGGTCGACGGTGAGCGCATCCTGTCTGTGGGCAACGAGGCACTGGCCGATTCCACCCCGACAGGCGTGAAGAAACAAAATATGAACGGCCGGACAATCCTGCCGGGCCTGGTGGATGCCCATGTTCACCTTGAGCATTACGCGCTGGGGCTACAAAAGGTGGATTGCGAGACAGACAGCCTGGCGGAGTGTGTGCACAGGGTGGCCGAACGTGCCCGGCTACTGCCTCCGCAAGCCTGGATGCTTGGGCACGGGTGGAACCAAAATGCATGGTCTGACCCGCCTGCGGCTGCACCTGACCGGGCGGCGGGGTTTGGCAACTTGGCGGACTTGGATGAGGTCACCGGCACCCGCCCAACGTACCTGACGGCCAAATCCCTGCATGCGTCCTGGGCCAACTCGGCGGCTTTGAAAGCGGCCGGGATTACGGCAAACACTCCAGACCCCGTCAACGGCAAGATCCAGCGCGACGAGCGCGGCCAGCCCACCGGCATCCTGCTGGAGGCAGCCATGGAGCTGGTGGAGGCGGTCATCCCACGACCAGGCGTGGAAGCAGTGGCTGCTTCAATTCGTGAGGCGCAGAAAACCCTGTGGAAGATGGGTTTGGTCGGGGTGCATGATTTCGACCGACGGACCTGCTTTATGGCTTTACAACAACTGCATGTGCAAGGGGAACTGCACCTGCGCGTGGTGAAAAACATCCCGGTGGATGAGCTGGGGCATGCGGCGGCTGTGGGCCTGCGGACCGGGTTTGGCGATTTGACCCTGCGGATCGGGAATGTCAAGGTTTTCATGGACGGCGCGCTGGGCCCGCGCACCGCGGCGATGTTCCAGCCATATGCGCACGAAAGCGAAAATCGTGGTATTCTAAATATGGATGCCGAGCACCTGTTCGAGATCGGCTGCCAAGCTGCAAGCAGCGGGCTGGGGCTGGCCGTGCATGCGATTGGCGACCGGGCCAACCATGAAGTCCTGAACGGCCTGGAGCAATTGCGCGGTTATGAACGAGAGAACCAGCTGCCGGCGGGGAGACACCGGATCGAACATGTTCAGGTGCTCCATCCTGAGGATGCCGGGCGGCTGGCGGCGCTGGATGTAACTGCCTCCATGCAACCCATCCATGAGCCGTCCGACATGTACATGGCCGACCAGTACTGGGGTGAGCGCACCCGACTGGCTTATGCCTGGCGGACACAGATCGAGCATGGGGCCAGGCTGGCCTTTGGCTCGGATGCACCGGTGGAGACGCCCAACCCCTTCCGGGGCCTGCATGCGGCAGTTACCCGCCAGCGGCTGGACGGTTCGCCCGGGCCAGATGGCTGGCACCCTGAACAGCGCCTGAGCCTACTGGAAGCCTGGAATGGTTTTACAGCTGGTCCGGCTTACCTGGCCGGAATGGAAAAGCAGGCCGGGCGGCTGGCAGCCGGGTGGCTGGCCGACCTGATCGTTCTGGAGCGGGACCCATTTGCCTGTCTGCCACAAGATCTGGCAGCCATGCGACCTGAAGCCACCATGGCTGGAGGGCAATGGGTCTGGCAGGCATGAGATGAGTATGGCGATGCAACCGCAATTAACCCCAGAGATCCTGGCTCCCCGCCTGGGGGAATATCTTGTCCGCACCCAACGCATCTCGGAGGCGGACCTGCAAAAGGCGCTGGTGTTCCAGCAGGAACAAGTTGCAGCCGGGCGCACCTGCCTGCTGGGCGAAGTGCTGGTCGAACTAAAATTACTCGAGCGCAGTGCTCTTGACCATGCGATCACCGAATTGATCCTGCAACTGCGGAATGCCCTGCAGGATGCCAACCGAAACCTAGAAAAGCGGGTCCAGGAGCGAACGGCGGAATTGCAGGATGCACTGGAAAGGCTTTCAGAACTGAGCCAGTTGAAAGCCAATTTTGTTTCCAGCATCTCCCATGAACTACGCACCCCCCTGACACATATCAAGGGCTACCTCGAATTGCTGGCATCCCAATCCCTCGGCCCATTGACCGATGAGCAAAAGCATGCCCTGCAGGTCAGCCAGAAGTCAACCGCCAGGCTGGAAAACCTGATCGAAGACCTAATCCTGTTCTCACTGGCTTCACGCGGCGAGTTGAGCATGCAAATCGAGCCAATCGATATTCGTTTGCTGGCGACGCAGTCTGTCCGGTATGCGCAGCAAAAAGGGGAAGACCGAGGCGTGACGGTGCATTTGGTGGCAGATCACGACCTGCCGAGGGTGCACGGTGACGTGCAAAAAATTTCCTGGGTGCTCAGCCAACTGCTGGATAATGCCATCAAATTCACACCCCAAGGCGGCCGGGTTGTCTTGAGCGTCAAGCGGGAGAGCAACAAGCTGGTGACGGTTTCGGTGGTGGATACCGGCATCGGCATCCGTCCGGAGCGGCTGCAGGAAATCTTCGAACCGTTCCACCAGTTGGACAGTTCCTCCACACGCCGCTACGGCGGGACCGGCCTGGGCCTGTCGCTGGTAAAGCAAATCATCGAAGCACACGGGTCGTTGATCGAAGTCAAGTCGGCAGAGAACCAGGGATCGACCTTCCAGTTCCCGCTGTTGATTGCCGGCGCAGAGGCGATGTAATGCCTACCTATAATCGATAATTACCTGCCACCCGATGAATCCGCAAAGCCTTGAATCCCTTTGTACCCTATCCGAAATCGTCAACCAGACGAAGAACTGGAAGATGGCGCTGGATGCTTTAATCGCCGCCCTGCGGCAAGCACTCATCTTCGATAATTTTGCCATCTTCCGCACCGATTCCGATGACCGGCTGACCGACGTGGCCTATGCCCGGGCAATCGGGCGGGGCAAGTCAGCGGAAGCGGATGTGGCCTGGGGGGAAAGCGTTGCGAGCCAGGTGCTGGCGAGCGGGCAACTGGTACTGCAATCCCCCGAAGATGAAAACCACCCCGACCGGTTGCGGCAGTCTTACCTGCTAGGCCTGCCCCTGAAGTCTCCGGAAGGAATCCTGGGCGTGCTGGTCTTCGTCCGATTCGGGGGTCCGGTGTATACGCCGCAGCAAATCCAACTTGCCACCCTGGCTTCTGCCCTGGTGGCAAGTTTGTTTGAGCGTGAAAGGTGGCAGGAGAAAATGGCCCAGTGTGAGACCATCCGGCGCCAGATGAACCTGCAGGAAGAATTCGTAACCACCATTTCGCACGAATTGCGTACGCCGCTCGGATTTATCAAAGGGTACAGCACCACCCTGATGCGAGATGATACGGAATGGGATCCCGCCACCCAGCGTGAGTTCCTGAGCATTATTGATGAGGAAGCGGACCACCTGACTTCCCTGATCGAAAATATCCTGGAAACCGCCCGGCTACAAAGCGATACCCTGCAAATGAGCTTCCAACCGGTAAACTTGGAAGGCATCATACGCGATGTGGTCCTGCGGGTGCAAAACCGCCAGAAGGATATGCGCATCCAACTGGACCTGTCGTCCACACCGCCCATCCTGGGTGATGCGGTGCGATTGGCCCAGGTTTTCGAGAACCTGTTCAGCAATGCCAGCAAGTACGCGCCCGGCGCACCGGTGCACGTGCGTTCATGGGTTGAGAAAAAACAGGTATGGGCAAGCGTGGCCGATAAAGGTCCCGGTATTGCGGGCGAATTTCTGCCTTTCATCTTCGATCGTTTTTATCGTGTTCCAGGGGAGAAAACACGACCAGGCACCGGCCTGGGATTGTTCATCTGCAAGCAGATCGTCCAGGCTCATGACGGCCGGATCTGGGCCGAATCCGAGCCTGGGAATGGAGTGACTTTCTTTGTCGTGCTGCCCATTTCCTAATCGGGCTTTTTTTGAAAGGAGTTTTCCATCATGCCAAAGCGAATCCTGATCGTCGATGATGAACCACGGTACCTGCGCCTGCTGGATGCCAACCTGCGAACGGATGGTTATGACGTTGTCACTGCGCAAGACGGCGTCCAGGCACTGGATGTATTCTCCAGCCAACCTGTGGACCTGATCCTGCTGGATATCATGATGCCGAAGCTGGATGGCTTTGCCACCTGCCAGCGCATCCGTGAGTTCTCAACGGTACCGATCATCATCCTGACAGCAAAAGGCGAGGAGCAGGATCGCGTGCGCGGCCTCGACCTGGGCGCGGATGATTACCTGGTGAAGCCTTTTTCTGCCACGGAATTGCTGGCCCGTGTGCGTGCGGTTTTGCGGCGCGCCCAGGTTTCGATCGAAAGCGGCCAGGCACGCTATTTTACTCACGGCAACCTGCGGATCGACTTTGCGCGGGCGGAGGTGTGGCGAGGGGATACGGCGGTCTACCTTTCAGCAACGGAATACCGCCTGTTATTGCAGTTTGCCCACAATGTTGGCAAGATCATGACGGCTGAGGATCTGCTGGCCAATATCTGGGGGCCGGAATACCGGGACGACAAGGAAATCCTGTGGGTGAGCATTGCCCGCCTGCGCCAGAAACTGGAGGATGATGCCCATGCCCCCAAGCATATCGTGACACGCTCGGGGCTGGGTTACCTGATGCCGCCCCTGGAGGAATGAAAGCCGAGGTTTCTTGTGGAGACGAAGTCAGTTCTAATCGTCGATGCGGATGCTGCCAGCCGCAATTTTCTGGCTGCGACTTTCCAAAAAGGCGGAGCGACGATTATCCAGGCAAGTTCGGGCCGCGAAGGGCTGATTTCTGCATGGAGAGACCAGCCTGGACTGATCGTGGTGGATCCCAACCTGCCAGACCTACCGGGGGAGACGCTGATCGCCAAACTGCGCCAGGATGCGCGGACTGCCAGCACCCCCTGCATTGCCCTGAGCAGCGACAGCAGCCATGAACGGATGGGCGCCTGCCTGGCGGCAGGATTCGATGAGTACCTGGTCAAGTCGGGAGCTGCCATTCCTGCCTTGATGGAAATGTTCAAGCGCTATGCGAGTGGAAAACCGGCGGGCAGTGTGGTCAGGCAGGGCGGGCAGATATTCGTTTTTCTGAGCGCAAAAGGAGGGACAGGGACTTCTTCCTTGTGCGCCAATGTTGCCAATAATATTTCGAAAAATGAGCCGGAAGCCAGGGTCGTGGTCGTGGACCTGGTGCTCCCGATCGGCTCCATCGCGCAGCTGGTTGGCTACGAGGGGGAGATGAACCTGCATACCATTGCAGATATGCCGCCCGAGCAAACCGTGGACCAGTTCTGGCGCAGGAACCTACCGGAACTGCAAACATGGGGATTTTACCTGCTGGCCGGTTCGCCTGACCCTGAAAAGGGCAACCTGATCCAGGTCAAGCGTATTCCGGAAATCATTGCCAGTTTGCAGCGGACGTTCGACTATGTGATCGTTGACCTTGGCCGTTCGCTTTCGCGGATCAGCCTGCCAATCATCCAACGTGCGGATGTGATCGCCCTGATCGTAAGCACCGACCTGAGCACGGTGGACCTGACGCAATCTGTATGGGAGTACTTGAAGGGGCAGGGGATCAATTCCAAGAATGTTTTCACGATCTTGAACCGGGCGGTTGGCCTGGAAGGGCTGACCAAAAACGAGGCTGAGAAAATCCTGGGAATCGAAATCCAACTTGCCGTGCCGTACATGGGATCCAATTTCACACTGGCCAATAACCAGCACCAACCGGTCCTGCTCAAGTTTCCCACGGATACCACCAGCATCATCCTGAAGCAGATCGCCACCGATATGGCCGAGCTGGGCCGCCGCCTACGGGTGAGTTGAACGGCAAGCCGCCGGCCTGAATAAAATTGTTAAGTACGGACACTGCGGGAACTTCTCTGCTATAATCAATTGTGTTCGATCATGCCACTTAAATCCCTGTTGAGGCAGTTATGGATATTCCGACTCGAATCACCCTGCGGACCAAAAAACTTGGCGTTCTGATCCGTGATGCGCGCCTGGCATCCCGCCGGACAATGGAAGAATGTGCCAAAGCCCTGGGCATTACCAAAGGAATTTTCAAGTCCTACGAAGAAGGCCGCCGGGCACCTTCGCTGCCAGAATTGGAAATCCTAGTCTATTTCCTGAACCTGCCAATCGACCATTTCTGGAGCAAGGAGGCGCTCTCGGACGATGCCCCCCCAACCGAACCGCTGGACCTGCCGCGACTGGTTGGACTGCGACAGCGCATGATCGGCGCGCTTTTGCGTGCGGAGCGGATGAATGCCAGCATTTCGATGAAGGCACTGGGCGAACAGACCGGAATCTCGAGCAGCCGCCTGAAGGCTTATGAGTTGGGAGAACGACCGATTCCAATCCCTGAACTGGAAGGCCTGCTGGCTGCACTGGGCGGGCAGGTGGAGACCTTCTTCGATGCAAGCGGCCCCATTGGTCAGTGGATGACCCGCCAGCAAGCGATCAAGGATTTTCTGGAACTCCCGGTGGAATTTCAGGACTTTGTGTGCAAGCCGGTCAACCGTCCCTACCTTGAACTGGCGCTCAAGTTGAGCAGCATGTCCACGGAAAAATTGCGCTCGGTGGCAGAGGGTTTGCTGGATATCACCCTGTAAGGGAGAAGCATGGGCAACAAGGATGTGCTCGTTCTGGCAGAGGAGGGGAAATCTGCTTTCAAGCAGGGTAATTTTCCGGCGGCGGTCCGGGCCTTCCAACGGGCAGCAGAGATGTGTGCCGCGAACGGGGAAGTATGCGAAGGCGCTGAAATGAGAAACAACCTGAGCGTGGCACTGCTGAAGAACGGACAGGCTGAGGAAGCTCTTAAGGCAGTGGATGGTACTGAACAGGTTTTTGCGCAGGCCGGGGATGTGCTTCACCAGGGAATGGCAATCGGCAACCAAGCGGCGGCGCTGGAGGCGCTAGGCAGACTGGACGAAGCCGTGGAGGCTTATGAGCGTTCGGCGAAGTTTTTTTCCCAGGCAGGAGAGGGGGATATGCAGTCTCTGGTGCTGACCTCGGCAGGTACCATCAGGGTACGACAGGGAAAAATCCAAGATTCGGCGATCGACATGTTAGGCTCCTTGCAAGCAGCAAAAAAGCCGACACTGCCACAACGAATCCTTAAGTTCCTGCTGCGATCGATCCGATTTTAGCAGTGCGTATGAATATCCACCAGGCAACGCCGGGCGACTACCGAGAGATCGCCGCCCTGATGCATTTCAGCCTACATATTCACAGGCACCTGGACTGGCGGCCCCCGCTGGACTGGCTGGGTGAGCGCGCTTTCTGGGTTGGGGAAGAAAAAGGTCGTGTGGCGGCGGCCCTGGCCTGCCCGCATGACCCACCGGGAATTGCCTGGATACGGCTGTTTGTGCACTCGGCTCACGTGGAGAGCCGCCAAGCCTGGGAAGCATTGTGGCCGGTTGCGTACAGAGATTTGTTGCAACATGATACGACCTGTGCGGCGTGTGTTGCCATGCAAGAGTGGCTGCAAACGCTGCTGGTGGAGAGCGGTTTCTTAAATTTACAGGATATCGTGCTGCTGGACTGGCAGCAGGACAGGCCGCCTGTTCGCCGCCTGCCGCCCGGAATGCAAATCCGGCGGATGCTGGAAGACGACCTGCCAGCGGTGGCCGAACTGGACGCGGCGGCCTTTGTGCCCCTGTGGCAGAATTCCCTGGAGACGCTGCACTGTGCCCATCCACAGGCAGGCAGTGCAAGCGTGGTGGAAACCAAGGATGGCCTGGCGGCGTACCAGATCAGCACCCGGAACCCATTTGGGATGCACCTGGCCAGGCTGGCGGTGCTGCCGCGGTACCAGGGGCAGGGGATTGGGGCTGCACTGACGGCAGACTTAATCCGCGAGTGCTGGGAAGAAGGCCTGCACATGGTTTCAGTGAATACACAGAGCGACAATGAAGTATCCCTGGCGCTGTACCAGAGGCTGGGCTTCCAGCGTACAGGGGAAAAGTACCCGGTCTATTCTTTGAAGATTCCTGCTGAATAAGGAGAAAGCATGGTCAAGCCTGAAGAAGCAGTCATTGTCAATGCGCTGGTACGGCAGGCGCTATCTGCGGCGGAAGAGGTGATGGGTGCAAACGGCCTGCACGCTGTTTTGCGGAGCTGCGGATTGGAGCGTTTCATTAGCAACCTGCCGCCAGATGATTTGAACCCGGGCATCCAGGCTTCGGAATATGCGAAGTTTAATGAGGCAATCGAGGCGTTCTACGGGCGCGGCGGCCGGGGAATGCTGCAGCGAATTGGGAAGGCATCCTTTCAGTACGGGGTACGCGAGCAGGCTGCCCTGCTGGGCCTGGCCGCGGCAGCGCTGAAGCTCCTGCCGGAGAAGCAACGCATCAAGTTCGTGCTGAACAGCCTGGTCAACGCTTTGAAAAAGACCAATCCACAAGTCGAAGCCTGGGTGGAAGATGACGGCGACCAGCTGGCCTATGTGGAGTCGACCTGTGCCATCTGCAACAGCCGTCACAGCGAGACACCGATCTGCCACCTTTATGTCGGAACTGTCGGGGAGGCCGTTTTATGGGCCAGCGGGCAGAAGCATGAAATCGTGGAGACACACTGCATTGCCAAGGGCGATCCATATTGCCGTTTCCTGGTCGGCGAGGTGCATCCTGAGGCATAGCATGTATTACATCGAAACCATATTGAAGAGCAAGGATGGGCTGGACCTGGTCTGCTACAGTTGGGAGCCGGAGGAGAAGCCGAAGGCAATCATCTGCCTAGTGCACGGGCTGGGGGAACACTGCGGGCGTTATGGCCATGTTGCGGCCGGATTCAATCAGGCCGGGTACGCGGTCATCGGTTTCGACCTGCGCGGGCATGGCAGGTCCGGCGGGCAGCGCGGGCATGCGGATTCCTTGGAAAGCTTGATGGGGGATATCGACCTGCTCCTTGAAGAGGCGGAGATGCGATTCCCGGGTCTGCCGCGCTTCCTGTTCGGTCACAGCCTGGGTGGAATCCTGGTGTTGAATTACACATTGCTCCGCAAGCCAGATGTGAAGGGGGTGGTGGCAAGTTCAAGCGGGCTGCGGACAGCACTGGAGAAGCAGGCAGTGAAGGTGAGCCTGGCGAAGGTGCTGGGAAGGGTGCTGCCGACAGGCTCGCTGCCGAGCGGGCTGGATCCGGCCAGTATCTCGCGGGATCCAGATGTGGTTGCAAATTACCGGGC
Organism: uncultured Anaerolineaceae bacterium; assembly: GCA_964387495.1. Lineage (GTDB taxonomy): Bacteria > Chloroflexota > Anaerolineae > Anaerolineales > Villigracilaceae > DSXF01. The sequence goes on from CAYLXB010000039.1 coordinate 20,872, forward strand.
AGATCGGCTGGTGCACTATTGTGTCTCGTTTGGAATGGGGAAGCAAGTGCTGGATGCCATCCGGTGGGTTTTCGAACATGCGAACGAGTTCCCGACTCCCCTGCTGATGCAGCACGGGACTTCAGACGTGCTGGCTTTTCCAGAGGGCAGCAAGGAATTCGCCGCACTGGTTCCAGGGGAGTGTACTTTGAAACTATGGGACGGGCTGTATCACGAAATCTACAACGAACCGGAAAAGGAAGTGGTGCTGGAGTACACAAGACAGTGGTTGAATGCGAGATTGTCATGAGCGAACTATTCTATTCCATTGCAGATGAAGTGTTTGTGAAATATTCCGGCTATGTACGCGGGGTGGTGCTGGTGTATGGTGTGACCAACCGCGAAGCCCCGCCTGAACTGACTGCCCTGCTGCGGGAGGCTGAGGCGGGGGTGCGGAGCAAGATGACGATCGAAAGCATTGCGGAGTACCCGCGGATCAAGTCATGGCGGGAAGCCTACCGGGCCTTTGGGGCCAAACCGAGCGAGTTTCGTTCCTCGATCGAGGCCATGGCCCGTCGAGCCCTGCGCAATGAGCCGTTACCTTCCATCAACGCGCTAGTGGACATTGGCAATGCCATTTCGCTCAAATACCTGGTTCCGGTGGGCGGGCATGCGATCGATGATGTAAAGGGAGACCTTGCCCTGCGGCCTGCCAGGGGGGACGAGACTTTCATTCCATTCGAATCGGAGCAGGTGGAGGCGCCCCTGGCGGGGGAGATCATCTTTGCGGAAGGGAATACTGTGCTGACCCGGCGCTGGACCTGGCGACAGGCTACTCACACCCTGACCCTGCCGACGACCACGGCGATCGAATTCAACGTGGACGGGCTTGCTCCGGTGCCGCCGGCCGAGGTCGAGCAAATCTGCGTTGAGGTGAGCGAACTTGTAAAGCGCTTTTGCGGGGGACAGACCCACTACGAAATTTTGACGCGGGAACATCCCCGGATCAAGATTAAGGAAATTTGAGTATTCAGGCCCTGCTCTGGACAAAATCACCTGGGCGTGGGAAAATACGACCCATTAAGTCCTGATTGACAACGAGGAGTTTCGATGAGTAAACGTGAAGAAATGCGTGCCAAACGCCGCAAGCAGAAACAAATCCAGACTGCCTTTACCATCGGCGCGGTTGTACTTGGCGCATTGCTGGTGTTTTTGTTCCTGGTCGGGCCGAATATCGGGGTGGTGTTGTTCCCGGAGAACGTTCCCCCGGTGGTCGAATGGACGATGAACGAGCGCCCGAATGCGAGCATGAATGGAACGGGTGATCCGAATGCACCGGTAAAAATCGAAGAGTTTTCTGATTTTCAGTGTCCATATTGCGGCGATTTCGCCCTGAAAACGGAACCATTGATCGTAGAAAATTATGTCAAAACGGGCAAGGTATATTTCGTCTACCGCTCGATGGGGAACTGGATCAGTGACAGCATGGCTGCCTACTATGATACGGAGCCGAAGACCGAGTCACGGGATTCGGCAGCGGCGGTGTACTGCGCGGGTGACCAGGGGAAATTCTGGCAGATGCACGACGGCCTGTACGTCAACAACCTGGGCGAAGATGCTGGTTCCTATACCGAGAAGCGACTGCAGGCGATTGCCGAAAAGGCCGGGCTGGATTTGGGGACGTTCAACGGTTGCATGGAGAGCGGGAAGTATCTTGACCAAGTAGCCCAGGATGCGATCGATGGCCGGGCGGCCGGCATTACGGGTACACCGGCTTTTGTGCTGTCTTACACGGTGAACGGCGAAGCCCGACACAAGTTAATCATTGGCGCCCAACCTTTCGACCAATTCCAACAGGAGATCGAAGCGGCGCTGGCCGAGATCGAAGAAGAGTAAGCGGTCTTTATCCCCCCTGGAGGGCACGGCATCAGCCTGTGCCCTTTTTGTTTGCATCTTTTGCGAGTGTCGTTCCCTGACCGGCGGTTTGATTTTCGAGCAATTCGAGCACAAAGCAGATGGAGGAGAGGCGGTTCAGGTAACGCAGCAGTTCCGGATTGGGAACCAGACCCAGCCCATGCAGTTCGACCACCCGCCGCTCGGCGCGACGAACGACGGTGCGGGCCAGAGCCAGTGCGGCGCCGGCGGGGGTATCGCCGGGCAGGATGAACTCGCCGGGGAGGCCGGTCAGGGCTGTGAGGGAATCGACCTGCGATTCCAGCCAGGTCACGCGGGCAGCGTCAATGCCCAAGAAACGCGAGGCGTTTTCGGGCGTGGCGGCCAGTTCGCCCATTAATTTGTAAAGATCACGCTGGATCTCGATAATGAGGGCAGCTGTCCGGGGAGAGCGGCAGGCGGCACGGGCCAGGCCCAGGACGGCAGTGGCTTCGTCCACACTGCCCAGCGCCTCGATGCGCGGGTGAGATTTGGATACGCGGCCTTCACCAAGCAGACCTGTCGAGCCGTCGTCTCCGGTGCGGGTGTAGAATTTTGTCATACCTGCAATTATAATCAGATTTAATGTATCGCCTTTAGCGACAATCGCTTATAATCAAGATCAGCCCATCCAAAACCCGGATTTCCTATGAAACCAAAGATACATTTATCGGCATGGATCGAACATGGCGTTCCACTGGTGATCACATTCTGCGCAGTGCTGATGCTGGTGCTGACACCTTTCTGGGCCTATCAATGGTTCCGCCAGCCGTTCCTAGGGATGTTGGTCGAGCCACATAATGTCGTCAGCCAGATCGACGGGGAGGACTGGCCAGCCCGCCGGGCGGGGGTGGTGTGGTCTGACCGTCTGACAGCCCTGAACGGCCAGCCCGTGACCAACGCGACCCAGATGCAGGCTTCCCTGTCAGCCAACGGATTCCAGCCTCTACGCGCCTCCTTCGAACGCCGCGATGGTACGCAGTTCACCATCGATATCACACCCATCCATGTATCCTGGGCGGACTTGATCGTCCTGTTCATTGTTCCCTACCTGGTGGGTCTCACTTTCCTGGGCACGGGGCTGTGGGCTTACCGAATCCGGCCGGACCTGCGGGCCAGCCGGGCCTTCCTGACCTTTACGGCTGCGGCCAGCATGGTGACGGTGACCTTCCTGGATATGAATACGACGCACCGTGTGGTGCTGGTCTGGTCGCTCAGTTTGCCGATCATTGCCGGTGCGCTGGTGCACCTGGCCCTGGTCTTTCCACAGACGATGCCGGTCGTGGAAAGACGGCCGCTGGCGCGGTATTTCCCCTGGCTGATCACACTGGCGGCTGTGCTCCCAATCACCCATGACATTATCCGGCCGCAGGACCCCTATGCCTATATCCTGAGCTGGCGGTGGGGCGGGTATCTTTATATTGCGGTGGCGATGCTGTTTTTCTTTGCCACCCTGATCATGCGCATCCTGCGCAGCCAGGTGCCGATCGTACGGCAACAAAGCCGCGTGATCATCTTCGGGGCAATTGTGGCTTTCTTCCCCATGCTGGTGATGTACCTGCTGCCATCCACCTTTGGCGGGCAGGTGCCGGAGTTTCGCGCCTCGATCTATTTTCCGCCGCTGATCTGCCTGCCGCTTTCAGTAACCTATGCGATCGTGCGTTACCGCCTGCTGGATGTGGACCGAATCCTGAGCCGGGTTTTGACCTACCTGATCACAACTGCCACTGTGCTGGCGGTTTTCTACGGGCTGGTGGCGGGGGTGTCTTTCCTGGTGCAAAGGGCCATCCAGCCAAGCAACCCGATGGTGATCGCCACGTACCTGCTGGTGCTGGTCCTGGGTCTGACGCCGCTGAGGAACCTGATCCAACGGCTGATCGACCGCATCTTCTATCGTTCCCCAGCGGATTACCGGCGGGTGCTGACGCATCTCTCGCAGAACCTGGTGGTGACTCCGAACCTTGACCAGACCCTGCAACTGCTGGAGAACGAATTGCAACAGGCACTCTCGCCGGAGAAGTTCGTGATCTACCTGTACCATGATGAACAGGGTGAATACCTGCCGCATGCGACACACGAGGACAGCGTCCCACCTTACGAGGCGAACGATCCATTCATCCGGATGCTGGAAAAGGCGGCGGCCCCGGTCTGGTTGGCGCCTGAAAAGCCACTGCCGGCCGATCTGCAGGCCAGCGCAGGCAACCAGCGGCTGGCGGGATTTACGTTCGTGCCTCTGCGCTATGAGGGCAAGTTGACCGGTTTCCTGATGCTCGGCCAGCCGCGGTCGGGGAACCCTTATTCGAGCGATGACCTGGATTTCCTGGCGGCGGTGGCGGCACAATCCACCCTGGCACTTGAAAATGCGCGCCTGTTCACCAACCTGCGCCGCACTTATGAGCAGACGCTTGAAATGAAGAACCTGATGGATGACATCTTTGCCTCGGTGGCGACGGGAATCATCACCACAAACGTGGGGCGGCAGATCACACTTTTCAACCAGGCTGCCGAGCACATCCTCGGCCTGCCGGTGACCCAGGTGCTTGGAAAGCCGATCAAGGAGGCTCTGCCAGGCCTGTGCCCGGACATCGAAGAAGCGACGGCGGATGCCCTGGAAAAAGGCGAGGTGACAATGAGCGCCGAATTGAACCGCAACCTGCCACCGCGCGGCGACCTGTACCTGCGTCTGTCCTGTTCGCCCCTGCGGGACGCTTACCTGGGTACCAAGGGCGCGACCATCGTGTTCGAAGACCTGACAGAGCGCCGGCAACTGGAGGCGGAACAGGAACGCATCCGGCAGACCTTTGGACGGGTGGTGGCGCCGCGGGTGCGCGACCGTTTGCTGGAGGATGCCTCCAACCTGCGGCTGGATGGGACCAAGCAGACTACGACGATCATGTTCGCAGATATCAGCGGGTTTACTTCCTTTAGTGAGAAGACGCCGCCAGAGACTGTCTTCCGGGTGCTGAATTCCTACCTCGACCTGGCTACGCAGGCGATACTAGATGAAGAAGGAACGCTGGATAAATTCATGGGGGATGCCGTGCTAGCTCTATGGAATGCCCCAGATCCGCAGGCCGACCATGCCCTGCGCGCGGTGCGAGCGGCCCTGGCAATCATCCGACGCAGTATGGAGGCACACCGGTTTTTCGAGAACTCGGAGCACCACCTGGTTTTTCGCATCGGTATGGCAACAGGGCCGGCGATGATCGGAAACGTGGGCACCAGCCAGTTGTTCAATTACACTGCGATTGGGGATACCGTGAACCAGGCACAGCGGCTGCAGGTGACGGCACAGCGCGGGCAGATATTAATCAACAAGCCACTGTATGAGACCGTGGCCGGCAAGGTTGAAGTGCTGCCACTGGAGCCGATGACGGTGAAGGGCCGCGAGCAGGCGGTGGAGGTCTACGAGTTGAGGGGCTTGAAATCGTGAATGCGTCTTCCCACCGAGCCATTACCAGACAGGCTTTGAAAGACTTGTTTAGCGCGCGGGCTTTGGAAGCGATCCTCGCCGCCAACCTGGGACAGGATACGCTGGCCGGGCAGATCAAGCACGACGAGTATCACTTCGATAATAATGCCTTCGAAGCCAGTTATGCATACCTGGAGTCGCGGCGGGCAGAGATTTGCCCGGCAATGGAGGCGGGCAAGAGGGAAGCTGCATGGCGGTCTTTTGGACAGTTGACACATTCGGTGCAGGATTTTTATGCGCATACGAACTATGTAACGTTATGGCTGGAGCAGGCGGCAAACAACCCAGAACGGGCTACAACAGGGATCGATGCGCTGGATGCCGGCCTGCTGGCCAGCCCGGCGTTGAAATCGGGCCGGCTGTACTATCCGCTGGAGGCACTGGCTTTTGTGCCTGTTCTGAAGCGGCTGGTCATGCCGCTGCTGCCGCGGGATGCACACGCTTGGATGAACATGGATGCGCCAGGCCGGCCGGGATATGAGCACGCCGAGTCGGCGGCTGTCCAACGAACCCGCCTGGAATTTTCGAATGTGACACAGGACTGGCCGGTGGAGATGCTGGCGGCTTTTACGGATTTACAAGAGGTATAATGAAATTATGGACACAAAAACACAGTTAAACAATACGCTTAAAGAGGCGATGAAATCTGGCGATGAGGTGCGCAAGCGCACGGTGCGCATGGCACTGGCGGCGATCAAGCAGGTGGAGATCGACCGCAGGGTAACCCTGGATGAGGCAGCCGTGCTGGCTATCCTGCAAAAGGAGATCAAGACCCGGCGCGAGTCGCTGGAGGAGGCCAGCAAGGCGGGGCGGAGCGACCTGGTGGCAGAGGCTGAGGCTGAGATTGCAGTCCTGCAGGCTTTCCTGCCGAAGGGGCTCAATCCACAGGAACTGCGGGCCCTGGCCGAGGCGGCCATTGCCGAAACTGGAGCGGCCTCAGCGGCTGAGATGGGCAAGGTGATGAAGGTTTTGATGCCCAGGGTGGCCGGGCGCGCTCCCGGCGACCAGATCAGCCAGGCTGTGCGCGAACTCCTGCAAAAGTAAAATCCCGATGAATCCAAATGATTCGCGGCCGGCGCGCCTGCCCCGGCGTGTGGTCGTTTTGCAAGGCATCATCCTGATCTGTACGGGCATCCTGGCTTTCACGATGCTGGTTTTGCCTCTGGCGCTGCGGCAGGAGGCTTTGCCGCTCAATCCGGGGGATGTGGCGACGGTCGATCTAACCGCACCGTATGACTATGAGTACGTCAGCAATGTACTGACCGAGGAGGCACGCCTGAGTGCCGAGCGGGTTGTGCAGCCCGTCTTTGGAGCGGCGGATCCGTCCATCGGACGCAGCCAGCGCGAGAAGCTGCGCGCCACGCTGGAGTACATCAGCCTGGTGCGTTCGGACGCCGACAGCACTGAGATCGAGAAGGCTGCCAGCCTGGCTTCCCTAGCCGAGATCACATTGAAGCCGGATTCGGTCAGTCAGATCCTGGCGTTGAGCCAGCCGCGCTGGGATGCGGTCCAGCAGGAAGCACTGAACGTGCTGGAACAGGTCATGCGCACGACCATCCGCCCGGATGATGCCGAGAACTTGCGCCGCAACATTCCCCTGCGAGTCAGCCTGTCGTTGAGCGAGGAGCAGGCTGTGCTGGTGACGGAGTTCGTCAGTGCCTTTATGCTGCCCAACACGCAGTACAGCCCGGAACTGACGGAGGCGGCGCGCAAGCAGGCACGGGAGTCGGTTGCGCTGGTCAGCCGGACCTATAAGGCGGGGGAACTGATCGTGCAGAGCGGGCAGGTGATCACACCGGCAGCCTATGAAGCCCTGGAAGTCTACAACCTGATCCGCCCGGCACAGAGCATCGACGATTACATCGGTGCGGGGGCGCTGGTGCTGACGGCCTGTGGATTTGTGTGGTTGTATTTCCAGCGCCGCCAACCGCGCTTTCTGATCGACCTGCGCAGCCTGGCGTTAATCGCCATGATCTTCCTGATCTTCCTAGCCGGGGCACGCATGGTTACTCCCAACCGGGCGGTGATTCCCTACCTGTACCCGCTACCGGCATTTGGACTGCTGGTGGCGATCCTGTTCGGCATGGAAGCAGGGATGATCTTATCGCTGGTGGTGTGCATCCTGGCGGCATATAACCTATCGAGCGGGATGGGGCTGATGCCCTATTACCTGGTCTCGTCGCTGTGCGGCATCCTGATCTTGGGGCCGGCGCGGCGGGTGTGGGCATATTTCCGCTCGGGGCTGGGGATCGCTTTGTCGGGTGCGGCCATGATCGTGGCCTTCCGCCTGGTGACCAGCCAACTGGACCTGGTGGGAATCGCGACACTGTTTGGGGCGGCGGCTTTCAACGGACTGGCTTCGGCCAGCCTGGCACTGCTGCTACAATTCACGCTGGCCCAGACATTGGGTTTGACCACGGCCCTGCAACTGCTGGAAATTTCACGCCCGGATTTTCCCCTGCTGCAGTATTTTCTGCGCAATGCGCCGGGCACCTACCAGCACAGCCTGCAGGTGGCGAACCTGGCCGAACAGGCTGCCGAGCGGATTGGAGCGGATCCGCTGCTGACGCGCGTGGGTGCCATTTTCCATGATGTAGGGAAGGCTGTAAATCCGCAGTTTTTTATCGAGAACCAGATGCCGGGCAACCTGGATACACACGATGACATGGACCCGGCGGAGGCAGCGGCGGCGATCATCTGCCATGTGACGGACGGGGTGGCGATGGCGCGCAAGCACCGCCTGCCACGACGCCTGGACGATTTCATCCTGGAGCACCATGGCACTTTGATCACCCGTTACCAGTACAAGCGGGCGGTTGAGCGGGCGGGCGGTGACGAATCCAAGGTGGATATCGAGAAATTCCGTTATCCAGGGCCACCGCCGCAATCACGCGAAACTGCCCTGCTGATGCTGGCGGACGGGGCAGAGGCGCGGGCGCGGGCGGCCAGCCCGAAGGATGAAACCGCATTGCGCGCCCTGATCCGGGACGTGATCGATTCTGCGCAACGCGAGGGCCAACTGGATAATACCAAGCTGACGCTGCGAGATCTACGCCTGGTCACAGAGTCATTCGTGACCACCCTGCGCGGCAGTTACCACCCGCGCATCCAGTATCCCGGCTCTGAAAGAAGCGCGGCAGAAGAGACACCCACCGAACGAGGAAAACCAGTTTGATCTACGTCGATTCTCCCTATGAATACCAGAATCTATGTGAACTGCTGCAGAATGCGGCAGGAGAGACACTGCGCCACCAGTCCGCGCTGGAGGGGGTGGACTTGAGCATCGTGCTGGCGGATGACGAGCACCTGCGGGCGTTGAACCGTGACTACCGCGGGATCGATGCGCCGACGGATGTGTTGTCCTTCCCGGCGGGTGAGGCGGACCCGGAAACGGGCACGCTGTACTTGGGGGATGTGATCCTTTCGGTGCCACGTGCGAAGGAACAGGCGCGCATGGCAGGACATGCGCTGGAGGCCGAGGCACAACTGCTGGTGGTGCATGGCGTGCTGCACCTGCTGGGCCATGATCACGATGGCGAGCAGGATAAGGCACGGATGTGGGCGGCACAGTCCGAAATCCTGGCCGGGCTGGGGCTGCCGGACTTGAAGATCTCCGAAGATTGAATGGCATTTTCCATGAGCGACTTTCTCAAATCCCGCCTGCGCTCCTTCGGGCATGCTTTTTGCGGCTGGTGGCATGTCATCCGCACGCAGCAGAACGCCTGGATCCACGCGTTGGTATCGGTGGCGGTGGCGGCGATGGCCTTCTGGCTGAGGCTGCCGGCACGCGACTGGGCGGTGCTAATCCTGACGATTGCGGTGGTCTGGTCGGCGGAGTTCTTCAACACGTCCATCGAGGCGGTGGTGGACCTGGCCAGCCCGGCGCAGCATCCACTGGCCAAGGCGGGCAAAGATGTGGGGGCGGCGGCGGTGCTGATCGCGGCCCTGGCGGCGGTGTTGGTCGGGCTGCTGATCCTGGGGCCGCCGTTGTGGGCGAAGCTGCATCTGGGGTGAGGTGGAATGCATAAGGAGAACAGGATGACGGCAGAATTTCGCTTTGGAACGGTCGGTTCGCCGATCGGGACGCCGAAGAAGCCGGGGGGAAGCGTGGGGGCGATCATATACAGCCGTGAGATCGGACTGGAGGCGCTGGAACTGGGCTGGGTGCAGGCGGTGCGCGTGACGGAGGTGACCTGCGCGGCGATCAAGGCAACGGCCGAGGAACAGGATGTGGCGGTGAGCGTGCATGCGCCTTATTTCATCAACCTGAACGCAGATGAAGGCGAGTGGCCGAAGTCACGCCAGCGGCTGATGGATGCGGCGCATTACGGGTACCTGGCGGGGGCGACGGACATTATTTTCCATCCGGGGTCGTATTTCGGCAAGCCTGCGGCGGAGGTGCTGCCGCTGGCGGTGGAGCGGCTGGGCGGGTGCGTGGAGGAACTGCGGGGGAAGGGCAACCCGGTGAACCTGCGCCCGGAGACGATGGGCAAGGCGGCCATGCTGGGCTCGCTGGAGGATACGCTGGAGATGGCGCGTCTTATTCCAGGAGCGGCGCCCTGCCTGGATTTTGCACACCTGCACGCGCGGCCGGGCGACGGGACGATGAACACGTATGCGGAGTGGAAGGCGGTTTTGGAGAAGTACGGGGCGGCGCTGGGGGCGGAGGGGCTCAGGCGGCTGCACATCCACCTTTCGGGGATCGAGTATTCGGCGAAGGGGGAGCGCAATCACCTGAAGCTGGAGGATGCGGACCTGGACCTGGAGGCGCTGTTCCGGGCGCTGAAGGATTTCAGGTGCGCGGGGAGAATCCTGTGCGAGAGCCCGGTGATGGAGGAGGATGCGTTGAGGATGAAGGAGATGTGGGGGGGATCGTAGTATCCTGTACACGGATGACGCGGATTCAACGGAGTTTCACGGATTTTATGGATGCCGTGAAACTTCGTTCAATTATAACAACCTCATGTAGAGATTCGAAGGACGGTTTTTACAGCGGCGCGACAATTATTTCATCTTTTGGGGTTGTATTCGAAGCGGAAGCCGGCAAGTTCGATGTAGGGCTGCCAGGGGCCGTAGCTGACGGCGCGGATGCGGCGGGCGATCTCGGCAGGGGGCATGCCGGGGGTGATGCGGAAGAGTTCGTTGAACTGGAGGCGGGTGAAGGGGGGGCGGGTCCAGCGTTCATCGGAAATGGGCAGGTCTTTGCCAGCGGCCAGGCCGCCGACAATCTCGATGAAGAGGGCGATCTGGTGTTCGTAGGTACGCTGGAGGAGCTCGGCGACGCCATCCTCGGGATAGACGGGGAAGCGGCGGACGGCGATGATGCTGCCGGTGTCGACCTTGGGGGCCATGTGGTGGCAGGTGACGCCGTATTCCGGGGCGTCTTCGTAAAGGGCGAAGTTGTTGCAGCCGATGCCAGGATAGTCCGGAGAGGCGGGATGGAAGTTGAAGGCGGCACGGCGGGCCTGCTGAAGGAGGAAGGCGGGGACGACCCAACGGGAAAGGTAGGAGATGATGTAGTCGCCCGTCCAGCGGCGAATCTCCTCCGGGAGGGGATCGCCCCATTTGCCGAGGCAGAAGGCCACCCGGGCGAAGTTGGACTGGCAGAATTCCAGGGCGCGGGCGCAGTAGGGGTCATCGGCTTTGCCCAGGAACAAAAGGGAGAGGGGGGCTTTTGTCATTTCCTTTTGTTGTCTCCGTTGTCTTCTCTTTTATTTTCTCT
>CAYLXB010000040.1:0-31315 GCA_964387495.1 uncultured Anaerolineaceae bacterium
GTTTACCAACTCTCGAGGCTTCCTCCTTGTCCGAACTCATGTCCGAACTTCAGAATGCGTGCTTGACCTGCCCCACTTTCACTCCATAAAGTTTATCCTCCCAACTCCTCTAATCCCTTCGTCCCCGTAACTCATAACTCACCCCTTCCCCCTCACCCTCCAATCCTTGATCATGAACGGCAGATACAACAGCAGGAACATCACCAGCCCGATCCCCTCCAGGTAGAGCAGGTACACCGGCCAGGCGGGCAGCATATCCAGCAGGCTGGCCGTGGGCGGCTTGTGGTTGATGAACATGTAGTTGCTGCCCAGCGCCAGGTTGATGAAGAAGACGAATACCATGTAGATATTGGTGGCCACCGCCACCCGCAGGATCGATTTCCAGGTCGGGCGGAAGCCCTCCACCACCGTCATGTAGACTGCCGAGGTCACGATCAGCCCATGCGAGATGAACGTCTGGAAAAAGCGGAAGTGCGGATAGCCATACATCCCCAGGTCGGGCGTCAACAGCGCCTGCATGGCCCCGCCGATCCCCAGGAAGTAGGAAAACTCGTAGATGTTGTAATTTTTGGTCACCAGCATCAGGCCGCCGGTCCACACCAGCAGGCTGCACACGTGCAGGGGCAGCATGCTGTCCAGCCGCCACTGCCCGGTGGCCAGGTTCCAGATGTGCCAGCCCAGTTCGTTGAGCCAGAGCACGACCGCCATGCCCACCGCGATCCTGCGCCGCAGCGTTTCATCCGCCCCCTTGAAGCGCGCCAGGAAGAGGTTGAGCGCCACGATCAACCCCAGGGCGGTCAGGTGCGCCGCTCCCAGGAACTGGAAAGCCGGCCCCGTCCAATCTTTGGCAAAGAACTGTCCCATACCCGTCTCCTCATCCGTGGTTTATCCAGAGTGGATATATTTTACCTTCTAACCCGTCCGCCCGCCATTCGATGCGGTACAATCAACCCGGAGGCTGAACATGGACTTTTTCGAACTGGTCAAAACCCGCTGTTCGATGCGCGTCTTTGCGCCCACCCCGCTGGAGGACGACAAGGTCCAGCGCATCCTGCAGAGCATCAACCTGGCCCCCTCGGCAGGGAACCTCCAGGCCTACGAGGTCTACCTCGTCACCCGCCCGGAAGACCGTGCCGCCCTCATGCAGGCCGCCTGGGACCAGGCCTTTGTCGCCCAGGCCCCGCTGGTGCTGGTCTTCTGCACCAATGCCGCCCGCTCCGCCGTCAAGTACCGCCAGCGCGGTGCCGATCTGTACTGCCTGCAGGACGCCACCATCGCCTGCACCTACGCCATGCTGGCCGCCGCCGGGCTGGGCCTGGGCAGCGTCTGGGTGGGCGCCTTCGACGAGGAAGCCGTCTGGCGCGCCATCGGCTCCCCCGAAGGCCACCGCCCGGTGGCCGTCCTGCCCATCGGCTACCCCGGCCGCGCCCCCCGGTACCGCCCCCGCCCCGACCTAGGCGCCCGGGGGCCCCCCCACGGGCCCGGCCGCCCCCGGGGCCCCCCGCCGCGCGCCCTCCTCCCCCGGCAAAACCTGTTAGAATCAGGCATATTGCACGGAAAACCTTTCGGGAGGCTCTATGTTCCAATCTTTCGAGCAGGCACGTCGCTATATCGATGAATACCACATCGCAGTCGTGGACATGAAGTTCTGCGACCTGTGGGGGCGCTGGCACCACCTGACCGTCCCCGCCAGCCAGTTCACGCCGGACCTGATGCAGAAAGGCATCGGCTTCGACGGTTCGGCGGTCGGCCTCAAATCGGTCAAGGCCGGCGACATGGTCCTCATCCCGGACCTGGCCACGGCCACGCACGATCCCTTCTGGGAGGCGGCCACCCTTTCCTTCATCTGCACCACCTTCGAGGCCGATACCCATGCCAGTTTTGCCAACGACCCGCGCAACCTGGCCATGCGCGCCGAAGCCTTCATGAAATCCACCGGCATTGCCGACCAGTCCCTCTGGGGGCCGGAGTTCGAGTTCTACATCTTCGATAGCATCAGCTTCGAGAACGGGGTCAACCAGGCCTCCTACCGCATCGCCTGCCGCGAGGCGGATTGGAACAGCGCCCAGGACGGCCACGGCCACTACATCCCCCTGCATGGCGGTTACCATGCCATCCCGCCCAAGGACCAGCTCTACAACCTGCGCACGGAGATCTGCCTGCACCTGGAGAAGATGGGTGTGCCGGTCAAGTACCACCATCACGAGGTCGGCGGTCCGGGCCAGTCGGAGATCGAAACCCCCATGATGGGCCTGCTGGCCGCCGGGGATGCCACCATGCTGATCAAGTACGTCACCAAGATGGCCGCCCGCCAGCACGGCCAGACCGCCACCTTCATGCCCAAGCCGCTCTTCGGGGAAGCCGGCTCCGGCATGCACTTCCACCAGCAGTTGTTCAAGAACGGCAGGAATGTCTTCTACCGCAAGGACGGTTACGGCTGCATGAGCCAGGAAGCCCTGTATTACATCGGCGGTTTGCTGGCCCACGGCCCGGCCCTGCTCGCCATCACCAACCCCAGCACCAATTCCTACCGCCGCCTGGTGCCCGGCTTCGAGGCCCCGGTGAACGCCTTCTTCTCTCTGGGCAACCGCAGCGCGGCCGTGCGCATCCCCAAGTATGCCAACACCCCCGACTCGGCCCGCATGGAGTTCCGCCCGCCGGATGCCACCTGCAACGTCTACCTGGCGCTGGCCGCCCAGCTGCTGGCCGGCCTGGACGGCATCCGCAACAAGATCGACCCCACCGAGGCCGGCTTTGGCCCCATCGACCAGAATGTCTTTGCCTGGAGCGACGAAGAGCGCGCCAAGATCAAGCCCCTGCCGTTCTCGCTCAACCTGGCCCTGGAAGCCCTGGAGACCGACCACGAATTCCTGCTGGCCGGGAACGTCTTCTCGGAGGAACTCATCCACCAATGGGTGGACTACAAGCGTACCCAGGAATATTACCCCGTGCGCAATCGCCCGCACCCCTATGAGATGAGCCTGTATTTCGACGCGTAAGATATACCGATGTGCGACGCACTCTTGTCCTGAGCGGAGCGAAGGTTCCAAAGTGCGTCGCACATCGTTTCCGGGAGCGGTCAGCCTGAGGAGGAGGCTGACCGCTCGATGATTTTAAGCATCCTTTCGAAGTGCGACCCCTTCCAGTAGACCTGGCCGCAGGCCGGGCAGATGCGGAACTCGTCGAAGTACTTCTTGGTCAGCGGCTCGAGCCGCTCCAGAACGGCCTCCTTGCTCACCGGCTGGAGCAGGGCATTGCAGCGCAGGCAGCGCTGGAAGGGCCGCACCCAGCGTCCCAGACCGAAGCGGCGGATGACTTCCTCGAACTGCACGTCCGGCTCCAGGCTGCGCGGGCAGTAGCCCTGCTGGATGACCTTCTGCATCAACAGGCGGCGGTCACGTGTCAGCAGGATGCGCCCCTCCTCCAGGCTGACCCGGACCAATTCCTCGTCGTCGTAATCGTTGCGGTACAGGCAGTCCAGCCCCAGCATCCGCAGGCGGGCTGCCAGGCGCCCCAGGTGGCCGTCGATCACGAAGCGCGGCTCCGGGCTTTCCGGAGCGCTGGCGGCGGAACCGGGCTCCGGCACGGGCAGCACCTCCAGCCGGTCCCCGTCCCGCACCTGGTAACCCAGCCGCACCTCCCGCTCGTTAGCCCGCACCGCCCCGATCTCGGTGTGCGGCACCCCCAGCGACTCGATCAGGTGCTTGGCGCTCTGCGGCCCGCGGAAAGTGAGCGTGACTCTCCCGTGCCTCTCCCCCGGCTCGAGGAACATGCGCAGGCTCTCGTCGAACTCGAACACGGCTTGTTTCATATCGGTGATTATACCCGCCTGGGGGCATCCGGTAATTGCTTGGCTGTCAGCCGCCAACGCGTAACACCCTGCGGGTCCAGCCGCAGGGTGTCTCATGGGTGTGGAGGGCGATCACGCCTTTTTCTTGTGTGCCAGCAGGCGGTACAGGCTGCCGGCCGCTTCGGCCAGGCCGACGATGATGACCACCCCCAGGGCGAAGCGCGGCAGTTGCTGCAGCAGGCTGGCGAGCGTCCCGGCCGCCTCGGGGGTGAAACTCCGGTTGGCCGCCAGCAAATCCTCGGCGCTCAGGCTGACCAGCGCCGGCCCTTTCAGCATGACGTACGCCAGGGCCACCCCCAGCAGTTCGTGGACGATCTTGAACAGGCGCGTGCCCGTCTGCCAGTGCCCGGCACGCAGCAGGAAGGCATCCAGCACCACCTGCAGCCCCCACAGGGCGTTCATGTAGGGCAGGTAACTGAAGAAGGCCTGCGAAAGCACCGGCAGGAAGGACCACTTGCCGTCCTGCAGGAAGGCGATCCGGATCACGTCCGGGTAGAAGTTGAACAGGACGAAGGCGGCAACGGTGAAAACGATCTCGACGACCGGCTCCGTGATGGACAGCTTGTCCGTGTCCTCCACCTCCGGCAGGCTGCGCGGGTCCCAGGCTTCTTCCTTCTTCTCGTCGAAGTGCATGTCCGGCATGAAGTATTGAATGATGGCGAACACCAGCACGATGTTGCCAAAGGCCGACATGGCCCCGCCGAAGAAATCCGCCAGGCTCTGGACGAAAGCATTCACGACACCCTGGATGTCCATGCTCGCCTGGATGGCGGAAATGCCCAGCCGGAAGAGCGCCACCGCGGCCAGTACGGCCAGCACGATGCGAACCACCATCCAGAAGATGGGGAACAGGCGCGGCCCAATCAGGAAGCGCTCCGGCGTGTACGAAGCCGCCACCTTCTGCGGCGAACCGAACTCCTTGAGCACCTCGGCGGCCATTTCCTCGTCCGCCGCTTTCCCGCTGGTGTGGCTGCGGTCTTCGAGCATGTCCTCCAGCGTGGAGCGGATCTCTTTTTCGATATCCGGCCGGGATTTCTGCGGCAGGTGCCGGCTGATCTCGGCCATGTAGCGGTCAAATAGATTCATTTTGATTTCCTTTCTGGTTATGCGAGCATGCTGTCCAGCATTTTCGTGATGCCGGCCCATTCTTCTTTCAGTCTGGGCAGGACCTGCCTGCCTTGCGGGCTGATGACGTAGTAACGGCGCGGGCGTTCCCCTTCGACCCGCCAGTTGGAGGTCAGCAGCCCCTGGGATTCTAGGCGCCGCAGCAGGGGGTAGAGCGTCCCCTGGTCCACTTCCAGGCCCTTGTCGGCCAGCAGTTTGAGTAACGAATACCCGTATTGCTCCTCCGTCAACTGGCTGAGAACTGCCAGCACGATCACCCCGCGGCGTAATTCAAGGGTGGTGTTTTCGAGTAGTTTATCGTCCATATCTATCTCCTGTGGTGCAGTATACTGTATATCGCACAATATGTCAAGGGTATTAATATACTTTGTTGCAGTTTATTAGCTATGACACGATCGGATCTCCCTGGTAACTTTTCCTCATCCTCCGGCTCTCATCTCCCATCCTCCCCCCAAAAAACATCCGTGCCAATCCGTGTTATCCGTGCTATCCGTGTACCAATTCCTTACCCTCCCCGCCTCTTCTCTTCCTCCCCCCAAAAAAAAATCATCCGTGTACCATTCCTCCAACCCCGTGTATAATAGCCCGCGTGGCCAAACGGACGCATCTGATCGTGCTCATCCTGGCTCTATTGCTGCTGGTTTGGAACCCTGCGCAGGGACACTGCCGGGCCCGCCAGCAGTTTACCGCGCCGGGCAGGGGGTGGATGCAAATCCCTGTCCCTGGCTCCATCCGCACCCGGCAAACCGGGCGATACACTCTCAGGCCGCACCTGATACCCATGCCCCGCAGCGGGGCGTACCAGGTCTTGCGCATCTAAACCCAGGAAGGAACCGGGCGCGTGACGACTTTATTCTTTGCAACCGACATCCATGGTTCGGATATTTGTTGGAGCAAGTTCCTGAATGCGGGGAAATTCTACGAGGCGGATATTCTCATTTTAGGTGGCGACATGACCGGCAAGGCGGTGGTCCCCGTGGTGCACCAGGGCGGGAAGAAATACCGCCTCACCCTGCTGGAGCAGACCTTCGAGATCACCAGCGACGAAGAGCTGGATGAGATGCTCAAGCGCATCCGCAGCCGGGGCTACTACCCCTATGTGACCGGCCCGGAGGAGATTGCCCGGCTGGAGGCCGACCCCGCCCGGGTGCATGAACTCTTCCTTTCCGAAGCCCTGAAAACCTTCCAGCGCTGGATGGACCTGGCCGACAAGAAGCTGGCCGGCAGTAGCCTGCAGGTCTACGTCTGTCCCGGCAACGACGATATGTTCGAGGTGGATGATCTTGTACGTGCCTCCCGCCATGTGACCCTGGCCGAGGGGCAGGTCCTGGCCGTGGGCGGCCACGAGTTGATCTCTTCCGGCTGGAGCAATCCCACCCCCTGGCATACCTACCGCGAAGAACCGGAAGACCGGCTCCAGGCCCGCTACGCCGCCATGCTCGCCCAACTCAGGGAACCGCGCACGGCCATCTTCAACATCCACGTCCCCCCCTACAAATCCAACCTGGACGAGGCCCCCGAACTGGATGCGCAGCTGCGCCCCAGGCACGCCGGGCAGTCCCTGGTGCCGACCGGCTCCACCGCCCTGCGCCGGGTGATCGAAGAGACCCAGCCCCTGCTCGGCCTGCACGGGCACATCCATGAAGGCCGCGGCGTCTCCCGCATCGGCAAGACCTTGTGCCTCAACCCCGGCTCGATGTACGAGCAGGGCACCCTGCTCGGCGCGCTGGTCAGCCTGGGCAAAAACAAGGTCGAAAACTACGTCCTGACCACAGGGTAACCCCGGGAAGAGACAGCCATGGCCTGCCCCTTCCCGTGAATTCATTCTACTTGGAGGAGTCCAGCATGAGCAACCTGTTCGTCCGCAAGGCCACCGGCCTGGTGCGTTCCTGGTCGGTTTTCGACGCGTTCATTTACGCGCTGTTTTCCATCAACCTGATCACGCTCGGCCTGTACAGCTTCAGCCAGATGTATTATTTTGGCGGCGGGCTGGTTCCGGCGCTTCTCATCAGCGCTGTCTTCATCTTCTTCGAGATCGTCGTCTACGCCGCCCTGATCGCGGTCATGCCGCGCTCCGGCGGGGATTACGTCTGGCAGAGCCGCATCTTGGGCGGCGGCATCGGTTTCATCCTGGCCGTCACCGGCTGGTGGTTCATCCTCTGGCTGTGGGTGCCGCTCTACGCCGACATGCTGCGTCATGTCGTCCTGGTGCCACTGTTGGGCATCCTGGGTGCCAAAGAGGCCGCCCTGTGGTTTGCCGGTTCGGGCACGCCGCTCTTTGTCAGTTCGCTCATCACGCTGGCGCTGGTCAGCCTGTACATTGCCCTCGGCATGAAGACCTATTCCCGCATCCAGAAAGTCTGCTTCTACGGCGGCATGCTGGGCCTGCTGCTCGTGCTCATCCTGCTCTTCACCGGCAGCCCGGCTGCCTTCAAGTCCGGCTTGGAAAGCAACGCTGCCGCCCTGTTCGGGACCCCGCCCGGCGTCTACGATGCCACCGTGGCCCTCGGCACGGCTGCCGGCGCCGCCCTGCCCTTCAGCGGCGGGTCGCTGAGCCTGATCTTCCTGACCCTGCCTTACCTGGTCTTCTTCAACCTGTGGCCCAACTGGGGCGCCACCCTCTACGGCGAGGTGCGCGGCGCCACCGATTTCAAGCGCAATGTGGCCGGCATGGGCTGGGCCCTGGCCGTCACCACCCTGCTCGGCATCCTCCTCTTCTTTGCCATCCGCCGCACCATCGGCTGGGATTTCTATGTGCAGGCCGGCGGCGCCTGGTGGAACTACGCCTGGGGCCTGACGGCGGATGCACCCGCCCTGCCGGTTTGGCCTTACCCGGCCCTGCTGGCGGCCTTCCTCTCCTCCAGCCGCCTCCTGCAGTTCGTCGTCATCCTCCTGATGGGCCTGTGGTGGTTCGGTTGGAGCGGCACCGTCTTTCTCTCCTCCACGCGGGTCATCTTTGCGGCCGCCTTCGACCGCCTGCTGCCCGAAAAAGTGGCCGAGGTGGACAGCCGCACCGGCACTCCCGTCTACGCCCTGCTCCTGATGCTGGTGCCCTCCATCATCGTCTCCCTGCTGTTTGCCTATGATGTGGGCGGCTTCAAGTCCCTCACCCTGTGCTCCACCCTGGTCATTGCGGTCACCTACCTGGGTACCACCATTGCCGCCATCGTTCTGCCCTACCGCAAACCCGACCTGTACAAGGCTTCGCCGATCGCCAAGTACAAGATCTTCGGCCTGCCGCTCATCACCGTCGCGGGAGTCATCTTCGGCGGGTTCCTGGCCTTCCTGCTCTACCAGTGGATCCTCGACCCGAACGCGCTCTACGGCATTGGCTACAGCCTCAACCCGAACGGCTACAAGAACGGCACATCCATCATCTATATGCTGGCCAACTATGCCCTGGCCGCCGCGATTTACTTCGGCTTCCGCGCTTATCGAAAACGCAAGGGCATCAACGTGGACAAGATTCATTCCGAAATTCCGGTAGAATAGGTGCAGGCACTGCTTCGTCCATCCCTGGCTCCGGCCGGGGATGGCTGGTCTGGCACGGTTTGTTCCCCGGCCGGCAGGCTCCTGTGACTTCACTGAATCACATCGAAATCCATCGAACTACGAGGAAATAAAGGCCCATGAAAAGGAAACTCACCTGTGTGCTCTTGTTTGCCCTCCTGCTGGCCTTGCTGCTGCTCAACCGCACGCAGAACGCGGTTGTGGTCCGGGCGGACGGTGTGACCGCCCTGCCGCCGGAGGGGGAGCTGCCCGCCACCCCGGTTGTGCCGGGCGGGGAGACATCCTTCGACCTGCCGCCTTTCCCGCCGGCGCACCAGCCCCTGCACCAGGATGAAAACGGCTTGCTGCCGGGCGCCGCTTATCCCGAACCGGCCGCGGGCGGGGTGAGCGCTTTCGCCTCCCCGCCGCAGGGCAAACCCGATGGCATCGATCTCGATGTGACCCATATTGGCCGCACGCCGCGCTACAGTTTTTACCAGCTCGAATACCCGAACAACAAGCCCGCGCTCCTGCCGGGGACCGAGGGCAGGAAGCGCTGGCCAGCGCGGGGGGAGGTCGTCACCTTTACCGCCCAGGTGATCAACAAAGGCACGACCGCCAGCGGGGGATATGCCTATGCCTGGTATATCGACGGCCAGAAGGTGAAATCCGGCACAGCCGCCAGCCTGGCTCCCGGTGCGCAGGCCAGTTTCGCTTACAACTGGACCTGGTCCCACCGCATAAGCGGCGAACGCGTCCTGGATAACCACACGGTGCGTTTTACGGTCGACCCGGCCAACCAGATCCCCGAAACATTCGAGTCGAACAACCAGCTCACCGAACTGACGAATGCATTATCCCTGTTGTATGTCATCACGCCCGACGTGTATGCCCTGCTCGAAACGCCGGCCCTTTCCGGGCTGTCCTTTTCCGCCGAGGACTGGCTGCAAAAGCAGATGAAGACCATGAACGACGCCCTGGCCCAGTCGAAGTATTATGTCGCTCCCACCGGCTCGGTCGTGCAGCTGCGCCTGGATAAGATCATCGTCTCCACCAGCAACATCCCCCGGCCGCTGGGATACGACGGCGCCTGGTTCATGGATGCCGATTACCGCGCCTACAGCGGCTATTATGACCCTGCGACCGACATTGATTGGGGCCTGGTGCATGAGTTGAGTCACCAGATCGGCCTGATCGACCTGTATCAATATAACCTCGAGCAGCAGCATATCCAAGTCACCCGCCAGGATGGCACGGTTTATGATGACCCATACAGGCAGGATAATTTTGACATCATGTTCGGTGGCAGCACCGTCCCCTACAACGATCACCACCTGTATTCCGCCCATTCTGCCGCCGGGATGAAGCGCACCGCGGGCTACCGGCGCGGCTATTATGGCGAATACCAGTATGACCTCTCACCGCAAGTGAACCTGGAAGTGCGCACGGGCTCCGGTTGTGCGGTCAATGGGGTTGCGGTCTCCATCTACCAGCGCGACCGCTACTCCGGCTTCATTGATAATACCCCCGAGATTCAGGCTGCGACCAATGCCAACGGTGCAGCCCTGCTGCCCAACCGCAGTGTGGGCGGCAGCCTCACCACCCGCACCGGCCATACCCTGCACAACAATCCCTTCGGGATCATCGACGTGGTGGGCACCGGGAACATGTTCCTGGTCAAACTCCAGAAGGACGGCTACGAGGACTTCCACTGGCTGCCCATCACCTACCTGAACGAGCAGTACTGGGGCTTCCGCTCACCGCCCTCGCAGACGGTGGTCTACCGCTGGGACCATCCCTACCAGCGCACAGCTTGCAGCAGCGGGAAGTTCAACGATGAATTCGACCTGGCCTCTCTCCAGCCGAAATGGCTCCTCGTTGATCCGGGGCAGGACGCCCGTCTCAGCCTCGGAGATCAGCGCGGCGTGCTCAGGCTCCAGGCTGCCCGCGGCGGGAATGACCTCTATCCCGGCAGCAACCTGGACGCTCCCCGACTGCTCCAGAATGTCCAGGGCGATTTCGATCTGAAGACCCGCCTGACCGTCAAGCCCGCCTACGGTTACCAGGGCGCCGGGATCGTGCTCTGGCAGGATGAGAACAACTACCTGCGCCTCGAGCGCGCCCTGCATGACGGCCAGGGGGTGTACCTGTGGTACCGCCTGGGCGGTGTTTACCAGGGCTACGAAGCGGCCGAGACCAGCCTGGATACGCTCCACCTGCGCCTGAAGCGGATTGGGAATAACTTCCGGGGCTATTCCAGCGCCAACGGGAGTTCCTGGACGCTGCTCTTCAATTTGAACCTGGCCTATCAGAGCAGCCTGCAGGCCGGCCTCGCCCTCGTCAATGAGTGGCAGGATCACTTCCTGCAGGCTGACTTCTACTGGATCCATTGGTAGGCATTTTGGAATTCACAGGAGTACTATGAGTGACCAACCCGAGATCGTCGCGGAAATGAAGCGCCTCCTGCAGGCCGCCCACGAGAGGAACATCCAGATGCGCCTCATCGGCGGCCTGGCCGTGTGGGAACACGGCCCGCGCGAGCATGCTGCCTTTGTGCGCGAATACCCCGACATTGACTTCGTCGTCCGCAAGAACGAAGGCCCGCACATGGAAAAATTCTTCTGCTCCCTGGGCTACATCCCCGACCGGCAGTTCAACCTGTACAACGGCGGCCGCCGCCAGATTTACATCGACCAGACCACCGGGCGGCGTGTGGATGTCTTTGTGGGTGATTTCGAGATGTGCCACAAGTTGCCCCTGCGCGACCGGCTCAACCTGGACCCGATCACGGTCCCGCTGGCCGACCTGCTGCTCTCCAAGACCCAGATCGTGGAACTGAACCGCAAGGATGCCCTCGACATCATCGCCCTGCTGCTTAACAACGACCTGGGCCGCGACGATGCCGGCACGATCAACCTGCACCGGATTGCCCGGCTGTGCATCCGTTACTGGGGCCTGTACCAGACCACCCGCATGAACCTCCAGCGGGTCGAGGAACTGCTGCTCAGCGGTGAACTGGACCTGAACGAGCGCGAGCGCCAGATCGTGCTCGAACGGATCGAGCGCATCCGCCGCACCCTGACCGCCATGTCGAAGCCGCTCTTCTGGAAGATCCGCGACCGGCTGGGGACGCGCCTGCGCTGGTACACGGAAGTCGAGGAGGTCGGAAGATAAGGGCCTGCAGCGCCCGGCAGGGTGTTTTACAAAAAATACGTTAATATATCTCCGGGGCAGCGGCATGAGCACCGGTCTTTATGGTAAAATCGTTTAGCCCGGCCTGGCTTGGCGCGGTTGCATTTCCATAGCCAATGGAGAGATTATGCAAAATGAGTGGTTGTACATCGGCGTATTTTTAGTTGTAGCCGCTTTCATCCCGGTGGCAGCTCTGGTCATCGCCTGGATCCTGGGCCCCAAGAAGCCAAACCCTATCAAGCAAAGCACGTACGAATGCGGCCTTGAAACGGTTGGGGAGAGCTGGGTGCAGTTCAAAGCCCAGTACTATATCTTCGCCCTGGTTTTCCTCATCTTCGATGTGGAAACTGTTTTCCTCTTCCCCTGGGCGGTTGTCTTGAACAAACTGCCGCTCTTTGTCGTCCTGGAAGGCATCCTCTTCATCGCGATCCTCGTCGCAGGTCTCGTCTATGCCTGGCGCAAAGGATCATTGGAGTGGGTATAGGTGTCCCATAAGGCACAGCAAGGCTGATAGGAATTTTCCTCTCAGCCTTTTCTTTGTTTGTGAGGAGCGACTTTATGGATTTTTGGACTGACCCAATCAATGCAGCGGCGGACTGGCTGACGGGTGTCTTCACCGGCTGGGGACTGGGGGAGGCCTATGCCACCGCTCTGGTCTACCTGCTGGGCGCTTTCATCCTGGTGGCCCTGGTCATGCTCCTGGATGTCCTCCTGGTCTGGGTGGAGCGCAAGACTGTGGCCCGCTTCCAGGACCGGCTTGGCCCCAACCGGCTCGGCCCCTTCGGCCTGGTCCAGCCCTTTGCCGATATCATCAAACTGCTCATCAAGGAGGACATCACCCCCGCCGGGGCGGATAAGATCGTCTACAACTTGGCGCCGGTGATCTCCCTGGCCTCGGTTTTACTGTTATGGGCCATCCTGCCGCTCTCCGCCCTGATCTACGGCGTGGACTTGAACGTGGCTGTCCTCTACCTGGTGGCGGCCGGCGCCCTGGGCACCCTGGCCATCATCATGGCGGGCTGGTCGTCCAACAACAAGTATGCCCTCCTGGGAGCCTTCCGCACGGTGGCGCAGATGATCTCCTTCGAGATCCCGATGGTCGTGGCCCTGCTCATCCCCACCGTCTTGTCCGGCTCGATGAGCGTCAAGACCATCGTCGAAACCCAGGATATCTGGTATATCATCCTGGCCCCGCTTGGGTTTGTCATCTTCCTGATCAGCGCCATCGCCGAACTGGGCCGTGCGCCTTTCGACCTGAACGAGGCTGAATCGGAGATCGTGGCCGGCTTCCATATCGAATACTCCGGCATGAAATTCGGCCTGTTCTATGCCGGTGAACTGCTGCACGCCTTCACCTTTGGCGGCTTCATGGCCGTGCTCTTCTTTGGCGGCTACCGGCTCTTCGGCTGGGAGAACATCCATCCCCTTGTGGCGGCCTTCATCCTGTTGGCCAAAGCTTTGGTCGGTTACTGGGTCATCATGTGGGTCAAATACACCGTGCCCCGCATCCGCATCGACCATATGCTGGCCTTCAACTGGAAATTCCTCACCCCCCTGGCCTTCGTCCTGCTGGTCGTCACCGCCCTGATGCACAAACTGCTCTCCGGTGCCGTGCCGTGGGTCTATGCCCTGGGGATGTTCCTCTCCAACCTGGTCCTGGCCCTGCTGACGATCGAGTTCCTGCGCTCCAGCGCCCGCCGCCAGCGCCGCCAGTCAGAACCCCCGGCCCAGCCTGCCCCCGAGGCAGTACAACACTAATCCGAGGCGTGCTTATGGCTTCCCAAATCATCTTCGGACTGACCGCCCTGCTTATTCTTTTCTCCGCCGTACGGGTGGTGACCACCCGCAACCTGGTGCATGCCGCCCTGTGGCTGATTGCCACCCTCTTCGGTGTGGCGGTGCTGTACGCCCTGCTCAGCGCCAGTTTCCTGGCCGTGGTGCAGGTGGTGGTATATATCGGCGCCATTGCCATCCTGTTCATCTTTGCCGTCATGCTCACCCGCCGGGAGATGCGTGACAGCGGCCCGCAGTTGAACCGGGGCTGGGGCCTGGCTGCCCTCATCAGCCTGGCCGTCTTTGCCGGGCTGGCCGCCTTCCTGTACACGGCCCCTGTCTCGGGCAAACCGGCGGCGGATATTTCCGGCCTGGATACCATCGGGGCGCTTGGGCAGGCTCTCGTCTCGCCGGATGCCTATGTCCTGCCCTTCGAGGTGGCCTCGGTCCTGCTCCTGGCGGCCCTGATCGGCGCAGTCTATGTCGCCGTCAACAAAAAACAGGAGGCTGACAAATGATCCCGCTTTCCTGGTACCTGATCTTATCGGCTTTGTTGTTCAGCGTCGGGCTGTTCGGCGTGCTGGCGCGCAGGAATGCCATCGCCATCCTGCTCGGCATCGAGCTGATGCTCAACGCGGTCAACATCAACCTGGCTGCCTTCTGGCGCTACAACAACCCGGCCCAGATGGGCGGGCAGGTCTTTGCCATCATCGTCTTCGCCGTGGCGGCCGCCGAGGTGGCCGTCGGCCTGGCGCTCATCATCTCGGTCTACCGCCGCCGCAGGACGGTTGTGGCCGATGAGATCGACCTGCTCAAGTGGTAGGAGACTTTATGGAAACAACCCTGATCTGGTTTCTGCCTCTCCCGCCCCTGCTGGCGTTCTTCCTGATCGTTCTGTTCACCAACCGGAACAAGGCCCTCAGCCACACCCTCGGCGTCGGCGCGGCCGGCCTCTCCTTCCTGGGCAGCATGGTCGTTTTCGTGCGTGCCCTGGGCGTGGAGCACCTGGGCGAACATCCCTTCCATTCGACCGTGAACTGGCTGCCGGCCGGTGAATCCTGGCTCAAGATCGGCGTGCTGATCGACCCGCTCGGCGCCGCCGTCCTGTTCTTCGTCTCCATCACGATCTTCATGATCTTCCTCTACAGCATCGGCTACCAAAACTTTGGCCAGCCAAAGGGGGACCACGACCGGCTTGGACTGCCGCCGCACGGCGCCACCCTGACGGAGCACGGCCACAAGCACACCGTCCCCTCCATCGAGCCGATGTACTCGCGCTTCTTCGCCTTCCTGGGGCTGTTCGCCTTCGGCATGTACACCCTGGTCATCTCTGACAACCTGCTGACCATGTTTGTCGGCTGGGAGATCATGGGGCTGTGTTCCTACCTCCTGATCGGCTTCTGGTACGGCAAGGAATCGGCCCGCAACGCCGCCATCAAGGCCTTCATCACCACCCGCGTTGGCGATGTCTTCATGCTTCTCGGGGTTGCCTTCCTGTACTCATCCACCGGCACGCTCTCCTTCCGCGAGATCTTCACCGAAGAAACTCTCCAGGTTCTGGCCGCCACCCCCACGTCCATCCTCGGCCTGTCTGCCGCCGGGCTGATCGGCCTGCTGCTCTTCATCGGCACGATCGGCAAGTCGGCCCAGTGGCCCCTGCATGTCTGGCTGCCGGACGCCATGGAAGGCCCCACCCCGGTCAGCGCCATGATCCATGCGGCTACCATGGTCTCGGCGGGTGTCTATGCGGTCATCCGCATGTTCCCCCTGCTCAGCCTCGACCCCAATACGATGATGGTCGTAGCCTTCATCGGCACCTTCACGGCCATCTTTGCCGCCACCATTGCCGTGGCCCAGAATGACATCAAGCGCGTCCTGGCCTACTCCACCATCTCCCAACTCGGCTTCATGATCGCCGCCCTGGGCATCGGCGCCTATGTGGCCGCCGCCTTCCACCTCATCACGCACGCCTTCTTCAAGGCCCTGCTCTTCCTCGGTTCCGGCTCGGTCATCCACGGCATGGAGCACGGCGTCCTGCACACCGGCAACCACCATGTGGATCCGCAGGATATGTTCAACATGGGCGGGCTGCGCAGGAGGATGCCCATCACCTTCTGGACCTTCCTGGTCGGCGGCTTTGCCCTCTCCGGCTTCCCGCTGGTCACCGCTGGTTTCTGGTCCAAGGATGAGATCCTGGCGGATGCCTTCGGCCATGGCCACACGCTGGTCTTCTTCACCCTGGCTTTGGCAGCCTTCCTGACCGCGTTCTACACCATGCGCCAGATCACCCTCACCTTCCTGGGCGAGCCCCGCACGCAGGAGGCCGAACACGCCGGGAGACCCCCTGGACCATGACCGTCCCCCTGATGGTGCTGGCCTTCTTCGCCATCACCTACGGCTGGGTTGGCATTCCCGAGCATTTCCCACTGCTGGGTGGCATCCTTCCGAACTGGTTCCATGACTTCGTCGGCCACACCCTCGAACACGTCCCCGAGGCGCCTGCGTTCAGCTGGGTTCCCCTGCTGACCTCCATCTTCGTTGCGCTTGGCGGCCTGACGCTCGGCTGGCTGGTCTACCGCAATGTCAGGACCCCCGCCGGGGACCGCCTGCAGTTCCCCGTCCTTAAGCACAAGTGGTACTTCGACGAAGCCTACGATTTCCTGTTCATCAAACCGGCCTATTGGTTCGCCGAGACCTTCGTCTACAAGTGGATGGACAAGGGTGCCATCGATGGCTTCCTGCACTTCATCGCCCGCGCCACCGGGACCATCGGCACGGCCATCCGTACCTACATCGACCTGAAGGTCATCAATGAATTCATGGGGGACGGTACGGGCCGGGTGGTTCAATGGATGGGCGTCAACCTGCGCCCGATCCAGACCGGCCGCATCCAGCAGTACATGCTGACCTCACTCGTGATACTGCTCCTCGTCGGGGCGGTGCTCTTCTATCTGATGGCGTAGGCGGGAGGCACAATGGACTTCCTGAGCACACACCTGCTTTCTCTCATCCTGTTCTTCCCGGTCGTCGCGGCGCTGGTCATCCTGTTCCTGCCCAAAGATGAACTC
Organism: uncultured Anaerolineaceae bacterium; assembly: GCA_964387495.1. GTDB lineage: Bacteria > Chloroflexota > Anaerolineae > Anaerolineales > Villigracilaceae > DSXF01. The sequence goes on from CAYLXB010000040.1 coordinate 16,498, forward strand.
AAACTCATCCGCTGGACGGCGCTGGTTGCCAGCCTGGTGCCTTTTGCCCTGTCGCTCATGCTCTGGTTCCGCTTCCAGCCGGATGCGGGGGGCTTCCAGTTCGTGGAGCAGTACACTTGGTACGCGGGTATCGGTTCCTCCCTGCACCTGGGCGTGGACGGCCTCTCGCTGACCATGATCCTGCTGACCACGCTGCTCACCCCGCTGGCCATCCTGGCCTCCTTCGGTATCACGGACAAGGTCAAGGCCTACATGATGCTCTTCCTCTTCCTGGAGACCGGCATGCTGGGCGTTTTCATGGCGCTCGACCTGCTCATCTTCTTCGTCTTCTGGGAGATCGGCCTGGTGCCGATGTACTTCCTCATCAACCAGTGGGGCTCCGCCAACCGCAACTACGCCTCCCTCAAGTTCATGATCTACACCATGGGCGGTTCGCTCGGACTGCTGCTGGCCACCCAGATGCTCGGCGTCATCTTCAAGACCTATGACCTGCTCGAACTCTTCAAACTCTGGCCGGCTGCGACCGAGCTGGCCAACCTGCCGCCCTGGCTCTCGCTCGGCGCGGTCAAGAACATTGCCTTCTGGGCCTTCGTGATCGCATTTGCGGTCAAGGTCCCGCTCTGGCCCTTCCACACTTGGCTCCCGGATGCGCATACCGAGGCCCCCACTGCCGGTTCGATGATCCTGGCCGGCGTCCTGCTCAAACTGGGCGCCTACGGCTTCCTGCGCCTGGTCCTTCCGCTCTACCCGGAGCAGGCCAAGACCTTTGCCGGGGCGCTGGCCTTCCTGGCGACTGCCGCCATCGTCTTCGGCGCTTTCGGTTCCTACGGCCAGACCGATTTCAAGCGCCTGGTGGCCTACTCCTCGGTCAACCACATGGGCTTCGTGGTGCTCGGCATCGCGGCCGCCGCGGCCGCCGCCGGGACGAACGACGCCCATATCGCCCTGGATGGCGCCATCCTGCAGATGTTCAACCATGGGCTGTCGGCAGCGGGCATGTTCTTCCTGGTGGGCGTCATCTACGAACGCACCCACACCCGCAATCTGGATGAACTCGGCGGCTTGTTCCCCCTGGTGCCGGTCTACGGCGGTATCCTCATCTTTACCAGCATGGCCTCGCTTGGCCTGCCCGGCCTGAACGGTTTTGTCTCCGAGTTCATGGTCGTGCGGGGCGCCTGGCCGGTCCTGACCATCTACACCGCCATCAGCATGCTCGGCCTGCTCTTCACCGGTGCCTACATCCTGAAAGGCATCAAGAAGGTCCTCCACGGCCCGTTGAACGAACACTGGGCCCACGGCGGGCATAAACTGACCGAGATGGACACCCGTGAAATTCTCGTCATGGCTCCGCTCATGGCGCTCATCCTGGTCATCGGCGTCTGGCCGGCCTGGATTCTGGACGTGATCAACAAAGCCGTTCTGGCTTTGTTCTAACCGAGGTGCCGCATGACATTCCCGATCTTGAGTGTTATCGCTTTCACACCGCTGGCTGCCGGACTGCTCATCCTTCTCTTCCCCGCGCAGCGCAAGACGGAAATCCGCGTGACCGCCCTGGCCGCCGCGACCTTTGCCCTGCTCCTGTCTGCCTGGGTCTATGCCCAGTACCTGATCCAGGGCATGACCGGCTACCAGTTCCAGGAATACGTGGACTGGCTCCCGGCTCTGGGCATCGGCTATCACGTCGGTGTGGACGGCATGAGCGCCCCGCTCGTCCTGCTGACCGGGGTGGTCATGTTCACCGGTGTGCTCATCTCCTGGGGCATCGAAGACCGGCCGCGTGAGTTTTTTGCCTTCCTGTTCATCCTGGCCGGCGGTGTGTTCGGCGTTTTCATGGCCCTTGACCTTTTCCAGTTGCTCTTTTTCTACGAGATCGCCGTCTTTCCCATGTACCTGCTGATTGCCATCTGGGGCTGGGTCAAGACCCGTGAATATGCGGCCATGAAGCTGACCCTTTACCTGTTCATCGGCTCGGTCGTCTCCCTGGTCGGTGTGCTGGCCATGTACTGGACCAGCGGTCTGCGCACCTTCGACATGCTCCAGCTGGAGCAGGCCAACTTCCCGGCCCAGTTCCAGCAGATCTGGTTCCTGCCGGTCTTCCTGGGCTTTGCAGTCCTGGGCGGCATCTGGCCCTTCCACAACTGGTCGCCGGACGGCCACGTTGCTGCACCCACGGCCGTCTCCATGTTCCACGCCGGTGTGCTGATGAAACTCGGCGCCTTTGCTGCCTTGCGTGTAGGCATCATGCTCTTGCCCGAAGGCGCCCTTTACTGGAAGTGGCTGATCATGGCTTTTGCCGCCATCGCGGTGGTCTACGGCGCCTTCATCGCCTTCATGCAGACCGACATGAAATACATGATCGGCTTCTCCTCCGTCTCGCACATGGGCCTGGTCATGCTCGGCCTCTCCACCCTGAACAAGACCGGCCTCACCGGGGCAGGGGTGCAGATGTTCTCGCACGGCGTGATGACGGCTCTCTTCTTTGCCGTCACCGGCATGATCTATGACCGTGCCCACACCCGCCAGATCCCCGAGCTGGGCGGCATGAACAAGGTCATGCCCTTTGCTTCCATCGGGTTCATCATCGGCGGCCTGGTCTCCATGGGCATGCCCGGCTTCTCCGGCTTCGTGGCCGAATTCCCCATCTTCATGGGCGTCTGGCAGGTGCAGCCCTGGGTGGCGATCATCGCCATCATCTCGGTTGTCATCACCGCAGCCTACATCATGCGCAATATCCGGGATGTCTTCTTCCGGCCCATGCCCGCCAGCCTCGAAGGCCACATCGGCGACGTTACGGTGCTGGACAAGGTGGCGATCGTCCTGCTCTGCCTCTTGATGATTGGGCTGGGCTTGATCCCATCCCTGATGGTGCCGATGGTCCAGAGCGGCGTAGATAACATCCTGCGCCTGTTGGGAGGTGCCTAGTGACTGCCTACAACTCCACCATGATCCTGTCCATCCTGCCGGAAATCCTCCTGCTGGTGCTTGCCCTGCTGGTCCTGCTCTTCGATGTGCTCTGGAAGGAAGAGAAGCGCCGCAGCCTGGGCTGGCTGGTGACCGGCGGCTTGGCCCTGGTTTCTGTCATCAGCCTGCTGGCCGGCCGCCCTGGCGAACCGCAGTCCGTCTTTGGCGGCATGCTGCGCTTTGACTGGCTCGGCTTTGCCTTCAAGCAAATCTTCCTGCTTGGGGCTGCCGCCACCGCGGCCTTCATGATGGATCTCGAGAACCTTGGCCGCCGCGGCCAGGCCTACCTGCTCCTGCTGGCCGCCACCCTGGGCATGTGCCTGATGGCCTCCGCCTCCGACTTGGTCATGCTCTACCTGGCCATCGAGACCACCTCCATCCCGCTCTACATCCTGGCCGGCTTCATGCTCGATGACGACCGCTCCACCGAGGCCGGTTTTAAGTACCTGCTCTTCGGCGCCCTGACCTCCGCCGTGATGCTCTACGGTTTCAGCCTGCTCTACGGCTTCAGCGGCACCACCCGCCTGGCTGCCTTTGGCGGCAGCCTGCCGCTTGGGCTGGGCCTCATCTTCCTGGTCCTGGTGGGACTGGGCTTCAAGGTCTCGGCGGTGCCCTTCCACTTCTGGGCGCCGGATACCTATGAAGGCGCTCCCACCCCGGTGGCCGGCTTCCTTTCGACCGCCTCCAAGGCCGCCGGCTTTGCCGTGCTGCTGCGCCTGTTCCTGACCGTCTTCCCGCAGTTTGCCGGCGAGTGGGCCGCCATCCTGGCCGTCCTGGCCACCATCACCATGACGGTCGGCAACCTGCTGGCCCTGGCCCAGAAGAACCTCAAGCGCCTGCTGGCCTACTCCTCCATTGCCCATGCCGGCTACATCCTGATCGGCGTGGTGGCCGCTTCCCGCCTCGGCACGGCCAGCGTGGTCTTCTACCTGATCGCCTACCTGCTCACCAACCTGGCCGCCTTTGGCCTGGTGGCTGCTGTCGGCCGCCAGACCGGCTCGGATGAGATCGCCTCCTATGCCGGCCTCAGCCGCCGCTCGCCGGGGCTGGCGCTGGCCATGCTGGTGGCCTTCCTCTCCCTGGCCGGCATGCCGCCCTTCGGCGGTTTCGTGGCCAAGGTGCTGGTCTTCACCGCCGCGGTCGAGACCGGCTGGGTCTGGCTGGCGGTCGTGGGCATCCTCAACTCCATCATCGGCGTCTACTACTACCTGACCGTCCTGAAGGTGGTCTACCTGTACCGCATGGAAGGCGAGAACGAGGAAGCGCACCCCATCCCGCTCACCCGCCCGCATGCCGTTGCCCTGGTGGCGCTTTCCATTGCCATCCTGTTGATCGGCACGGTCTTTGCACCCTGGTTCGACACCGCCGCCGGTGCCGCACTGAACTTGTTCTAGACGTCACAAACAGCCTCTGATATAATCTTGCCGCCATGAACCAGCCGGATAACTCCAACCGCCCCAAGATCCCCCTGGCCGCTTCGACGGCCTTGGGCGCGCAGGTTGGCTGTATTACGCTGGTGATCGTATTCCTGGCATTGGCTGGCGGCTTATGGTTGGACAAACTGCTCGACAGCAAGCCGATGTTTACAATCATATTACTCGTCGGATCTGCGCCGCTCTCGCTTTTCTTGACCTTCTGGCTGGCGATGCGGCAGATCCGCGATATGCAGTCCCACCTGCCGCCCTCGACGGGGCGTAAGGTGAATATACCGGACGATAAGGAGGATTGAAAGTGAGTCATGTAGAACAAACAAAAAAGCGCGTACCGGTAAAGCGCTGGCTGATTTTGGGTCTGGTGGCCTTGGGAATTTACGCTGCCTTTATTGGCCCGTCCATTCTCAAACCCATCAGCCCGCTGGTGGTCCTGCCGGCCGAACCGACTGGCCTGTTCATCGGTAATTTCCCGATTACGAATACCATCGCTGCCACCCTGATTGCTGACGTGCTGCTGGTTTTGTTGGCATTGGGGGCCTACCGGGTTGGCAAAAGCGGGAAACTGGTGCCGTCCGGGATCTACAATGCTTTCGAAGCCATCGTCGAGTTCTTATGGAACTCGGTGGAAGGCGTGGCGGGCAAGTGGGCAAAAAGGATATTTGTCGTTCCGGCTACCATTTTCCTGCTGGTCTTCATGGCCAACATGGTCAAACTGGCTCCGGGATTTGAAAGTATTGGGTATATGAAGGAAGCCCACGGCACAAAGTATGGTTTCAAGGCCGTGGAATTGATCCCCAATACCCTCTGGAGCATTGACAAGGCCCACCCCATCTCCGAGGCCTCTGCACATGCAGAAGGTGAAGCCGCTTCTGCTGAGGGCGGGCATACCGAAGCAGCCGGGGAAGAGAGTCATGTTGTCGGTGCGACTGAGATCCACCCTGACAAATACTACGAAGTTGTACCTTTCCTGCGTGGTACAGCCACTGATATCAACTTCCCCTTTGCGTTGGCCTTCATCGCTGTGCTGGCTACGCAGGTTTACGGCGTCTGGGCGCTTGGCCCTGGTTATTTTGGGAAGTTTGTCCAGATCAAGGCGTTGATCAGCGGCGGCCCGTTCGGCGCCATCAACTTTGTTGTTGGCCTTTTGGAAATCATCCTGGAATTTGCCAAGATCCTCTCGTTTGGCTTCCGGTTGTTCGGGAACATCTTTGCTGGTGCGCTGTTGCTCTCCATCGTCGGCGCGCTGACGGCAGTGGTTGTTCCGGCCGGCCTGTATCTGTTCGAAATTTTCTTTGGCGTCATCCAGGCCTATGTGTTCTTCCTGCTTTCTACAGTGTTCATTGGCGGCGCCACGGTCAGTCACCACGGCGACGAACATCACTAAAACAATAAAACTTAAGGAGTTAGTACGATGAATGATCCAGTTGCTTTCGTTGCGGGCTTGAAGTTGCTCGGTGCTGGCTTGGCCATGTTTGGCGCCATTGGCGCCGGTGTGGGCGTCGGCCTGGCCGCCGCCGGCGGTGTGCAGGCCATGGGCCGCAACCCGGATGCCTCCGGCATTATCCAGACCAACATGATCCTGGGCATGGCCTTCGCTGAAGCGGTTGCCATTTACGCCCTGGCTGTGGCGCTGATTATCATCTTCGCCGCTTAATTCCTTTCCAGGAGATATTTCATGGAAAAACTTGGAATTAACCTGGGGTTCTTCCTCTTCCAGGTATTTAACTTTACGGTCGTGGCAATCCTGCTCTATGCCTGGGCCTACAGGCCGATCCTGAGGATGCTGGAAAACCGCAAGAACAAGATCGCGCAGAGCCTGGAAGATGCCCGTATCGCGGCCGAGGCGCGTGAGAACGCTGAAAAAGAGGCCGCTAAGATCAAGGCTGAGGCGCAGACCGAGGCCGGCAAGATCGTGCGTGAGGCCACCGAGCGCGCCGAAGCCGCCGGCCGGGATGTGAAGGCCGCCGCGGATGCCGAAGCCGCCAAGGCCCGCGAATCCGCCCTGGCCGAGGTCGAGGGCGAGCGCACCCGCATCCTGGGTGACCTGCGCGGCCAGGTGGCCGCCCTGGCCATCGCTGCTGCCCAGAAACTGGTCGGCGAGGCCCTGGATGAGAAACGCCAGCACGCCCTGCTGGACGAGTTCTTCTCCGGCGTCAAATCCGGCAAGGTGGTCGTCCTCGAAGGCGCCGGCTTTACCGGTCAGTCTGCCGAGGTGACCAGCGCCCTGCCGCTCACGTCCGGCGAGCAGGCTGCTGTCAAGCAGGATGTCCTCGCCAGGGTCGGCGCACAGGCCGTCACCTTCCGCGTCGACCCGTCCATCCTGGGCGGCTTGGTCATCAAGGTCGGTGACAAGGTCCTGGATGGCTCCGTCGCCGGCCAGCTGGCAGGCCTGCGCCAGAACCTGCAGTAACCGGCCTGGATTTTGTATTCTATGTTTTACGGGGCTGCCCTTTTGGGGCAGCCTCTTTTTTTGACAATCCAGGTTGATTGTCGTCTCATGGTGCTCGACTCTCACCATTTCTTGGGTGTAATTTTCGAGGCAGAACAACCCTTGTCAGAGTTATTGTTTTCTTGTATAGTTGATCTGCGGGATTATTGGTAAATCGAGCGAGAAATCGTATCTAGAGCCAGACAATTTAAAGTCGAACGCAAATAATCTCCAGGAATCCGTTAAGCCGTTGTATATAATCAAGCTCAGAAAAATTTATCCGCGAGGGTCTTGCAATGGATCTCATTTCTAAACGGAAGTTCTATGCTTTCATAAGTCACGCTCACGCGGACAAGAAGATCGTTGACCGTATTGAATCATGGCTAACAGATGAGGCACACCTACCAGTTTGGTATGACTCCCGCTACCTCCCCCCTGGCGCTCAAATTGCTTTACACCTAGGAAATGCTATTGAGCAATGCCGTACGATGATTATTGTTTTATCAAAAGCTTCAGTTTCTTCGGGTTGGGTAAACGAAGAGTATGAGGCAGCTCTTGCACAGCGGACAAAGAATAGAGGTGCTTTTAGTATCATTCCCATTCGAATTGAAGATTGTGAAATCCCGAAACTTTTACAAACCACGAAGTGGATCGATGTGCGAAATAATGAATTCAATCTTGAGGCGGCAAGTGAATTGCTCCTAAGCCAGTATTATGCAGACGTTGACCTTGACCTTGGAAGAACAAAAGATATTTATATAAGCCGCTCGTGGCGTACAAATCCTGAGAGTGAATACGATCTAGCGGATTCTGTGTGTAAGTTGGCGGCGCAAGGGGGGTTTAGACTTATTGGTGATTCTGAAGATCAGAAAGGGTTTGGACAAGGCAATCGTGTCGAATCAATTATCTCAAGCTGTGGTGGTCTGCTTGCCATACTGCCGGATCGTGGCCAAGGGAAAACATCATCTTATATGATTAAGGAAATTGAGTTTGCTCAAAACCTTGGCGTCCCGTATTTCATTATTGCAGAAGACACAGTTGATTTAGCCGAATCGATTACTCAGAATACCCTCGGTATTGAGCGAATCAAATTAGCCGATATTACTAATAAGAGCCTCATAAATACAAAAGTCTTATCCGGGATTCAAATGCTGGATGAGGCGTGGAAAAAGCCAGCGCGACCTCATTACATTTTTTGGGGAATTAATCTCGATTTAGAGCATAAACGACGCAATCAAATTATCAAGCGCGTGATCGAACGTGTTACAGCTATGCCCTGTGTGCTGGGAGAGGACCTGAGAGAAGGCCAGATTCAGGAGGTAATCAAAGAGCGGATTGTGCGGGCATTTCTGATGATTGCTGATATTTCAGATGAGAATCTAAATACCTGCATAGAAGCAGGTATAGCACGTGGAGCCAACGTTCCTATTCATTTAACGGCACGTGGACTTCCCCACCGGCCACCATTTATGTTCCGAGATCAGCAAGTTTGGTATTACGATGGAGATACAGAATTATTGGGTAAAATCCACACGATTTTATATCCGTATCGTAGAAGAATCATCAATTGCGAATTGGTTGGCGCTTAAGCAATTCTATCAAGAGTACTCGCCGGATAAATAAACGGCCTGAACCTGTGCACATGGTGGGGTTTGTATAAAAAATGGTCAAATTGAGAGCAAGCGCTAACCCAAAACCCTGCATTCTCCATCTGGAGGTATGCTTTTCATTTGCGCTGTCCCGTTTTACGCCGGGACAGGTACGAGTTGACAGCCAAGGTTAGCCCCTACTTTATCTATATACTTAAGTTACTAATCTTCATACTGCTTTTGATATTTGTTCACGCTCAACGGGTTGATACTACCTAATATTTCAACATCTCGTACACAACATGCGCAATCAGATGTGTGATCGCCACCACTGATGGTTTGAACCAGTCCAATAGATAGAGACTCTCGGAGATGAGAGTCTTTAGGTTGGGGGCAATTGACATAGTCTCCTGTAGTAGTAAGTGCCTCGTAGGGTGTTGAACCACTCAAATAAAAACCCTGCTTGCGAGGGGTAGAGTTGGAGTCAATGGATTCGAGCCATTACGAACTGACTCAGGGTGAGATTGGGAAATGTCAATAGCGTGTATAACGTGCTGCAATGCCTATATAGTAAAAAAATATATGGGCAAAATTACCTGTAACGTCCATTGAACCTACGGTGTTGTACTCTATCTGAACTACAATTGCATCTAATTTCCCCCAAGGAAAGGCAACACTACCAACCGAATAAAAACTCGCACAATATTCTGAATGAGCAATCCCAATTGATTGTTATCTCAGGTGCTCGACCCCCACTGTTTTTGGGGTGTAATTTTTGAGGAGGGCCAGCCCTTGTCAGGGTTGTCGTTTTCTAATATATTTGATTTGTAGGATTCCTAGTAAATCGAGCGAGAAATTGTCTCTGATTTCATGGACGCTGATGGATCGTCTATGAACGATTACAACTTGCCACGAAGTAGTAGTATACGATCTTCAATCAATGATTTCGATTCCGTCCAAAAGGAGACACCATGCAAAAGACAATAAAGGTTCGGCGGTTTATCTACCTGGCTGTGGTGATCATTTTTGCCCTGGCGTTCTCTCCCTGGCTCATCCAAAAGACGGCTGCGAGTCCATACATTCCAGCTGCGGTAAAAGCACAACCGGCAGTGCAAGCCTCGGATGAGAAACTGGTTGTAAAAGTGGGCATGTATGTGCTTGGGATTACCGACCTGAATATCGCTACCGGCTCATATACGATGGATGTTTACCTCAATATCTTGTGCAGCGCGCCCTGTAATACTCCCGACCCCACATTCGAGGTGATGAACGCTACAGGCTCCCTGGATATCACGGATGAAACAGGAGATGACAAAGGAGATACATCTCACCATTATCGGGTCCGGGTTCCCTTGGGTGCCAATGTCCTGTTAAATGATTTTCCATTTGATTACCATCTCCTCAATATGCAGATGGAAGACAAAATTCTGGGCGTGGACAAACTGGTTTATGAATTTGATCGCGAAACAAGCGGCGTGGATAAATATGCGGTTGTCTCAGGCTGGCAAGTGGAGGAAGAAGTTGCCGGTGAAGTAGTGGTTCATGATTATCCGATCTATTCGGTGCCCTATTCGCGATTGATTTTCAATGTGCAAATCTACCATCCGTGGTTCTCCTCCTTTATGAAGGGCTTATTCGCTGCCATTGTCATTGTGATGGTGGGTATGCTCTCCTTCCTGATGAAGTATAACGAAATTGGTGAGCGCTTGGCGCTGACATCTTCCACCCTGGTTGGCGCCATCCTTTATCATTTGACGCTTACTTCTTCCATCCCCCCGGTCGGATATATGACGTTTGCCGATAAATTTATGCTTTGCAATTACGTCATTGTTTTTCTTGCACTGGCAGTTACGGTCAGGCTGATGCTTTATGTCAATGCAGAAGAGAAGGAAAAAGCCTTGCGGCTGCATAATCTTACCCGCTGGTCGATTCCGGGCTTATGGATTTTGTTGACTGTCTACCTGATCGTATTCGGCATGAGCATTCCGCTCTGGGAATACATCCGCAGGTTCGGTTTCTGATTTTGGGGATTTGTTCCACTCTTCTCCACCGTACATGAAAATATACTCTCATTGTTTCGGCCCTGGTGCTCTTCCAGGGCCGAAACACTTGGCGGCCTCCTCCCGCCCCCTGTCGTGCTGAGGCGGTGCACTTCCGCCGAAGCATCTGGCGGCGTACTCGCGTAGCATCCTTTAGGATTCCGCCGAAGCATCTCGGTGCCAATCCGGAGCCCCTCCGGGCGCAAAACCGCTCCCTCAGGTTGACATCGCAATTGATTTGGAGAAAAATGCCGACTTAAGAAAACCTGCACAATTGCCCCCCGAATTGTTTCAGGGAAAGCAGCACTGACGATATAATAAAGTACTGTACGATCGCCTATCAGCGGTTATCCGAACCGGATATCCACAAGTTGGGCGTGTACCTCTTCCCTTCGGTGCAGATACCTCTACATTGAGCGAGGTATGGTATGAATCCGCTTGACATGCGAACCGTCATTTTCAGTTACGTCATCAGCAATGCGATTTGCGCTATTGTCATGACCATCCTGTGGCTCCAAAACCGCAAACGTTTTGCGGGGCTGGGCTTTTGGCTGGCTGATTTTGGGATGCAATTTGCGGCGCTGGCGTTGGTTATCCTGCGCGGGGCCATACCTGATCTCGTGTCCATGGTAGGCAGCAATGTTTTGGTGATCGGTGGAACCATCCTTCTGTATATGGGGCTGGAACGTTTTACAGGGAAACGCGGCCCGCAAATTCACAATGCCCTTCTGCTGCTGATTTTTATTCTTGTTCACGCTTATTTCGCGGTTATCCAACCCAGTGTGCAAGCGCGTAATATCAATTTATCGCTGGCTTTGCTGCTGATTTGCTTCCAATGCGCCTGGCTCATGCTCCGCCGCGTGGCGGTTGAAATGCGTCCGTCCACGCGCGGTGTGGGCATCGTGTTTATTGTCTTTTGTGTGGTCAGCGTTGTCCGTATCGTTGTGGATCTGGCTGTGCCTCCCGCATATGACTTTTTTCGCTCTGACATCTATGAGACCCTGGTGCTTCTGGCCTACCAGATGCTTTTCATCACCCTCACCTTTGGCCTGTCGCTGCTGGTCAGCCGCCGCCTGTTGGTTGACCTGGAGCGTGACATTGCGGAGCGCCAACAGGTGGAAGAGACCCTGCGGTTGAGCGAAGAAAAATATTCCAAGGCATTCCATTCCAGCCCGGATGCTGTACTCATCACGCGCTTGGTGGATGGTCGGATTATCGAAGTCAACGAGGGCTTTAGCCGCATCACGGGCTATTCGCGGGAGGAGGCGTTGGCCAGCTCGACGCTGGCGCTGAATCTGTGGGCCAGCTTGCAGGATCGATCTGCATGGGCAGCGGCATTGCGCGAGAACAGGCGTGTCCACAATGTGGAGTACGACTTCGTTGGGAAATCTGGTCAAAGAATACGAGGTCTCTATTCCGGTGAAATTATTGTCCTGGACGGCGAAGCGCATGCTCTGTCAATCGTCCGCGACATCACCGAACGCAAGCAGGCTGAGGCCGCCTTGCAAGCAGAAAAGGAGTTTGTCGAAAGGGCTTTGAATACCCAATTGGACACCTTCTTTGTCTTTGATCCACAGACAGGAAAAGCCTTAAGATGGAACCGGGCATTCAGGGATATGTCTGGCTATAGCGACGAAGAGATTGCCCAACTCAAAGCGCCCGATGCATATTACGCCCCTGCCGCTTTGGAACAGGCGACCCAGGCGATCCAGTCGATTCTTGAAAGAGGTGCGGGAACTATTGAACTGGAATTCATTTGCAAAGATGGCAAAAAAGTACCGTTGGAGTACATTGCTTCGGTTATGTACAATGCGGCTGGCGAACCAAGTCTTATTTCAATCGGCAGAAACATCACCGAACGCAAGCGGGTGGAAGAAATCTTGCGTCTGCGTCTGCGCTTGTGGGAATACGCCAATACGCATTCGGTCGAAGAATTGATGCAAATGGCGCTTGATGAAATCAGTGTCCTGATGGATAGCCCAATCGGTTTCTATCACTTTGTAGAGGAGGACCAGATTACTCTTTCCCTTCAAGCCTGGTCCACACGCACCCTGGCCGAGTTCTGCCAGGCCGAAGGCAGGAGTATGCACTACCCAATCAGCGAAGCCGGGGTATGGGTGGATTGTGTTCGCCAGCGCCAACCGGTCATTCATAATGATTTTGCCTCTTTGCCGCATCGCAAGGGTTTTCCGGCAGGTCATGCCGAAGTCATTCGGGAATTGGTTGTACCGACCATGCGTGGCGATCGGATTGTGTCCATCCTGGGGATAGGCAACAGGCCGGCCAATTACGTTCAACAGGATATCGAAGTTGTCTCATACATTGCCGACGTGATCTGGACGATTGTGGAGCAAAAGCGGGCCAATGAGCAAGTCCACCAATTGAATGCCCGCCTCGAACAATTGGTCATGACGGACGAGTTGACCCATGCTGGCAACCGGCGGGGCTTTTTCACCCGCGGCCACGAGGAAATCGAGCGGACGCGGCGATACCAGACTCCCCTGTCGCTAATGATGTTGGATATTGATGAGTTCAAGCGCGTGAATGACACCTGTGGCCACGATGCCGGCGACCTGGTCTTGCAATGTGTTGCCAAAACAATTCAGCAGAACATTCGCGAGACTGACATGCTGGCCCGCTTGGGAGGGGAAGAATTCGGCATCCTGCTGCCCAACACTACGACGCCGGAGGCGGGCATGATGGCTGAGCGGTTGAGAGAGATGGTGGAGAAGGAGACCTGTTCCAATGAGGATCACCGTATGGGTGTGACAGTAAGCATCGGTGTAGCCGGTTTCGATAATTCAATCACGAATATTGATCATTTGCTCAAAAATGCCGATGCGGCGATGTACCGGGCCAAGAGCCTGGGGCGGAATCGGGTCGTTTCCTTGGGTTGAAAGTCATTTGCTTTTTCCAGGGATGGAGCGGAACATCCATTTCTGTTCCCGGTGCTCCAATGGCAAACACACCACCCGGGTTTTCGGAAAGGACGGCAGCCGTACTGCCGTCCTTTCCGATTTTATGGTAAAACTGGCCCATGTCTCCCGTAAGCCTCGCCTCGCTCTTCGCGGATTTCCCCTTCGCCAAAACCGGCTCCTTTGGCGCCAACCCCTTGATCTCCGCCGTCACCGCCGACAGCCGTCAGGTGATTCCCGGCGCGCTCTTCGTCGCCATGCCCGGCGGTTCCGCCGACGGCCACAAGTACATCCCGGATGCCGTCCGCAAGGGCGTTGCGGCGCTGGTCGGTTCCCAAGACCTGGACGGCCTGCCCGTGCCTTACCTGCGCGTGGAGAACCCGCGCCAGGCGCTGGCCCACCTGGCCGCCGCCTTCCACGGCTTCCCCGCCCGCCGCCTGACCGTGCTCGGTGTGACCGGCACCGACGGCAAGACCACCACCTGCAATATCCTCTACAACATCCTGCTGGCTGCCGGGCTGCGGACCGGCATGATCTCCACCGTCAACGCCGTCATCGGTGACCAGGTCCTGGACACCGGCTTCCATGTCACCACACCGGATGCCCCCGATGTCCAGCGCTACCTGGCGCAGATGGCCGCCGCCGGCCTGACCCATGTCGTCCTGGAGACCACCTCGCACGGCTGGGCCCAGTTCCGGGTGGATGCCTGCGAGTTCGACCTGGGCCTGGTTACCAACATCACCCACGAGCACCTCGACTACCACGGCTCCTACGAGAACTACCGGGAGGCCAAAGCCCGCCTCTTCCGCTCCCTGGCCGAGACGAGCCCCAAACCGCAGGGTAGCCCGCGCCTGGCCGTCCTCAACCGCGATGATGCCTCCTGCGAATTTCTGGTCTCCGTGCTCCGCGAACTGCCGTCCGTGCTGGCGGTCAGTTACGGCCTGGACCCCGCCGCGGATGTCCATGCCGAAGAAGTCCGCTATGACCCCTCCGGCCTCTATTTCACCGCTGTCAGTTGCGATTTTCGCGTCCCTGTCTCCAGCCCGCTGGCGGGTGCTTTCAACGTCTCCAACTGCCTGGCTGCCCTGACCGCTGCCGTCTGCGGCCTGGGCATCCCGCCCGAGACCGCTGCCCGCGGCATTGCCGGCCTGCAGGGCGTTCCCGGCCGTATGGAGCGCATCGACCTGGGCCAGCCCTTCACCGCCATCGTGGACTTTGCCCACACCCCCAACGCCCTCCGCCGCGCCCTCGAAGCCGCCCGGGAAATGCTCAACTCCCCTCTTCCGCAGGGAGAGGGGCCGGGGGTGAGGGCGGATCTCGATCGCCCTCGCGTCCTGGTTGCCTTTGGCTCCGCCGGCCTGCGCGACCGCGGGAAGCGCCGCCTGATGGCCGAGGTTGCCGCCGAACTGGCCGACCTGGCCATTCTGACCGCCGAAGACCCGCGCACCGAGTC
>CAYLXB010000041.1:0-30922 GCA_964387495.1 uncultured Anaerolineaceae bacterium
GGAGTAGTGTAAAAATAACTTCCGCACTTTAAAAACCGATCTCAAGCACAAACGGGTAGCGAGCGTGGCCGGATCGTGTAATTCCAGTTAGGGCAGGTGTCGTGGCGCACAAGGTTCAAACTCTGGATCACTTCATCTTTCACCTTGATCCCGCGTTCATACTTTTGGTCTACCTGGAAAGCCGCGACGCACAATCCTGTTCGAGTGGTAGTACCGCGGATGTAAGCCAGCATGGCCTCCAGAGTGCGCAATGGTTTGCCTGCCCAATTGAGGCTGATTTGGCTGAACAAGCGGTGTTCGATAGGATTCCATTTCGAAGTGTTTTTCGGATAATGACAAACCATTACTTCCAGGTTGAGCTGGTCGGCCAACTGCTTCTGGACCTGGAGCTTCCATAACCGGGAACGCCAGCCATTACTGCCTCCACCATCGCAGAGCGTCAAGATGGCAGGCGCATGCGGGAAGTCATACTGCCCAAAAGTCAACCACCAACGGGCGATCATCTCTACTGCGAATTGGGCGGTGTCAGCAGACTGGCTGACGTATACATAGCCGCGATTGTGGGCCAAGTCATAGATACCGTAGGGAACCGCTTTGCAAATGGCATCCGATTCGAAATCATGGTCATTGACTGCTTCCGGCTCCTGGCACCAAGACTGTCCAGCATTCCGAAAATCGCCAATCAGTTCCTTTTTCTTGGTATCCACGCTGATCACAGGCCAGCCATGACTCAAAAAGAGCTGTTTTTGCGCCTCGATGTACTCAAATTGCAGGCTGCGATCCGGATGTTGCGCACCCGCCAGCCGCTTGGAGTTGACCTTGAGTGAATACTTCGCCCGTTTCAGCAAGCGTGCCACCGTCTTGGGACAAGCAGAATGCCCATTCTTGCTCAACTCTGCGCTCAAATGGCGCAGGCTGCTGCGCACCCATTTCTGCTCACTCATCGGATCGCCTGCCGTCTCTGGCTCAACCAGCTTTTCCAGTGCTCCTTCTATCCCCGGGTCTTTTTTTCAACCCGAGGCCGTCCACCGCCAGCAGAACGGACCTGCTCCGTCGGACGGTTGGTCAAGCCTTCTTCCAACTCCAGCTGCCCTCGCTCGATGGTCTTCTCATCCATCCCGGTAATCTGCGAGAACAAGCGTACCCCACCGTGTCCATACCGGTTCGCTTCTACTGCTACAAACCAACGCCGTTGCTGTTCGTCCAACCGGCTCGCAACCAGATTGATCTGTTCATGCAGCTTCTTCTCCGGGCTCTCTCCAGGATCTTGACAATGAGCACACTGACATTGATGCACTGCTGAGATCGGCATCAGACACTCCACTTTCTTGATTGTTATGCTATTATTCTACTCGTCATCTACGCTCAAACCTTAAAATACGGAAGTTGTTTTTACACACCTACTATAGGATATTCCCATGAAACACCCGCTCGAATTCCCTGCCAAAGCCGCCCTGGTGGTGGTCATCTGGCTCGCCTGGTGGTGGGCGCTGAACGCCTCCCTGTCGAATGCCGCGAACCTGGCCGTCAGCGTGGGCGGGTTGCTGCTGGTATTCCCCATGGTCTGGCTGGGCAGGCAGGTCCTGGACCGGCGCCCGACAGTCAGCCGCGCCGCCTGGATCACGACGTTCGTGCATTTTGCGCTGGGGTTCCTGCTGGGGATTCCCATCATCCGGGCAGTCACCACGTACCGGGATTGGTCCGGCTGGACGCTCCCGGCGCCGCCGGCCATCGGCCTGGCGCTGGTCATCCTGAGCGGGGCGGCTTTTGTGCTGATCGTGGTCAACCTGGCTTTGAAAGGCTCCGGGGCGCCCTTTTTCATCGCGCTCAGCCAGAGACTGGCGGCGGACTGGTGCTATGCCTGGACGCGCAATCCCATGGTGCTGGCAGCCCTGGCCCTGCTGATCTCCCTGGGGATCTGGTTTCAGTCCGTGCTGTTCATCCTGTGGGCCGGCCTGCTGTTCGCGCCGGCGCTGCTCTTCTTCGTGAAGGTGTACGAGGAGCGGGAACTGGAGATCCGCTTTGGGGCCTCCTACCTGGAGTACAAGTCCAGGACGCCCATGTTGTTTCCCCGAAGGCCGCGCAAGTAAAAAGGTCGAACGGCCAGTAATCCCATGAGCACAGATTATTTCCACCAGCGGGTGCAAGTGTTATCCACCCACAAACTGCCGCATCCCAATGCCCTGCTGGCCGAGGCGAAGGAGATCGCCGGGGAGATCACGCTCGGGCGTTCTCTTTTTTGCCAGAAAATGGGCGCGGCTTCGGAGGCCGAATACAAACTCCGGTGCATCCGGGACGGCACCATCATGTACCATGCCCACATCGGGATGGACTCGTGGCCGGCAACGGTCGAGGCGCTCCAATATATCCACCGAGTGGCCGAGGAGGAGGGCTACCGCATCGACCGGGCAGGCATCTGCCTGGACCGGCGCATGGCCCTGCCGGCGGAGTTCCGGGCCGGGGTCCCCGCCGAAACCGGGCCGATGCTGGAGAGCGGAGAAGAGTGGCGCCAGATCGGGCAGGCCGTCCCGATCCAGCCCCACATGGGTGATTTCATGATCGGCTTCCCGGCAGGCACAGAGAATACGGTGCATGCCCTGGAAGCCGGTGCGACCACCATCGGCAACCTGTCCCAATATTTCTCCCACGAAGCGCCCATGTGGAAGGACTCCGCCCGGACCGCGGCCGAAACCGTGCGCGCCATCGCCCTCCTGGGCCAAAAACGGGAGGCCGGGCTGCTGCTGCACTCCTACCTGGAAGATGGGTTTGGGGCACTCTTCCTGGATTGCGCCACGGTGGCCGGGTGGGCGTATCTCGAACGGTACATCGTCGAGACTCTGCTGGGCGCCAGGCTCAGCCACTGCATCGGCGGCCTGACCACCGACCCGCTCAAACGCATGGGCTGGGTGTTCGCCCTGCAGGAGATCCACGCCGGCGGGTGCCTCGGCTCCATGATCTACGGGGACACGCTCTCCTTCACCCGCAATTTTCCGCACAACTGGGGGGTGGTCGGCGAATATTTATTATGGGATATCCTGGCGCAGCTGGAATGCCCCACCGGGCATGCCGTGCTGCCGCTGCCGGTCACCGAGGCCATCCGCATCCCCTCGGCCCGGGAGATTGCCGAGATCCAGAGTTACGGGCGCCAGGTGGAACAAGCCGCCCGGCGCCTGCGCCCGCTGGTGGATTACGGCCCCGCCCGCGCCTTTGCCCGCCAGGTCACCGCGGCCGGCAGGGATATCTGCGACAGGGCCCTCTGCGGACTGGCAGAGGCGGGCGTGGATGTCAAGGACCCCGTCCGGCTCTTGTACGTGCTCAAGCACCTGGGGCCGCAGCAATTCGAAACCGAGTTCGGCGCCGGGGAATGGGACCCCGCCGCCGGGCGCCGGAAGCCCCTGGTACCCACCGATGTCTCCCTGCAGTCCCTGCGCACCATCGAGGAGTTTCTCCCGCAGTTCACCGGCGGCCGGATGCAAGAACTGGTGGGCAAGCGCCGGCTCCTGCTGGCCTCCAGCGATGTCCATGAACATGCCATCTACGTCCTGCGGGAGTTGCTGCACAAAGCCGGCGCGGAGGTGATCTACCTGGGTCCCGAGAAAAACCCGGACGATGTCGCCGGCGCGGCCCAGGAATACGGGGTGGAGGCCATCCTGATCAGCACCCATAATGGGATGGCCCTCGAGTACGCCCAGCGGCTGCAGATGGAATTGAACCGGTTGCACTTGAAGGTCCCGGTGGTGATGGGCGGGGTCTTAAACCAAAAAGTGCCCGAGCACCCATTGCCCGTGGACGTGACCCAGGAATTGCGCCAATTGGGCATCCGCACCAACCCGCAGCTGGAGGGTGGCTGGCAGCGCCTGCTGCCGGAGAATGGAGGCGATCGATGATGGAGAACATGCAGGTCGCGTTTATCGGCGGCGGACATATCACGGAGATCATTTTGAGCAGCTTGAAACACAGGAAATTGATCCCGCCTGAAAGACTGGTCGTCAGCGACCGGGACGCAGCCCGCCTGGACCACCTGGCACAAAACTTTGGCGTGCGCACCACCCCCAGCAACGTCGAGGCCGCGCAGCAGGGCAACCTGGTGCTGGTCAACGTGCGCCCGGAAGTCGTCCGGCTCGTCCTGCCCGACCTGCAGGAAGCCCGGCTCGGTCCCGATCAGATCCTCATTTCACTCGCGGCCGGCGTCCCGCTCAGCCAGTATGCCGGCCTGGGTGAAAAACAGCCCCTGGTGCGGGCTCTGCCCAATCCGCCCAGCCAGGTTGGGCAGGGAGTGGCCGCACTGGCTTTTACGCCGCAGGTCACGCCGGAACAGCGCCAGGCGGTAAACTTCCTGTTCGCGGCTCTTGGGAAGATCGTCGAGGTGGAAGAAACCTATCTGAACGCGGTCACATCCCTCAGCAGCCCGGTGGAAACCCTGTTGTTTTTCCAGGCGCTGATCGAGGCGGGCGTGCGCTGCGGCCTGCCCCGCCAGGTGTCCACCGAAGTGGCCGCGCAGACGATCATGGGAAGCATGGAGATGTGGCGTTCCCGCCAGGTTTCCCCCTCCGAACTCATCGCCGAGGCCAGCACGCCGGGGGGCGTGTCCGTGGAAAGCCTGTTCGTACTGGAGCAGCGCGCCTTCAAGGCCGCCATCATCGAGGCGGTCTCGCAGGGGGCCGCGCGGGCGGCCGCCCTGGGCAGACCCGCGCCCCCCGAACCCGCTAGCCCCCCGCCGCCCGGATGAACGCCTCGGGCACCCAGAAATTGCCGTATCCCAGGAAGGACAGCCCCAGCGAGACGACAAAAATGGCGATGCCGAAAACGATTAGGAACCGGTCGCGCAGGTGGTAGGTCAACTGGTCCAGCCAGGTGCGCGGGCCCACGCCGAAGGCGCGCAGGTCCATGGCGTCGATGATGTCCTCGCTGCTGCTGATGGCGTGGATGGTGACCGGCACCATCAGCGGTCCCAGTTTGCGCACCTGCTCGAGCAGGCCGCCGCTGATTTTTTCCAGTTCGTAGCCGCGCGCCCGCTGGGCGTCACGCGTCAGCTGGAAATCCCGGGCAAAGGTGGGGATGAAGCGCATGGTCAGGTCCATGGCATAGGCGATCTTGTCCGGCAGGCCCAGCCCCTTGAAGGTGATCCCGTAATGGGCCGGATTGAGCGTGTAGGGGATCAGCACGGTCATGACCGCGATGCTGGAAACGCGCACCAGCTGGGTGACCGCGAAGAAGACCCGCTCCACAGTGATCTTCAAGGTGGGGGTCCAGCCCAGGATCGAAAAGCCCGCCCGCAGTTCCCGGATCAGGTGCTCCTCCTGGTATAACTCCGTCCCGCCCCGCCCGGTCAGGAAGGTCAGGAAGGCGAAGAAGATGACGAAGCCCACGATGAACAGAAAGGCGCGGCGCATCTCCCGCCAGGTCACCCCCGAGGTGAGCAGGGTCACCAGGGCGATGACGAAAAAGGGCAGCAGGAAGCGCACATCCCAGAAGGACAGCGTGCTGAACAGGAAGCACAGGTAAAACGTGACCCAGGCGCGCGGGTCGAACCACTGGATCAGGGATTTGCGCGGACGGTAACGCCAGGCGACAAGCATGTTGACAACCAGTCACCCCGGGGGCGGAGCGGTGCAGCCGGGGGCCTCACCGCTCTGCCCGCAGGGTCAAAAGAAAGGTCCTACCGCCCGGCCTGCTTGCGATAGGAGCTGAAAGCCACCACCAGCAGCGGGACGAGGATGGCCGCGAAGATCAGGTTCGGACCGGCCGCCGGCAGGAACTCACCCACGATGGCCGCGGGGAGCGAGAAGCCGTTGATCCAGATGTCCGAGATGGCCGCAAAGCCGATGCCCAGGATGTTGCCCAGTGCGCCCCAGGTGACGGCGGTGGCGATATCGATGTCCTTGCCGAAGAGGAAGCGCGCCCCCAGCACCAGCAGGAAGCCGACCAGCAGGGAGATGCCGGCGAAGAGCGTGATCTGGGCGTCGCCGAAGACGTTGTTCGGGACATCGAAATAGAGCATGTTCGGCAGGCTGCGGTTCAGGAAGTAGATCACCACCGCGACCAGGGTCAGCACGCCGCTGGCGACCAGGATGGTATCCAGGCTCTTCTTCTTGTCCTTGAACAGCATGGGCAGGCCGGCAATGAAGCCCACCAGGCCGTTGCCGATGCTCCACTGCGGGGAGAGGCCGAAGCCGGTCAGGGCATCGCCGAACATGTTGCCGACCGCGCCGCTGAAGAAGCCCACCACCGGGCCGAAGGCGTAGCCGAAGAACATGGGGATGGCGATGGCCGGGCGCAGGGAGACCTGGCTCAGGGAGGGCACCACGAAGACCGTGCCGTTGAACAGCCAGGAGAAGACGGCATACAGCGCCGCGCCGATGGCCATCCAGACCACCTCACGCGTGCCCACTTCCCAGGCCTTGTTCTCCTTGGTGGCCAGGTAGACCAGGAAGGCGATCAGCAGGCCCAGCACCACGAAACCGAGGCGGTAGAGGGGCCGCTCGCCGGTCTGCAGGCGTTCGATGCCGAGCTGGTTGCCGATGACGATCGCGCCCCAGACGAAGACCAGGATGGCGACCAGGGCCAGAAGGACGGAAACGAGTTTTTTATCCATTTTTTTCATTCTCCTCAATTCAAGGTAATGTGCGCCAGCGCTTCAGCCCGCAGGAAACGGCCGCTGCGCGGCAGGCGCTCCAGGTTGGCAGCCAGGAGCGAGGTGGGTACCAGGCGGCAGGCTTGCAGCAGGTCCAGGTTGCCCAGGACATCCTGCGGCCTGCCATCCGCCTCCAGGCGGCCGTTGGCCACCAGGAGCACCCGGTTGGCGTAGATGAGCGCCAGATCCACATCGTGGGTGATGAACAAAACCGATTCGAAGCCGGGCATCTGCAGGATGGAATCCATAAAATTCATATAATTCTTGTAGTCCTGCCCGGCGGTCGGCTCATCCATCACCAGGATACGGGAGCGCATGGCCAGGATGGCGGCGATGCTGACGCGTTTTTGCTGGCCGAACGACATGGCCAGCGGGGGGTCTTGCTCACGGTCGAGAAGGTTGACGATTTCGAGCGCCTCTTTCACCTCCTTTTCGATCTGTTCCGGGGAATGTTTAAGATTACGCGGCCCGAAGGCCAGTTCCGCATGCACGGTCGGGGCGAAGAGCATATGGCTGGGACTCTGGAAGACATAGCCCAGCGTGGCGGCGATCTGGGCCACGCTGGCCGTCTGCGTGTCCTGGCCGTTCACCAGCACCCGGCCGGATTTGGGCTTGAGCAGGCCGATGGCATGCTTGACGAAGGTGGTCTTGCCGGCACCGTTGGGTCCCAGCACGGCGATCACGTCGCCGCGGCGGATGTCGAGGGAGATGCCGTGCAGCACTTCCGTGCCGGGTTCGTAGCCGAAGGCCACCTCCTCGAAGCGCACCAGCGGCTCCGCACCGGGCTGGCTCCCCGCTCCGGAGGGCAGCACCTGGAGTTCGGCGGGCGGCGCGTCCCGCCGGGCCTGTTCGATGACCATGGCTGCCGGCAGTTTCACATCCTGGTAGGTGACCGACTGTACCAGCCCGCCGGGGCCGCCCAGGTAATGGATCCCGCCGTCTTTCATATACAGCACCCGCCCAGGATCGATCTTGAGCACATCTTCGACCCGGTGCTCCACCATCAGCACGGTCATGCCTTCGTCCGCCAGGCGGCGCACGGTCTCCAGGGTGTCCAGGGCCGAGGCCGGGTCCAGGCTGGCCAGCGGCTCATCCAGCAGCAGGATACCCGGCCGCATGGCCAGCACGCCGGCCAGGGCCACCTTCTGCTTTTCGCCGCCGGAAAGGTTGAAGGTATCCCGGTCGCGCAGGTGGGGGATTTTCAGGTATTCGAGGGCTTCGTCGATGCGCTGGAAGATCTCCTCGCGCCCCAATCCCAGGTTCTCCAGCCCGAAGGCCACCTCGTTGCGCACCTTCGTGCCCAGGATCTGGCGCTCCGGGTCCTGCAGGACGGTGCCGATATGCTGGGAAATGCGCGCCAGGCTCCAGGCGGCGGCATCCGCACCTTCAATGAGAACACGCCCCTGCAGTTCCCCTTTGTAGGAGCGCGGGATCAGGCCGTTGATACAGCGGATGAGGGTGGTCTTGCCGCAGCCGCTGGCCCCGGCGATCAGCAGGATCTCGCCCCTGCCGGCCGAAAAGGAAATATCCTGGATGGCCGCGCCGGCCCGGTCGCGGTAGCGAAAGGAAAGATTCTCGACGACGAGGGAAAAATCGCTCATGGAAGGATCACTTCGAAAGGATCGCCAATCTTCACGTTCAAGCGGGAGGCGGCACTGCCATTGACAACGGATACGATCAGGCTGCCGGTGCTGCCGAACAGGGCAATCAAGGCCCCCGGCGGGCGTTCCCCGAAAGTATCCACCAGGCCTGTGATTTCCACCTGCCCCAGGCGGATGATGGCCTGCTCCTTGTACTGTAACACCTCGTCCAGTTCCTCGATGCGCAGGTTGGAGGCCACGTTGCCAAAGTGGTCGATGTGGATCACCTCGGCGCGCCAGCCGCAGAGCGTGCGTTCCGGGCGGGGCAGGGCCAGCAGGACCGGGTCGCTGAAAGGCACGCCCAGCACATCCAGCCGCACCCCGGCCGCCAGGTGCCCGGCCGCCGGCGCAAAGATATCCCGCCCATGGAAGACATGGCTGACTTCGGGCAGCCAGTATTCAGGCCGGGTCAAATGGATACACGCAATTGGCTTCTTTTCGCGTTCGGCCCGCTCCAGCAGGAGCGTCAGGGTGCCGTTGTCCGGTCCGACGTACACCTGCTCCCCCACGCGGGCGGCCATCGGGCGCCGCGCCGTGCCCACGCCGGGGTCCACCACCACCACGTGGATGGAACCGGGCGGGAAATAAGGCGCCGAACGGAACAGGAGCAGGGCAGCCTCGCGCACGTTCTGCGGCGCCACCACGTGACTCAGGTCGGTGATCTGCGCCGAAGGACAAATCCCCCAGATGACGGCCTTCATCACCCCCACGTTGCCGTCCTTGATGCCAAAATCAGTCATGAGCGAAATAACAGGCATGGAACCTCTGCCCTTATTATCCCGCCAGCGTGAGGAGGTGTCAAGCGTGGGGACGAATTACGAGGGATGAGGTACGGGGAACCAGTGACGAGTCAGGACTGAGGGATAAAAAGCGAGCAGGGCGCGAGGATGGGAGAAAGTCGCTTAAAACCGGGTGACGTGGGAGCTTTGGGACGCGGGTTTCAGCCAGAAATACTTATAATTTTGTCGGTAGACGGCCTTCTCATATATATTTACAATAGGCCCAGCCAAATGTAGAACGCAATGGCCAAACAACAGCGCGACTACGCAAGGATTAATTTTATGATGCCTCAAATCAAAAGCTGGCTCACCCCTCCTGTTTTTGCGGATGACGAAGAAAAGACGTATCGGGCTACGTTATTCAATGCAACCACACTTACCATCCTGATTGTTATGGGCGCTGTGTCCGCCAGTAACATCATCAGCAGAAATTTTCCCCAGCTCATCATTTACATGGATGTTCTGATATTTTTTGCGACCCTGACACTGCGCGGGCTGGTCAAGAAAGGCAAGATGAAGCTGGCAAGTATGGGGTTGACCGTGTTGGGGCCAACCCTGGCCATGGCAGACTTTGCCAGCCTGGGAACCATCCGCCCTGCCAGCACGGTGGTATTCCTGCTGGCAATCGTTGTCGCAGGCCTGATCGTTGGCAGCAGAGGCCTGGCAGCGCTTGCAAGCGTGAGTTCCCTGGCCGTGCTCGGTCTCCTGCTGTTCGAAAACGGCTGGCGGCTCCCGCCGCCGGGAACGAATATTACCCTGAAACAATGGGTGTTTTATTCTTCCCTGTTCGCGCTGACGGGCAGCCTGACTTTTTTGGCTCACCGGACCGCCCGGCAGGCATACACTGCCGAGCGCCAAAAGACGGCCGACCTGCTGCAAACCAGCCAAACCAATTTTTCGACATTTTTCAACAACATTGATGACCTTCTTTTTGTGTTGGATATGGATGGCAAGATCCTGAAAGCCAATGCCACCGCTTGTCAGCGTCTGGAATATACGGAGGAAGAATTAATTGGGCAGAGTGTACTGATGGTGCACCCACCAGAACGGCGTTCGGAAGCCGGAACAATCGTGGCAGAAATGCTGGCAGGAAAACGAAAAGAGTGCCCCGTCCCAGTCATGACGCAACGCGGCAATCTGATCGACGTCGAGACCCGCATCACGCGCGGAAAATGGGATGGGAAAGATGTGTTGTTTGGCGTTACCAAAGATATTTCGGCGTTGAAACGCTCAGAAGATAAATTCTACAAAGCTTTTTACATGAATCCCACGTTGATGGCAATCTCCACGCTCGAAGAAGGCCGCTATGTAGATGTCAATGATTCTTTCTGCGCAACCCTGGGATACCAAAAAGATGAAGTCGTTGGTAAAACTGCCCTGGAACTCCATCTATTTGAGGATATCGTCCAACGCCAGGCTTTGCTGAAAGATTTCGAATTGAGCGGCGCTTTGCAAAATACAGAATTCAAGATCCACCGCCGCGACGGGTGTACACTGGAAGGATTGTTTTCAGCGGAACGCATCGATTTAGGCGGCGAACCCTATCTACTCACTACATTTGTCGACATCAGCGAACGGAAAAGGCTGGAGAATGAACTGCAAAACCAGCATGAATTCATGACGCAAGTGGTCAACAACATGGGCCAGGGCTTGACAGTGACAGATACCGAGAGTCTCTTTGAATTCGTCAACCCGGCGTATGCAAAGTTATTCGGGTACACGCCACAAGATTTAATCGGCAAAAGCCCTCAAGACATCACCGCATCAACAGACCAGGCAGGACTTTTTGAAGCACGTGAGGCGCGCCGGCAAGGAAAAACCACCACTTACGAAAGCAGCCTGGTGCGTTCTGACGGGACAATTGCCCCCGTGCTGATTACCGGCGCACCTCGCTGGAAAGATGGAAAGGTGGCCGGCGCGATTGCCGTCATCACGGATTTAACCGAAATCAAACGCGCCCAAGAGGCAGTGCGCGAATCTGAAACGAAATATCGCATCGTGGCCGAGAATACCCATGATTGGGAGTTTTGGGCCAATCCAGACGGCAAATTTATCTATGTGTCGCCCGCCTGTAAGCGCATCTCCGGCTACGAGGCCGAGGCCTACAAAGCGGATGCTTCCCTTTTGATGCACATCGTCCACCCAGATGATCTCCGCTTTTTTGAGAAACACCAGGAGCGTTCAAGACAACACCAGAGAGATGAAATCGAATACCGCATCGTCCACGCGGATGGCAGCGTGCACTGGCTCAGCCACATCTGCTTCCCCATGTTCGACGAAAACGGAGAATATCTGGGCCAGCGCGGCATCAACCGCGACATCACTGAACGCAAGCAAATGGAGGAGGCGCTGGCCACGGAGAGGAGAAGACTCGCCGATATCCTTGAAGGTACAAATGTGGGCAGCTGGGAATGGAACGTGCAAACTGGCGAGACGATTTTTAATGAACGCTGGGCAGATATCATCGGTTATACGCTCGCTGAGCTTGTGCCCATCTCCATTGAAACCTGGGTCAAGTTCGTCCACCCGGATGACTTGAAGCGTTCCGATGAATTGTTGGAGAAGCACTTCAGGGGTGAAATGGACTATTACGAAACAGAAGCACGCATGCGCCACAAAAACGGAGAGTGGGTCTGGGTGCTCGACCGGGGGAAAGTGGCAACCTGGGCAGAAGACGGCAAGCCGCTGCTTATGTCCGGCACCCACCAGGATATCACCCAACGAAAACAGGCCGAAGAAGCCCTGCGCAATGCCAACCAGGAGCTCAAGAAACACATACAGGATGTGGAAAGACTGCGTGACAAACTGCGCGAACAAGCCCTGCACGATGCCCTGACCGGGCTGTACAACCGCCACTACCTTGAGGAAATCTTGCCGCGGGAGCTGGCGCGTGCCAGGCGCGACAACTATGAAATCGGCATCCTGATGATCGACATCGACTTTTTCAAGCAGGTCAACGACATCTACGGTCACAAGGCGGGGGATGAGGCGCTCCAGTCCATTGCCCACATGCTCGTGGATAACGTCCGCGCCGGCGATATCGTCTGTCGTTATGGCGGAGATGAAATGATCTGCCTGCTTACGAACACAAACAGGAAGCATGTATCCAAGCGGGCAGAAGAACTGCGCCATGCCATCGCCGGTCACCAGCCAATCCAGTCCCACCCGGAGGTGCGGCTCACCATGTCTGTGGGCGCGACTGTGATCCGGCCTAATGCGGGCAACCTGGCAAGCTGGCTTAGAGAGGCTGACGAGGCACTTTATCGGGCGAAAGCTGAAGGGCGAAACCGGGTGTGCATGGCGTCTTAGGGTTCGAAGGCCGGTAGGTCCGAACTCTAAGATATGTCCAGGGTAAGCGTTGGAGATTGTGAGGGGAAGTGAAAAGCAAGGAGTGAGAAAGAGCGCCTGCCCCTGAAGGGAGCGGGCGTTCTTTTTTGGATGGATATATTATATTATTTTTTGTCTTATTTATCTGAATTATGTTAGAATAGGGTTGGCAATCATTGCCGTCGGCCCGCTCATCCGCTAAACTTCGGGCTCAAAAGGTCACCAGGAAAAGGAGTACCCCGATGTCTGATTTCAAACTCACCTACGCGACGATGTTCAATCCCCCGCCCGAACTGCACACACGCTACGATGAAGCCCTGGTAAAGGTCAAAGCCGGGCTGGGCAGGGAACATGCCATGCTGATCGGCAACAAGGATGTCTTCGCCGAGGAAAAATACCCGGACTTCTCCCCCATCGACACCGGGCTGGCCCTCGCCACCCTGCAAAAGGGGAACGAGAAACACGCCCAACTGGCACTGGATGCAGCCAAAAAGGCTTTCCCCGGCTGGAGCCGCACGCCCTGGCAGGAACGCGTCCGCCTGCTGCGCCGGGCTGCCAGCCTCATTGAAGAGCGCCTGTTCGAACTTTCGGCCGCACTCTCGCTGGAAGTGGGCAAGAACCGCATGGAAGCCCTGGGCGATGTGCAGGAAACCGCCGACCTGATCAACTATGCCTGTGACCAGATGGAAAAGAACAACGGGTACATCATAGAAATGGGTAAAGATCCGCTGGTTGGGTACGAGGCGAAAAACGTCTCGGTGCTGAAACCATACGGGGTCTGGCTGGTGATCAGTCCCTTCAACTTCCCCATTGCACTCACCGGCGGACCTGCCGGCGCGGCACTGGTGGCCGGGAACACGGTCATCGTCAAACCGGCCAGCGACACTGCCTGGGTGGTGCGCCTGCTGGTCGAGTGCTTTGTGGAGGCCGGCCTGCCGGAGGGTGTGATCAATTACGTTACCGGGCCGGGCCGCACCCTGGGCCAGGCCTTGATCACCTGCGCGGTGGATGGAGTGACCTTTACCGGCTCGTACGAGGTCGGCTCCAGGATTTTCCGTGATTTCTCCAATTGCAACTGGATCCGCCCGATTGTGCTGGAACTGGGCGGCAAGAATGCCACCATCGTTTCCCGCCACGCTGACCTGGAGCGGGCCGCGCTGGGCATCGTGCGCTCGGCCTTTGGTCTGCAGGGACAGAAATGCTCGGCAGCTTCGCGTGTCTTCGTCGAAGAGCCTGTATATGATGAATTGGTAAAACTGGTACAGGAACTGACCGAAAAGCTCACCATCGGCGACCCAACCGAACGTTCAGTATACCTGGGACCGGTCATCAACGAGGGCGCATACAAGGAGTTCCAGGAATACTGCCAGGAAGTGGAAAAAGGCGGGGGCAGGTTCCTGTCCGGTGGGAAAGTCAAGACCGGCGGCCTGTACGATAAAGGCTATTTCTGCGAACCGACCCTGGTGACCGACCTGCCGTATTTCAACCGCCTGTGGAAGCATGAAATGTTCCTGCCGATCACCACGATTGGCAAGGTGAAGAACCTGGAGGAAGCCATCCAGCACGCCAATGACGTGACCTATGGCCTGACCGCTGGCTTCTACGGCAGCGACGAGGAAGCCGAATGGTTCTTCGATCACATCGAGGCGGGTGTGGCCTATGCCAACCGCCCGCAGGGTGCCACCACCGGCGCCTGGCCGGGCTACCAGCCCTTTGGCGGGTGGAAGGCCTCCGGCTCGAGCGGCAAGAACGCTGGCGGACACTATTACCTGCCGCTTTACATGCACGAGCAGGTGCACACGCTGGTAAAGTAAAGTCGTAAAAAGACAACCGTAAACAAGAAGATGCCCGGCAGGCAAACCGCCGGGCATCCTTGCTTTTACAGCCTTTCTATCATCCCCCACCAACTACGGCCAGCACCAAGATGTCGTCGCCATCCTGGATGACGTAATCCTTGGTCTCGTGCTCCTTGTTTACGACCACCAGGGCGACGGTCAGGGGCGCAATTCCCAGGGATTCCAGGGTCTCGCGCACCGTCCGGCCGGCTTCGACCGTGTATTGATCCAGGCCGCCGGTCGTATCCTTGAGGGAACCGCTCAGGCGAAAATTGGCAGGCATGGCTTGCCCTAAGCAACCAGTTCCTTGGGGATGCCAAGTTTCTCGAGTGTGGCCGTTGTGGGCAGGCCGTTCGCGTCCCAGCCGCGCTGCTCGTAGTACATATCCAGCAGCTTGTTGACATCTTCCAGTTTGGTGATCTGGCCCTTGGTCGCGCCGGACTTGGGGGGATCCTCATAAAAGCGGGCCGGGGGCATATCCCAGGTGCGGCCAAAATCATCGTTCTCGCGCGCCCAGTACAGGCGGGTCAGGTTCCAGATGCGCTCGCCGACCTTCTCCAGGTCCTCCCAGGTGCGGTGGATGCCGGTGATGGATTCGAGCAGGGGCACATACAGATCGCGGTCGATGCCCAGTTCCACCCATTGCAGGCGGCAGGCACCCAGCACATCGAACATCGGGCGGAAGTGCTGCAGCCAGATGACGCGTGCGACCTTCTCCGGGACGACCTTCTCGCGGCCAACCTGGATGTCATAGGTGATGGCCCAGGCACGGTTGTGGTGCGCACCGACATCAGCGGTCATGTAAGCCAGCAGCATGGCGGTGGCATTATGTGTGGCATAAGCCGACTGCTCCATGCCCTTGACCTGGATGGCGAACTTCTCGGTACCTTTGCCAATTTCCTGCGAAGCCTTCTTGACGCCATCGGCCAGCAGCGCGCCCAAGCCTTCCTTCTTGGAGATCATTTCGATCATCTTGAAGACGGCATCCACGTTGCCAAACTTGAGATCGATGCCGCCGGTATCAGCCTTGGTGAAGATGCCTTTTTCATAGCATTCCATCGCCCAGGCTATCACGTTGCCGGCGCTGATGGTATCGATGCCCAGGTCATCGCAAAGCAGGTTGGCATGCGCCACCGCTTCGATATCCGAAATGCCGACGTTCGAACCAAGCAGGCCGATGGTCTCGTATTCCGGGCCTTCGGCGTAGGAATTGTACTTCTTGACCTTGCTGTATTTGCCGCACGGGCAGGGGCAGCCGAAGCAGCCCTTGTCGGTGATGACGATCTTCTCGCGCATGTAGGGGCCGTAGAGGGTTTTAGCATCCTCGTAGGAACCGGCGCTGAAGTTGCGGGTGGGCAGGGCGCCGGCTTCATCGCACCAGGAGACCACGATGGTGGTGCCGTAGGAGGTCCATTCCTTCAGGCCTTCCGCATCCTTGCAGGCCTTGTAGAGCGCCATGCCGGTCTTGCGGTAGGTTTCCATATCCGCCACCGGGACAGACTTGGTACCATGCACCACGATGGCTTTGACCTTCTTCGAACCCATGACCGCACCCACGCCGCCGCGCCCGGCCTGGCGGCCGAAGTCGTGATTGATGTGGGCGAAGGAAACCATGTTCTCACCGGCGGGGCCGATGGCCGCGATTTGGAACTCCTCGCCGAACTTGTGCTTCATCTTCGTCTCGACATCCACCGAGCCCTTGCCCCAGTATTCGGCGGCATCCCGCAGTTCGATCTTGTCGTTATCGATAAACAGGTAAACCGGCTTCGGGCTGATGCCCTCCAGGATGATGCTGTCCAGGCCGGCATATTTCAACTCGGCCGTGAAGTGGCCGCCCATGGAGGCGCCAGCATACCCGCCGGTCAGCGGAGCCTTGCAGGTCCAGTCGCATTTGCCCCCGCCCGCCACCAGCATGCCGGAGAAGGGGCCGGGGGACACAATGAGTTTGTTCTCCGGGCCAAGGGGATCGGCATGTTTGGGGACTTCAGTAAGCAAGTAGTAAATACCGAAACCGCGCCCGCCGAGGTAATCACGCGCCACTTCGGGCGGGGTTGGTTCTTTTTTGATCTGACCCGTGGTCAGATTGACACGCAGAATGTTTCCACCGTAGCCGTTCATGTTTACCTCCTATGCTTCCTTTTCCGCCAGCCAGAGTGCGCTGGTGCCGCACACAGCCACGCAGTCACCGCAGGATGTGCACTTCCAGGCCGTATTGGCCAGTTCGGGACGCACAAACATGACTTCCTCGGGACATTCCGGCACACAGGCCTCGCACAGGTTGCATTCGTCGAAGACAACATAATAAGCACCCTGCGCATCCTGCTTGATGGCTTCCGTCGGGCAGACCGCCGCACAATCTCCACATTGCGTGCAGACACGCACGGTGTAAGTACCCGGTGCAGGAAAGTGTGGCTCAATGACCAGCGAAGCCTTCTTGGGGTTGTTCTCGCCAAAAACGCTCAACGAGCACGCCACCCGGCAGGCATTACATCCAGAACACTTCGAACTATCAACATACAGCCGCATAAGGAACTCCTTTCAGTAAGTTGGTTCTAATTATATAGTTTAATTCCCTCAACAGGGAACGGCTAGAGACATCCTTCCTGATTTCATATGCAAGCCTTCCTATTCTTCCCGGCCAGAATCATCTTATAATTGGCGAGTATGGACGACGATATTACCGCTCGAATTGGCACATTTTTCCTTTTGCTGGGGGTGGGCGCCCTGATCCTGTTCATCGCCTCGGGAATGGCCGCTGAGACGAACCAGTCCATGAGACAGGACTTCGACTATCTTTTCTTTGCGGTGATCATCGGCGGGATCGGCCTGATCCTGCGCCGCAAAGCCCCCGCCCCCCCACCCAGCGGCCGCTTCAGCGGCTTTAAAGGATTCATAGCAAATTCCAAAAAGAAGAAAGAACCTCCAAAAAAGAAGTAGCCTATGTCCAAACTTGTCTGTCTCCCTGAAGCAATTGCACAGCACGTCCATGACGGCGATACGGTTTATGCCGCCGGTTTCACGCACCTGATCCCCTTTGCCGCCGGGCATGAGATCATCCGCCGGGGACTGCACGACCTGGTGCTGGCACGCGCCACCCCGGACCTGATCTATGACCAGATGGTGGCCGCCGGCTGTGCCCGCAAAGTGATCTTCTCCTATATGGGTAACCCCGGCGTCGGCTCCCTGCGCATCGTGCGCTCAGAAATCGAGGCCGGGCACCTGGAATGGGAGGAATACTCCCACTTTGGCATGATCTCGCGCCTGCAAGCCGGCGCAAGCGGGCTGCCATTCATCCCCATGAACCAGACCGCCGCCACCGACTTGGAACGCGCCAACCCGCAGATCAAACGCGTGAAGGATCCCTACTCGGGCAGGGAGGTCATTACCGTCCCGGCCTTGAACCCGGATGTCGCCATCGTGCATGTCCAAAGGGCAGATGCCAACGGCAATGCCCACCTGTGGGGCATCATCGGGGAGCAGAAGGAAGCCGCCTTCGCGGCCCGGCGCGTCATCCTGACCGCGGAAGAGATCGTGGACGAAGCAGTCATCCGCTCCGACCCGAACCGCACCCTCATCCCCGGCTTCATTGTGGATGCCGTCTGCCAGGTTCCCTATGCAGCACATCCCTCCTATACCCAGGGATACTACGACCGGGATAACGAGTTCTACCTGAAATGGGACAAGATCAGCGAATCGACGGGAACGGTCAGGTCGTATCTCGACGAATGGGTGTACGGGGTCAAAGACCGGCAGGAATACTGGCAGAAACTTGGAACGGAGACCCACAACCGCCTGATGGTCAAACCGCGCCTGAGCGAAGTGGTCAACTACGGAGATTATTGAACTGCCGCGTGCAGTGAATGATTGGAGCAAAGCATGACCCAGCCAACTTACTCTTCTGCTGAACTGATGATCGTCAACGCCGCCCGGCTGTTAAAGGATGGCGATGTAGTCTTCGTGGGCGTGGGACAGCCCAACCTGGCCTGCAACCTGGCCAAACGCACTCACGCTCCCAACCTGGTGATGATCTACGAGGCGGGGGTGATCGGCGCGGAGCCGGCCCGCCTTCCGCTATCCATCGGCGATCCCACCCTGGTAAGCGGCTCACTCTCGGTGGTGAGTATGTACGACATTTTCGCCAACTACCTGCAGCGCGGCAATGTGGATGTCGGCTTCATGGGCGGGGCACAGATCGACAAATACGGCAACATCAATGCAACCGTGATTGGCGGTGACTATGCGCATCCCAAGGTGCGTCTGCCCGGTTCCGGCGGTTCGCAGGAAATCGCCGGCTGGGCCAACCGCTGTTACCTGATGACCCCGCACCAGAAACGCCGCTTCCCGGAAAAAGTGGATTTCATGACCTCGGCCGGTTACCTGGATGGCAGGACTTCCCGGCAGGCCACCGGTGTCCGCGGCGGAGGCATGCTGGCGGTTGTGACCGACATCGGCATCCTCGAGCCGGATGAAAGCGGCGAGCTGATCCTCACCGCCCTGCACCCCGGCCGCACAGCCCAGGAAGCCATTGATAACACCGGCTGGGCGCTGAAGACGGCCGGAGAACTGAAGACCACCATGCCGGTGACCGGGGATGAACTGCGCATCCTGCGGGAGGAACTGGACCCAACTGGAATCTATTTGAAAGGTGGCTAAAGGAAAAATCGGGCTGGATTGCGATAGAATTACCTGCGAGCCAGTAGGCAAACCGGTGTCACAACCATCCAAACATTGCAGGTAAACCCTTTCAAAGGCCAGGCACTTATGCCATATTTCTTTCGTCAGGCTGTGGGCATTCTGGAAAAGGGACCGCTCCCCTCCCTGGAAACCCAAAAAATCCGCTTTCGCAACAGCCAGACGAGCGGTTTGATCGAGATTGAAACCGGTCCAGCAAGCCAGATTGCGATCACAGTCGCGAGAGGCGCTGTCGCCGGGGTTTTTGCCATTCAAGGGGACGCAAGCCGGCCCATTCTCCTGGCAGATATTCCTAATTACTGGCTCCAGCCCGAACTTCCCATCCGCAGTGTCACCCTTCCGGATACTGCTGCGCGCCTGCTCTGGCTGGCGCTGGATGCACAAATCAGCGAGCGCCTGGAAATCCAGGACGAAAACCAATGGAACGCCTGGCTGACAGGCATCCATGCCAGGCAGACCGATGCACTGGCAGCGCTGTGCTCGGCAGAATGCGATGGATTCGTGTATATCCATAACGGCAAACCGCTGGCAGCAGAGTCGGTTTTTGCCACGGCCAGGGGAGTGGAAACCGGCATCCCGCTGGCAAAGATCCGGGGCCCCTGGCAGGTGCAACTTCATATTCCCAATCCCCAGGCACAGGCGTGGCAATGCCTGTGCCTGCGCCTGGGAGCCGGCCGGTGGTTCGCCAACATTCAAAGCCGCTACCAGGAGATCGTGGGCCAGCGCCTGGTGCGTTTCATGAACATCAAACTACAGGCGGTGGTCAAACCCTGGAACTGGGAGATCAAACCGGAGAGCAACACATTTGTGGATAGACATTTTTTCCCGCAATTGAACCTGGCCGCCGAAGCCTACCGGACCCTTTTCATGGATATTGGGGAGCACATTGGCACGGTCGTCGGCGACCGTCTGACCCAGCGCCTGCTCAGTGAAACCTTCGATAACCTCCACCACGAACAACGTTCAGTTCTGGAAAACCAGCGGTTAATCCCCGCAGCATTTTCCGGTTAAGGCGGAATTATGGATAACCAGACTTACACCAAGTCAAGAATTAGTCCGGCACTCATCCAGTGGACCTTTGCAGGGATTTTCCTTCTGCTGCTGGCTGCATATGCCTATGTGTATTACGGGGGCCCCTTGGACACCCCTGACTGGGACTATCTAGATTATCAGGTCACAAGCCGGCTGACTGTCCTGCCGGCCATTGCAGCCGCAGCCTTGGGCCTGCTCGTGACCGCACAATTCCAGCCCGGCGAGCCGCCGCGCCGCATCTGGCTGTTCTTCTCCCTGGGATGGTTGTGCTGGGTGGCTGGTGAAATTTCGGACATGGTCTACAACTACGTTTACTGGTATGAGCCGGCCCTGCCCGAACTGACCTGGACCGATCTGTGCTGGTCAGTGGGGTATCTCTTTTTCGGCCTGGCGCTTTACCACCAGTTCCGGCTGGCATATGGACTGGAAAAATCAAAAAAAACATGGATTTATGCCGCAGGGGTGGCCCTGGCCTTGCTCCTGACCGCGGGATTGACCATATTGGCCCGGCGGGCCGGCTTGGGCGAAGACTACTCCTGGTTTGCCCGCTATGTGGGCGTCATGTATCCCGTCTTCGACCTCGCCGCAGGCGGTGCAGCCGTGTGGCTCTCTCTTTTGTTCGGGCGCGGCAAGTGGGGCCGCCAATGGTGGGCATTGATCGCCTTTGCCATCAGCGACGGCTTCGGCACATTCTTCTGGATGGGCGGCGGAAATCAACTTTCAGACGACGCTTATAACCTGATCGACACAGTCTCCAGCACGATCTATGTTGCCGGGTACGTTATTGCGGCACTGGCCTTCCTGTCCCATTACTTCATGTTGCGCTACGGGCCAACTGTCAGCCTGCCCGGGCAAGTGGAAGAGGAGACCTTGCTGGAGTCTGCCTGAACTGTCCACCCGGTTGGAAACCTCCGTATCTTCTTCACGTATGTAAGGGTGATACAAATGCTATACCGGAGGTTTTTTTATGACCACACAGCGTTCACCCTTGCGCCGCTCCCGCAGCAACCGCGTTGTCGCCGGTGTCTGCGGCGGCATGTCCGAGTTCTTCGGGATCAGCGTCTTCTGGTTCCGCCTGGCTTTCCTGATCGCCCTGCTTCCCGGCGGCGTGCCGGGGCTGGCAGCCTACGCCCTGGCCTGGCTGATCATTCCCGCAGCAAACGAATGACAATATCATAATCGAAAGGCGGCAGATTCCCTGCCGCCCTTCCGGCAGTGGTAAGATTGGGCCATTCCTTTGCCGGATAAAGCCCATGACCAACGCGCAGACATCCCAACCCAAGCAAGCCCCAATCCTGCCTTACATCGCCCTGGGTGTGGCAGCATTTGCTCTCAGCCTCTCGGCCATGTTCGCCCGCTGGGCAGACGCGCCCGGCCCGGTGACCGCCATGTACCGCCTGGGACTCGCCTCTGTCATCCTGTTCCCGTTCTTTATCCATAATCAGAACAAACGGAAGACGCTGAACCGTAAAAACCTGATCTTCCCAGTGCTGGCCGGGCTGTTCACCTCCTTCGATTTTGGCGTCTGGTTTTCGTCGCTGGATTACACGACCGCTGCCAACGCGGCCCTGCTCGGCAACACCTCCCCGCTGTGGGTGGCCCTGGCCGCCTGGCTGCTGCTCCGGCGTCGCCTGAAAAGCCGCTTCTGGCTGGGCCTGGCGCTGGCCGTCGGCGGTGCATCGCTGGTCATCGGCACAGATTTTTTCCTGCATCCCAAAATTGGGATGGGTGACCTGCTGGCTACCAGCGCAGGCATCTTCTACGCAGGGTATTTCCTGTTCACTGAAAAGAGCCGCAACAGCCTGGATCCTATTTCGCATATGTGGGTCGTGACCATCAGCGGCACACTCGGCCTGGTGGTGATCAACACTGTCCTGGGCCATGCCCTCGCCGGCTATTCCCGCCAAACCTGGCTGGTCTTCATCGCTACCGCCATCGTCTCCCAGATTCTGGGCTACATTTCGATGACCTATGCCCTGGGCCACCTGCCGGCCCAGGTCGTCTCGGCGACGATGGTACTTTCCCCTGTCATGACCACCCTGCTGGCCGTCCCCCTGCTGGGCGAGATTCCCACCACCACCCAATGGCTGGGGGGAGCAATCGCCCTGGCCGGCATCCTGGTGGTCAACTTATCGAATCGGGATGTCACCCGGGAGCCCGCCACACCCTCCCCATAAACCGGTCGGGGGCAGAAATTTCGGGCTATAATGGATGTATGCCCATATACCGGGATCTCCCCCTCTCCATCGAAGTGGATGATTTGCTGCGTGCCCAGGGCGCCGACCCGCAAATCCTGCGTACACGCCGGCCGCGGCTCGTCCAGGCTGCGCAGGAAGCACTGGAAACAGGCAGGGACCTGCTCGACCCCATTGTGTTATCCGAAACCTATACTGTCCGCTCCCTGCGCCACGAACGCCTGGAACTGGAGGGCAGCGGGACGCTCAACGGCCCGCTGATCGCTACACACCTGGCCGGCGCTCAACAGGTGATTGTTATGTTGTGCACGGTGGGGCCGCACTTGGAAACACAGGCCGCCGAACTGATGCGCAGTGATCCCGTGCGCGCCCTGGCGCTGGATGCGCTCGGCTCGGCCGCCGCCGAGGTGCTGGCGGTGGCTGCCTGCAACCGCATCGAGGCCGAGACAACTGCCAGGGGCTGGAAAGTGAGCATGCCGCTCAATCCCGGCATGATCGGCTGGCCGGTGGAACAGGGCCAGCCGGAAATCTTTGCCTGCCTGCAGGCCGGCCGGATCGGGGTACAAATGACCGGCAGCCGCCTGATGAAGCCGCTCAAATCCATTTCCCTGGTAATCGGCCTGGGGCCCCAGCTTGGCAGCACAGGCAGGCCGTGCGACTACTGCACCATGAGCGCCACCTGCCGCTACCAACACGACGATGCCTGAACAATCCACTTTCACGATCATCCTGCAGCCCATTGGCCGGCGAGTCGAGGTCAGCGCCGGGCAGAATCTCCTGGATGCCGCCCAGTCCAGCGGCATCGAACTGGCCTCGATCTGTGGGGGTGCGGGCACCTGCGGCACCTGCAAGGTGCGGATTGCCGCCGGGCAGGTCACCCCGCCAAGCCCGGACGAAGAGGCCAACTTCAGTGCCGAAGAACTTCGGGCAGGCTTCCGCCTGGCCTGTCAGGCCAGCCCGTTGGGCAATGTAACGGTCGAAATTCCGCCCGAATCGCTCTCCGCTCCCCAGCGGCTGCAGGTGGAAGGGCTGGAGACAGACACGGGGGTGGACCCGCTGGTTGCCGGGCTGGATATTCAGATCAAACCGCCGGACATTCATGACCTGCGCTCGGACGCCGGGCGCTTGTTCGAGGCCGCACTCCAGGGCGGGTACGCAGTGAACAGCCTGGCGCCGGCCCTGCTGGGGGATTTCTCCAACCGCCTGCGCAGCCTGGGCTGGGACCTGCGCCTGGCCTTGCGCGGGCAGGAAGTGACTGCCATCCTGCCCAGGGCGGCTCCCCTGCTGGGCCTGGCCGTGGATGTGGGCACCACCAAACTGGCCGCCTACTTGCTCGACCTGCAGACCGGCAGGACGCTTGCCAAGGCTGGGGCGATGAACCCGCAAATCGCCTACGGGGAGGATGTCATCAGCCGCATTGGCTACACAAATACCCATCCAGACGGCCGCAGAACCCTGCAGTCGCGTCTGGTGGAAACCCTGAACGGCATGTGTACCGAAATGTGCACCCAGGCCGGGGTTTCCTGCGGGCAGATCGTGGAGGCGGTGGTGGTGGGAAACACGGCCATGCACCACCTGTTCGCCGGGCTGCCGGTGGAACAACTGGGGGCTGCGCCCTATGTCCCGGCGGTCAGCGGCAGCCTGGAACTCCGGGCAGCGGAATTGGGACTACAAATCGCCCCGGGGGCATATGTGTACCTGCCGCCCAACATCGCCGGCTATGTAGGCGCCGACCACGTATCCATGGTGCTGGCGACCAGCATCTGGCAGGCGGAACGCACCAGCATCGCCCTGGATATCGGCACGAACACCGAGATCAGCCTGGCGCACAACGGACGGCTGCTCTGCTGTTCCTGCGCCTCCGGTCCGGCTTTCGAAGGCGCACACATCGAGCACGGCATGCGTGCTGCGCCGGGCGCCATCGAACGCATCCAGATCGAAGCGGACCGTCTGCGCTATCAGACCATCGGCGGGCAGGCGCCAATCGGCCTCTGCGGATCGGGCATCCTGGACGCGGTGGCCGGAATGTGCAAGGTGGGCATCCTGGATTCGCGCGGCAGCCTGCACGAGGGGCACCCGAACGTACGCCGCGGCAGCCGGGCCATGGAACTGCTGCTGGCAGATGCCAGGGCAAGCGGCCATGGGCGGGACGTGAGCCTGAGCCGCCGGGATGTGAACGAGATCCAACTCGCCAAGGCTGCCATCCGCGCCGGGGTGGAAATCCTCTTATCGGAGGCGGGTATCACTGCCGGGGAAATCGAGGCCTTCATCGTCGCCGGAGCATTTGGAACCTATATCCATATACCCAGCGCCATCCAGGTGGGCATGTTCCCGGACCTGCCGCTGGAGCGTTTCCAGCAGGTGGGTAATGCCGCCGGCACCGGCGCCCGGCAGATGCTGGTCTCAGCCGAACGCCGCCGCAAGGCCGAAGAAATTTCAGAACGGCTGGAGTACTTCGAACTTTCGGCCCACCCCGCTTTCATGCAGATTTATACGAAATCCCTGTTATTGGAGTAAGGAAAGGAGATGACATGTCAAGAGAACCGATCGAAGTCCAGCGCCGGCGCAAAGGCTCCAGGCCAACCGGCCGGGCCGAGGCGCCCCGGCGCGATACCGGCGGCAGTCAGGGGGAGATGCCGTCAGGTGGGAGCTTTTCTTCAGGCGGTGGCTTCCCGCGTCCGGCCGGAGGCATACCGACGCGCGGGAAACAAATCGGTGGCTGCGGCACGATCCTGATCCTGCTGCTGGTTGTCGGCTATTACCTGATCTCAGGCGGGCTGCCGGATTTGAGCGGAGCGGGGGGGAACGGGGCAGCCCCTCTGGAACCGCAGACCTATAACCAGGAGGAACCCTTCACGGCGGCTGAACAACCTGTCTCGAATTTCACACCGCCGGCCCCTGCCACCGGCGCCGGGCAGACCTGGACCGTGATGCTCTACCAGGATGCGGACGACCAGGTGCTTGAAAAAGATATCTTCGTCGACCTGAACGAGGCCGAGCGCGTCGGTTCGAGCGAGCGGGTGCGCATCGTGGCCCAGATCGACCGCTTCCGCGGCGCATTCCAGGGCGATGGAAACTGGAGCGGTGCGCGCCGCTATTACGTGACGCAGGATAACGACCTGGACCGGATTAATTCACAGATGGTCGAGGACCTGGGTGAAGTCAATATGGCCGACGGGCAGACCCTGGCCGGTTTCATCCAGTGGGCGGCCACGAACTTCCCGGCAGACAAATACGTCCTGATCCTTTCAGACCACGGCATGGGCTGGCCTGGAGGCTGGAGCGACCCGGCCCCCGGCGGTTCAGATCCCAGCCGCGCCCCGCTGGCAGCCCGCATCGGCGAGAACCTGTTCCTGATGGAAATGGACCAGGCCATCCGCCAGGGCATGCAGGCAGCAGGTATCAACAAGTTCGAAATGATCGGCCTGGATGCCTGCCTGATGTCGCAAATCGAGGTCATGACCACGCTCCAGCCCTATGCCCGTTATGCGGTTGCCTCTGAAGAGACCGAGCCTTCCCTGGGCTGGGCATATGCTTCCTTCCTGGGCGACCTGGTGGAACACCCAGAAATGAGCGGTGCGGCCCTCAGCAAACTGATCGTGGAAAGCTACATCCAGGGCGACCAGCGCATCGCCGACCCTGCCGCACGGGCAGATTTCCTGCAGCAGGGTTCACCCATGGGCGGCCTGTTTGGGTATGGCAATGTCTCCGCCGAACAACTGGTGGCCCAGCTGGAACAGAATATCACCATCTCGGCCATCGACCTGCAAACCCTGCCCGTGCTGACACAGGGCCTGAACGATTTCGCCTACTTCCTGCAAAACGACGACCAGCGGCTGGTGGCCGAAGCCCGCAATTACACCCAATCCTACACCAGCATTTTCGGGCGCCAGGTCCCGGCTTCATATATTGACCTGGGACACTTTGCCATGTTGATGGCGAACAATACTTCCGACGCCCGCGTCAAGCAGTCTGCCCAGGACCTGATCGCGAACCTGCAGCAGTCCGTAATTGCCGAAAAGCACGGCAGCGGCAAGCGCGGCTCCACCGGCTTGGCCATCTACTTCCCGAACTCCACGCTCTACAGCTCGCCGCTTTCGGGACCCCAATCCTACACCGCCATCGCGAAGCGCTTTGCTTCCGAAACCCTCTGGGATGATTTCCTGGCTTTCCATTACCTTGACCGGGGTTTCGAATCCCAGACCCGCGAGCCATATGTGCCCGCAGAGGGATTCTTGGTACGGGCACCCGGCTTGGGAAACATCTCAATCTCGAACATCACTGCCTCAAGCAGTACGGCCGCTCCCGAACAGCCGGTGACCCTGAGCATGGAGGTCAGCGGAGAAAATATCGGTTATGTGTACCTGTTCGTGGGTTACTACGATCAGGCCTCCAACTCGATGGCCGTGGTGGATACGGATTACCTGGAAAGCCCCGATACGCGCGATGTGAACGGCGTGTATTACCCGGTCTGGAATGAAAATGGGTTCGAACTGTCCTTCAAATGGGATCCGATCGTCTTCGCGGTCAACGACGGGCAGAACCAGGTGCCGGCTCTCTTCACCCCGACCACCTACGGCGCCTCTGCCGAAGAGGCCGTCTATAAAGTCCAGGGCACTTACACCTTTGTGGACAGCGGCCAGCGTGTCAACGCCTCCCTGCTCTTCCAGGGTGAGAACCTGGTGCAGGTCTTCGGATTTACCGGTTCAGAGGAAGCTGGCGCGCCGCGCGAGATCACCCCGCAGGATGGCGATACCTTCACCGTGGCAGAGAAATGGATCGAAAACCAGGCTGACGGGACGAGCCGGATCGTCTATGAACAGGGCGGGACGCTCACCTTTGGCCCGACCCCGTTCAAGTGGGAAACCCTTTACGCGGCAGCCGGGAATTACGTGGTCGGCTTCATCATCGAAGACCTGGATGGCAACGCCTACCCGGTATACACCACCATCGTCGTGGAGTAAATCTGCCAGGAAATCCATTCGAAAACCATCACGCTCCTGCTATCAAAAACGCCGCCATTTTTGGTGGCGTTTTTGTGCATTAAATGCAATTTTCGTGGCATTTTTATGAATTAAATATATCAATCTTTGAAATACGAAGTTGTAAAATTATTTCAAACGAACGCTCAAAAACTTTCAACCCAGGAGGAGGTCACGCATGTCGGAAGAATTATTCCAGGCCATGGCTCAGAGTGTGATCGACGGAGAGCCCGAAAAAGCCGCGGAACTGGCCGCCCGGGCCCTGGATGCCGGGGTGGATCCGCTGGAGGCAATCAA
The DNA here is from genome assembly GCA_964387495.1 of uncultured Anaerolineaceae bacterium. Lineage (GTDB taxonomy): Bacteria > Chloroflexota > Anaerolineae > Anaerolineales > Villigracilaceae > DSXF01. Next base: position 27,414 of record CAYLXB010000041.1, read on the forward strand.
CAAAGGTTTCGTCCAGGGCGTCAACCACGTCGGCAGCCAGTTCAGTTGCGGCGAGATGTTCCTGCCCGACCTGGTGCTGGCCGGAGAGGCCATGAAATCCGCCGTCGCGGTGCTTGAACCAGAGATGAAACGCCGCGGCACCGCCCGCCAGGTGCTCGGCAGGGTGGTCATTGGCACCATTCAGGGCGATATCCACGATATCGGCAAGACGCTGGTGGCCACCATGCTGTCCGCCAGCGGGTTCGAGGTATATGACCTGGGGGTGGATGTGGCGCCGGAAAAGTTCGTGGAGAAAGCCCGCGAGGTGGGAGCGGACATCGTCGGGATGAGCGCCCTGTTGACCACCACGATGGTCAATCAGAAGACCGTCATCGAGATGCTGGAGGATATGGGCATGCGCCAGGGCGTCAAGGTGATGGTGGGCGGCGCGCCGGTGACCCGCGAATGGACAAGCCAGATCGGGGCCGATGGCTACAGCGAAGATGCCATCGGTGCGGTGATGGCTGCCAAAAAGTTGATCGGAGCATAGGAGGCCGGCATGAACATCGAACGTCCCCTCATCGAACCCATTCGCACCTCGTTCCGGGTGCAGTTTGCCACCGACGAACAACTGGACATGCTCCAGGAGGCTACCCTCCAGATGCTGGAAAAGGTCGGTGTGCGCTTTCCGTCCGAAAAAGCCCTGCGCATCTTCTCCGACCACGGTGCGCAGGTGGACAAAACCACACAAATCGTCAAACTCCCGCGCGATCTGGTGATGAAAGCCATGTCCACCGTACCGCGCTATTTCAAACTGGGAGCGCGCTCAGCGGATTGCGACCTCCAGCTCCAGGAGAATGTAACCTATTTCTGCACCGATGGCTGCGGCGTGGAAACCGTCGACCTGGAAACCCGCCGGCGGCGGCCCTCCTGCAAGGCAGATGTGGGCATGATGGCCCATCTCGCAGACTACCTCTCGGCCGCAGCCTTCTACTGGCCGATGGTCAGCGCCCAGGATTACGGCCGGACAGCCCCCCTGCACGAGATGGATGCCTCCTGGAACAATACCGTCAAGCACGTGCAGAGCGAGACGATCATGGGCGAAAAGCCCTGCCAGTACGCGCTGGAAATGGCCCGGGTCATCACCGGGAGCGCGGAAGAGCTGCGCCGCCGTCCCATCTTCTCCTTGACGGTCTGCACAATCGCTCCGTTGGTACAAGATAAGGAAGGCATCGAAGGGGCCCTGGTGCTGGCCGATGCCGGGGTGCCGGTCGGCTTCCTGGCCATGCCCACCCTGGGCACCACAGCTCCGGCCACCCTGCCGGGGGCCTACGTGGTGGGCGATGCCGAGATCATCAGCGCCACGGTGCTGATGCAGCTGGCTGCACCGGGCGCGCCGGTCTTCCATTCCATGATGCAGGCCTGGGCCGATCCGCGCAGCGGCAACTACATCAGTTACTCGCTGGACAACCGCGCCCGTTATGCGGTGGTGGACATGGCCCATCGCTGGAAGATGCCGGCCTTCGGCGGGTGCTACGGCACCGACTCGCCCGTGGCCGGGAACTGGCAGTCAGCCGCAGAGGTCGCCCTCGACCCGTTCACCATCGGGCTGGCAGGGGCGGAATTCGTCACCGGCATCGGCCTGTCGAACACCTATACCCTGCTCTACCCTGAATCCATTATTCTGGATGCCGATCTGTACCACCGGGCGCGCTACCAGTTGATGCACATGGATGTCAATCCGGAAACCCTGGCGCTGGATGTGATCGCGGCAGTCGGGCCGGGCGGTCATTTCCTGGCCCAGAAGCACACCCGCACGCATATGCGCACCGCCTTGAAACCCGCCATCGTGCACGAGATCGGGGCGGACGGAAAATACCGCGACCCGGTGGAAGCCGCCCGCGACAAGGCAGCCTGGATCCTGAAGAATTACCAGCCGGAACGGCTCGAGGAAGCCCAACAGCATGAATTGAGCCGCATCCTGGCCGCCGCGGACAAGGAACTGGGGGGCGGAAAGTCATGAGCGGCTTCAGCAGCACCCCCCTCCTCCAGCCTCTGGTGCCCGCTTTCCACCTGCGCATGTTGAACGATGAACAACTGGCAGGTTTCAAAGCCGCCACGCTGGAAATCCTGGAGGAGGCCGGTGTTCACTGCCCGTCCGCCCGGGCGCGGGCCATTTACGCCGAACACGGCGCGCAGGTCGATGAGTCGACCCAGGTCGTCCGCTTCCCGCCGGAAGTGGTGCTGAGGACCATGGCCTGCGCGCCGCGTTTCTACACCATGGCAGCGCGCTCCCCCGAGCACGATATCCGCCTGGACGGCACGGCCATGTATTGCGCCACGGACGGCTGCGGGGTGGAGACGATCGATTTCGAGACACGCCAGCGGCGGCCTTCCCGCAAGGAGGATATCGCACGCATGGCGCGCGTGGCCGACGCCCTGCCCGCTGTGGCCTTCTACTGGCCCATCGTCAGCGCCCAGGACTTTCCCGCCATTGCCCCACTGCACGAACTGGAAGCCTCCTTTGCCAACACCGTCAAGCATATCCAGACCGAGACAGTGATGGACGAGAAAACGGCGCGCTATGCGCTGGAGATGGCAACCGTCATTGCCGGTGATGGAGAACGCCTGCGCAAACGGCCGGTGCTTTCGGCATTGATTTGCACCATTGCACCCCTGGCACAGGACATCGGCGGGATGGAAGCCGCGCTGGTGCTGGCGGAGGCGGGCATCCCCGTCGGCTTCATGTCCATGGCCAACGCCGGCTCGACCGGGCCGGCCACCATCGCCGGGACCCTCGCTGCGGCAGATGCAGAAATCGTGGCTGCGCTGGCCCTGGTCCAGATGGCCCGGCCGGGCGCGCCCGTCTATTACTCCATGATGCCCGGCATCATGCATCCCCACACAGGCGCCTACCTGGGCACCACCTGGGAGGCGGACCCCATGTACCCAATGGGCGTGGAATTGGCGCACATGTGGGGCGTGCCTACCCTGGCAGCCATGTTCGGCCCGGATGCACCCGCTCCCGGCTGGCAGTCTGCCGCCGAGGTGGCCTCCTCCCTGGCGCTGGATGCCCTGTGCGGTGCAGAAACCGGCTCCGGCATGGGGCTGCTGGAAGGCTGCACCCTGCTGGTTCCCGAAGAACTGGCCCTGGCAGCCGACATCTATGAACGCGTCCGCATCAGCCTGGCCGGGCTGGATACCAGCCGGGAAGCAATGGCCCTGGACGTGATCAAGGAGGTTGGACCGCGCGGGCACTTCCTGGCACACCGGCATACCCGCCAGCATATCCGCCGCCTGCGCTTCTCCGACCTGACCTTCCAGCCGGAAGCCGCCGGCGGCTTCCGCGATCCGCTGGAGGTCGCCCGCGAAAAAGTAAGCCGCATCCTGAGGGAGCACCACCCCCGGCCGCTGGAGCCGGAGCAGCAGGCCGAACTCAGCCGCATCCTGAAAGCAGCAGAAAGTGACCTGTTGGACTAGCCACCTGACAGTTTGACGTTACAGGTAGTTGAAGAGCGGAACGGAGACAG
>CAYLXB010000042.1:0-30798 GCA_964387495.1 uncultured Anaerolineaceae bacterium
AATTCGATAAGTGTTCAAAATGCCATTCGGTTTTAAGCCCCACTTGTTATCGCTCCATAATCTCTTGTGGCAGGAGAACTCACATCAAAATTCCTCGTGTTAGCCTTGACAATAAATAGTAACTTGTAGTATATTTATTTTGTTCGTTACCGGGTTCTTCCTGGCTTTGATGTATAATCTCACGCGCGCCTGCAGCCCCCAACTGCAGGTCGCCCGGAGGTAGCAAATGAAGACTTTAATTAAACTGGCCTGGCGCAACATCTGGCGGCATCGCCGTCGCACCATCATCATTATGCTGGCCATGGCACTTTCCCTTGCCCTCATGATGTGGTATGACGGTTTGATGGAAGGTTTCAACCAGGCCATTTATGGCAACGCGATCCGCGTCCTCGGCGGCAATATCCAGATTCACGCCGCCGGCTACCGCGAAAAAGTGGACAGCAACCCGCTTCTGCCGTTGGCAGATGACGCCCTGGCAATAAAAGTGGCATCTTCCCACCCTGAAGTGATTGCTGCCACCCGCCGTATTGCCACGGGCGGCATGGTTACCAACCGTGAAGGTGCCTTCTCGCTCGAAATCATCGGCCTTGAACCCGAAGCAGAACAACCCATCAGCCTGATTGCACAGCATATTACAGAAGGACGCTGGCTCGCATCCAATGATCAGGATTCGATCCTCATCGGGCGCGGGCTTGCAGATATGATGAAGGCCCAGGTCGGTGATCGTGTCACACTGGTCGGGAGTGATATTCACAAACAGAATCGCCAGCGCACAATGACGGTCGTCGGCATTTATGATGTCGGCCTGCCTACCAACGAAAAGAAAACTGTCTATATCTCCCTGCGCGAGGCACAGGAGTTGTACGGTTTGCGAGGCCAATCCACCGAAATTCAGGTCGCCTTGAAACAGCTTGGCACCGAGGCAAATGTAATCGCCGCTGTTGCACCCTCCCTTCCCGGATACGAGGTCGAGTCGTGGGAACAAAATTATCCCGAACTTGGCACGGCGGTTGACCGTAAGGGTGCCGTGATGAATGTCTTCAGCGTCATCATCATCATGATCGCCGGCGTCGGCATTCTCAATCTCCTGCTTATGGCTGTCTATGAGCGCACACGCGAGATCGGCTTGCTGGGCGCGATGGGACTCAAGCCCAATCAAATTGCCACTCTGTTCATCCTCGAAGGAACCCTGATCGGCCTGATTGGCGCCCTGCTGGGAGTCGTGCTGGGGCTGGGTATCAACCTCACTCTCGGACAGATTGGAATGGATTTTAGTACCTACGCCGGCATAACCGATTACATGGCCTTGATCAGCGGACGCGTCTACCCCACGCCCGGGCTGGCTCAGGCCCTTTGGCGCGTGATAACGGTCGTTTTAATTTCCACGCTGGCGGCCTGGATTCCCGCCCGTGAAGCCGCACACCGTGAACCCGCCGAGGCGCTGCATTATGTATAACGCCGGGGTCAGGACACTTGTTTTCCAGGTTTACCAGCCAACCAGCAGACTCCAAAAGTGAGATTCTTATGATCCAATTATTCAAAATGGCATTTCGTGACCTGGGGCGAAACAAACGCCGCTCCATATTGTCCTCCCTGGCAGTTGCAGTGGGACTGTCGCTCCTGATTCTGATGGCCGCGGTGCTGGAAGGAGAAATGCGTGGTGCCATCCAGAACACCATTCAACTCCAGAGCGGCCATTTACAGGTCCGCGCTGCAACCTATGATGAAAGCAAAATCAGCCTCAAATGGGATGACCTGATTGCGAATCCCCACAAGGTGATCGAAAAATTAACGACCATCCCCCAGGTCGAGTTTGCCACGCCGCGCCTGATTGCCAGTGGTATTGTCACCCTCAAGAACAATTCGAGAGGCGTACAGGTCATCGGCCTCGACCCTGCTTCTGATGCAAGCCAGCCGTTCCGTCAGGGAATGATCGCCGGTGAGTTTCTCACGCCGGAGGATCGCGAGGGCATTCTCGTCGGCAAGCCGCTTGCAGAAAAATTCCATGTGCAGGTCGGTGACCAGGTAAGCCTTCTGATCAACAGGTCCAGCGGTGATACGGATGAACAGCCTTTCACTGTACGCGGTATTTACACCACCAACACAACAGGCTACGATGAAAGCACTGTCTTCATGCCGCTTGCCAAAGCGCAGACCTTTGCACAGGCGGAGGACCACGCCAGCCTCATATTTGTTATGTTAAAGGATCGCGAACAGGCCGAGGCTGTTGCTGCGGCTTTGCAGGGTTCCAGCTACCAGGTCATCACCTGGCGCGGCATGAACGAACTCATCGTGCAGATCGAAGACTTTGCCGGAGCCTATATGGGCATCTTGTATCTCATTGTCTTGGCGATCACCTCAACTGTCGTGGTCAACACCCTGGTGATGGCCGTATTCGAACGCACACGCGAGATCGGCATCCTGGCTGCTATCGGAATGAAAGGGGGGCGTATCATGTCTATGTTCCTGGCAGAGGCAGCTTTGCTGGCTACAGGCGGCATCATTGGCGGCTTGATTCTGGGCGGTTTGGCAGTTGCCTACTTCACCAAATATGGATTCTACATCGGCGACATGGGAATGACCGGCATCCTGATGGGCGACACAATTTATGCCCATCTGACCATTCGGGATGCAATTTCATTAACCATCGTCACCTACGTCATAACCCTCATCGCTTCCCTGTATCCAGCCGTGCTGGCTGCACGCATGGAACCGGTGGATGCATTACACGGAAAATAACTCTCCGGGTGTCATCGAAGAGCAGAAACCAGCCGCCTCGACCGCACTCGACCCGAAGGAGATAAAACATGGAAGTCGCAAAAGTTGAAAACGTAACTCGTACATTTAAAGTTGGAACTGTGGAGACGCCTGCCTTGCGCGGCATTGACTTGGCCATCGACTCCGGCGAATTCACCGCCCTGGTCGGTCCATCCGGCTCGGGCAAAACCACGCTGCTGCAATTATTTGGATGCCTCGACCTGCCGACCAGCGGCCGTGTCATTATCAATGGGACCGATGTCACCCAACTCAACCGGAACCAGCGCGCGGACTTGCGCAAAGCCACACTCGGTTTCGTCTTTCAGTTTTTTGCGCTCATTCCCACCCTGACTGCCTACGAAAACGTCGAGATGCCCCTGCTCCTGCTGGGCAAGAACAGCCAGGAACGCCGGCAGCGGGTGATGGAATTGCTGCAGGCAGTTGACCTGACCGAGCGTGCCCACCATCGTCCCGACCAGTTGTCCGGCGGTGAACAGCAGCGCGTTGCTGTGGCGCGTGCCCTGGCCACCCGCCCGCTCATGATCCTGGCTGACGAGCCGACTGCCAACCTCGACACTGAAAATGGTCACCAGGTGATGGGTATCATGAAGAAACTGAACGAAGAGACCGGCACAACCTTCCTCTTTGCCACCCACGATCCGCGCGTAATTACTTATGCACGCCGCGTAGTCACCCTGCGGGATGGTAAAATTGTAGAAAATGGGAACGGCAAAAAGTAACGAAAGTAATGCAGGAGCATATAGAATGAAACGTTTCATCTTTCCATTGGTAGTCACCCTCATGCTCGCCCTGTCCGCTTGCGGCAGCGCAAGCCAGACTCCCGCCGCCGTGCCGACGGTCTCCCTGGATACCGGTCCGGCCCAATCGGGCGGGCGCGTCACTGCCTCAGCCGAAGTAGTACCGGTGAACCATGTCAACCTCAGCATCCCCCTTACCGGTACGGTCAAAACAGTTGAGGTTCAGGAAGGCGATCAGGTCAGCGCTGGGCAGGTGCTGGTCACACTGGATACCGCCATCCTCGAGTCCAGGGTCAAGGAAGCCGAAGCCAACCTGGCTGCCGCCCAAACGCAGGTGGACTACCTGCGCCGGGTAAAGACCGCCAACGAACACATTGAAAAAGCCATCGCCGATGTTGACCGTGCCCAGGCTGCCTTGGATTCCACCAATGCCACCCTCGCCCAGGCCACACTGACCGCCCCCATCGCCGGCACTGTTGTCGCCGTGCAGACCTCCCCCGGCGAGACTGCCACACCCGGCCAGGTGCTGATCATCATTGGTGACCTGACTCACATGCGCATCGAGACCACCGACCTGAGCGAGCGGGATGTCCCGCGCGTGCAGATCGGCCAAAGTACTGCTGTCTATATCGAAGCCCTGGATAAAGAGATCAATGGCAAAGTGATCGAGATCGACCAGCAGTCCAGCACCGTTGGCGGCGATGTGGTCTTTAAGGTGACTATCGAACTCGATGAGCAGCCGCAGGGTCTGCGCTGGGGCATGAGTGCCGAAGTCCGCATCCAGGTCGAAGAGTGACGCACTCCACAAAGGATGTGCGATGAAAAAGCGTTGGATTGGTTTTCTATTTTTCACCTGCCTGATGGCCGCCTGCACAGGCCAGCCAACCGCTGCGCCTGCTACTACGCCGGCTTCAGCCGAGACTGTACCTGCCGCGCGCGGTGAGGTAGTCGCCTCAGCAGAGGTCGTGCCGGCACAGGTTAGCGAACTAAGTTTTCCCATCTCCGGCCTGCTTAAGGAAGTCAACGTCCGGCCCGGAGACCAGGTGCGGACCGGGCAAACCCTGGCTCTGTTGGACCTGCCGGAACAAGCCTTTGTGATCCGGCAGGCTGAAGCCGACCTGCTTGCTGCCCAGACAGACCTGGACTATTACAGCCAGGAACGGACAAAAGAATTCAAACCGCCAGAACGTCTTCAGGCCGCTGAAGCCAGGCTGGTAGCTGCCCAGGCTGCGCTCCAAACTGCACGGCTGACCCAGTCCCAGGCCGCGCTGGCAGCACCTTTCGATGGGACGGTTATCTCTGTAGATCTGAAAGTCGGTGAGATTGCCCACACAGGTCAGGTCTTCATCCTGATGGCTGGCCTGGATAGTCTTCAGATCGAGACCACCGACCTGAGCGAACGGAACATCGCCCAGGTGGAGGTTGGTCAGCCTGCCGTTGTCTACATTGAGTCCCTCGACCAGGAATTCGGCGGGCAGGTTATCCGCGTTGCACCGATCGCCGGCAAGAAGGATGGCGATGTCGTTTTCACCGTCACGATTGCCTTGGATGAAGAACAGCCGCCGGCTCTGCGCTGGGGCATGAGCGCTGAAGTGCGCATCAAGACCGGCGAATAAGGACTGGCAAATGAGAAACAACCGCATGAAACTTACCCGTATCACTTGCCTCCTGCTCCTGTCCGCCCTGCTGTCCGCCTGCGGCCAGCCCGCCGCAACCCAGCCTGTGTCCACCCCCACTGCCAGTCAGCCGCTCATCAACTCGAATGTCGTCGTGGCTTCGGCGGAGGTTGTCCCCGCCCGGGTTAGTGAACTGAGCTTCCCCGTCTCCGGACCAGTCAAGGACATCCTCGTCCACGCCGGTGACCGCGTCCAGGCCGGGCAGGCCCTGGTGACGCTCGACGTGCCCGCCCTGAGTGGCGCCGTTGCCCAGGCCGAAGCTGCCCTGGCCGCTGCAGACAAGGATGTTGAATACTACCGTGTGCCGCGCCGCCAGGCGCCGGTGCTTCTCAAACCCAAGAAACCCTGGCATGGCCTGACCGCCGGGCCGCTCGAACCACCCGAACGCCTGCGACTGTCTCAATCCCAGCAGGCTGTGGCGCAGGTTTCCCTGGCAGTTGCCCGGGCAAACCTGGCCCAGGCTTCATTGACTGCACCCTTTGACGGTACTGTGACCGATATAAAGATCATGCCTGGCGAAGTGGCAGGCGTCGGCCAGGTGGTCGTCGTCCTGGCGAGCCTTGACCAGCTGCAGATCGAGACCACCGACCTGGGTGAGCAAAGGATCATCTCCCTCCAGCCCGGCCAGCCGGCCAGCGTTTATATCGAAGCCCTCGACCAGGACTTAACCGGCAGGGTACTGCGCATTGCCCCGCTCGCCACCAAGGAAGGTGGCGATGTCTACTTCCGGGTGACCATCGCCCTGGATGACCAGCCCCCCGGCATGTTCTGGGGCATGAGCGCCGAAGTCCAGATCGAAATAGAGTGATAAGTGCTGAGCGGCAGCCGGGGCTGCCGCTCAGTTTTCACCACGGAAAAACGATTCCTCCGCCCGCGCTGGCCCGGCAGACATAGACCACTGCATCCAGCCCCGTCTCGCGTTTATACTCCGCCCCCACCGCCGCCGTAAAGTCCCCGGCGGCTGTTTCATCCACCAGCGCCACCGCGCAGCCGCCAAAGCCCGCCCCGGTCATGCGCGCCCCATAACATCCTGGTTGGGATTGGGCAATGGCTGCCATCGTATTCAGGGCCTCGTTGGTCACCTCGAAATCGTCCCGCAGGCTGGCATGGCTGGCATTGAACAGTCCTCCAAGGCGGGCAGTCTCTCCGCCGCGCATGGCCGCAACTGCCTCCAGTACGCGCCCGTTCTCGCTGACGATGTGCCGGGCGCGCCGCAGCACCTCTGGCGCCATCTCTGTGCCGCGCGCTTCCAACTCTGTCAGGTTCACATCCCGCAGAGCTTTCACCCCGAAAAAGCGTGCCGCGGTCTCGCATTGGGCGCGTCTTTCATTGTAAGCCGAGTCTACCAGCCCGCGCCGAGTGGAAGTATCCAGCACGACCACCGCCGTTCCCTTCGGCAGAGGCACGTGTTCATAAGCCAGCGTACGGCAGTCCAGGAACAGAGCCTGCCCCTCCATCGCCGCTGCACTGACCATCTGGTCCATGATGCCGCAGTTGACCCCCACCCACAGGTTTTCGGCCTTTTGTGCCAGGCGTGCCGCCTGCACAGGATCCCATGCCAGCCCGGCCAGTGCGCAGAATGCCCGCGCCGTGGCCACCTCCACTGCTGCAGAGGAGGACAACCCCGCGCCGCGCGGCACATCTCCGCTCAACACGCCTTCCCAGCCCGGCAGGTCCAGGCCCTCTGCCTGCAGCGCCCAGGCCACCCCTTTTAGATATTCCACCCAGCCTTTCCCCTTTTGCAGGTCATCCAGCCGGAACTCGGCGGTATTCCTCATTTCCAACGCGTGCACCCGCACGCGCCGGTCAGGGCGGCGGCGCAGGGCAATCCAAACAGCCCGGTCGATTGCCATCGGCAGGACGAAGCCATCGTTGTAGTCAGTATGCTCCCCGATCAGGTTCACGCGCCCCGGCGCGCGCACGACCATTTCCGGGGAGGAACCGAAATGTTCTTGGAAAACAGATGAAACGGTTTGTAAGAGGTCCATGCCATGATTATAGGGGCGGCAGGTGAAATCGTCAAATTCTGCCCGGCCGTAGCAGATATGATTATTGCCCAGGCAGGTACAGAGTGTCGGGCTGCTGACGATCATAAACGAATCACTGCCGGCGCAAGATTAGTAGGCAAACCCGATCTTTGAACAACCTTATGGATTTATTTAATCTCCCTTTACACTCCCTTGTTACTATTTGGGTAGTGTTATCCAGAAGTACACAAAGGAGATAAATATGTTCAAAAAACGTTTGATTGGGGTCCTGGCAGTGGCTACTGTCATTGCTGTTAGCGCATGTACCCCTACCGCCACGGCTGCTCCGGAGTCAACTGTTCAGACCTCGCCTGTAGTAACTATTGAAACTTCTGAAATTGAACCGCCCAATGCTCAAACAGGCCCTGGCCAACCGTTTGCACTAGCTCAATCTGTCCCCGGTATTTCCGCTCAAGAAGTAGCTGGCTTGCTCTATATGTATGAAGAAGAGAAACTGGCACGTGATATTTATACTTCACTATACGCTCTCTGGGGACAACCCGCCTTTCAAAATATTGCCGCCAGCGAACAGGTCCACATGAAAACAGTTGAAACCTTGCTTGTCCGTTACGATCTGACTGTTCCTGGTTCTGTTGCCGGTAATTACACGGATGCCTCGCTCCAGGCTTTATACGATACTTTGATGGCGCGCGGCAGGCTGTCCCTTGCAGATGCGTTGAAGGTCGGTGCGGTAGTTGAAGAAGTTGATATCCTCGATTTGCAGTCCCGCCTGGCGCAAACAAACAATACAGAAATCCAACTGGTCTATAGCAGCCTCCTAAATGGCTCTTACAACCATTTGCGCAGCTTCACCGCTGTGCTTGTCCGCCAGTTCGGCGAGGTTTACCAACCTCAATACCTGAGCCAGGATTCTTACCAGTTGATCGTGAACAGCGACGGTGTTGTCGGTAACCGCGGCCAGGGCAATGGCTACAAAGGTGGCAGACCATAACTCGGCCTTCTCTATCTTAACCTTCAGGCGGTGCCGGCTGCACCGCCTTTTGATTCCAAGCCAGTCAGGAATTCCCCAACAAGCAGTATAATCAACCTATTCCAAATTCCAAGAGGATCCTCATGACTGACAAACTCCCCCACTGGGACCTTTCCAACGTTTACCCTGGCCTCGATTCGAAGAAGTTCAAGCAGGGCTGGCAGGATATGCTTGCACAAATCGAAAGCTTGGAAAAATTCTTTGCTGAAAAAGTGGCCCCCACCAGCCTGGAAAGCGGGACGGAACGCCTCGCGCCTCTGGCCGGTGACCTGATTGAGCGCTTCAACGACCTCTCTGATCTGGCCTGGACCATCAATGCCTATATCTCATCGTTCGTCACCACCGACTCATTCAACAAAACAGCCAAGCGCCTCGAATCGGAATTCGATTCCACCGCAGTGCGCCTGCAGCAATTGAACGTACAGGCCAGCGCCTGGATCGGGCGCATCGCCCCGCTCCTGCCTGAGATCATTGCCCGTGAGCCGCGCGCCCAAGCTCATACCTTTTTCCTGGAAGAAACCGCCCGCCAGAGCAAATATCTGATGAGTGAAGCCGAGGAAGCCCTGGCAGCCGAACTCATGCTGGATGGCGCCACCGCCTGGAGCAAGCTGCAGGGCACAGTCACATCGCAGCTTACCTGGGAATTCGAACTGGATGGCAAGGTCGAAAATCTGCCCATGCCCGCCCTGATCAACCTGCGCTCGCATCCCGATGAGAGCGTGCGCCGAAGGGCTTACGAGACCGAATTTGCCGCCTGGGATACGGTTCGGGAACCGCTGTCCGCTGCCCTAAACGGCATCAAAGGCACTGTCAACACCCTCAACCGCCGCCGTGGCCGGGAAGATGCCCTGCACTCGGCCATTGATATGGCGCGCATCGACCGCCCTACCCTGGAGGCTATGCTGGCGGCCATGCACGATTCTTTCCCCATGTTCCGCAGGTATTTCAAATCCAAGGCCAAAAAACTGGGCAAGGAAAAACTGGCCTGGTGGGACCTATTCGCCCCTGTGGGCCAGGCCGGCACCGTCTATACTTGGGAGCAAACCCGGGAATTCATTCTGACCCATTTTGCCTCCTTCTCTCCTGAACTGGAGAGCCTCGCCCGGTGCGCCTTTGAAAATAACTGGATTGATGCCGAGATGCGTTCCGGCAAACGCGGCGGCGCTTTTTGTATGGGAGTCCCCGCTGTCAAAGAGTCGCGTGTCCTGTGCAACTTCGATGGCACGCTCGACCAGATTTCGACCGTTGCGCATGAACTGGGACACGCCTTCCATAACCAGTGCGCTTTTGCTGCCGGCAAGACCATCCTGCAGCAGGACACGCCCATGACCCTGGCCGAGACGGCTTCCATCCTGTGTGAGACCATCATCAGCCAGGCAGTCCTCAAACAGTCTGCCACTCCCGCCGAGGAACTGGCTGTCCTGGAGGGCATGTTGAACAATGCCAGCCAGGTTGTCGTAGACATCTACTCGCGCTACCTGTTCGAGAAGGAAGTATTCGAGCGCCGTGCCAGGGCCGAACTCTCTGCTGATGAGTTATGCGAAATCATGGAGCACGCCCAAAAAGCCACCTATGGTGATGGGTTGGATGAACGTTATCTGATGAAATATATGTGGGCTTGGAAGCCGCACTACTATTCCGCCGGGCTCTCGTTCTACAATTTCCCCTACACCTTCGGGCTGCTGTTCGGCACCGGCCTGTATGCCATCTACCAGCAGAAAGGCAGCGCCTTTATTCCCGACTATATCAACCTGCTAGCCAGCACCGGCGAAGCCCCGGCCGCCGACTTGGCTGCCCGCTTCGGCATTGACATCCGTACCCGCAAATTCTGGGATGATAGTCTGGCCGTCATTGGCAAACAGGCGGAGCGCTACTTGGCATTGTAAGCCGGCAAGCACTTGGAACTAAAATAAAAAAGTCCCGGCATCGAGCATATTGCTCATGACCCGGGACTTTTAATGTTTCATTTTTTACCGCCAGCCTCCCACCTTGCATACACGGCTTGCGACAGCAATCTCCCGGCACTTTGCTCGCGCGTCACCAATTCGCCGCAGTCCAGGCTGCCTCCCCAACCCCGCAAAACTCCCTCCAGGGCCTGGGCCAGGTGCAGGGCTGAGGCCTTGACCGCATACACGGTAACAACAACAAACAACGGTTGCTTGCTTAGGACATCCCGGCAGGCCCCCAGCAGTTCCGGCAGGGACCTGTAAACTTCCCATACCTCCCCTTTGGGGCCGCGGCCAAATTTGGGCGGGTCAAGATAGATGCCGTCATACTTCGCCCCACGCCGCCCTTCACGCTGGACGAACTTCAAGGCATCATCCACAATCCAGCGGACAGGCTTCTCAGATAGGCCGGAGAGCACCTGGTTTTCACGCGCCCAGGTCACAGACTTCTTGGATGCATCCACATGCGTCACCTGTGCACCCGCCGCCGCACAGGCCAGCGTGGCCAGGCCGGTATATCCGAACAGGTTGAGCACCTTCGTCGGTCGTCCCGCCCCGGTGACCAGGCCGTTCATCCAATCCCAGTGCACTGCACACTCAGGGAACACACCCAGGTGGCGTCCCGGGGTGGTCTGTGCAATGAATTTTATTTCCGTCTGCTTTCCCTGTATCCTTGCTTCAATCTCACTTCTGTCCGCTGTCTTCAATTCCAGGCTTGATCCCAGGCGGTACGACATCTCCCAGCCTTCTGCCACTCGCTTTTTGAATTCCCAATGCCCGCCGCTCTCCTCGCCGCTGGGTTGGAAAACTGCATGGACAGCATTCCACTCCTTTTCAGACCGAGCACGCGGCCACATGGCCTGCACCTCCGGGCGGACAAAGGTATACGGTCCAAAGCGCTCAAGTTTGAGGCCGTCTCCGGAATCGAGCAGGGCATAATCCCGCCACCCAGGCGCTTCAAGCAGGGAAAAGTTAGTGGAAATGTTGGCATATGACATGGACAAAACCAGAAAGTGACCAGAGTAATCCAAACTAGGTCTCCGGGTGCCTCCGCATATGGGGCCTGCCGGAACCATACGACAACCAAAAGTACTACTTGATTTTTCACCACAAAATGCTATAATGTGGGAAAAAGTGGTAAGAAGTGGAGGACGCCGGCATTCCCGGCGTTCACCGATTAATTGGAGAAGTAGAACAAATGTTCCTGGGTCAGTATCAGCACACACTCGATGAAAAAGGCCGTCTGATGATCCCGGCGCGCTTTCGGGATTTGTTGCCTGATGGCGCTTTCATCACCCAGGGCTTCGACCGCTGTCTGATGGTTATGACACCGGCCTACTTCGATGAGGTCTATCGGCGGCTGACCGCCATGAACTCGGCCGATCCTGCAGTGCGCATCCTGCGCCGCCAGATTCTCTCCAATGCCTTCGGGATAGAAGTGGACAGAGTTGGGCGCATCCTTGTACCTGCTATCCTGCGCGAGTTCGGAGGCTTGGAGAGCGAGGCCATCGTTGCCGGTGTGGGTGACCATTTCGAAATCTGGTCGCCTGCCCTGTGGGCCGAACAGATGGCCGAGATACAGGACACCGAAGGCAACAACCAGCGCTATGCTGCGCTCGACTTGAGTGGTCAGGCGTAGGAACGGCTTGCGTCGTTGCTACCTATGAAAACACCGCATCAACCTGTACTTTACAACGAGATTATACACGCGTTGCAGCCCAAAAACCCGGGCTTTTATGTGGATGGGACGGTGGGTGCCGGCGGGCATGCCCGCGGCATTCTGGAGGCCTGTGCACCAGACGGACGTCTGCTGGGTCTCGATTTGGATCCGCAGGCGCTGGCGCTGGCTGGCGAGAACTTGGCTCCTTACCGGCCGCGCTTCCATCTGATCCAGGCCTCCTACACCGCCCTGTCCGCCAGTCTGCATGAACTCGGCTGGCCGTCGGTGCAGGGTATCCTGCTCGACCTGGGTGTTTCTTCAATGCAGGTAGACAGCCCCGCACGGGGCTTTTCCTTCCTTCAGGATGGCCCACTGGACATGCGCTTCAGCCCGCACACGCCTACCAGCGCCGCAGACTTGGTCAATCACCTGCCCGAGGAAGAACTGGCCGGCATTTTCTACCGTTATGGCGAGGAGCGAAATGCCCGGCGCATCGCGCGAGCCATCTTGCGGGCCAGGCCGCTGCAGACCACCCGGCAGTTGGCTGCTGTGGTCGAGTCGGTTTCCCCACGCCGCGGGGAACACCTGCACCCTGCCACCCGCATCTTCCAGGCCCTGCGGATTGCTGTCAACGATGAATTGGGTGCCATCGGATCTGTCCTGCCGCAGGCGATGGCAGCCCTAGCCCCGGGTGGGCGCCTGGCGATCATCTCCTTTCACTCGCTGGAAGACCGGATAGTAAAGGAGTTTTTCCGCCGCGAAAGCAGTGATTGCCTCTGCCCGCCCCGCCAGCCGGTCTGCACCTGTGGGCATAAAGCAACGCTTGTAGTCATCACACGCAAACCCATCACAGCCAGTGATAGTGAAATCGTTCGAAACCCCCGCTCACGCAGTGCCAAACTGCGGGTGGCTGAGAAAGTTGAAAAGTAAGCAGATAAAGCAAGCAGGTAACCAGGCATCACATGAACCGCATCTTTCACGCCTACCGCCAAGCCCCATGGCGCACCCAGCGTCAAATTATCGGCCTGATTCTGGCCGCGCTGGTTGTCGTAACCATGGTATCTGCCCTGTACTTGGACGTGACGGCTCAAGCGGCCATCCTGGGACGTGAAATCCAGACCCTCGAAGCCCAAACTGCCGCCAACCGCCAAGTAAACGCCGGCATGGAAACGCGCATTGCTGAAATGCTATCCACCACAGAGATGGAACGCCGCGCCATTGGGTTGAGGTACCGGCCTGTCAGAACCAACGAACTGGAATACCTGCCCGTTGCTGGCTATGTCCCCCAGACTGGTGTCATGCTGGCCTCGGCCCCCAACCCCAAATTGAACGCCCCGACCATTCCCTTGGAATACACGCAATCCTTATTGGAATGGGCGGAACAACATATCCAGGGTCCTGGCATCTTTGGAGGAGCCCGATGAACAATCAATCCCCCTGGCGTTCAGTGACCGTTGGCATCCTGCTGGCGGTCATAGGTCTTTCTATAATCATACAAATCATCCGGATTCAGACCAGCCCGGAAGCAAAGACCTTTATCGATATGAGCCGGATCAATTCAGGCCAGCAGCGGGTTTTCTACCCGGCACGCGGCGATATCTACGACCGCAAAGGTCACCAGTTCGCCGGCAACAAAATGGTCTATGAAATCGGGGTTGATTTACCCAGCCTGAGGCACCCCGATAGCATGGCCCTGGCGCTTAGCGTCCATCTGGGTATGGACTACAACGAACTATATGCCAACCTGACCAATCCGCCGGAGAAATATGTATATTTGACCATTGCCAATTACGTACCGTTCGAAAGGGCCGACGCACTTATCAAACTCCAGGAAAATCTCGAAGGTCAGGTTCCCCCGGATTACAGTCTGGAGGGCTTGGTTTTCACCCCCCGCCTGCAACGTAGTTATCCTGAAAAGAACATGGCCTGCAACCTGATCGGTTTTGTCAGTCGGGAAGGGCGCGGCTACTTTGGGGTGGAGGAAAAATACAACGAACTGCTGGCTGGTCAGCCCGTTAAGACCTGGGTGCCCAATGACCCAAATCGCGTGGGCGAAATTCCTCAAATCCCCGACGGCACCACCCTGATTTTGACCATCGACCGGGACCTGCAGGCTTCCGTCGAGGAGATCCTGGACGAATCGCTGGTCGAAACCGGGGCAAAGTCTGGCACCATTGTGGTCATGGATCCGCGCAACGGGGATATCCTTGCCATGGCAACCACACCCCGCCTGGACCTGAACCGCTTCTGGGAGTATGGCACCACTTTCAATAACGCCAGTGAGTTCAACCGGGCCATCAGCATGCCATACGAACCCGGCTCGGTCTTTAAAATCCTGACCATGGCCGCCGGTTTGGACACCGGAAAAGTCCAGCCCGGAACCGTCTTCCTGGATACCGGTGGTCTGCAGGTCAATGGTACCATCATAAAAAACTGGGACAAGCAGGCCTGGGGGCCGCAGAACATGATCGGCTGCCTTCAGCACTCCCTGAACACTTGCCTGGCATGGGTGGCCACTGAGGTTGGGCCGCAGGCGTTTTACGATTACATGAAGCGCTTCGGCGTTGGTCACCCCACGGGCATTGACATGGCCGGGGAGGCAGCCGGCCGCCTCAAAGTTCCCGGCGACGAGGACTGGTACCCGGTGGACCTGGCGACGAATTCCTTCGGCCAGGGTGTAGCCGTCACCCCAATCCAGATGTTGACAGCCGTCTCTGCTGTCGCAAACGAGGGCAAGATGGTCACACCGCACACCCTTTACGCCATGGTCAAAGGCGGCCACCAGTACAACACCTCGCCCCAGTATACCGGCACTCCCATCTCAGCGGATACAGCCCGCACCTTGAATGAAATGCTGGCAATCTCCTTGGAGCAGGAATCTTCGCTGGCGCTTGTGCCGGGATACCGCGTGGCTGGCAAGACCGGCACAGCGCAAATTCCAACCAAATACGGGTACGACTTCGGCGTTACCAACACTTCTTTCATCGGTTGGGGACCGGTAGACCAGCCACAAGTCATGATCTACGTCTGGCTGGAAGAACCCTCCTCATCCATCTGGGGCTCAGAGACCGCCGCTCCCGTATTCTCGGAAGTGATGCAGAGAGCCGTCATTCTTCTTAATATCCCGCCTGACCAGGTCCGCAGGCAAGTTGCAGGGCAGTAAACCGGACCAATGAATAACGGACAGTGAAACGGAGAGGAACGTGCTGACGCTGGCAGATATCCTGGAAGCCCTGGTAAAAGTACACCCGGCAAAGGCGCAGATGCCGATCACCGAGGGTGCGATTGATTCGCGCCAGGTCATTCCCGGTTCCTTGTTCGTAGCCATCCAGGGCGAGCAGAAGGACGGCCATGATTATGTAGCCGATGCCTTCAAACGCGGCGCCTCCGTTGCTCTCATCCAGCACGATGTCCCCGGCTCTCTCCCAACTCTTGACCTGCGCAGTGGACTGGCGGCAGATACAGCCATACCGGCCGGACCCTGCTGCTTGCGGGTGGATAACACGCTGGCAGCCCTTCAGCAAATTGCGCGTTTCTGGCGCCGTAAGCTGGACCTGCGTGTGGTCGGCATCACGGGCAGTGTGGGCAAATCCACCACCAAGGAACTGGCTGCAGAGGTGCTCAGCCAGCGCTACCGCACGTTGAAAAACCCGGGCAACCTCAATAACGAAATCGGCCTGCCGCTCACCATGCTCAGGCTTGGGCGCGGTTATCAGCGTGCTGTGCTTGAGATGGGTTTCTATGTACCCGGCGAGATCGCATTCCTGTGCGATATCGCCCTGCCGCAGGTGGGTGTGATTACCAACATTGGCACGGTTCACGCCGAACGTGCCGGTTCGCAGGAAGCCATTGCGCGCGGCAAGGCCGAACTGGTACAGGCCCTGCCCCCCGCCCCGGAGGGTGTCGCCATCCTGAACTACGACGATCCCTGGGTGCGTCAGATGGCTGAGAAAACCCGTGCCCAGGTCTTCTATTATGGCCTCTCCCCTGAAGCGGACCTGTGGGCCGACCAAGTAACCGGCCTGGGCCTGGAAGGCATCCGCTTCCGCCTGCACTACCGGGCTGAAACCCTGCATGTTCGTGCCCCCTTGATCGGCAGGCACTCCGTACACACTGCCCTGCGGGCTGCAGCCGTCGGCCTGGCAGAAAACCTGACCTGGCAGGAGATCTTTGATGGCCTGCGCCAGGGGCACACCCAGCTGCGCTTGGTGGCCGTCCGCGCCGGGAATGGTGCTTTGCTGCTGGATGACACCTATAACGCCGAACCGGAATCCATGCTGGCGGCCCTGAACCTGCTGGGTGAACTGGAAGGCCGCAAGATCGCTGTTCTGGGCGATATGCTCGAACTCGGCCCCTACGAACGGCAGGGACACGAACTGGTCGGGCTGCGGACGGCTCAGGTGGCAGATATGCTGGTCACACTTGGCGAACGCGGGCGTATGATCGCCGAAGCCGCCCGTAAAGCCGGCATGAAAAAATCTGCTGTGGCCGAGTTCGAAAGCGTGGAACAGGTTGTCGAGTGGCTGAACCGGCACTTGTCTCCCAATGATGCTGTCCTCATCAAAGGATCACACGGCCTGCATATGGAACGCATTGTCACAGCACTGGAGGTCCGTTCATGAAAGAGACAGCGCTGGCGCTGAGTTTGGCCGGTCTGGCATTTATGATGACAGTCATTTGGGGTGGCCCTTTGCTGCGCATCCTGCGCCATTTCAAGATCGGCAAACTCATCCGCGTGGAAGAACCGGGCCATCATGCCGTCAAGATGGGCACTCCCACCATGGGCGGTGTGATGATTGTCCTGCCTGTGCTCCTGCTGACCGTCCTGCTCAATGCAGTCTCCCTGATCGGGGTGGCAGGTAATATCATCGGGCGCTCGGTGCTTCTTCCTATGCTGGTCATGGTGGCCTATGCCGTCCTGGGTGGCATGGATGACTGGGAGGGCATTCGCGGCAAGCGCAAGGGTGATGGCATGCGCGCCCGCACCAAGTTCCTTGCACAGGTGGTTCTGGCGCTTGGTACAGCCGTTGTATTGAAATACATGCTGGATGTCCCGGACTTGTTCCTGCCCAACTTCAAGGAAGAGATCGAACTTGGCTGGTGGTATGTCCCCATTGCAGCCTTTATCATCGTAAGCGAATCGAACGCCGTCAATTTCACAGACGGGCTTGACGGGTTGGCCGGGCTGATTTCGGCAACCGCCTTTGCCGCCTTCGGCGCCATCGCCATGATCCAGGACCAGGTCTTTCTGGCCCGCTTCTGCTTCACCGTGGTGGGCGCCATCTTCGGCTTTTTATGGTTCAACGTACACCCGGCAGAATTGTTCATGGGCGACACGGGATCGCTCTCACTGGGAGCCACCCTGGCAGTGGCCGCGTTGATGACCGGCCAGTGGGCAGTCCTGCCCATTATCACCATCATCCCCGTCAGCGAAGCCTTCAGCGTGGTGGTGCAGGTACTCTATTTCAAACTGACAAAGGGCAAACGTTTCTTCAAAATGGCGCCAATCCACCTGCACTTCGAATTACTTGGCTGGAGCGAGACACAGATCGTACAACGCTTTTGGTTGATCGGCCTGCTCGCCGCCATGATCGGTATTGCCCTCACTCTTTTCTAACGCAGGAGCCTGAATGTCGGACTGGAACGGTAAACGCATCCTGGTCATTGGAGCCGCCCGGCAGGGGCTGGCCCTGGCGCGTTACCTGTCCCGGCATGGCGCACGTGTGACTATGAACGACCAGCGCAGCGCCGAAACCCTCTCCCAGGCTCGGGCCTCCCTGGCAGGCCTGTCCATCGAATGGACGCTTGGCGGCCACCCCTTCGAACTGCTCGACGGGAAAGATCTTGTCTGCCTTTCCGGCGGCATCCCGTTGACCCTTCCCATCGTTGCAGAAGCTTCCCGGCGGGGCATTCCACTCTCCAACGACACCCAGATCTTCCTGGAAGCCGCCCCCTGCAAAACCATCGGCATCACCGGCTCGGCAGGCAAAACCACCACCACCACGTTGGTGGGACTGATGGCCAAAACCGCCTTCCCGGCCGTGCCCGCTGGCGCGTCCGCCGCATCCGAACCCATCCCTGCCGTCTATGTGGGCGGTAATATTGGCGACCCGCTGATCAATTATGTGGACGAGATGAAGAAAGAAGACCTCGCCATCCTGGAAATCTCCAGCTTCCAACTGGAGCAGATGACCATTTCGCCGCATGTGGCCGCCATCTTGAACATCACACCGAACCACCTCGACCGGCACGGCACAATGGAAGCCTACACTGCCGCCAAGCAGCGCCTGCTGGATTTTCAATCTGACCAGGATATTGCCGTGCTGGGCCGTGACGATCCCGGCGCATGGGCCTTGCAGAATCAGGTGCACGGACACCTGCTTTCCTTCGGAGCCGATCCCCTGCCTGAAGGCCTGCAGGGAACTGTCCTGCGGAACGGCTTGCTGCACCTTGTTGAAAAGAACGGCGAATGGCCGCTCATGCCGCAGGCCGGCATCCTCCTGCGCGGGGCACACAACGTGCAGAACATACTGGCTGCCTTTGCCATTGGCCATGCTGCCGGCCTGCCTCTGGATGCGCTGCGCGCAGCCGTGGAAACTTTTCGCGGCGTGCCGCACCGCCTGGAACTGGTGCGTGAACTGCACGGGGTACGCTGGTACAACGACTCGATTGCCACCGCCCCCGAACGCAGCATGGCAGCTGTTCGTTCGTTCGAAGAGCCAATCGTCCTCCTGCTCGGCGGGCGGGACAAAGACCTGCCGTGGGACGACCTGGCTTCCCTCATCCATCAGCGCGTGGATCATGTGATCCTGTTCGGTGAGGCAGCCGGGAAGATTGAAGCAGCGCTGGCCCGCTCTTCCGGCGGCAGGCCTTATAGCCAGGAACGCTGCGCCCGCCTGCAGGAAGCAGTTCAAGCCGCTGCCAGAACCGCAGACAAGGGTGACGTGGTGCTGCTCTCACCGGGTGGTACCAGTTTTGATGAATTTCGAGATTTTGAAGAGCGCGGAGAAAGGTTCCGAACATGGGTATTGGAACTTTCGTAACACAATCAAACGCCCTCCCGGCTGCAGCCAAAAGCCAGAAACAGGCCTTTGGCATGGATGTCCCCCTCCTGCTAACGATCATCGCGTTGGTGGTCTTTGGCCTGATGATGTTATTCTCGGCCTCTTGGGATTTCTCCCTGACCTTGTACAAGGCCCCCATACGCATCTTCAGCCGGCAATTGCTCTGGGTTGGAGTAGGCACTCTGGCAGCCATGGTCCTCACGCTATTGGATTATCACCTCTGGCGCAGGCTGGCTGTTCCCATCATGTTATTTGCCATCCTCAGCCTGATCGGCGTGCTCTTCGTCAATGAAGTCCGCCTGGGCGCTGCCCGTACGCTTTACAACGGCTCCATCCAGCCGTCTGAATTGGCCAAACTGGTCACAGTGCTCTACCTGTCCGTCTGGCTGTATTCCAAGCGCGAACACTTACATAATATTCAGCTGGGTCTCATCCCCCTGGGCATCATCCTGGGGATTGTCTGCGGCTTGATCTATCTTCAACCTGACCTGAGCGCCGCAGGCACAATCCTGCTGCTTGGTGGCATGTTATTCTTCCTGGCTGGTGGTGACCTGCGCCAGATCAGCGTCCTGCTGGTGGCGACCATTGCCGCCGGCTGGGCAGTCGTGCAGATCAACCCCACCGGTCAAGACCGGCTGGCTGAATACCTGGCCGGCATCAAGGATCCGACGCAATCTTCCTATCATGTCCTGCGCGCCCTGGAAGCCATCGTCAAAGGCAACATCTTTGGAGTTGGTCTGGGTCAGGGCGTCACAAAGTGGACCGGCCTGCCCTTTCCACACACCGATAGCATCTTCGCGGTGGTAGTTGAAGAGCTTGGCCTGCTGGGGGGGATCGGCCTGATCGGCATGTACGGCATGCTCGTCTGGCGTGGCATCGTCATCGCCCGGCGTGCCCCCGACTTGCTCGGTTCCTTGCTCGCAACCGGCATCGCCTTTTGGATTGGGATGGAAGCCCTCGTCAACATGACGGTCATGGTGGGACTGTTCCCCTTTGCCGGAAATGCCCTGCCATTCGTCAGTGCAGGCGGATCCAATATGATTGCATCCCTGGCAGGAATTGGCATCCTCTTGAACGTCTCGCGCCAGCGTGGGCGCGTGATGCCGGAAGAAGTAGTGGAAAAACGTGAAGAACGGAGAGATTACAGTGCGGTTGTTGATTTGCGCAGGCGGAACGGGCGGCGGCGTGTATCCCGCCCTGGCCGTGTATAACACACTCACCCGCGAACACCCTGGCGTTGAGACGCTATGGGTCGGCGGCGAAGGCGGCATGGAAGCCGTCCTCGTTGAGCGCGCCGGCATCCCCTTCCGCGCCATCCCGGCCGCGGGTGTGCATGGGGTGGGCCTGCGTACCCTACCCGGCAACCTGCTGCGCCTGGCACGCGGGCTGGCCGCGGCCCGGCGCATCCTGCGCGAATTCAAGCCGGACGTCCTGTTCTTCACCGGTGGCTACGTGGCTGTCCCCATGGCACTCTCCGGCTGGCGCGTACCGCAGATACTCTATGTGCCGGATATTGAACCCGGCCTGGCGCTCAAAGTGCTGGCCTACTTCGCCAGCCGTATCACCGTCACCACAACCGAATCACAGCATTACTTTCCCCGGCCCGGGCGCGTCGTTGTGACCGGCTATCCCACTCGGGCCGGGTTGGCTGCCTGGGATCGGGCATCCGCTCGCGGCCGACTTGGCCTGAGTCAAGACCTCCCCGTTCTGCTGGTCTTTGGCGGGAGCAAAGGTGCCCACTCGATTAATACGGCTCTCTTCTCCTGCCTGGATAAACTTCTTGAAAAGACGCAGATCATCCATATCAGCGGTGAACTGGATTGGCCCGCTGTCGAGACCATCCGCCGTTCCCTGCCGGAAGGTTTGGCCGTTCGGTATCATGCCTTTGCCTACCTGCACGAAGAGATGGGCGCCGCCCTGGCCAGCGCCGATCTGGTCATTTCTCGCGCTGGCGCCTCCTCCCTGGGCGAGTTCCCGCTTTTCAACCTGCCTGCCATCCTGGTGCCCTATCCTTACGCTTGGCGTTACCAGAAAGTCAATGCAGATTATCTGGCAAAGCGCGGCGGGGCTCTGGTGCTGGAAGATACCCGCCTGGCGGAGGAACTGGCATCCACTGCGCTCTCCCTGTTGGGTGATCCTGCCCGGCTGGATTCCATGCGCAGT
Organism: uncultured Anaerolineaceae bacterium; assembly: GCA_964387495.1. Lineage (GTDB taxonomy): Bacteria > Chloroflexota > Anaerolineae > Anaerolineales > Villigracilaceae > DSXF01. The sequence continues at coordinate 21,043 of CAYLXB010000042.1, forward strand.
GCAATGAAAGTGCTTTCCACGCCAAAAGCCGCCTCCCGCATTGCCGAAGAAATTTTGGCATTGACACGAAAGGCTTGAACCATGGTCAGTCTGACATTTTTATTCTGGATGTACGTGGTGCTGTTCGCAGTCATTGGCGCCATGCGCGGCTGGGCCAAGGAACTGTTGGTGGCCTTTAGTGTCATCCTTTCGCTCGCGATCAACCATGTGCTGGTCAAGTACGTCCCTGTTGTGAAGGAATTACCGCCAGAAAGCAGTTCGTTGTTCTGGGTTCGCGCCTTTGTGGTTATTGCCGTCATTTATTTTGGTTACCAGACAGTCATCAGCATCCAGCGCCTGGCCGCCCGCGCAACCCGGGAACGGCTGCAGGACACACTCTTTGGCGCAGTGCTGGGCGCCGTAAATGGTTATTTGATCGCCGGGACGATCTGGTTTTACCTGGATGCCACAAAATATGAGGTCATTGCCACTTCCATGATTTTCCCGCCGGATGGCCCCCTGGCACGAACCATCAAAACCATGATGGTTTATATGCCGCCCAACCTGCTCGGAGAGCCGGGTATCTACATCGCCGTCATCCTGGCTTTTGTCTTTGTTCTGGTCGTTTATATCTAACCATGACACACGTTCACTTCATCGGCATCGGCGGCAGCGGGCTTTCTGCCATTGCCCGCCTCCTGCAGGAGAGCGGTTATACGGTCACGGGCTCGGACCGTATCCTCTCCCCGTTTGCCGTGGAGTTGCAAAAATTGGGCATCCAGGTCCATGCCGGTCATCAGCCCTCCAACGTGACGGGAGTCGACATCGTGGTCCGCTCCTCTGCCATCCCCGATGACAATCCCGAGGTTGTGGCCGCCCGCGCTGCTGGCATCCCGGTCCTCAAACGCGCCGACTTCCTCGGCCGCTTAATGGAAAACAAAACCGGTATCGCCGTGGCCGGGACACACGGCAAGACCACCACCACCGCCTTGTTGGCCTACACGCTCTCTGCCCTTGGCCAGGATCCATCCTTCATCGTCGGTGGTGTCCTCAACGATCTGGAAGTCAATGCCCGGGCCGGTAAAGGCCAGGCCTTCGTCATCGAAGCAGACGAGTACGACCGCATGTTCCTGGGATTGAAACCCCGCATTGCCGTGGTAACCAATGTGGAGCATGACCACCCGGATTGCTACCCAACCCCGGAAGATTTCTTTAGCGCTTTCCTGGACTTTGCGAAACTCCTGCCCCCTGATGGCACGCTCATTGCCTGCGCAGATGACCCCGGTGCAGTCCGGCTGATGGAAGCAGCCAGCAACCTTGGAAAACAGGTGATTCCCTATAGCCTGGCCCCGGGGAACAGCTCAAAAACAGCCCTTGTGCATGCCGGAGCGCTCAACCCCAATGCTAAAGGTGGCTTTACCTTCGAAGCCAGGCTCCGCAGCCGTTCATTGGCGGTCCAGTTGCAGGTACCCGGCAGGCACAATATCCTCAATGCGCTGGCCGTGTTGGCCGTGGCAGAGGTGCTTGCTCTGCCACTCGACCAGGTTGCCCTGGCCATGAGCCGGTTCACCGGCACTGGCCGCCGCTTCGAACTGCGCGGCCGGGCCGGCGGCATTTCCATCTACGATGACTACGCACATCACCCGACCGAGATCCGTGCCACCCTGGCTGCAGCCCGCGCCCGCCACCCCGGGCAACGCATTTGGGCCGTCTGGCAGCCGCACACCTATTCGCGCACCCGGGCCCTCTTCAACGAGTTTGCCCACGCCTTCCAGGATGCCGATGAAGTTATCGTCACAGAGATCTACAAGGCGCGTGAACCTCAGCAGGCTTTTTCATCCCTTGAAGTTGTACAGGCCATGCCGCATACCTCCGCTCATTTCATCGCAGAACTGGCCGATGTAAGCAAGTACCTAACCACCCATCTTCGTTCCGGAGATGTCCTGCTCGTCCTCTCCGCCGGAGATGCCGACCAGGTCAGCACCCAGGTGCTGGCGCGATTACAAGGAAAGTGAGGTCTATCATGTCCAGGAAATCAAAGACCCGCAAGTATGAGTTCGAACTGCTGGCCCTGCCGCCGCTCAGGATGGTGCTTGGCGAAGTCCCCGCTCCTGATCCTGGCCGCCGGACGGATATCCGTCAGAAAAACCAGAAGGTGCCTGACAAGGAAGACGTTGTCCAGCGCATCATTGCACACTTGAAAAAACAGTCCTGAACAGGCCGCCGTCCATGACCCCCTCCCTGCCCCTGCCGGTCCTGCGCCAGATATTCGCTGAACGGATGCAAGAGAACGTTATCCTTGCGCCTTACACATCTGCGCGTATCGGCGGCCCGGCAGATGTGCTGGTGACCGTCACCTCGGCCGATGAACTGGCTGAGGCAGCCGCACGCCTGTGGGCGCTGGATATCCCCTTCACCCTGATCGGCGGCGGTTCGAATGTGCTGGTCAGCAATCGGGGAGTGCGTGGGATCGTGGTACTTAACCGGGCCAAAGCCGTACGCTTCGAATCGGGCGGCCAGCCCTCTGTATGGGCGGAATCAGGGGCGATCTTCAGCAACCTGGCCAACCGGATCGCAGATCAGGGCCTCTCTGGGCTGGAATGGGCCGCCTCCATCCCGGGCACCTTGGGCGGCGCGGTCTACGGCAACGCCGGCGCCTTCAAAGGAGATGTATCCCGCCACCTGATCCAGGCCGAGGTCCAAACCCGGGACGGTCGCGAGGTCTGGCCGGTTGAAAAGTTCGGGTATGGCTACCGTACCAGCATTCTCAAGCGCCATGAGGCAGTTGCTGTCATCCTGACCGCCAGCTTTACATTAAAAAATAGCACAAAAGAGGCCGTCAGGCTTAAAATGCAAACGTTCACCGAGCGCCGCAAGAACACCCAGCCGCCGGGCGCCAGTATGGGTTCGATGTTCAAAAACCCACCGGGCGATGCCGCCGGCAGGCTGATCGAGGCCGCAGGTCTGAAAGGGACCCGCGTCGGGAACGTTGAAATCAGCAGTCTGCATGCAAATTTCTTTATTAATCACGGCGAAACGCAAGCCGCCGATGTGGTCGCGCTGATCGAAATAGCCCAAAAAGCCGTACGCGAGAAGTTCGGCATTTCTCTGGAACTGGAAGTCGAGCGAATTGGTGAGTGGTAAAGATGAACACAACCTCTAAACTCCACATTGCCGTCCTTTTTGGCGGGCGCTCCGGTGAGCACGAAGTCTCGCTCATGTCGGCCAGGTCGGTGTTGTCTGTGCTTGACCCGCAGCGCTACAGCGTCATCCAGGTTGGCATTACGCATGAGGGCACCTGGCTGACCGGCCCCGACGCGCACACCGCACTCGAAAGGGCCGAAACCGCTCACCTGACCCCCTGTGCTCTCTTCCCGGACCCTTCCAAGCCTGGCCTCTATGAATTACGCGGCCGGGAGTATCTCAAACTGACCGATGTGGATGTGATCTTCCCTGTCCTGCACGGCACCTACGGCGAAGACGGAACCCTGCAGGGCATGCTGGAGATGGCCGACGTGGCCTATGTGGGCGCGGGCGTAACCGGCTCGGCCGTTGGCATGGACAAAGGCATTTTCAAAGACGTGATGCGCGCCAATGGCATCCCGACGATCGAATCGGTCATCATTCTGCGCTCCGAGATCGAGGCCGGCTTCCAGGCAGTCATCGCCAAGGCAGAAACGGTCGGCCCCTATCCCTTGTTCGTCAAACCGGCCAACCTGGGCTCCTCGGTCGGTGTGAGCAAGTGTAACAACCCCTCAGACCTGCACGAAGGCCTGTTGGAAGCTGCCCGCTTCGACCGGCGCGTGCTGGTGGAGCGCGGCGTCATGGATGCCCGCGAGATCGAGGTCAGCGTGCTGGGCAATGACCAGCCGCAGGCCTCCGTTCCGGGTGAAGTGCTGCCCAGCCGCGAGTTCTATTCATATGAATCTAAATACGTGGACGGAACTTCCGGCCTGGTCATCCCGGCTCACCTCCCGCCGCGCACAGCTGACGAGGTCCGCTCCCTGGCAGTTCGTGCCTACAAAGCCATCGACTGTGCCGGCATGGCACGCGCCGACTTCTTTGTCGAGAAGACCAGCGGGCGGGTCTATGTTAACGAAGTCAACACCATCCCCGGCTTCACTACCATCAGCATGTACCCCAAACTCTGGGAAGCCAGCGGGCTGCCCTACGAAAAACTTGTGGATCGTCTGGTCGAACTGGCGCTGGAGCGCAAGTCAGACCGCGGCCGCACCGAACACCGTTTCCGGAGGGATGGATGAAAACCCCCACCCCAAAACCGACGCGCTCAGAAACCGTCCGCCAGCGTCAGACGCAGACCAGCATGCAACGCCAGAAGGCGGTTGCCACCCGCGTCCGCCGCACAGTTCCATCTGAAACGCCTCCGGCTGGGGAAATCCGCAAGCCGCAAAGGCCGGCGCGCCGTTACCAGGCTGCCGTCATGGCCATCCCGCAGGCTCGTCAGCGGGAGGAGAGAGCCCGTCTCCAGGCGCCCTCCCTGCCCCAGGTGCGCATCGGTTGGCGGCTGCTCTCCGGAGCATTGATTGTGCTCATTGCCTGGGCCATATACATGCTCTGGACCGCTCCCATGTTCCGGGTGAGCACCGCCGCTGTCCAGGGCAACCAGCGCATCCCGCCCGAGGAGATCAATGCCGTCCTTGGGCTGAATGGCCTGCCGGTTTTCCTGGTCACGCCCGAGGCCCTGCAGCAGACCTTGCTGTCCGCCTTTCCTGACCTGGCCTCCGTCTCTGTCCACGTCGGCCTGCCTGCCAGTGTCACCGTCGTCGTCGACGAACGCCAGCCGGTGATCGCCTGGATCGAATATAACACCCTGACCTGGGTGGATGCCAGGGGCATGGCCTTCCGCCCGCGCGGGGATGCCCCCGGGTTGATCCAGGTCCAGGCTGCAGGCCGCCCGCCGGCCGTTGCCCCAGATCCGGACGCGCCCCCCGCTTCCGTCCCCTTCCTTCCGGACGATCTCGTGCAGGCCTTGCAGTCCATGGCTGCCTATATCCCTGCTGGGACACCCATCCTGTACAACCCCCAGTATGGCCTGGGGTGGAACGATGGACGCGGCTGGCTGGCCTACTTCGGCGTGAGCACGGATGACCTGGCTTTGAAACTGCGTATTTATGAAACCCTGGTCGGTTCACTGACCCGGCGCGGCGCCCGCCCGGTGCTGATCAGCGTCGCCTATCCGGACGCTCCGTTTTATCGCCTGGAGCCGTGAAAAATGGACGAGATTATCGTCGGGATTGATATCGGTACGACCAAAATCTGCACCCTGGTGGCGCGGCTGGAGGAAGATAAACTGCGCATCCTGGGCGTGGGTGTGGAACCCTCAGATGGCATCCGCAAGGGCGTGATCGTTGACCTGGCTGCCGCCACCCAGGCCATCACCCGCAGTATTGAAAAAGCCGAGCACACCTCCGGCATGGAGGTCACCTCGGCCCTGGTCAGTGTAGCCGGAGCTCATGTCTCCTCGGTCAACAGCCGCGGGGTGGTTGGCATCTCGGGCGAGGCAATTGATGATTACGATGTGGAGCGCGCCATGGAGGCCGCCCGCGCCGTTGCCATCCCCCACGACCGCGAGATTATCCACGTCATCCAGCGCGGCTTCGTCGTGGATGGGCAGGACGGCATCCGCACCCCCATTGGCATGCACGGCTACCGCCTGGAAGTCGAAGCCCACATCATCACCGCCGCCACCGCCACGGTGGAAAACCTGCGCCAGTGCGTCAGTGCCGCCGGGGTGGAAGTCTCAGAGTTTGTGCTCAACCCGCTCGCCTCGGCCGAAGTGGTGCTGACCGAAGCCGAGCGCCAGATGGGCGTGGCTGTCTGTGACATCGGCGGCGGGACCACCGACCTCGCCCTCTATGTGGATGGCGACGTCTGGCACACCATGGTGCTGGCAGTCGGCGGCAACCACATCACCCAGGATATCGCCCACGGCCTGCGCCTGCCCGTTGCCCAGGCCGAGGAAGTCAAGAAACAGCAGGGCTACGCCGTTCGCTCGGAGATTGGCGCCGAAGAGTATTTCGCGGTTCAGCCCTTTGGCGAAGACCGCGCCATCCAGATCAGCCGGCAGGACCTGGCGCACATCATCGAAGCGCGCGTCGAGGAGATGTTTGCCCTCACCCTGCAGGAGATCAAACGCTCCGGTTACGACGGCCTCCTGCCGGCCGGCATGGTGCTGACCGGAGGCACAAGTGCCCTGCCGGGCATCAAGCACCTGGCCAGCCGTGTCCTCGGCATGCCCGTGCGCACCGCCCAGCCTGAAAACCTGGTCGGGCTGGCCGACCGGCTGAACTCGCCCGCCTATTCCACCAGCGTCGGCCTGCTGCACTGGGCCGCCAGTATGCAGGACCAGGACCTGATGACCGGACGCGGCCGCAAGCACCAGCGCCCGAAGGCAGAAAAGAAAGTGGACTTGAGCGGCCTCAAGGACTTCTTCAAACGGCTGTTGCCATAGTCGGCGGACTATGTAAACTCGCAAGACATTGCTGAACCGGTATTTTTTACGCAAGATTTCGGAGGAGCGACATGGACTCGACCAAGAACCCAAAACAGATCGAAACCTTTGCCCGCATCAAAGTCATCGGTGTGGGCGGCGGCGGATCGAACGCCGTCAACCGGATGATCGAAGAAGGCATCCAGGGTGTGGAGTTTATCTCCGTCAACACCGACGCACAGGCCCTGCTGTTGTGCAAGGCGCCCACCCGCGTCCGTCTCGGCGATAAACTGACTCGCGGCCTGGGCGCCGGCGGCGACCCGGAAGTCGGGCGCAAGGCCGCAGAAGAATCAGCGGATGACCTGTACAACGTCCTGAAAGGCGCCGACATGGTCTTCATCACCGCCGGCATGGGCGGCGGCACCGGCACCGGCGCAGCCCCCATCGTGGCCCAGATCGCCAAGGAGAGCAGCGCACTCACCATCGGTGTGGTCACCCGTCCCTTCAGTTTCGAGGGCGGGCGGCGCATGACCTCGGCGGAAACCGGCATTGCCAAACTCAAGGAACATGCCGATACGCTCATCGTCATCCCCAATGACCGTCTCCTGCAGCTGGCCGACAAGCGTTCCAGCCTCAACGATGCCTTCCGCATGGCCGATGATGTCCTGCGCCAGGGCATTCAGGGCATCTCGGAACTCATCACAGTCCCCGGCCTGATCAACCTGGACTTCGCCGATGTCAAGACCATCATGCGCGAGGGCGGTGCAGCCCTCATGGCGGTCGGGCGCGGCACGGGCGAAGATCGCGCCAAGACTGCCGCCGAACAGGCCATCTCCAGCAGCCTGCTCGATATCACCATCGACGGCGCCCGCGGCGTCCTGTTCAACGTCACCGGCGGCCCCAACCTGACCCTCTTCGAGGTCAACCAGGCCGCGGCCATCATCCGTGAGACCGCTCACCCGGATGTCAACATGATCTTCGGCGCTGTGATTGACCCGAACATGGGCGACGATATCCGCATCACCGTCATCGCCACCGGCTTCGAACGCTCCGGTGTACCGCGCCGCATCCTCGAGCGCGCCGGCATGCCGGTCCGTTCCGAACCGAAACCGGCCCCGGTGCACTATGTCCGCCCGGCCGAAATGGCCAGCGTCGATTCCAGCCTCCAGCCTGGCAGTGAGAGCACGGACAGGCCGTCCCTGCCGTCCTTCAACAGCGACGACCTGGATATTCCGGCCTTCCTGCGCAACCGCCGCTAACCCTCCCCCGGGCCGTTCCGGCTCCGGCAGGGCCCTGGCCGGGTCCATCGTTCAACCTGCCCCTCGCTCCGGGGCGATTTCAACACGCGTGCAGACCCCAAGGGTTTTAATGGCCCTTGGGGCTTGCTTTAAACCATCTGTTCTATGCTAAAATACAGGGGATGAACCCCTACCTGCCCCAACCTCAGCCGACTCCCTCTTACCAGAAACACCGCCGCCAGTTTGCCTGGCAGATCCTGATCCCCATGCTCGTCTTTGCACTGCTCGCGCTGGGCGCGGCCGGCTTTCTCTCCTTGAGCGGCGTGGCCGGCACCCGCCACCTGGCGGACGTGGCCGTCATCTGGCTCGCCTTGCCTCTGCTTGTGATCGGCTTGGCAGGCATTCTCGTGCTGGGCGGGCTGGTCTACCTGCTTGCCCGCCTGCTGGGCATCGCACCGGAATACACAGGCAAGGCACACAAGATCATCCGGCAGGTTGCCGCCAGGATCAGCTTGCTGGCCGACAAAGCCGTCATCCCGGTTGTAAAAATAAACGAAGTTCTGGCTGCGCTTCAAGCGCTGAAAAGGAAATAGGTATGGACGAAGAAACTCAACTTGCAACCACCTGGAAAACCAAAACCCTGCTCATCGGTGCGGCGCTCGGCGCCCTCACTGGCCTGGGTGCAGCCTACCTGCTCACTCGTCGGGCCGAGCAGCGCGGCGAACGCCTGGCCATCAGCAGCGGTCAGGGCCTGAAAATTGGCATGCTGCTCGCCGGCCTCCTCCAGCAGGTCCTCCGGCTGGGGGATGAGTAAGCCTTCCTGCGCCTGAAGACAAAAAAGGCATCCGAAGCCTGTGGCTTCGGATGCCCTGCTTTTACCCCTCCCCCCTGTTCTCTCCACCGGCCTTACGGCAGCGGAACGTAGTACTCGATCAACAGCACCGGCCGGTACTTCGCAACAGTCGTTTCGCCGCCGAAGAACCGCAGCATATCCTCCACCCCGTCATTGTCGTCATCCAGTGCAAAGCGCAGGCGGAACTGCGTCACCCCGCCCCAATTGATGTACTGGTAGCTCGTCTTCTCCAGCGCCATCTGGTACAAGCCCGGCACCCCGGCAACGGGTTTGAATATCCCCACACCTGACTTCGTGGCCGGCGCCTCGAAATCGGTCACCTGCAGCGCCGCGGTCCCAAAGCTCCCCTTCTTGATATCAGCCAGCAGGTTCCCGTGCGTCGTGAAGGGGTCTGTGCCGGCCACCTGGGTATATTTCATGATCTTTACGGTTACCTTGAGGATCACCGCACCATCCGGCAGCGCCGGCGTCGTGAAGGACACCACCGAACGGTATTGCATGTTTTGCTTCGTGTCCCCAGCCCGCAGGAACATATCCGCATACTTGTAACCGCCTGTCCCGCTGGTCTCGCTCGATTCACGCACCCACCCGTCATTGGTTTTATTCGAAATGAATCTGCTCACGTTCGGGCTGACCGTGATGCTCACCGTGGCCTCGTTCGAATCCTCGCTGCCATCGTTGGCCTTGTAGGTGAAGGTGTCCACTCCCTGGAAACCGTCCACCGGGGTGTAACTGAACGTGCCGTCCGCGTTGAAGGTGAAGGCCGCATCCATAGCCGGTTCCGTCACCACGCTGGCCGTCAGGGTGTCACCGTCTGCATCCGTGTCGTTCCCCAGTACCGTGCTGCCGTCCAGCTGCGTGGTCATTTTCGCATTGTACGCATCCTCCACCGCCACCGGGGGGGCATTAGGCGTGTATTTCATTACCGTCGCTTTGAAATCGTTGGCGCCATCACTGTATGCCACATACGGCGTGCCTTCATAGACCGCCAGGGAGGTTTCAAATGCCATGTCGGCCGAGAAACCCGCCGAACCGGCATTGACCCAGTTCGTCCCATCGTATTTCATCACCGTCGCTTTGCCACCGTTGGCGTTATCTCTGTAGGCCACATACGGCGTGCCGCCGGAGATGGCCAGGGAGGTGGTACCTGCGTCGCCGGCCGAGAAACCCGCCGAACCGACATTGACCCAGTTCGTCCCATCGTATTTCATCACCGTCGCTTTGCCACCGTTGGC
>CAYLXB010000043.1:0-30500 GCA_964387495.1 uncultured Anaerolineaceae bacterium
GAAAACACTGAAGTGACAATTCCTGCCTGGCTCAATTGGTCCAACAGGGGTTGTGCCAGGGGTGCAGGTGCCCCCAGTACGAGCAGGGCCCGCGTTCCGAATGCCCGTATGGCAGCAGGGGCAGTCTCTCTCACTACCCCGGGTCCAAAGATGATCCGGCTGGCGGTGGCAAATTCGAAGCGCATTTTACCCCCCGGCCGAGTCCCAGCCTTTTTCGTTGGGAAAGAGATTGGTGTAGATTGTGCGAGTGCGCGGCTCGGCCAGCATCGGTTCAGCCTTCTCCCGCCATTTGTTGTAATGGCTCGTTTCCTTGTGCCTGGCGGGATCATCCGCCGTGCGGTAAACCTCCACCAGCACGAAGCGCGTCGGGTCATCCGCCTGCTGGATGACATCGAATCGGGCAATGCCGGGCTCCTTCAGGCTTTCGCGGGCATTTTCCAGGCTGGCTTCTTTGAATGCTTCGATTTGATCGGGTTTTACGTGGATGTGGACATGGACAATATGCATCGTACTCCTGCCTTTTTAGGTAATTCGTGCGATTCACATGCTGTCACCATTATGATAAGTTTAGTTTACCCTAGTTTTGATTATTTGTAGCATGGGAATATTCACGGAACCGGGCAAGTGCAATTCGAGGATGGAGAATAATAATATGGAAGTGATATACTCTTAATGAGGCATGGCAGGCATAATTGAAATATTGCGTTTGGATTTTTGGGAGCCTACTTGATTGACAGAAAGTTTCTCGTTCGTTATCGCTCCCGGGCGTTGAAAAAAGCTGCCGTCAGGGGCCATTCATCGCCTCGCCTCTCCTCGCGCCCGAAGCCCTTCCGTGCGGGCCGTGAATACCTGCAGGCAGTCCTGGACTCAGTAAACGATGCCATCTTCGTCGAATCGGCAGATACAGGCCAGATTTTGGATGTCAATCACCGCGCCTGTGAAATGTACGGCTACACGTACGCACAGATGCTGTCGGTTACGATAGGCGATTTGAGTCAGGGCGATGCCCCTTATTCTTATTTGGACGCGCTCCAGTGGCTGCGTAAAGCGCGGCAGCAAGGTCCGCAGACCTTTGACTGGCTGGCCAGAAACAGTCGCAACGAATTGTTCTGGGTTGAAATCAGTATCCGGTACATGGTCATCAGCGGCGAAAACCTCCTGGTTGTTGTCGTGCATGATATCTCCGCGCGCAGGCGGGCGGAAGAACAACTCCGCCAGTCAGAGTCAGCTCTCAGGCAGGCCCAGCAGATCTCCCACGTGGGCAGCTGGGTGTGGGATACCAGCACAAACCACCAGGAATGGTCCGACGAGTTGTATCATATCTTCGAAGTGGAGCGGGAAAATTTCTCTGGTGGTTTGCTGGAGTTGATACTCAGCCGAATCCACCCCGACGACCGCGCATCGATTGAGCAGGCTGACCGTTCCATGCGTGCGGACAAAAAAATTAATCCAATGGAGTTTCGCATTATCCTGCCCGATGGGAGGGTCAGATTCTTATGGGCTGAAGCCGGTGAGCTGGTTTCTGTTGGTGCAGACGGAAGGAAGGTTCTTGCCGGTACTGTACAGGACATTACCGACCGCAGGCAGTCCGAGGAGGCTTTGCGCAGGAGCGATGAGCGTTTTCGTCGCCTGTTCGAAAGTGCGGTTCTGGGAGTTTTTCAGTCCACGCCTGAAGGAAAAGTGTTCTCGCTCAATCCGGCTTATTTGCGCATGTTTGGCTATGCCTCCATCGAAGAATTCCAAAAAACGATCAGGGATGTCGCCGGCCAGCTTTACGTTCATCCCGAACTTCGCCCTGCAATCATGGAAAAGATCATGCAGAGCAATGCGCCGGTCCAGGTGGAGGTCGAATATTACCGCAAAGATGGCAGCACCTTTGTCGGTCGCCTGCATGTCTGGAAGGTATACAACCAGCAAGGGGAATTCGAGCACCTGGAAGGTTTCATTGAGGATATTACACAACGCCGCAGCACTGAAGCAGCTCTGCACGCCAGCGAGAGCCGCTATCGCAGCTTGTTTGAATATTCCCCCACTGCCATGTGGGAGGAGGATTTTTCGGCGGTCAAACGGCGCTTGGATGGGCTGAAAAGGAAAGGCGTCAAGAACATGCGCTCCTACCTTGAAGCCCACCCGCAGGTGGTGGCCGAATGCGCACGGCTGGTGCGTGTCCTGGACGTTAACCATGCCGCCGTGACACTTTATGGGGCCAGAGAGAAAAGTGAATTATTGGGGGACCTTTCGAAGGTCATTCAGGGTGATTCATTCGATCATTTTCGCGAAGAACTGGTTAGCATTTCAGAGGGGATAACGGATTTTGTTTGGGAGGGCATCAATTACACGCTGGACGGCCGGTGTTTGGATATCAGCCTGCGCTGGTCCAATTTACCGCAGCATGCAGATGACTTCTCGCGGGTCATCGTTTCCATTGTGGATGTCACCGAGCGCAAGCGGTCGGACGAGTCCCTGCGCGCGGCCGAAGCCAAGTTGCGCGCCCTGGTGGAGCAGGTTCCCGCCATCGTCTACACCGGATCGGCCGAAGTCAGAGGCCAGACGATCTATATCAGCCCGCAGATTGAAACACTCACCGGCTACGCGGCGGAAAGCTGGCTGAAAGATTATTCCTGGTTGCGTTATGTTCATCCCGATGATTTGGATAGGCTCAAAGCAGAAAACGAACGCACCAACTGCACAGGCGATCCTTTCCGGGTGGAGTACCGGGTGATTACACGGCACGGGGCGGTCATCTGGGTTCATGATGAGGCTGTGCTGGTCCGGGATGAGGCTGGCGCTCCCCTCTTCTGGCAGGGCGTCATGCATGATATTACCGATCGCAAGCGGGCTGAGCAGGATGTCCAGCGGCACCTCAAGGAATTACAGGCCGTGTATGAAAACGGTCTGGCAGTCAGCCGCGCCCTGGAACCGCGCGAGATCGGGCACGAACTTGTCAAGACTTTTTCACGGCTTCTCTCCTGGCAGCATGTCACCGTACGTCTGCGCCGGCCGGATGGTGACGATCTTGAACTGGTAGCTTTTACAGAACCCGGCCTGACTTCCGAGCGGGAGCTCGAAATCGAACAGCGTTTCAATGCTTTGATCCAGAAGGTTGGGGAGGGTCTCAGTGGCTGGGCCGCTCAGACCGGGCAGGTGATCCGCGTTGGCAATGTGCGTGAACATCCTCATTATGTGGATACTCACCCCGCCATCCGCTCGGGTCTCTACGCACCGCTCAAAGTGGGGGAACGGGTCATTGGCTGCATCAGCGTGGAAAGTGAGGCGCTGGATGCCTTTTCCGAACAAGATGAACGCCTCCTGGCTACTCTGGCGACACAGTCCGCGATCGCCTTTGAGAATGCCCGCTTGTACCAGGATGCCGTGCGGGAAATCGGACATCGCACGATTCTGCACCGCGCCAGCCAGGAGATCGTCTCTGCCGGGATGGACCTGGAATCTTTGTACACGGCCATCCATCGCGCCGTAACCGCCTCGATGCCGGGAGATGTCTTCACCATTGCCTTGTTGGATCGCTCTCACCAGGATATTTTGGGTGTTTATCTTATCGAGCGGGGGAAACGCTATCCCCCGGTACACCTCAAGCCCGGAGAAGGGATATCAGGGTATGTTGTTCAGGCCAATCGTACCTTGTGCGTGAGTGATATTAGCCAGCCCCGCCTGATGGATCCTGTTGTCCCTGTGCGTTTTGGAAATGAAGAAACAACCCGCTCTGTCCTGGCAGTCCCACTGCGCTCTGGCGATGAAGTGATCGGCGCCATGTCGATCCAAAGCTATCGGGCTGGTGTGTACACGCTGGATGACCAGGTTCTGCTGGAAATGCTGGCTGCTTATGCCGGGAATGCGCTTGAGAAATCCCGGCTGTTCGAGGCTGAACGAAAACAGCGTCACCTGTCTGAATCGTTGCGCGAGGCCTTGAGCCTTGGGGCTTCCCTGAACATCAATTTGGAATTCGAATCCGTACTGGACCATTTGTTGATGGCGCTGGAAAAGGTCATTCCCTTTGACGGTGGTTGTATCATGTTAGTCCAGCCGGAGAATGGCAAGGTTCGGGTTGCCAGAGTGCGCGGCTACAGGAAATATGGCCGCCAGACTGTCGCTGCCATACGAAAGATCGGTTTCGAAATTTCGTCCACCGAAAACTTGTATTGGATGTACGAAAACAAACAGCCGCTTGTGATTTCCGATATTTGCAGTTACACCGGTTGGGTGCATATGCCGGTGTCCGCGCTGACCCGCTCTTGGGCTGGAGCGCCGATTATCGTAAACGGGGACGTCATTGCTTTCTTCTCACTGGACAGCCTCGAGCCTGCGCGTTTCACACCTGAACATGTTGAATTGCTTCGTGCTTTCACCGGCCAGGCCTCCCTGGCTTTGCAAAATGCCCTCCTCTTCGAGCAGACCCGCCGCCGGGCGGATGAGTTTGCTGCACTCTACAAGACGACTCTCGACCTGAGCGGTGTCAACAAACTGGATACGCTCCTGAAGACCATTGTCCGCCGCACGGCTGAATTGTTGGCAGTGCCTGGCAGCAGTATTTACCTGTACGATAAGCAAAAGGAAGAACTGGTTGTTGTGGCCGCCATCAGCCCTTACCTGGAGGTGGGGGATAGGTTGAAACTTGGGGAGGGTCTGGCTGGCCACGTGGCAAAGACTCGTCAGCCGTATATTGTTGATGATTACCAGACCTGGGAAGGTCGTTCACCCCGGCTCGCTGGATTCCCTTTTGCTGCCTCCGTCCAAACTCCAATGTTGTATGGCGGCGATTTGATAGGTGTCTTATGCGCAGATACTTATCACGGAAAAAAACGCCCCAACGCCAGGCACTTCACCCAGGACGACTTGCAGTGGTTGTCCCTCCTGGCAAGTTCTGCTGCGGGGGCGGTTTACAGTGCCCGCCTGCTTGAGGAAACCCAGCACCGCGCCGAGCGCTTATCTGCCTTGTACGAAATGTCCAATATGCTCGGCAAGGTACTGGATCCCGACTTGATTGGGCAAAGAGTGGTTCCCATGCTGGAGAGTACCCTGGGATGGCAGCGTGGCAGTCTCTGGTTGGTTGAGGAGGATCAGCGCATCCGCATGGTGGACCATAGCACCCGCGGCCTGGAAGGCGAGGCCCGCCAGCAGGAACTTAAGCGCCTGGCCTCGCTCATTCCGCGCCTGGGAAATGGCATCATTGGCTGGGCCTGCCAGCACGGGCAGTCTGTCAGGGTCAAGGACGTACGGCAGGATGAACGTTACGTTGAAGGCGAACCCGGTATTCGCTCGGAACTGTGTGTACCTCTGCGACTGGGAGAAAAAATCCTGGGTTGTCTCAATTTCGAAAGCGAACAGGAAGATGCCTTCAGTGAGCAGGATGAACAGTTGCTTTCTACGCTGGCAGGTGAAATTTCCGGCGCGGTGGAACGCGCCGGGCTTTATGAGCAGACCCGCCGCAGGGCAGAAGAACTCGGCATTCTGGCAGATATTTCCTTTGCCTTGCGCTCCGCCCCCACCCGGGACGAGATGCTGCCCATCATTCTGGATCAGATTCTCAAACTGACGAGCGCGGGCGGAAGCGCCATTGTTTTGCACAACCCTCATAGTGACAGCAATGAAATTCTGATGGGCATGGGGGCCTGGCAGGCCTGGTCAGGAATCACCCAACATCCCGCGGAGGGAATTAGTGGCCTGGTGATTTCGACTGGCCAGGCATTCTTTAGCGACGATATCCAGAGTGATGAGAGATTTTCCCAACCTCATTTGTTGGGCGGCCTTAAATATGTGGCTTGTGTCCCGTTGATTGCAGAAAAGGAAGTGATTGGTGCACTTTGGGTGGGGCAGAGTGAAATATTTTCAGGCTCTGCCAGAAATTTACTGAATGCCATTGCAGATATTGCTGCCAATGCCATCCGGCGTGCCAGCCTGCACGAGCAGACTGTTCGACACGCCGAGCATTTGATGAAGATCAGTTCCGCCAGCCGTGTTCTGACCGAAACGCTTGAGCTGCCGGATGTCTATCGCCGGTTGACTGATGTAATTTACGAATTCTTCCCGGATATTTGCATTGTTTTTGTCTCGCTCTATGACGAACAGGTGGAACAGATCACTTGTGTGTGTGCCCACGTTGATGGCAAGTTTATTGACCACACATCCTTGCCGCCGCTTCCTTTGGATCACAGCGGCAAGGGCCGCCAGAGCCTTGCGGTCCTGAGTGCCTCCCCCTTGATCGTCGGCGACCTGGAGGGAGGCCCGAAGTCGCCGGTCAAGGTTCTGGTTGGTGACCCTGCGCGGCTTGCAAACTCGGCCGTTTATGTTCCCATGATTGTTCAAAAGAAAGTGATTGGCCTGATCCAGGTCCAGAGTTACTCCTTTAATCGCTTCAGCGAATCAGATGTTGAACTCCTGGGCCTGGCTGCCAACACGGCGGCAGTGGCCATCGAAAACGCCCGCCTATTTGCAACCATCCAACTCCGCGCCCGCCAGGTATCCGCGGTCAACGAACTGGGGCGTCTGCTTGCCTCCACCCTGGATCTGCCCACCATTTACCGCTCTTCTTGCTCGCACATTCGTCAAATTCTTGATGGTTCGTATTTTGGCATAACCTTGTACGATGACCAAAAACAGTTGATGAAACCGGCCTTTGTTATCAATGATAGCCTGGAAGCTGACCTCTCGACGGCCATGCCAATCGTTGTACAAATGGGCAAGGCGGTTGAGGGACGGCTTAAGGCCATTGCCACAGCCCAGTCAGTCATTTTGGATGAGGAAGATATCCGGGCTGAAAGGCAGCACCTGGACATATCGCCCATCGAAAGGAGTGCGGCTTTTCCCAAGTCAGCCATTTATACCCCCATGCTGGTGGAGGGGAGAGTCATCGGGCTGCTTGAGTTGCAAAGTTACCAGCGGGAAGCCTATAATCAGGAAGACAGTAAACTGCTGAGCATGATCGCCAATCAGATTGGCTTGTCAATTCAGAATGCCCGCCTGTTCAGCGAAACGGAACTCCGTCTGCAGTTTGTATCGGCACTTCATACCATTGATACGGCGATTGCCTCCAGCCTGGATATCAATTTGACACTGAATGTGATCCTCGATACCTCCCTTAAATATCTTAGGGTCGATGCGGCTGCCATCCATCTTCTCAACCCTCATCTGCGGGAGTTGGAGTATGTTGCTGGACGCGGCTTTATGGGGTCGGCCATACGCACCTCTCGCCTGCGCATAGGGGAAGGCGCCACCACCTCGGTGGTGATGAATCGCCAGCCTGTCACGATTGCGGATATTGCCCATGCCGAACATCCTTTTGGCCGTCCAGTTCTTATTGCTGAAGAAAAGTTTGTCTCCTATGCAGCCCATCCGCTGGTTGCTCGCGGAGAGGTCAAGGGACTGTTGGAAGTTTTTCATCGGTCAAACCTTGAATTGGACCCGAACTGGGCGGAGTACATGCAGGCGCTGGCGGGCCAGGCTGCACTGGCAGTGGATAATTCCATCATTTTCCGCGACCTCCAGCGCGCCAATGTTGATCTGGTATTGGCCTACGATGCGACCATTGAAGGTTGGTCGAAGGCACTTGATTTGCGTGATGAGGAGACAGAGGGACATACCCAGCGCGTTTCAGACCTGACCCTCCGGCTGGCGCGTCAGATGGGAGTTGATGAAGTTTCCCTGGTGCATATCTGGCGCGGCACACTCCTGCACGATATCGGGAAGGTGGGGGTTCCGGATGCGATTTTGCGCAAAGCCGGGCCGCTGACAGAGGAAGAGTGGCGGATTATGCGCCGCCACCCCGTTGACGCTTATGAACTGCTTTCCAAGATCACTTACCTGCTTCCCGCCCTTGATATCCCTTATTGTCATCATGAAAAATGGGATGGCTCGGGCTACCCGCGCGGCCTCAAACGGGAGGAAATCCCGCTTGCGGCAAGAATATTCGCCGTGGTGGATGTCTGGGATGCCCTGTCTTCCGACCGTCCATATCGCAAGGCTTGGCCGGCACAGAAAGTGTATGAATACATCCTTTCCCAGTCCGGGACACATTTTGACCCTCAGGTGGTGGATGCATTCTTGCGCCTGCTGACTGCCAAGCATACGGATGCATAATCGCTTCATAACCTTTTTGGTCGCAACTTGGAATGAAAAATTGAATTAAGAGATGGGAAAAAACAAGCAGAGGCAACCGCCTCTGCTTGTCGGTATTTGTCAGCCTGTGCTTCGAATCTTACTTGTGCAGGTTTTGGGCGGCCACGAAACTGAGGCCTTTTTCTGTCAATGCCCAGGCAGATTTATTGCAGGCGTCTATCTTGTCCAGGAAGTTAAGTTGCATGTTATCCCAATCGCCCGATTCGATGATTTCCTTTTTCTCACGGAAATAGTCCAGAATATCGGTCGGGTGGTCGCGGGTTGAATCGATTTCGGGATCTCCGCCTTCGTGTTTAGCCGAGATGTTGGCCACATGGTCTGCAATCTCGACCAGTTCAGAACGCCGGTTGTATGGTTGGACAACAATGGATTTATAAGTCTCGGTGATATGATGCTCGAAACGTACCACATCCTCGAAGCCAAGTGCTTTGCGGAATTCGGCGGTCAGCTCCATCGTCTGGTTGTTGACCGAGTTCGACCAGTTGAAACCGATCAGGGGGCTGGTGCCGTCGTCACGGCTGAAGAGTTTGGCTGCCGTCATGATCCACAGCGCATGGTATGGGTTATCCGATCCAAAGAAAACAGAGATCTTGAATTGGATATCCACACCCAGGCGGTAGAGCAGGAAGCCCAGCAGGATGGTACCCGCGTTGAAATTGAGCACGTGTTGGACGCCGTAATTGGTATAGTAATACAGGAATTCATCCAGCCACTGCAGGGCATGTTCGTTCGGTTGGCCAATGCCGCCGAAATATCCAGTGATCGTAGCCGGTCCGCCCAAATGCGGGTTGGATCCATCGGTGCCTTTGGTGTCCAGCGTTTCGACGAAGGATGCGCCAATGATATCCAGGGCTGCCACGATGGCGGGCAGGTCGCCATCTGCCTCGGACTCTTTCATTTTTCGCACTGCAATGAAACGTCCGGGCACGAGTGTCTTATCTTGTATGGCGCGTTCTGCCATGACTCTCACCCATGGGAAGTATTGCAGGGCTGACACCTCCAGTGTTACTGCAAATTCATCCTTGAATTTGATCTGGTCGGCCTTGGCTCCCAGGACTTTTCGCCGGTAATCTGCTACAGGGATGAAAGCATTGTGGTCGCGTTGTTCGATCAACCACTCCAAGTCTTTGATGTAACTGGGGGCAGCTGCCTCGACCTTCTTCATCAGGTTTTCCAGCTTGCGGGCTTCGCGGTGTTTGCGATTGATTTCTTCAGGCGTGCCATATTTTGCAACCACACCCAGGAAGTCCTTCATGACTTTCATATCCGGGTTGGCGAATACGTCGTTGATGATATTCAGCCGGTCCTGGGGAATGGCAAGCAATTGGCGCAGGTTATTGTCCATAGTTTCTCCTTGGGCAGATATCGAAATGCCGGTATTGAGCAGGTTAGTCCAATATTTTCTTCAGTTCTTCGAACTCTTCATCCGGCATCCCGAACCAGTTCTCTGGCTGCGGGAACTGCTTGCCGATGACTTCATCATGATATCCTTTCAAGCCGTTGAGAATAACCTCCCCGGCATTTCCAAAAACCTTGGCCATCTTTGGCTTGAATTTCGGGTACAGGCCAAACATGTCATGATAGATCAGTAGCTGGCCGTGGGCATCCGGGCCGGAGCCAAGCGACATGATGATGCAGCCTTCCGCCCGCTCCGTGATGAGTTTGCAGACGCGGTCCGGGACCATCTCCAGCAGGATGGCAAAAGCACCGGCCTTTTCCAGCATTTTGGCATCCTCGACGATCTTTTTTGCCAATGCAGCCGATTTCCCCTGCACGCGGAAACCGCCCAATGCAGCCACCGACTGCGGGGTCAACCCCAAGTGGCCGATGGCCGGGATGCCTGCATCCACGATTCCTTTGATGCGGTCTGCCATGATGCCGCCGCCCTCCAGTTTGATGGCGTCACAGCCAGCCTCGGCCATGAAGCGCCCGGCATTTTTGATCGCCAGCTCCACGGATGGCTGGTAGGTCATATACGGCATGTCGCCCACTACAAAAGCGGTTTGAGCGCCTCGTCGCACTGCCGAAGCGTGCCGGATCATATCATCCATTGTGACAGGCAGGGTGCTGTCATATCCCAGCATGGTCATACCCAGACTATCACCGACCAGGATCATCTCGATGCCGGCCTGATCTTGCAGGTAGGCAGTCGGATAATCATAGCAGGTCAGCCAGGTGATTGGCTCACCATCCTGAACCTTCTTGAACAGGTACGGCAGTGTGATTTTCTTGCGGGGTTCTGTCATGGTTCCTCCATATGAATTGAAATTTTGAGACAGCGAAATTCGCTATGGGGTTACTGTTGGCACTATAAGTATAGAGCATATTCGATGCTCACACAAGTACGCCATAAGGATCTGCTTTATCGCAGCTTGAACTTGTTGACCAGCCAGGTCTGCAAGGTTTCCCCTACCACTTGCAGGCTGTCTGCCGAGACTTTGTCAGCGGTATCTGAAGTAGTGTGCCAGTACGGATATTCGATATCGATGATATTCACTGCTGGAATGCCCGCTTCGAGAAACGGCACATGGTCGTCCAGAATGCTGTAGCGCTCTTCAATCACGAAGACCTCACCATATCCCAACGTGGCAGCCTGTTCCCAAATTTCCCGTCGCAGTTTTGGGGTGGACTTTTTTTCCATCGGCAGGCGTAGGTCGGCATCCCCGACCATGTCCACCAACACCATCCCTTTCGGGCGGAAGGGCATCTCCTCCACGAAGGCGCGCGAACCGAGCACCCAATCCCAACCTTCGATATTCCCGTTATCCTCTGCATCGAAAAAGACCAACCAAACCGGAGCACCCTTCGGCAGGACACGTGCAAGCTCGAGCAGCACAGCCACCCCTGAAGCCCCGTCGTTGGCTCCCGGCACGGCCTGTTGGCGTTTGTTGGGGTCCGGGTCTTTGTCCGCGTAGATGCGGCTGTCATAGTGCGCCCCCAGCAGGATCTCAGGAGCTTTCTTCGAGCGGTAGGCAACCAGATTGCGGATCGTATGCCCCATTTTTTTTGATATCTGGATCTCACTCCGCCACCCGGCGCTGGCCAATTCGGAGCGCATCCACTTGAGTGTTTGGGCATGCGCGTCCGATTTGGGGGTGCGTGCTCCAAAGTTCACCTGGGTCTCCACGTCCTGGAGCGCCCGCTGTCCGTCAAATTTCAGGCTGGTCTCTTGCTGGAACAGTCCATCAGGATGTGTTGCCCAGATCAGCAAAACGGCCAGGATGACCAGAGTAGTAAGCAGGAGAATGGTGTTGGCTTTGCGCGTATTCATTGTTCTTTGTTCAGAGTTCCTTGTCTAAATACGTATTTAAGTCCTGCAGTGCACGCCTGGCATATGCCGCTGTCCGCTCGCGCTTGCTGATCTTGCCGCTGATTTCCAGCGGTGGCAGCAGGCCGAAGTTGGCTTTCATCGGCTGGAAGTCTTTCAGATTGGCGTGCGTGATGTAATGGGTGAGTGCCCCCAGCAGGCTGGTGGCAGGACACGATAAAAGGGATTTGTTTTGTAACAGCCGGACTGCATTGATACCCGCCAGGAGCCCGGTCGCAATATTACCCATATATCCTTCCACCCCGGTAACCTGCCCGGCAAAGAACAGATCATCCCGGTTGTGAAATTGCAGCGTTGACCGCAGTAAGCGCGGTGCAGCGATGAACGTATTACGATGCATCTGCCCATAGCGGATGAATTCGGCCGCCTCCAGTCCGGGAATGAGCCGGAGGACCCGTTTTTGTTCAGAAAATTTCAGGTTTGTTTGGAACCCCACCATATTATAGAGACTTCCCGCTAGGTTATCCTGCCTCAGTTGCACGACCGCATACGGCCTGTGCCCTGTGCGTGGGTCGGTCAGCCCAACCGGGCGCATGGGCCCATAGGCCAGGGCCTGTGCGCCGCGCCGGGCAATGATTTCCACTGGCAGGCAGCCTTCGAAGAAGTGGCCTGCTTTGACGCCGCTCTCCAGTTCCTGTTCGAATTCGCGCAGTTCGATGCGTTCGGCATCCAGCAGGGCTTGCCTGAAGGTTCCATACTCATCTTTGCTGAGAGGGCAGTTGATGTAATCCCCCTCCGTTTGCTCACCCTTGCCGTAGCGCGAAGCGCGGAAGGCGGTCTGCATGTCGATTGATTCGTAAGCCACGATGGGCGCAATCGCATCGAAGAAATACAGGTGCTGTTCTCCGCTTAGTTCTCCAATCGCCCGCGAAAGCGCTGCCGAAGTCAGTGGACCGGAGGCAATCACTGTTGGCATCTCGGGGATTTTCCTGACTTCCTGCCGGATTACCTCGATATTTGGATGGGCCAGGATTCGTTTGGTTACCAGGGCAGCAAAACCCTCTCGGTCCACCGCCAGCGCGGCTCCGGCTGGAACGGCTGTTCGTTCGGCGCATTCCAATAACATTGAGCCAAGCCGGCGCATTTCCTCCTTCAGCACACCGGAGGCCCGGTCGGGTAGGCTCGAGCCAAGCGAGTTGGAGCAAATCAACTCTGCCAGGTCGCCGCTTTGGTGCGCCCCCGTGTTTGTGCCTGGTCGCATTTCATACAGGCACACGCGCAGCCCGCGTTGTGCTGCTTGCCAGGCGGCCTCGCTGCCTGCCAGCCCGCCTCCGATCACGCACAGGTCAAAATCTTGTGTCATGCGCCGCAATTGTACCACTTCGTTCTGTCTCAAATGGCCGCAGGCAGTTTGCCCTGCCCGCCCCATTTTGAGTTTCTATGCCTCTCCTGTATAATTGCTATTGTAGCGAGTTGACGATGCAAAATTCTTCTTTGGAATTCCAGTTGAAGGAAGCCTGCCAGATGACCGGCGCCGCCTGGGCGGTTTGTTTGATGGATGCGGCGGATGCCACCCGTTTTCTTGCTGTCCACCATCTCCCGCCTCACCGCCGTGAAGAATTACAGCAGGTATTGGTTCAGCCTCGTGCACGGGCTTGGTTGGGCAAGGCGCTGTTCAGCCGCAAGGTGCAGTCCTTTCCGTTGGGTGAATTTTTACCGCGCCAGACCGGGCAACTATTTGTTTTTCCTCCTGCCCGCGGACAGGCTCTGCTTTTGGTAAAGGCTGATCAATTGGACGAAACCGCCCGGCGCTTATGGCGCCTTTTGGCAGTTGGGCTGGATGGTGCGCCCCCCGCCGGGCTGTTACATTCTGAGCAGACGGCGGAATTCGTTCCAAACCTGCAGGGGGATATCCCCTATAACATGCCGCGTGCCCTGGAGTCCGTCCTGGCGGTTATTTTGAGTGCAGTGCCCTGCCAGGCTGGCTGGCTGGCAACCCAGAGTGGGGATTTGCTCCAGGTTCGCGCACAGAGCAATTGTCCGCGTTGTCTGAATTCCGTCTTATCGTTTGAAGCCAACGAATTATTGGAAAGCATCCATCGTTCCCTGGGCCCGGTGATGGCCGTGCGCGGAGATGCCAACTGGGTACATGTGCCTCGCCGGGGTACCAGTGAGACGACCAAAGCCTGGGTCGGATTTCCATTGGTGATTGGCCAGCGGCCGATCGGTTTGGTAACCCTCTGGCGCGAATTGCTTTTTACCAGCCAGGAATTGGATGAATTAACCAGGATCGCGGCGCGCGTTTCGCCCACGGTTGAAATCATTATGACTTTTAACGAGATGTCCAACCACCTGCAGCGTTTGGGCATGCTCAATGATTTCGCACTTACCGTCTCCTCTGCCCAGGGTCTGGATCAGATTGTACGCCGCGTCTTTGCCATGCTCCAGCGTACATTTCGCACCGAACTTGTGACCCTGTTCCTGCTCTCCGCCGACGCGCATACCATGCGTGAATACCGCAACCAGGCCGGCGGCAAGGTGGCTGTGCAATCCCTGGCGGTGACTGCCGGGCCGCTTGCACAGATGGTGCTCACCGGTAAGATCATGCGTCTCGATGACCTGCCCGCCTCCGGCTACCCCATCCTGCATGATACCTCCCGCTCAGCCCTGGTTGTCCCATTGCGTTATCGCGGCCAATTGATTGGCACACTCCACCTGGAAAGCCCGGAGTTGAATGCCTTCAGCGTCTATGACGAAAATCTCATGGTGGTGATTGCCAGTCACCTGGCCGGCCTGGTCGAATATGGCCGGCTGCGCGAGGATGCGGAGGCGCGTGCCCGTAACCTGGGTCTGATCCATGAAGTTGTGGAGCAGGTGGTCGGTTTGACCAACAAGAACGAGGTAGCCCGTATTGCTGCGGATTTAACTGCCCAGTATTTCGCATACGAACTTGCCTCGATTGCCCTTACAGACGAGGCTGGCAACCTGGCGGTGGCCGGCATTGGTGGTTCTGCGGCTCACCTGGTGCAGGCGGGCCTGGCGGATATGGATTCCCTTCACCATCAGGGGATCACTGGCCGGGTCTTTCGCACAGGCTCCAGCCTGCTCGTGCCTGACGTTTCCCAGCACCCCAATTATCGGCCCATCCCCGGTTGGGCTGCCGGCTCTGAAATGTGTGTTGCTCTCAAGGATGGCGACCGGGTCCTGGGGATCATGGATGTCGAGAGCACACGCAAAAATGCTTTTACTTCCATCGATTTGCTGGCATTGGAATCGATGGCCGGCATCCTGGCAGGCGTCATCACCAGCGCTGACCAGTACCAACGTCTGCAGGCCACCATCCGCCAGTTGCGTACCACCCAGCAGGATCTCCAGACTCATATTGAAGCCCAACGCATAGCCGAGAGTCGGCTGGTGCAGGCAGCCAAACTGGCCGCTGTAGGCGAAATGGCTGCCGGAATTGCCCATGAATTGAACAATCCGCTCACCACGGTGACCGGTTTCGTTGAATTGGTTTTGCAGGATATGCCCCTCGAAGATCCCCGCCGGGCAGACTTGGAGATGGTCTTGAAAGAAGCTCACCGGGCTCGCAACGTCGTCCGTCGTCTTCTGGACTTTTCCCGCCAGAGCGAGAGCGTGCGTGACCGCCTGGATTTGAATGACATCATAACCGATGTTATTTCGCTCATGCGTCACCTCGTTCACACCAGTGGCATTCAACTGCAAGTCACGCTGGGGGAATCCCTGCCCTGGGTCTCGGTGGATCGCAATCAGGTCAAACAAGTTCTTGTCAACTTGTTTCATAATGCCCTGCAGTCCATGCCGGAAGGCGGCAGCATGCTGGTGGCCACTTCCGTCCAGAAGCGGGATAAACGCTCCTGGGTCACGGTCAGTATCAGTGATACCGGTGTTGGCATACCGCCGCAGGACTTGCAGCGCATCTTTGAGCCTTTCTTCACCACCAAGGCCAAGAGCGGCGGTACTGGTCTGGGCCTTTCGGTCACTTATGGTATTGTTACCGATCATGGTGGTACGATTGACGTGGAAAGCCAGCCCGGAAAAGGTTCCCGTTTTACTGTCTTTTTGCCGGTCTAGTCTTTTTGGAGGCGTGTGACGAAGATCTTGATTGTCGATGACGAACCTGGTGTAGCCTTGCTCTGCAAGCGCATCTTGAGCCGCGCCGGGTACGAGGTCAAGGAAATGACCGACTCTTTGACCGCTTTGGAGGAACTTCGTCATCAGAGTTATGACCTGCTCCTGGTTGATATTCGCATGCCTGAAGTGGACGGTTTTGGCGTCATTGCCCACGCCAAACAGCATCACCCGGACATTGCCGTGTTGATCATGACCGGTTTTGGCACGCTTGAAACTGCCATCCAGGCCTTGCGACAGGGGGTGGATGGTCTCATCTTGAAGCCTTTTGAGCAGGGTCAGGAACTGATTCAGGCAGTTACCCAGGCGTTGTCTGACAACCAGGAAAAACGCGATGCCAGCCGTATGCAGGCATTACGCCCTCTGTTTGATATTACCGAAACCTTGCTGGCTGAAACTCGCACGGATCGCCTGCTGGAATTGATCGTCAGAGCGGTTTGTGGTTACCTGCATTGTTCCTCCAGCGGTTACTATCGCTTTTCAGCCGCCGATCAGACGTTGCATCTGCTCTCCGGCCAGGGAATTACCTTTCCGGACGCTCCAGCCCTCATGGAAACCAGCCCGGTTGCGAGCGCACATGCTTTGGATGCTCCCATCTGGGTTACTGCGGATACTCGGAGCGATGAACAGTTGCAGGCATCCTTGTCTGCCCATGGGTTGCGCTCTGTTCTCTGCATCCCGTTTTCGCGGCAGGGTGTGCGAAGCGTACTTTACGCAGGCCGGGCAGCCGCCGAACCACCCTTCCGGGATGCAGATTTGGAGATGTTGCTTATCTTTACCCGCCAGGCTGCTATCGCATTGGAGAATGCCAGCTTGTATGAAGAACTGCGTGCCTATGTGCGGCGCGTGGAGGAATCCCAGCAGGCCCTCCTGCAGGCAGAGAAGATGGCCTCAGCCGGCCGCCTCACTGCCTCCATTGCTCACGAGATCAACAACCCTCTCCAGTCTGTCCAGAATTGCCTGCACCTTGCTGGCCGCCAGGACCTGGCGCCCGAAAAGCGTCAGGAATACTTCGCCCTGGCCGAATCTGAATTGGAACGGCTGATGTCTACAGTCGACCGTATGCTGGATTTCTATCGTCCCGGCAAGGTCACCCCGCAGCTTCTGGATCTGGGCGAGTTGCTTCAGCGTGTGGTGGATTTGATGGCTGCGCAGTTGGATAAGGCCGGCATCAAAGTCGCAATGGAGGTTGCCTCCGACTTGCCGAAGATCAGGGCGGTGGGCAGCCAGCTACAGCAGGTATTTATTAACCTGATTTTAAATGCCTTTGATGCGATGCCGGACGGCGGGGAATTGGATATTGCTGCCCACAAGGTAAAAGGCGGTGTTGAGATCCTGGTGCAGGATAATGGCCCTGGGGTAGCATCCGATGTCATTTCGAATATTTTCGAGCCTTTTGTCAGTACAAAATCCGGCGGTACCGGCCTGGGGTTGACAGTTAGTTATACCATTGTCACGGCTCATGGTGGTACACTGGATTTGCTCCCGGAAATTGGGCCGGGTGCTTGTTTTCGCGTTTTCTTACCGTTGGGAGGTCGGAAATAATGCCTAACCCGAAAGCAACCATTTTGGTCGTAGACGATGAACCGGTCACGCGCCAATCGCTGACAGACATTCTTCGCCTGGAAGGATATTCAGTGGCGTCAGCTGCCAATGGTCAGGCTGCCATTTTACATGTCCGTGCTCACCACGTGGACCTGGTGATCATCGACCTGCGGATGCCAGGTATGACCGGCTTGGAAGCGGTTCAAGTGATTAACCAGATTTCTCCGGATACGGAGGTGATTCTGCTTACGGCTTACGGCTCGACTGAATCGGCCGTGGAAGCCTTGCGTTTGCGCATCCACGATTATCTTTTGAAACCTGCTTCTCCTGCACAAGTGCTGGCCAGTGTGCGGCGCGGGCTCGAGCGCCGCTCGGCGAAATTACGCGCCAAAGGTGGCCTGCCGGATGGCTCCCTTTCTGACGAGTCCATACCGGAGGTGGTGCTCAAAGATGGCACTCAGATCGATCTTTCCCGCCGGGTGATCCGTTCTGGAGAGCGGGTTACATACCTGACGCCCGCCGAGGGCCGCCTGATGCAGATATTCTTCGAAAATGCCGGGCGGGTTTTTTCGCACCGCGAACTGGTCTTGCTGGTGCAGGGCTATGAAACAGCTCAGCATGAAGCCCCCGAAATCCTGCGTCCGCTTGTCAGCCGCCTGCGTCACAAGTTGGACAATTACCCCGCCCTGGTTAATGCAATTGTCAGTGTGCGTGGCACCGGTTATGTTTATGAAGGAGAGAAATAGCTCGGGGAGCCTCTTACTCGTTTGGACTCCAGATATCGGTAGGCGGTTGGGGGGGGCGGATCCAATTCAACCAGCCTTCCTTGCCGGCCTTTCGTCCGCTTTCTGGTTCGAACCGCACCAGCAGCAGGCTGGCGCCCAGTGCTGTCACGCCGAGCCATTGTAAGAAAGATAGTTTTTCGTGTAGCAATATACTGCTGGCTGTAATCGTCACCAGCAGTTCTCCCAGTCCCAGCAGAGCGGTCTGCATTCCACCCAGCCGTTTGACGCCAACAAAGAGCATCAAACGGGAGAGGAATGTGACCAGGGTTAAGCCCAGGATCGGCCACCAGGGTGCTTCAGCCGGTGGAACCTGGCGGTCGCCCAGGAAATAAGCCGGTACGACCACCAAGCTCATGGAGAGAAGTGTGTAAAAAGTTACGGTCGGCGCGGGAACTTCGTACAGGACGCGCTGGTTGATGGGGAGGTGAAATGCGTACAGGATTGAAGCACCGATCATCATCAGGATTCCAATCGTATCCACATTGCCCCCTTTTGCATTGGTCAGCAGCAGGACAGCCGCTGTAGCCAGTACAACCCGGAAGATGGTCAATCGTCCGGGAGGTTGGTGGTCGAACACCATCCCAATGGCAACAAACAGCGGATAAAGGGAGTACAGTAATTGTCCCACGCTGGCGGTCAGGCGCTCGAGCGCCATATAATACAAAATGGAACCGGCTCCGTTGACCACACCTGCCAGGACACACCCTGCCAGGCCAAAGGGAAAGATATAGAAAAAAGAACGTTTACGGATCAGCAGGACTGCCAGCAGCAACAGGGTCGCCAGGCTCGTGCGCAGGGCTACCACAGCCAGGGGAGAGAAACCAAAAAGGATTGCCCGCCGTCCAAAGACCGGAGCCAGCCCCAAGAAAAACGCGGAGGCCAGGGCGGCTTGAATCCCTTGGATCTGCCCTTTTTTCATTTTACTCTGCTTGTCTTATTTCAGCAGGTCACGCACTTCACCCAGGAATTCATCATTCAAAAAGTCTCCTTTTTGCATGAGTGCCTGGATCTGTCCCTCGAGGCGGCTTTGTTCTTCAGCAGTGAGTTCCTTCGCAGTAGAGACAATGACCGGGATTTCGGCAGTCTCCGGCTTGGCTTTCATGGTTTCGATGACCGTAAACCCATCCACTTCTGGCATCATTAAATCCAGGATGACCAGATCAGGCAGTTCACGGGTAATGACTTCGATGGCCTGCTTTCCGTTGGTCGCTTCGGAGATGGAGAAGTTGCCCTGCGATTGCAGGATGCGGCGGATGAGCCGGCGGGCCTCCGGGCTGTCATCCACGATCGTGATTCTGGGGAAGCGGTCCGGAGCCACCTGATTCAGTGCTGCCAGCAAGCCGTCTTGCGGTGTCTCGGCCATCGCCGCCCGGGACGGCAGGACCACATCTTTGGCCCAGTTGTCCCCCAGGATGAATTGCTCGGCCGGCATGGTATGCCCGGTGCAGTTGACCACCACTGTATCCGTCGGCTTGATGATGCCGTTTCTTACCATCTTGAACAATCCAGCAAATGCCACACCGGCTGCAGGTTCTGCGGAAATGCCCTCCATTTTTGCTATGACATGCATGGCCCGGAAGGCTTCCTCGTCGCTGACGCTTTCGAAGATGCCGCCGTGCTCGTCTATTTGTTTTTTGAGAAGTTTGTAGGAGCGTCCGGGATCACCGGTGGCCAGCGTCTCGATGTGCGTTCGCGGCATGGCAACCGGGGTTGCGCTGTCAGCTCCCTTTTTCCATGCATCCACCATCGGGGCGCAGCCCTCCGCCTGGATTGGGGCAATGGCCGGCATGTGCTCGATCATGCCCATTTGTTTGAGCTCCCGGAAGCCTTTGGCAAGTCCAATTGGCCCCATGCCGCCGCTCACGGCCTGGATGTACCAGTCTGGTGTCCGCCAGACCGTTTTTTTCTCTCCGCTGCCGGTAACCGGTCCAAGAATGGCTGTCAGCTGTTCGCTGATTTCGTAGGCGATTGTCTTCATGGCCTCGATGGATGTGATCGTACGCGCACCCATGTCCTGGTACAGGCCTCGCTGGCGGGCAAACTCAGCCGCGATTTGTTTGGTCTGGTCATAAGATCCGGTTACCTTGATCACCTGGCTGCCGTAGAGCGCGATTTCACGCATTTTCACCGCCGGCACCAGACTTGTCACAAAAGCCCACAACTTGATGCCGGCCCTGGCCGCGTAGGCCGAGTAGGCAATGGCTACATTTCCAGTGGATGCGGCCACGATTTCTGTGATACCTGCTTCCTTGAGAGCTGCAATGGTCACTGCTGCCTGGCGGTCTTTGAAAGACGAGGTCGGTCCCTGGCGCTCATCCTTGATGTATATGTTTGGACAACCGAGCATCATCCCCAGGTTGATCGCCTGGATTAATGGTGAGCCGCCTTCGCCGAGTGAAATGCCCGGATTTGGATTGCGTATCGGTAGCAACTCGCGGTACCGCCACAGGTCGAAAGGCCGCCCGGGCAGTTGGGGAGGCATGGTCTCCTTGATGACATCATAGTCGTACTCCGCCTCGCGCCATTGGCTGTTGCAGCGCGGGCAGTTGATCGAGGTGGGGTAGTACGGAGCAGTTTGACCACAATCCAGACATCTAATGGTAAAAGTCATCAGTTTCTTCTTTCTTATTCACGCATCGCTTATTGGGGTGCCACCCGTTTCAATACATTTTCAAGGGTGGATAGAAATTCATTTTCGTTGAACGAACCTTTTTGTATCAATCGCTGTCCAAAGGTGGTCAATTGCTCCTGTTGCTCGGTGCTCAGGTCTCCGCCGGTCACAACCAATACAGGGATTTGGCGGTATTTCTCGGTTTCCCGCAAGCGTTCGAGGATCGTAAATCCATCCAGGTCTGCCATGAACAGGTCCAGGATGATGGCATGGGGTGGATTGGTGCTAATGGATGCCCAGCCGTTCTTGCCGCCTTCTGCCAGGACAGGGCGGTAACGGCCGTCATCGGACAGGATTTTCCCCATCAGCCGCAAATCATCCGCATCATCATCAATGACCAGCACCTCCCGGATGCTGCCATCGGTGTTGAGCCGGTTGAGGGCGTTCAGCAGATCATCTTCCATTACCGGTTTTACCAGGTACTCCGCTGCGCCCAGGCTGAATCCTTTTTCTTCGTCTTCGACGATACTGCAAATGATCACCGGCACGCTGCGCGTGTCCGGTTGAGCTTTCAGATCCTGGATCACCTGCCAGCCATCATACCCCGGCATCATGATATCGAGGGTGATCGCAAACGGTTTGAGTTGTCGCACGCGTTCCACGGCTTTTGACGGGTCAGACAGTGAAACCACCTGGTACCCCTGTGGCTGCAGGTAGCGTTCATAGAGGCTCACGACCTGCGGATCATCATCAATTGCCAGCACAACCTTGTTGGACTTGCCGGCTTCCTCTTTCCCCCGGTAAACTGGCAGGGTGAAGTAGAAAGTGCTGCCTTTTCCGACAACGCTGTGCAAGCCGATCCGTCCGCCGTGCATCTGGACCAGGTGCTGGGAGATCGAAAGCCCCAGGCCCGATCCTCCTGTTTTGCGTGTTGGCGAGGAATCCACCTGTGAGAAAGCTTGGAACAGCTTCGTCTGGTCCTCTGGAGAGATACCCGGCCCGGAGTCTGTAACGCCGATCATGACCTCCGGATGACCCGAAGGGCCAGCCTTTACCGATGCTTCCACAGTAATCGAGCCTTCGTCGGTGAATTTGGCTGCATTTGACATCAGGTTCAACAGCACCTGGCGGATGCGCATTGAGTCCGCCCGCACTGGAGGCAGATCGTCTGGGATGATCTTTTTGAGGGTGATCGATTTCTCTTTGATCATCCCGGCGATCGTGGACATCACACTGTTGATGGTATCGCTGATATTGATTTCGTCAAAGGTCAGCTCCATCTTGCCGGCTTCAATCCGGGACAGGTCAAGGATGTCATTGATCAGGCCGAGCAGATGTTGCCCCGAGTTGTAGATGGCGCTCAGGTCTTGTTGCTGTAGTTCCGAAATCGGCCCATCGATGCCTTTCAGGATCACGCGCGAGAAGCCGATGATCGAGTTGAGCGGAGTGCGCAATTCATGGCTCATATTGGCCAGGAATTGGCTCTTCAGGCGGTCGATCTCCCGCATTTCCTTCACAGCCTGTTGTGCCAGGTCGTATGAGCGGGCATTGTCGATGGCCACTGCAATCTGGTCGGCCAGGATCTGGAGAACCGCGATATTATCCTGCGTGAATGAATCCACCTGGGATGATTGGATGTCGAGCGCACCGATGACCCGGTTGCTGACCCGCAGGGGGATGCCCGCTTCTGCGCGTGTCTCAGGCAGCAGAGGGTTATGCCGGTGTGTGGGATCGAGTGCTGTGTTGTTGATAACCACAGCCTCTCCGTTTTCGGTGACTTTGCCGATCACCGACTTGGACCCTACGGCCAGGGAGTGTTGGCGTTGTTTCATCTCGCTGCCGGCATCCCCGGTTCCTTCGCGCAGAATTGCGTTGAATCCGGTTTCCTCGATTGTGAAGATGGCAGCATGGTAAAAGCCAAACCGCTCCCGGATCAGGTTGACTGCTCTGCTGAACAGCAGGTTGATGTCCAGGGTTGAGGTGATCAGCCTGCCAATTTCCGCCGCGGTGGCGAGGTATTCGTTTTGACGCCGGATAGCTTCCTCGGCATGTTTGCGTTCCGTAATGTCTCTTGAGACCCAAAAGACTTGCTCCTCAGCAAGTTTGGAAACACTGGCATCGAACCAGAACACGCGCTCGTTCACTTCCAGCGGGTATTCGATACGCACGGTCTCTTCTGTCTCGAGTGCCTGTTGGATGGCTTTTAGGAATGGTTCGTGCGTCTCTGGAGGCAAAATTTCCTGAATGGTTTTGCCGATCATTTCATCCACGGGGCGGTAGAGACGGTTCGGATTTGTTGGCGCAATACGAACATAACGCCCATTCCTGTCATAGACGATAATGACATCCGTCATTGAACTGAATAGTGCGCGTAGTTCCGCCTCGGATTTGCTCAACGCTTCCGCTGCCTTTCGCCGGCCAATGGCAGTTACGATGGTTTCTCCTGTTACTCTCAGCAGGTTCTGTTCTTCCAACCCCCACACCCGTTCTGCCTTCACAGTATCCAATCCGAGAAAACCGATCAGGCTGCCGCGTTCAACCAGCGGCACACAGATGATGGATTTGATCCCTTCACGCTCGAATTCTTGCTTTTCTGCACTGGCTTCCTGGGGTAATTGGGCCACTTTCTGTGCATAGAATATCTTGAAGTCTCTCAACCGCGCCTGCAAGTACGGAAAAGCATCTTCGGGAATGTTTTGCAGGTTTTCAATCTGGGATGCGACTTCCTCAGCACACCATTCATTGGTACAGTTCGTTGACTTGGTTTCCGGGTCGTTCAGGAACATATAGGCGCGATCGACGTGTGCGAACTCGCCCAGCTTTTGCAGCGCCTGGTTGATCGCATCAGACACTTCCAGCGGATCGACACTCGCAAATATGTTGGAAATCTCGCCTGTCAGGCGCTCGATTTCTGCCTTGTGCTGGGCTTGCTGGAAGAGTTGAGCGTTCTCGATGGCAAACCCAATCTGGCGGCCCACCGATTGGATCAAGGTGCTGGTATCTGCAGGGATTGGAGCCGCAATTTTGCGGAAGATGCAAATCGTTCCCAAGACCTTCCCTTTGGCCTCCAGCGGGACGCCAACATACCCGAGCAGCCCGGCCTCGATTTCAGCAGTTACGTCTACCTCTGCACCTTTTCGAAAATCGTCAGTAACAATTGTGGAGCCGGTATCGTAGACATATTTACACAGGGAGTTATCCAGCCCTTCGGCAGGATCTGCCGGAGAATCGCCGGGCATACCGATGCGCGCAATGCGTTCCAGCTTTTTCCTGCTTTCGTTGAAAAGCGTGATGACGCCGCCATCGAACCCGGTCGTTTCCAGCACTTTTTCCAACACAGAGGTCAGCAGGGCTTTTTCATCCAGGAACTGGCTTGCCGAACCGATAATGTCATTCAGGGCGGCCAGTTGTTTGTTGCGTTCTTTTGTTACCTGGAACAGGTTGGCATTCTGGATCGCGATGGCTGCCTGGTTTGCAAAGGCCAGCAGCATGTCCCGATCGTGCTCGGTGTAGACGTTCTTCCTCGTCAGACTCTGTACCGAGATTAATCCCAGGAACTGGTTGCCGACGACCAGGGGCACCCCCAGCCAACTGGTCGGGATTTGCCCCACAGCCTCGATCTTTTCTTTGGCCAGCCATTTATCCACGTCACTTTTTATCAGCAAAGGTGCCCGATTCCGGTAGATGTATCCCGTCATGCCTGAATCGGCATCCAGGGATTCGATTTCCTTGTCGATCTCTGACTCTGTGACATTGATTGGAAAGGTTACGCGGTGTGTCTCTTCATCGTAAATTCCAATGAAAAAGTTGGAAGCATCCATCAGGCGGGCCACACCGTGATAAGTCTCCTGGAGTACCTGGTTCAGATCCATCTGGGTGCTTAATGCCCGTCCCAGATCATTCAAAACGCCCATTTCCTCGGCACGTAACTCGGTTTGCTGGAAAAGTCGGGCATTTTGGATACCGGTCGCGATGGTATCAGCAAACGACTCCAGCAGATGCAGGTCATCTGTTGTGTATGTGTTCGGTTTGTAACTTTGTGCAGAGATTACACCGATTATCTGGCCGCTGAAACGCAGGGGGGTGGCAATCACAGAGCGGGGCGTTATATACTGGTCAATCTCGGCAATGTGTTTCGAAGGGGCCGGATCGTGATGAGTATCGTAGGCAATATATGATTCGCCCAGTTTCAATACATGACCGGTAAACCCGGCGTCACTAGGATGGAACTGGGGTGTCATACGCACACCATTATCGATATCATACGCATTTGTATAACCGTCGGCCCCTGGTTCATAGGTATTGATGAAGAATGCGTCGGTATTCATTACCTGGCTGATAATCCGGTGTGCGGTCGCGTACACTTCTTCCAGGTTCAGGTTTTGGCTGATCAAACGGCTGAGTTCGACCAGCGTGTTCAGCTCTTTGGCGCGTCGTTGTTCCGCCTCGAATAGACGGGCATTTTCAAGCGAAATGGCAGCCTGGTTGGCAATCGTTTTTAGAAGCTCGAATTGATGACCGGTAAAGTGATGTGGTTTTTCTGTATTCTGCAGCGCGATCATGCCGGTCGTCTGGTCGCCCACCTTTAGCGGCACGCCCATCCAGCATTCAGCAGTTTTGTTGTTCCCGATGAGAAACAGGTCGATACCCAGTTGCTGCATTCGGGCGTCGACATTTTCCGGGATGAAAAGTGGCTGCTGGGTCTTTAGCACATATTCCGTCAGACCGTTCCCCAGTTTGTGCGAATCGGACTCGATGCGCTGACCTTTCGATATCAGGAAAGGAAAATCCACCCGCTCTTCTGGTTCATCCAATAGCGCTACGTAGAAACTTGCTGTGTCCATCAACTGCGACGTATACTTGTGGACTGTCTCACATGACGCGCTGATGTCCAGTACTGCCGATAGTTCGCGGCCCATTTCGTTCAGGATGGCCAGTTCACTCGCTTGCTGTTCGGTCTGCTGGAATAATTGGGCGTTGGCAACAGCGATGGCAGACTGGTTGGCAATCGCACCTAGTAGATCGAAATGGTGCCGCGTATATAGACCATGTGTGGTGACACTCTGAACTGCGATAATGCCCAGGATTTCAGTGCCAACCGTCAGCGGTACCCCCAACCAGCAAAGGGGTGGGCGTGAATCGCCAATAGGAATGAGATCGATACCCAATTCCCGCATGCGTTCAGGAGCTTTTTCTTCCAGGAAGAGTGCCTGGCGGTTTCTCAGCACATAGTCTGAAAGCCCTTGCCCCAGTGGGCGCGCATAAGTGGGGATGCGCTCTCCATCATTGTAGATGATGGCATATTGGATGGTTTGGCTTTCTTCATCGTAAAGGGAGATGAAGAAATTGGTTGTATCCATCAGATTGGTCGTATACCGGTAGACTGCCTCGCAGATTGCAGTTACATCCAGGCGGGTTGCCAGTTCGCGTCCCATTTCGTTCAGGATGGCAAGCTCGCTGGCTTGCTGCTGGGTTTGCTGGAAGAGGCGGGCATTTTCCAATGCCAGCGAGAGTTGATCGGTGACCTGCTTGACGAGTAGTTTTTCGTCATCATCCCAAGAACGCGATTTGTTTTCGTCCAGCACCTGCAGGGTGGCCCAGTTTTGAGCGTCCATGGGGAACGCCAGTTCCAGGCGGGCGCCCAGGTCGGTCTTGCTGACGGCAGCGACAACCTGGCTCTCGAGGGATGGCAGGGCCCCGGTTGTTTTGACGGCCTGGGCGGGCTGCTGGCCGGCAATGATCTGCCTGATGGGGGGCGCACTTTTCTCTTTCCTGTCGACTCCCACTGGCTTTGTCTTTTCGGGCGTTACGCCGTCAAAGAGTTTTTCAAGCCGGCTGTTGGTTCGCTTCTTCGACATATTTGATCAACTCCTGGGCCAGAACTCGATATTGTTGGGAGCCGCGGCTGCCGGGTTTATATTCGGTGATCGGCATGCCTGCAATTGGACTCTCTCGCAGTTTTGTATCAATTTCGATGATTGATTCGAACAGCCCTTCACCGAATGTAGCCTGTAATTGCTCGTAGATATTACGATGGGCACGGTTGCGCCGATCCAACAGGGTCACCAGAATGCGGTACGCCAGGCTTGGGTTGTTATCATCCCGAACACGTCGTACTAGCGACATCATGCTGCGCAGGGCATACGCGGAAAAATATTCGGCCTGGGTCGGGATAATCAACAGGCGGGCTGCGCTCAGTGCGTTTAATGTGATGGTTCCCAGCGCCGGGGGACAGTCGAAGATAAGGTATTCATATGGCATATCTTTTGCAGCTTCGACCGCGTTTTTAAGGGCCGTCAAATGATCCAGACGCATCGGCAGATATTGCTCTGCAGTCTCGATTTTTGGGCTTGAAGGCAGCAGGTCCAGGTTGGAGATTCCTGTTTTCTGGCATGCCTGGAGCAGCGGGAAGGAGTCGAGTAGCACATCCGCAGACGTATGCTGGCTCGACCCTGGTTCAATCCCTACAGCCAGGCTCAAGTTTGCTTGAGGGTCCAGGTCACAAATCAAGACTTTTATGCCGTTTTCGGCCAGCGCCGCTCCCAGTGAGACGGCTGTGGTTGTCTTGGCAACTCCGCCTTTTTCATTTGAGATCGCGATTGTATATGTCATATTTACCTCTCAAAACCATCTTGTTTCTGCTCACCAGCCGATCGTTGTGAGGTAGGGTAAGGTAAGATCTGGACCTGGCTGACACCCAGCACTTGTTTCAATTCATTTAGCGCAGTCTGGAGCATGCTTTCCGGGTCACTCGTACTGCGGATCTTGGTCGTAATTTCTGACACCGTTCGCTCCCGCTCTGCGCGTTTTGTGGTTTCTTCAAGCAGGCGTGCATTCTCCATGGCCAGGGCTACCCGGTCGGCAACCGCCTGTACCAGATCGACCTCATCCTCTTCCCAGAAATGGGTATCGGGAATGCGCACATTGAGTACGCCCACGGTCTCCCCGCGCAGCCTGAGCGGGATGGCCAGGGACGAGAGCTTTTCCCGCTCCACTTGGGCGACCGGGTTCCCTGTGCTTTCCACTTTTTGGATTTCGGGGAAAGATACCGGGCTTTCGAGCGGTGCGGCGCCCGTGGCTGAATACTGGTAACCGATATATTTGCGTCTTTGGCTCAGTTGTTTCCAACTGCTGCGCATGTATTGGCGTTGGATGGCTTCGGATTCTGCCAACCCTTTGCTGGTCTCTTCGAAGAGGCGGGCGTTTTGGATGGCAACTGCAACCTGGTCCGCCAGGATGCCCAGTGTCTCGGAATCATCTTCAGAGAAGGCGTTTGCTTCTGTACTCTGCACGTCCAGCGCACCGATAATTGTAGCGCCTACCTTGAGGGGAAGTGCAATTTCGGAGCGCGTGTCAGGGAGGTCGGGGTTGTTGAAATAGACCGCATCCTCGCCCACGCTCAGCGCAACTCGTGGGTTCCCTGACCCGGTCACATACCCCACGATACCCACCTGTCCAACTCTAAGTCGGTGCCCGCGTTCCAGCATTCGTTTCCCGCCCGGGCTGTTTGCCGCCACCAGTACAGCATATACATTACTGGGGTCGATCAGGAAAATACCGACATGGTAAAAACCGAATGCCGTACTGATTTGTTTTGTAATTTCCTGCAGAAGGGTGGCTGAATTTTGGATGGATGTAATGGCCCGCCCCACCTCGGCAATGGCTCTCAGGCGGACGGCCCGTTTAATGCTCTCGTTGTTCGCGATTTCCAATTCGGATGTACGTTCCATCACGCGCTGCTCCAGAGATTCAAGCGACTCTTGCAATTGTGCTGACATCGCATTGAAAGTGCTGGCCAGGTTGCCCAGTTCATCTTCTGTTTGTACCTCGATGCGGGTGTCCAGGTTTCCTTTTCTGAGATTTTCGACAGCCGTCTGCAGGTTGTCCAGGGGAGTTACGATCCTCCGGCTGGTGAAGCCAATTGTTGAACTTGCTTGCCAGACAACTACTCCGAGTAGCACTAATAATGCCAGGGAGAGAATACCAAGGGTCAATAATGCTTCTGTGGCTGACTGCTCGACAACCACGATCCATGGCATTCCTGATACTTCCGTTGCTACTGCAAGAACATATTGTCCTTCGATGCCCTTGTAGAAACCAAGCGCAGAATCCAATATCGTTTGTGGTGTCTGTC
This sequence comes from uncultured Anaerolineaceae bacterium, assembly GCA_964387495.1. Classification (GTDB taxonomy): domain Bacteria; phylum Chloroflexota; class Anaerolineae; order Anaerolineales; family Villigracilaceae; genus DSXF01. The sequence continues at coordinate 28,626 of CAYLXB010000043.1, forward strand.
CGGTAAGTTGTTTCAGGGATGCGTTCTCTTGCACCAGTTGCATGTCACGATAAGCCAGGATTTGCCCATCTTCATGTACGATGTAGGCATAACCGCTTTCACCGATCCTCAGGCTGGTCACCGGATTCCACAGGGCCGTGAAATCTGTACGTGCCACCAGGCTTCCCGAAAAATCCCCGGATTGATCGTAGATTGCCACTGCCAGATCCACGAAAGGCACACCAAACTGGCCGTAATCCACCGGCCCAATATAGGTTTGGCCATTCCTGACTGTCTCCAGCCACGGCTGGGATACAACATCGGCTGAATCTCCTGTACGGCGGCGGTTGGTGATCACGATGCCTTCGGGGTTGACGACCAGTAATTCGAAAATGGATGTTCGCCGTTCAAGTACGCTACGCAGAACCTGGCCCATCTCTGTTGAATACGTCAGAGCAGCGCTGGTGGCTTCCAGGTCGCTTTCGAGGTTGCCCAGGGATTTTGTAAATGCGAGCGCGGCCGCATCTGCTTCACCTGCCAGTTGTCGTCTTGCACCCTGGATGGATGAATTCAGGCCGACCACAATTTCAACCAGCAGGCCCACAACTGCGATCAGGCCGAGGATGAGCACTCGTTGGGATAGCTGTCTGCGCAGCGTTCCGGTATTTGGATTTGGTAGTAATTTTCTTTGCATAAGAGTTTCACTCCAGGGCCTGTGTCGTCATTCTGTTTCCAGCAGCCTTGCTGGCCAGAAACGGCCACTTGCAGACGCTTATTCCTTTTTATTTCAATGCCTCTACAAAGGTCCATTGTCCGTTTTGAACCTGCAAACCGCTGATTACATTCAGGGAAATATCTCCCTGTTCATCGAAATACCAGGTCCCGAAGATCCCCGTATAATCCCCAAGCTGCTGCATGGAATCCAGAACCGCTTCGCGTGTTGGCTCCTTTGCCCGGCTAATGGCAACCAGCAGTGCGTTTGTCGCCTCATAAAAGGCTGCTTCAAAGGATGATGGCTTTTTTCCATAGGTGCTTTCATAACTCTCGACGAAATCCTTTGCTGCTGGTGTGTCCAGTTCCTCGGCCGGAATAGCTACGGTTGTAGCGTAGATGTTGTTGGCCAAATCCGGACCCAGGGCAAGGATCAAATCATCCACTGCCAGGCCGTCTGGCCCCACAATCGGCAGCTTGGGGTCAGCCTGCCGTAAAGCCAGCGCCGCCTTTTCTGCATTCGAGCCGATCGATCCGGCCAGGAACACGACTTCTGGTTGTGTGGCCAGGGTAACCGAGACCAGCCTTTCTATTGCCTCTGGGCTGATTTCCCCTTCGGTGTTGAAAGAATCCTCTCCTCTGACTTCTAGCCCGATATCCTTGGCCGCATTCTTGAACACGCCGGCAATCCCACTCCCATAGACATCCGCGCCATACATAATGAAAACAGAGTTGTAGCCGAGTTTCTGGATCCAGGACGCCGCAGCCTCTCCCTGTACTTCATCGCTGGATACAGTGCGGAAAAAGTTCCGCTGGCCGGTCGGATAATACATTCCCGGCTCACCTGGCCCATAGCCGGGCTTGGTCAGTCCCGGCCATGTATTGGTGCCCGAAACATGCGTGATGGACGCCCGGTTCAGAATTGGGATGATTTCTTTCGCCGTGCGGCTGGAATCCGGTCCCAGCCAGCCGACGATGCTCGGATCTTTCACCGCTTCTTCCGCGTTCTTGACTACCAGCGGCGTCGAAACAGTTTCGCCATTCGGTTCACTCTCACTGAAAACCACAATCTCGACATTGTACTTTCCGGCTTTTCCACCGGCTTTATCCACTGCCAGTTGGGCGGCGTGCAACATATCCTGCCCGTATTCTGCAGCCATTGGCACGCTGACCGCGATCTTCACG
>CAYLXB010000044.1:0-22727 GCA_964387495.1 uncultured Anaerolineaceae bacterium
AGAGGCTTTTAACCTGCTCATCTCGACAAACTCGCTTTCTTGAGAACGCCATAAAAAACTCGAAATTTACTTGACGCTCCACCCTCCCTATGGTATAAATGCGCCTGCCCGGTCCCGTGGTGTAGCGGCTTAACATGCGGCCCTGTCAAGGCCGAGATCGCGGGTTCGAATCCCGTCGGGGCCGCAGAGCGTAACAACGCAAAGTCTGGCGTTCGATGAACTACTCATCGAACGCCAGACTTTTTAACTGGCGGGGAGAATAAATTATGCTCACCCACAGACTTCAGGAAAGCCAAATATCCCAAATCAAGCTGCTAACGGTCCAAGAGGTTGCGGAATGGGCCAAAGTGAGCACAAAGACAGTCTACCGTTGGATTGCTGATAATAAAATACCCGCCATCCGACTGGGGAGGCGCACTTATCGAATCTCGGAGAAAGATCTGATCGACTACCTGGAAAACACAGGGTATTACTTTCTTGTCGAGCAGAATTTTGCAAATAAAAGGTGAACTTTGTTATAATCAGATGGGGCCAGGCATCAAATGGTTGATACTACAACACTTACGAAGGTTGTGGCGCAAATGCTCCAATTTTTATCTGACAAAAAGGCCAGTGACGCTGTAATGGAGCATGAAACTATGTATGATGAGGGAGAGAATGAATAAGGCCTTTGCTAAACACACTCAAGAAAAACCACTTTGGTATTAAAGTCGCTTCGCCTCTATATCCTCGATTTCTATGATGAATAAAACTGAACTAACGCACAAATAGTTCTGGGAGTGGCTAAATCGCTATTATTTACCTAAATTTCGCCCGAAATAGCGGCGGGTTGCGAAAAGAGCAGAAGAAGTAGTAGTAAATTGACAACCTATCGATCTGCGAAATCAAAATATGAGTCTATTTACCATGAACAAGTGTGCCATCAGCGAGAAAGTTCAAGAACAAATCACTGCCGGAGCCGGGTTAGTTGGTCTGGGTATCAGGGTTCGCGAGTTGGGCGTCCTGCAAGTGATTGCGGATGAAGTCAAGATTACCCAAAAGACAGTGAAATATGCGCCACACGAAAAGCTGACGGATGGCTTAATCACGATTCTCTCAAGCGCAAAGGGATTTGTGGAAACAAACAAACGAGTGCGCAGTGATGCGGCATTACAGGCTGCCTTCGGTCGAAACGGTTGTGCTGAACAGTCAGTGGTGCAGGATAGATAGGCTGGATGCCTGTACCGAGATCAATGCCAAGCAGATGCAATCAGCGGTTGATATGTTTTTTCGAGCCCACAGCCGAACAGCCTGTCACAACTACGCCAGGAAGTGGCTGATGATGGAAGTGGACATGACCGGGCATCCCTGCGGGCGCAAAGCGGAATTTGCGAGCAAAGGGTATCAATTCAGCCATCGTTCTGTAAACACCATATCTGGTGGCATAAAGCCTGATTTAGTAAAATTTACCCGCATTTTGGACGGGAAATATGGCGAACAATCACGCTTTTTGGCTTATCCTGCCACTGTTAGCGTTTTTTGCCCAAATAAGCTGAATAGATACAATATCTTGAGGAAGGCTAACGGCAACTGGAGGAATAGTGGAGATTTCGATGAAAAAATTAGCGAACTGCACTCGCATTGCTCTATTGAGCATATTTCTCACAGCCTGTACAATATTTTCTTCCCCGATCGCCAGCGCAAAGGATTGGTTTGAGGCATTCAACACACTTGATGTATTAGATGTTGACAACCTCACATGTAAGGCTAAACAGGATTACATGCGTACAACTATGGAATCTATTACACCATATTTATCAATCTTTGCTCCTTCTTGGGAGAATAGCGATGTCGAATTGGATGCAACAGGGATTGAATTTCAACTGCTTGACAAACAATCGGATTACGCAATTGTAAACGTGAGTGGGGAAATGAAAAGAGTGGTGGCAGGTACTCTCGTGGTCGAAAATGTAGACGAGAACCTTTTTGTGAAAAAAGAGGACGGTACCTGGGTGTGGTGTGGCTTTACCGATATGGAAACTGTTGATTTAAGCGCCATACGTCAAAATGAAGCAGTTGAGCAAAATCAATTGTGTTTTCCAGAGAGATTCCCAAATCCATATTTCGAATCTGCCGCGCGTTCACACGAAAAGTTTAGAAGCGTGGGTTATATACCAGGCAAGATGCTCGACCCTTTGGCAATTGACAATCAAGAAACAAGGTTGTTGACTGGTTTCATCCCAGGTTGGTTCTGCGTTCCAGAACGGAGAGATGTTTGTGGAAAAATGTTGGGAATTTCGTTGAAAGATTTTACAACAGACTCCCCAAATTCAGGTGCGGGGGCATTTGAAAGTATTGCACGAAGATATAAACAAGAACATTATTTTGATGTGATTCGCCAAAATTGGGACGTACAATGGTTACCTTACTTGTTACAGAATCAAACACTCCCTAATGATGTGAAAGATTTCTATCGCGTTGAGAACCGTGTAAACATTTGTGCAAAGTTTGCCGAAGACAATCCATTAACAAGTCCATAACGAATCACATAGTTGCAAGGAAGCCGTGACCACGACCACCATCGAGAAACAGGATTGTTTCGGCAACTAAGAAAGTAACGCGTGTCAAAGTGATGCAGGATGTTCTGAAGACGCTCCAGAAGGCGGTCAATGCCGCGGTGGTGGTTGCCGAGGAACCCGAAGTTTGGTTGGTTCTGCTGGGCAGTTCCTTCTGGGGCAAGACCCATCACCGCGACTATGCCCACCTGCCGACAGTCATCACCTCAACGCTCAAGCCCATCTCGTTCGCGGTCAATTACTCTGGGCTGTGGAATGATATCAACGACGCGACGAAGAGTCGGATGGGAAGATATAAACCCACACACAACCACTCCCATCATATTCCTGCCCAGTGAGCACCTTCCATGCCTGCGTCAATTCCAAGTCAAACAGCATACCGCCATTTAGCACCGAAACCTCGTAAACATCCACCCCTCGCGATAGGCCTAGCAACGGAGATTGGTTGTCATACTGCGAAAGCCGGCTGCGGCGTTCCTGTTTCAATTTTCGTAATTGGTCCGGGGATATCGAAGAGAAAACTACCTTCCGGCATCCATCCCCGGAAGTGCAGATTAGGGTTGGGGGTGTTTCAAGGAACTCGCTGACCTGCAGCCCCAAATCCACGCCCACCAGCTTTGCAACCTGACGGTTGAGCCATCCCAGTGGATTGTCCACTTTTACCTCGCGCGCCAGGTGTTCCCGCTTGATGCGCAGGTCCTGCATAGCCCACAGGATGACCTGCTCCCGCAAGCCGTCGATGGCCCTGCGCTGGCGCTCGTTCCCAGCGCTGATCAGCGCGCCGAAAAAGAGCACTGCCGCCACAACCACTACTGCCAGAATAATGTCCATTTCTCTCCTATCCTTTCGCGTATGGGTTATTCGCCATCTTTAGACGGATGGCGTTGATTCGATTCCAGAACCTGGTCCACACTTTCCGCCAGGATACGAATCGCTAGCGGGCGCGGGTCCACCAAGCTGGCAGAAGCAATGGCTGCCAATAACCCCACCAATCCCAAAATCTGCCAAAACGGAATAGGCTTTTTCTCCTGTACCGGGGCAGGTGTTGAGGTGGGAACCGGGGTGACAGGGACCACGGTGGGTGTCGGCGTCGCCGGCTCCCGGGTTTTCGTCGGCTTTGGCGGAATTGTTGCGGTGGCGGTCGGCATGTGCGGTGTGGTTGTGGGCAGCACGCCCTGCGGGATGGCGATCACACCGGAGTCGCTGCCGCACAGTCTGTAGGTATCACAGGCCCGCACGGTCACCAGGTAGTCCCCCGCAGGAGCAAGCACGCCGCCGGGGAAATGCCGGTCCCAGGAAACCAGGCCGGGGATCCGGTTGGGATGGAACTCGATCACGCGTGTCGGCCAGCGATTCTGCAGATCCCTGATCTCCATTTTCACGCTGGCAAGCGGAAAGGTATTCCGCCGTACGTGCAGTTCGCCGGATTCCCAGATCCACCAGCGCTCGGTCAGCGACACAACGGGCGGCAGGCCGCCGACGTGCACTGAGATGCCGGTCGCGTCTCCCCGGTTGCCGGCTTCATCCACGCCGCGCGCCAGGAGCGTGTACCAGCCGAACGGCAGTCTGCTTGTATCCCAGACAGTAGACCAGCGTCCACCTGCCCCCAAAGACAGGGGCAGCCAGGCTGCTCCCCCATCCAGGGAGACATCCCCGGACTCCAGCCCGGAAGTCTCATCCTGCAGAAGCCCGGAGACATCCACTTTGCCCATGACATACGCCTGATTGGCAGGCCGGGAGAAGATCGCCGTGGGCGGTGTGGTGTCAATGCGCAGGACCCGGGTTGCCATGCTTTCGTTCCCGGCCACATCCCGCGCCCGGACCGCCACCGGGAAGAACCCGTCCTCCAGGTGAAGCGGCAAAGAATGCCAGGTGCTGGCCTCGTCATCGCTCCCCTGCAGACTGGCAAGACCGGATATGGCATCCACGGCCACTGCCCTCACCTCCACGGCCGAGACATGCCAGCCGTTCTGCCCATCCACTGGCGGAATGCTCAGCGTGATGACCGGCGGGGTAATATCCCGTTTCCAGGAATTGGTCCCGCTGGCCTGCCGGCCACTCGCAGACAGGGCCGTATAGCTGGCGGTGCCATCCCCTTCCGGCAGGGGCAGGCTGCAGGAACTGCCACAGGAAAACGGCACACCCTCCAGCACACCACTGATTGTTACGGTATATCCCTGCGGGTCATGGGCTTCCAGCAGGAGGGCGGCGTTCCCACGACACCAGCCCGCCAGCCCCCACAGGTCACAGGCGATCTGCCCGTTCACAATGGGCGGCAGAGGGGTGGCTGTCGGTGTGTCTGTTGGCGGCGCAGCTGTTGGGGGAGGAGTCCGGGTTGGCGTGTGGCTCGGAGTAGAGGTATGCGTTGAGGTCGGTATAGGAGGGGCGGTCGGGGTATTGGTTGGCGGCACGGCCGTCGGCGTGCGGGTGGGTGTGCGCGTGGCTGTTGGCCAGGGGGAAGGCGTTAAGGTGAATGTAGGCGGGAGCGAGGCGTAGGCCACGTTCACACGGCGGAAGTCGGCATAGCCGCCTGAGGTCGAGAGCGACCAGGTGCGGCAGCCGGATGGCACATTCACGGTGATGTCCACAAATCCCGGCAGGCCGCTGCCCGAGCCGTACAGGTTCAGGGAATAGGCTGCGGAGCAGGCCCGCAGGGTCACCCGGCCGGCATCCGAGTCATGGGTGCGGGCGACCATGACTTCGAAACTGGTCACATCTTGCGCAAAAGAACCGCTTACTGCTCCACCATCCTGCAGACGGGTGACCCATTCACGACAGCCGTCGGAGCAGGAATCCCCGCCTTCCTCCGGCGGGAGCGAAGTCTCATCCCGGTGCCGCATGTAGACATACCCCACCGGACCGCTCCAGTCGATGTAGCCGGTATCATGCGCCTGGTCATAGGTGCGTCCAGCAGGCAGGTCGAGTGCGAAAAGCGGCCTTTTCCCACTGGAAGCTGTCGACAGGATGGACGCCAGGATCAGCGTTGCCAACAGGGTCAGTTTTTTCCAGGAAGGGTGCATGAGGTTCTCCAAGATTAATAGCCCTGGAAGTCCTGCAGGCCCAGGTAGAACAGGAAAAAGACCAGTCCGGCAATTACGATCACGGCAATCCCGGCCAGGATCAGGATTTCCACGGGCAGGAGATATACCAGCAGGGCTAGAAAAAGTATGCCGGCTGCCAGGAAGATCAAAAAGCGGGACATTCAGCCTCCTGCATGCTCAACAACCAGATTTTGCGCAGACACATATCAAGACCTCCCCGGTTTTCCCCGGCGAGAGAAGCGCCAGGGCCTGCTCGTCCAGCGCCCGGCACCAGTCAAGTTCGCGCAGCATAAGCCCGTATTCGAGCAGCATGCCGGCGACCGAAAGGGATGCCAGCCAGGTTTCCAGGCCGGCTTTCAGGCTTTCCGTTGCGGCGCCTTTTTTCACCGCCGGCCAGTCGCACTCGACCTGGCGTGTATGTGCGGCCAGCCACTCCAAAAAGAGCCTGCGGCGAGGCGCATCCAAATGGAGTGCTTCGGTCGAAATGATGCTGGCGATCTGGGTGGAAATCAACTGCGGACTCATCGGGCTCCTAAAATCCCAAGCGCAGGTCATCGGCAGGCTTTTCCGGCTGGGTCACCCTGGTATCCTGGCGTTCGATGCGCACGGCCAGGAACTCGTCCAGGAGGTTGGAAAGCGCCGGGGGTGTGTTGGCCTGGAGCACCCTGGCCGCGCCTTCCTGCCAGGTGTCAGCAGGGAAGTAGTCTGCCGGGTGGCTGGCAATCACTTCCTGGATCAGGGCCTGCACCCGTTCGCCGTCGGCGCGCGGCAGGGGTTCGATCTGCACCAGGGCCGGCGGCTGCCATTGGCCGGCCAGGCGCGCCCTGAGCCAGCAGGTCAGGGACGGCAGATCGAGGGTCATGGCGCCATAACGCACCGTAGAACTGAGCGCCGCCCGGATCAGGTCGGCGTCTTCCGGGTCAGGCGAGAAGAAAGCCTGGGTGGAGGTGTTGGCCAGCATGGCCTGCACCACCGTTTCCAGCCCTTCCACCTTGCGCATCATGGACAGGGATTGGGCCAGCACGAACATGCGCGCCCCGAACTTGGCGCCCTCCGAAAGCATGGCTTCCAGGCGCATGCCCGTGCCCACCTCCTGGGCCTCATCGACCACGAAATAGAACGGGATGGGAGCAGCAAGTGTCGCCCGGCGGTAGGCTGCGTCGAAGACGTTGTAGATCACGCCGGCGGTCAGGCGGGCGCCTTCGCGGCCCATCTCGCCCGCGGGCAGGCGCAATACGATCCAGGCGCGCTCTTCAGCCCAGCGGGTCATGTCCACGAAGCTACCCTGGTGCATGGCCGAGAACAGCCAGGGGGAGAGTTCCAGCGCCATGACCTTGGAGAGCACCGGGCTGATCACCTCGGTCACCCAGCCCTGGCTCCAATTGCTGCCCTCACCGGTCTGCCCGAGCAGGGCATCCAGAGCCAGCGCACCCAGGCGTTCGCCGGGCGGCAGGAGCGCCATGGCCTTGTGGCGCCAGTCCTTGTTGAAGGCCATGAAGACCACATGCAGGAGCCCCAGGCCGTCCTCCGGATGGTGCTGGTTCCAGACGTGCGCCAGGCGGAAGAGGCCGAGTAAGGCAGCCTGCATACGCGGCCCCCAGTAGTCGTCCCAGATGCGCCGCCCGACCTGTACGATGGCATTGCCGGCCCAGGTGAAGTCCGGCACGGCCAACAGGTTCAAGGGCACCACCTGGGGCTGGTCCGGGGTGATGACTCGCAAACGCCGGATGGCCTTCCCCCGTTCCTGTTCAGGCAGTTGGGCGATCAGGTCCAGGAAGGCATCCGCCAGGGACAGGTGCGGATCGACCAGGAAGATGCCGGGAGCAGCCTCGCCGCGCTGGACCAGTTGCGCCAGCATGGCATGGATAAAGGATGACTTGCCGGTGCGGCTGCCGCCGGTGGCGAGCCCGTGCCCGTCCGGGTCCACCCCGACCGGTTCGCCGGTGGCCACGCTCCAGCCAACCTTGAAGCCAGCGTTGAGCAATGGCTGCGCCGGCGGCGGGGCGGGCACATCCTGCCAGACCTCCCGGTCCAGGAGCCCGGAGCCCTCGCCCATCTGCAGGGGGGCAAGCAGGCCAGCCAGATCGCCGGCTGGCATAGGGAAGGCCTGGGCGTGAATTTCCGGCCAGGCGTTTGCCAGCCGGGTCCAGGTCTGTTCCCCAGCCAGAAGCGGCAGTTCCAACGGTTTGGAGAGCGTCACGGCTACCCTGAGCAGCGGCTTCTGGGTGCGCCGCTCGAGCATTTCTTTCGGGATCGAGCGCCAGGCCATCCAATCCAGATTGCCCCAGGCGCAGGCCAGGGAGATGAGTCCTCCACAGGACAAACCGAGCAGACCGGCAAACGGGGACAGCCAGCCTGCGCTCCAGGCCCCGACGGAAACACCGGCGGCGAGCATCCCGGTAATCAGGCCAAAGCGCAACAGCCCCAATCTCATTCCCCAGGGATTGGGCGCCTCGTTCTCCACGCCACCCTCTGTTCCATAGGAAAAGGCTGAGAGGGCACGCAGGCGTTCCTGGAGGGCGCTTTCATTCCCAAGCAGCCACAGGCGCAGGTGGACGACCTCCCCGTCCTTGGCCGCATTGAGCAATCGGCTGCCGATGGCCAACACGGGGTCGCTGTCCGGGGCGGAAGCGATGAGGGACGGCAGGTGCGCGGCTGGGCGCAAACAAAGCGCCTGCCCGCGCAAGTCGGCAGGTTCGAGCGCCCGCCAGCGGCTGTGCTGACCGGTCATGGCAGCCCAGGCGGCAACAACTCCGGAGGCGGCTCCAGGCGGCGTGAAAAGATGCACGCGCAGGCCCTGCGGGGTAGCCGTCCATTCCAGGACGGCTGGATGCGGTAGTTGCCCCAGCCAGCCCATGACCTGGTTGCGCAGGTCGTCCAGGGGCAGCGGCGCAAAGAGCAGCTCCCAGGCCTGCCAAGATCCATTGCAAAGCGGGCAGGTATCCGGGGCAGTGCCACCCTCGTACCCACAGCGCGGACATGCATATCGATCGATCACCGCAGCACTCCCGTGGCACCCAACTGCTTCCAGAAGGCGATCCAGGCTTGCGGGATGGCCACCAGCACGGGGAAGAGCGCCCCGCGTCCCGCGGAGGGTGCGGCCAGAAAGACGCGCGGCGGCAGGCGGGAGACGCTCTCGGCATTTTTACGGGCTTCCGCCTCCGGCACGCCCAGCGAGCGGAAGAAGGCAAAGGCTTCGTCCGGGCCAAGGCGCCCGATGAAGGCCGTGGAGGCCAGGGACAGCGAGGTGGGGTTCTTCATCAGGTCCGCCGGCAGGTGGGTGATCAGGGTCAGGCCCACGCCGCGCTTGCGCGCCCGGCGCCCTAGTTCGTCCAGCAGATCCGTGAAGGGGCCACTGCGCAAGAGACGCCAGCCTTCGTCGATAAAAATATCCATCGGTTGCTTCCCGACTGTGACCGCATGGTACAGGAACCAGGCCAGGACGGCATGCACGATGGCGCGGTTCTCCTCCCTGAGGGAGGACAGGTCGAAGTTCCACCACTGGCCGGGAGGAAAGCTTGCACTGAGCGGAGCGAATGTGTGGGGCGAAAGCAGCGCCTGGGGGCGGTCGAAGAAGCCTTCGAACAGCCCGCCGCGCATGAAGGGTCTCAGGAGCGCCAGCGGGACGGCCGCTTCCGGGGCATTGACGGTCCCCAGTGTCTCGACCAGCTCGGAGATCGTCATCGGCCCCGGCCGGCGTTCCCACCTGCGCTTGACGGCCTCGTGCAGGGCGGCCTGCACGCCGGGGGACAGGACCGACTCGCCGGCTAATGCTGCCATCAGGAAGCGGGCGGCCAGGAGCAGCTCTGCCGGGTTTTCGCCCACGAGGGGCTGGATCAGGCAGGTTTCGGGGTCTTCCGGGATGCCGGCCGGCACGACCTTGCCCCCGACGGCCTCGCACAGGCGGTTGTTCTCGCCTTCCGGGTCGATCGAGATGACCGTGCGGCCCTGCAGCAGGCGCTGCAGCAGGATCCAGCGCAAGAGGCTGGTCTTGCCCGAGCCCGGCTCGCCCAGGATGAGCGTGGTGGCGTGCGGCGGGGGCGGGACGCCGGGGTCCAGGCCGCGCGTGAACGAGAAGTGCACATCCCGCCCGTCCCTGGCGTGCGTCCCGATCCAGACCGAATCATCCACCGGCAGCACCTGGCGGGAGGGCGCCGGCAGGAGCGGGGCGGCTTCCTCCAGGAAGAGCGTGGGCTCGTCCAGGCCGGGGAAGAGCTGGCCGCCGGGCTGGAAATGGAAAAGCGCGCGTTCAGCGATGTAGTACAGGCGCTGGGCGGATAACCCCCTGGCGCGCAGGTTGGCCTCGATCACCCTGCGGGCGGCCTCGGCCTGCTCGAAGCGGCTGCGTTCGACGAAGACCGCGGACATGAGGGCGATCTTGTAGGCAGGCCTTCCCAGGGAAAGCTCCGACTCGGCCGCGTCCATGGCTGTGTCCGTGCTGCGCTCGGCCAGCGAAGGACGCCGGCCGGTCTTTTCGGCCATGGCCAGCATGAAGCCCTCAAAGAGCGTGCGCCTGGCGCGTAAGGACCCGCGCAGGACATCCGGCGGCTCGCGGCGTATGGCCAGGGAGTAAATGGTGGGCAGGTTGGGAAAGAAGACCTCGGCCGTGAGCTGAGCCCAGGGGCGGTTCGCCTGTCCCGGCACACCGCCCCCGCGCGCTGAGAGCGGCAGGAGGGTGCCGCCCGGAAAGACCAGGTGGTCTTCAGAGACTTCCACGGCTTCGGGAGCGACGGCGGTCTGATATGGTCCAACAGGGGCGGCAGGCATGTCCCCCATGATAGTAAAACACCCGCCGGGGTGTCCGGCGGGTGTCGCTAAAAATATGGCTTGGGAAGAGCAGCTATTCCACTAAATTCCGGTGTTTTCATTGACAATGAAAACATGACATAAATACATTTCATTTTGGATGAAAATAATTCTTGATCCAGTTGGTTTTTCAGCAGCAGTCGTGCGCTATTCAATGTCATCAACCACAATGGGCGGAAACAATGGTATATTTCTAACCAATCACTATTGACCCATTCTTACACCTGTGCAAATTCACAGCGCATTAAGGGGAGACATGCCCCAAACGACAGCCGATTTCCTGCAAAGACTCCGTAAATTCGTCCAGGATGAAGCCGATGCCCAACGGCAGACGCTGGAACGCCAATGGTCCCGGCCGCTGCAGGAACGCGTTGCCAAAGGCTGGGCCATTGAAGGCCTGCAGGTGACCGGATTCCAGAACGGGATCCTGCGCCTGTCCTGTGCAACCAACGACTCGCGCTTCCGTGAAGGGGACCTGGTCATTTTGCACCGCGGCGAACCCAGAGATGAAAATGTCCTGCACTTTGACCTGCAATACGATGGGGAAACTGAACTGGAAGCCAGCCTGATCCGCGGTAACGAAGTTTTTCTCATGGCGAATACAGACGGCTGGATTATGGATCAGGATTGGTTCGACGCCTCCCCGTTCTACCTGGCCGCGCTGGACCACGCGGCCGATTCCCAGCTTGGACGCTCGGTCATCCTGCCCCTGCTGCAGGGAGCGCTGCAGCCCAGGATCGATTACGCCCGCTACGAACGCGCCCGGGAGGCGCTGGCGAACGCGAGGTTGAATGATAGCCAGCTTGAATCGGTGGCCATGTCCTATGCCACCGACTTGCTGCACCTGATCCAGGGGCCGCCCGGCACGGGCAAGACCTTGATGCTGGCGCACCTGGCACGCCTTTTGGTGCAGGACGGCCGGCGTGTTTTCGTGACCGCGCTGACCCATCGCGCCATCCATAACGCCCTCAATAAAATTCCGGTTGTAGATGCCGATATCCCGGTCTGCAAGATCGGCGAGCCGCGCCATGCCGGCGATTTGAATGTCCCCAACTACGAGACCTTCGACGGTTCCCGCTTTGGCGAACTGAGCGGAGGCTATGTCATTGGAGCCACCCCGTTTGCCTTGCAGTCCCAGCGCCTGGCGAATGTCGAGTTTGACGTGGTGCTCTTCGATGAAGCCTCACAGATCACGCTGCCGCTGGCGGTCATGGGCATGCTGGCGGGGGGCAAGTATGTCTTTATCGGCGATGAGAACCAGCTTCCGCCGGTGAGCGTCTTTTCTGCCCAGGAAGCCTCCCAGGTTTCAATCTTTGCATATCTGGCCGGACACGGCAATGAGACCATGCTGGATATCACCTACCGCTTGAACGACATTCTGGCCGAGTGGCCAAGCCGGACCTTCTACCACAACGAACTCAAGCCAAGCGCTGAAGCCGCTGTGCGGCGTCTGCATCTGTCTCCGGAAGCCACGCGTTGGGATTTCGTCCTGGATCCTGACGCGCCTGCCGTTTTCCTCGACCTGTGCCACCAGAACACGAGCGTGCGCAGCCGCATTGAAGCCGAGGTCGTCCTGGAACTGGTGCTCTCGCTCTTGATGCGGGAGGTCTCTGCGGATGAGATCGGGGTGGTTGTACCCTACCGCGCCCAGAGCCGCCTGATCCGCAGCTTATTGCGCCGCAACTTGATGGACGAAGAAGTCACCAAACGGCTGGTGGTGGACACGGTCGAGCGCATGCAGGGACAGGAACGCGAAGTGGTGCTGGTTTCGTTCGCGACCGCCAGTCCAAAATTTGCCGCCCAGATGGCGGATTTCCTGTTCCAGCCGCAGCGCCTGAACGTGGCCGTCACCCGGGCGCGCAGCAAGCTGATCCTGGTCGGCAGCCACCACATGCTCACAGCCGACCAGTACGACCCGGCGCACAAGGAAAGCCTGGATATGCTGCGTGATCTGTTTGCCGGCTGCCAGCACCTGACCGTCCCCAGCGGAATCCTGGACTGAATTGCGAGATGGCCCACATCCTGCCCGATACGCCGCCTAGGACCATCCCGCCCGAAACCTTGCGAGTCTTCCGGGCGCTCAAGGCGCTACCGGACACCTATTACATCTGGCATCATCTGGCGCCCTGGCAGCCGCAAGCCCCTGATTTTTTGATGCTTCAGGAGGACGGACGGGCGCTGCTGGTCAAGGTCAGCCTGGCGACCGCCGATCAGGCCGGTAGCGCCGCCCAGATGCTCTTGATCCAGGAGGAGCGCCAGCCCCTGGGGCAGGCCGAGTCGGTTTTGTTGCAGTCCTTTCTTACGGCGCTTGAGTTGCCTCCCAACCAGCTGATCGAGACGCTGGTCATTTTCCCCAACATTCATCATAAGCAGGTTTTGGAAAGCCGTTTGAAGCGGGAGCCAGGTGAACCCCACTGGGCTGGGAAAGAGTTGCTCGGGGCAGATTCGGCGTTTGCGTGGGAGGGTTTCTTCCCGACAGCGCCGCTGGAGTCATTATGGCTGGAGAAGCTGCGCCAGAAATTCACACCGGAAGTAGTCGTCCCATCTGAAATGACTGTGCGTCCGCCGCTCGAGCGGCGCACCCAGGCCGGCCTGGTGGACTACCTACTGGACTACGACCAGGAGGGAGCCGTCAAGGCCGACCTGGACCTGCCGGTAGAAAACCAGGGGTTGAGTTCGGATTTCCGGCTGAATATTATCAACGGCGTCGCCGGGAGCGGCAAGACGCTCATCCTGCTCTACCGCTTGCGCTTGCTTTTTCACCTGTACCCGGGTAAGCGCTTCCTGGTACTGACCCACAACCGTCCGTTGAACCATGACATGCAAGGACGCTTCAGCCGCCTGGACGGTGACCTGCCGCAAAATATCGAATGGCGCACCTTCAACGCCTGGTGCTACCACCACTGGCCCACAGAACCCCGCTGGATCGAGCCGATCAAGATCAAGGGCCGGCAAAGGATCATTGACGAAATCTGGCGTAAATCCCTGCCAGGCGCGCGTGTCTCCGCCCAGATGTTCAAAAGTGAACTGGATTGGTTCAAAGACCAGCTTCCGATGACGCAGGAAGAATACCTGGCCGCAGACCGGCGCGGGCGCGGCTTTGGCCTGACAGCCGACGAGCGCCAGCAAGTGTACGCTGCGATGTGTGCGTATCAAAAGATGCTCGCAGCGCGCGGCCAGTTGGACTGGGGCGATGTGCCTCAGCGCCTGTGGCGCTTCAGTGAAGATGGGCAGGTGCTATTGCCAACCTATGACTTCATCCTGATCGATGAAGCCCAGTTTTTTGCCCCTGTCTGGATCCGATTAATTCAAAAGGCGCTCAACCCGCAAACTGGCCACCTGTTCATCGTCGCCGATCCCACCCAGGGCTTTCTCGGCCGGGGGGCATCCTGGAAATCGTTGGGACTGGAGGCGCGCGGGCGTATCCATCACCTGAGGCGCAGTTATCGCACCACGCGTGAGATCATGCAGTTTGCCACCCTGCTCTACCGCCTGCGGCTTTTGAATGAGAAGGATGACGATATCCTGGTCCCGGATCTGCTCAACATGCCCAGCGGCGCTTTCCCACAGGTGCTCGCCCTGACCAGCCCCCAGGATGAAATCACACGCGTCGCTAATGAGGTGGCCGGGTTCGTAAGGCAGGGATACCCGCGCAAACACCTGCTCATTCTGCATTCGGATGCAAACGGGGTGAAATCCCTGATCCAGGCGATCAATGACCGTCTGGGCAAGAGCGCTGCCATGGATCCCAAAGATACATTTCCAGGTGACTACGTGCGCGTCACCACCCTGAACGCTGGCGCCGGCCTGGAAAGCCCGATCGTGTTTTTGGCCGGATTGCGGCAACTCTTCGAAGCAGAGCAGTCCTTGCGTTTTTCAGATGAAGAGCGCGAGGAGTTGATGCAGGACAACACGCGCAAGCTGTACATGGCGGCCACACGCGCCGGCCAGCGCCTGGTTTTGACCTACGTTGGGGAATTGCCGGAAGGATTGAGTGCGGCCTTGAGAGAACTCAAGAGGCTTTGATCCCAAAGCCTCTTGTACTGTATCCGGGCGATCGTCCTGCTGGCACCCTGTTTTTATGCCCCTGGCACAATCCTGATCTCCACCTTTGCATCCAATACCCTGGCAATGCGTTCCAGGAAGGAAAGGCTTGGCATTCGGCTGCCATTTTCCAGCCTGTCGATGGAGGACTGGCGCGTCCCAACCTTCTCGGCCAACTGCGCCTGGGTCAGGCCGCGCAGCAGGCGCAGTCGGGCGATTTGATAGCCAAGATCCAATTCGCGTTCAGCGGCCAGGAAATCCGGATCCTGGCGCTGTCCAGCCTGCCAGGCTTCGAAAGACATCCGTTCCATGAAAGAGCTACCCCAGCCAAGTCAGCAGCCGCAGCCCGCCCACCCGCTTGAAATGCCTGTGATTGTTGCTCAAGAGCGGCAGGTTGTTTTCCAGGGCAATACTGGCAATCTGCATATCGAGATCATCCAGGAGTTCTCCCCTGGCCTCCAGTTCGGCTTTCAAAACCCCAAAGCGCCGGCCAGCCGGTTCGTCGAAGGGCAGGACGGCCAGGGCGGATAACAAGACTTCCACCCGCGCCAGGTTGTCCTCCCGGTGAGCAGAGCGGCTGGCCCCATGGATCAATTCCGCCACACTGATCGCAGTGACAGCCAATTCCTCCTCCGGCGGCACATGCTGGCGCAGGTCAAGCTGGCCGCGCAGGATGGCGATGCAGTGGTCGGTATCCAGGATTTTCATAAATCTACTGCCGGACGGGTGGATTTGCGTTTGCGGTTTTTCTTCACCGTTTCGTCCAAACCAGCCAGGTCAGCCTCACCTTTCCATAGTCCAAAGGCTGCCATGACGGGATGAACTTTGCCGGTCTCAATGCTTTCCAGCAGTTGCGCAGATTGTCCCAGGGTTTGCGCCAGGCGGCGGGCGATCTCGGCAGAACGTTCCAGGCGCGCCAGTTCCCCGGCGCCAATAATGGCCGCCAGCGGACGCTCACGGCGCAGGATCACAAAGCGCTCCCCGCTGGAGGCGCGTGACAAAAACTCAGAAAAACGGCTCTTGGCTTCCGATATATTGATGGTTTCCATATCAAGCTCCTAACAGGTCATAATGACCTGTTAGGATTATACCATCCCTGAAGCCTTTCCTTATGACAAACCCGGATTCATCACCCAATGCGTCAAGGCCATTATTTCATCGGCAGACAGGGTTTTCACCCGCAGCCGATACTGCTGGCAGATCCCCTCCAGCCCTTCCCACCAGGCCAGACCTTCATCTCCAAGAAACACGAATTCCAGCACCGTCCGGCGGACGAATGGCAGCGGGTACTCCTGCACTGCCAGGGCAAGCCCCTGGTGCAAACTCTCCAGGCCCTTGCTGGCAATCCAGGCCAGTTTTTTACCTTCTCATTGTTCCATGTATTGACGAGAGGGCTGCTTTTATCAAGCAGCCCTTTTTGTTACGTAAAGCACTCTCTTGAACTCTGCAGGGCTATTCTAGGTATCAAGCGTTGTCCAGCACAACCTCGTGGGTAACCAAACAAACAGGCCACCCATAAAAAACTTGTAGACAGAACCTTCTTTGATGTAAGCGATTTCGTCAGCTTCACATGCCTGACCGTAAGGCGGTGGTCAAGGATAAATACCGGATTCCCGTTATCCTGTGGATAACAAGATTCTCGCCCTGTTTCCGAGGATGTGAAGATGGTTTTTAGAAAACAAGCTTTTTCTGTCAGCTTTAGATTGCAAAAAGTCAGTTTCAAGGCCCAGAACGCGAGCGTTTTGTCAAGCAAGTGGTTTGGCAAACTCATAGAATGTTTATAAACCAAAATTCACAAATAGGAGAAAATTGGAATGAAAACAAAACTTGTAAGCCAAATTATCGTTTTTCTGTTGATGCTGTTTTCACTGCTTCCCGCCCAAACTGGTGCCCAGGCAGGGAGTGAGCAATCCGCAGTGGCTGCAGCGAAGACGGCTGTAAGCGGCTATGCAGCTCCCTTGAAAACGGGAGCTAGAGTGAGCCTGACTACCTGGCATAGCGATGGCAGCCTGGATCGCATTGCATACGATTGGCGTTATGAAACCGGTGATGGCAATCGGGCAGTCTTTGCTCCCCATGCAGGCACAGTGAAAATGGTTAACCCCTATGCAGATTCTAAAACCAAGGGATGGGTGCAAATTTACGATGAAGTCACTAATATGTGCATCAACATACTTCATCTGGATCGGGACATCAAGGTCAGCGTCAACCAAAAAGTCACCATTGATACGCAGCTCGGTACTTATACATCCGCCGATGGGCATACACATATGGGCGTGATCCCGGGGAACTGTGCAGGAACCTATGCTCATTCCCAGGAAGTGTCAGTGGTTTTTCAGGAACTGGGCGAGGTTCCATCGCAGCGAATCACTTTGGGTACTCGCGTCTACGTGATCGCGCGTTCGACTGCCAGCCTGAAATTCGTAAATGGTGGCAGTACCCCAACCGTCACTGCCAGCGCCATAAGCATGAAGGTGTCCGCTGACAATTTGAACGGAAAGACATTTCCGTGGGTTGTGTACCGCCCGCCATTCGCCGGTCTGCCAGAGGAGATCCTGCGCGGCGAGGTAAAGGCCACATCCAATACGATGAGCTTCACGATACTCAATAATCCCATCCCGGGAGCCACGTACTTCCCGGTTGTTTCCCTACAGTCGATCACGGATGAAGATGCCCGGAAACAGCGCAGCGCCTGCTACAGTGCGACCGGCGGCGTCCAGTTGTGCGATAAGGTAGGCCTTGCAGTTCCAACGTACGGGGCCGTCACAGTGTCAAAAAGCGAGAACCCGACCGTAGCTGCCGGAGGCTCCATTGAATTGCTGGCCAAATTTGGCAATAGCGGCACCACGGCTTGGAGCAACGGGGGCAATAATCCGGCTCGCATTGGCTTGGTCGACCCGGCTACGAACAAATACGATTCAGTCACCCCCTTCGTGTGCCCGGACTGGATTGGAAGCACCCGCCCGGCAGCGCTTTCGGACACATCTGTTGCATCAGAGGGTACCGGTACCTTCAAATTCAAGATCTGCGTTCCCGAAGCTACCACTCCTGGCACTTATCGGATCGCCGTGATGCCGCTCGTTGAGGGAATCACTTGGATGCCTCCGGTAAACGGCGTCCCCGTCTGGGAGATCAAGGTAGATCCCGCTCCTACCGTTCTTTCCGCCTCCACAAGTTTGAGCGCCTTGTTTATCGAAGAAGGCGAGGTAACGGAAGTCGTGGTTGGCTTGAACAAAGCGGAGTCGGTAACCGCCGCAGAAGTCGCCTGCACCTTGGATCCATTACTGGAAATCAGCGGTATCACGAATGGCGGCCAGTTCGGAGAGCAGGCTCTCCTGGCAGTCAACGGCCCACAGAACGGTCTGCTGAAAATCGGCCTGGCTCCGGCCAACTCAGCCCAGGTGATTGCCAACGGCGAAGCGGTACGTTTTACACTAAAAGCACCCAAGGCCGGTCAATATGCTGTCGACTGCAAGGTGCGCGTCTCAAAAGGCGACAATAGCCTGACCGAAATCCCATCCAGTTCGGCTACCCTGACTGTCAACCCTCCGATCGTTCCTCCCAAAACGGGCACGACCTCAGGTACAGTCAACGCCGGGAAAACGGTCATGATCAGCCTGCTCAAGGATAGCAGCCTGGCAGCCAATATTTCGGCAAATTCCGATGGCTCCTTCCGCCTGGACATTGAACCTGGCATCTATACCATTGTGGCCGAAGCCGCTGGTTTTATGAAGGCCCAGGGCACGATCACTATCGTTGCCGGACAATCGGTTGCCATGCCAGCCATCAGCCTGATCCCGGGTGATATTAACGGCGATACCCAAATCGACGGCGTAGATGTGATTGCCATCGGCGCCAATTATGGCAATGCCAGCCCTGCCGCCGCCGATCTCAACGATGATGGCGAGATCAACGTGCTTGACCTGGAAGTGCTGGCCCGCAACTATCGCCTCGCTGGACCTTCAGAGTGGAAATAGATATCTCTCGAACGAGGGCGGGCTGAAAACGCCCGCCTTAGCTTTTTTGTCAGGCTTCAGAAGTAAAACGCAAGGTTTACAAGTCAAGTTGTCGGCTTCTCATCAAGTTTCCTTTCGGTTTGATGAATATACTAAAAATAAGCCAATAAAAAAGGAGCTAAGCATGAAAACCAAGATTATGATCCAGCTAGTAATCGTTCTTGCCGTAGTATTGGCTGCCCTGCCGCCCCAGGCTTCCAGCCTGGCTGCCACGGTAACCTATGATCGGGATGCCGCGGTAGACTGGGCGATCAATAACAATCGGAACGATGGGAAATACTACGGCGATGCAGAAGGACGGTGGTGTACTACATACATTACGAAAGCCCTGCAAGCCGGAGGGCTTCCCGGCATCACCATTATCAATTCGAACCCAGGGCTGGCAGGATGGTTGAAGGCACACCCCGATTATTGGGAACTGAAGACCTATGACCAATTCAGCCAGTTGGAAAAAGGAGATTTCATTTTCCTGAATAAACAAAGCTTCGATTTGAATTCCATTCCCATAGCGCACAGTGTTCTTGTTACTGGTCCCGGCACCGGATCCGGCTGGAATGCAGAACGGCTGAATAAACCGCTCTCATGGTGGGATACCGACGCATGGCCATATCAACTAGGTATTCATATCAAAACTGGGATCACACCCATAAAATTTGTAAACGGTGCAAGCACCCCGAGCATGACTACCACTGCCCTGAACATGACAGTGACCGCCGGTAATCTGAACGGCAATACAGTCTCGTGGGGCGTGTACCGCCCGGCATTTGCCGGTCTGCCCGAAGAGATCCTGCGCGGCGAGTTAAAAGCAACCAGCAACACCGCTACCTTCACGATGCTCAATACTCCTATTCCCGGAGCTACGTACTATACGGTTGTTTCACTGCAGTCGATCACGGACGAAGATCTTCGGAAACAACGCGATGCCTGCTACAGTCTGACTGGCGGCGTACAGTTATGTGATAAGAGCATTGCGCTGGCTGCAACTCCGTCCCCGACATCCAGTTGTACTTTCTGCGAGCCCACCCGGGACCAGTTGATCAGCACGACGGTGAGGGAGCAAATCTACTGGGATAGGATCTACTCCGGCAGTGTGGATGCCCTGCACTATGAAATGTGGCCGGTCTACTTCAGCGCCCAGCGAACCTTTACTGTGACCGCTGTTGCTACCAGCGGCGATCTTGTTCCCCTCATCGTTTTCAATGACAAAGACGGAGTTGAGATCACCCGCGGCCAGGGCTCCCTTTCCAGCACCCAACCGGCCGGGAACTACTACGTGGAAATCCGTCCGCAATCTGGTAGCGGGACTTATACCCTCAAGATTATTCAGGGAGCTATCCCAACGATCACCATCATTACTCCAAAGCCTACCGAAACCGCTATCAGCACGCCCACGCCTACTCTGCTTCCTTCTCTTTCAGCATCTGCGGTTTTGAGCGCTTCGAACATCGAAGTCGGTCAGACATTAGATGGTTCCATCCACATCAACAACATCCCCGCAGAAGGATTGAGCAGTATCGAGGTTGCATGCACCATGGATGGGGTGCAATTCAGCAACATCACGGATGCCGGCCGTTTTGGGCAGGATGCAGTGCTGGCAGGCGGCGTGGCGCAGGGAGGCAATGGGTTCCTGGTAGGGCTGGCAGGCAGCAATGGCAGCCGGGCGCATACGAGTGGGCCGGTATTACGCTTCACAGTCATGGGCGTTCAGCCTGGCCAGTTCTCTCTGGATTGCGCCGTGCGGGTTTCAAAAGGTGGCAACAGCCTGGCTGAACTTCCGTTCATCGCATCCAGCTTGAAGGTAACAGAAAAGACCACTCCCACGCCGGTTACCCCAACTCCAGAGCCTGTAAGTACTTTATCTGGCGCGGTGACCGCTGGCAAGCCGGTCACGATCACCATCACAGGCCAGAATGGTGTTGCATCGGTCATCACCGCCAACCCGGATGGTAGTTTCATCCTGGAGGTCGAACCTGGCGTCTATAATATCGTAGCCGAAGCCGAAGGTTTCATGAAGGCCCAGGGCGCGGTTACGATTGCTACCGGGCAGTTAGTCACCCTGCCGGTGATCTCCTTGATTGCTGGCGATATCAACGGCGATGGCGAGATCAACGGCGTGGATGTGATCGCCATCGGCGCTAACTATGGCAATGCCAACCCCACTGCGGCCGATCTCAACAATGACGGCGTGATCAATGTACTCGACCTGGAAATACTGGCCGGCAATTATCGCCTTGCCGGGCCTGCCGAGTGGAAATAGAAGTAAACACCTAATGAAAGAGATAGGGCGGCTTGTACCAGCACCCCATCCGGAGACCAACCATGAAACCACTATTCTTTCTATCCATCCTCATGCTTACGCTGGGTTTCGTTTTCCCTGTTGCTGCGGAGACCGCGGATTCGGTTTGGATCGAGTCTGAGCAGCAATTTCTGCAAGTTGGCGAAACGATAACCATTACCGTTCGGACATCCGTGTCGGTTCCGCTCCAGGGGTATACCTTCCAGTTGGGCTATGATCCCGCATGTTTACAGTTGCAGGAAACCACGAATCTTATCTCTGGAATGAATTCCCTGCCAACGCCAGAGGAAACAGGTTTTGTAGAAGCAACGTATTTTAGCGCAGTTCCTCAGGTTATCGATACAGCGCTTGCAACAGTATCGTTTGTAGTTTTATCAGCCTGTGATACAGTAATCACTTTGCAAGATGTCAACCTGACTATCCCCGCCCCGGATGGAATGCCGGTTAAGCTCGTTCTCGATATACCGGTATCAGGCATTTCCTTCTCATTCGGGGGCATACAAGTATTGGCTACAAATACCCCGCCCCCATTAACAAGTCCCACAAATATTCCCCAATCCACATCCACGCCCGGCCAGACGGCATCAACTCCGACCTCGCCCACAACACCGCCGCCACCACCCAGTCTTTCCTCCTGGTTCTTTGTTCTGATGACCTCGGCAGTTGGAATCATGGCAATCATTGCTGGGATCATGTTCAAGAGCTTGCGCCGTGTCTCTTCCCGCTCAACTCCAGCATCCACCGCCTCGATGGGCGTCCCCATGCTCGTGTTTGAAAGAACCGGTGAAACCATTATCCTGGAGAAATTACCTGCTCGTATCGGACGCGGCAAGTCAAATGATGTGAATCTTGCATTCCGGCATCTTTCCCGCCAGCATGCCCAGATCTATATCAACCATCAAGCCTTTTACCTGGCCGACTTGGGAAGTAAGAATGGTACATTTGTAAATGGAAAGCGCATCCGGAATCAATCAATAGCATTGCATAACGGAGATAAACTAAAGTTCGGGCGTGATGTGCAGACGGTATTTCGGATACAAGTGGATATGGAGCTAACAATCTGAACAATCCCATGTTATGACTGAATCGCCAGACTTGTGAGTGTAAGCTCATGGACAATATTGTACTGTCCCAAAACCCAAATAAAAAGCATCAATATCTACACTTTGATCAATATTGGGAAGGTATATTTCAACCTTTAAGCGATTACGGGAACTTGTCGTGGAAATTTGATAGGTTCTTTGAAAGCATCTCCAGGTACTATCGATGGTTACGTCCATTGCCGAACTGGAAGATTGGAAAGTTGGGCTATACCATATAAACCACAGGGCAATCGGGATTGTTTGAGTACCCGAGGATGAGCGCAACCATACTCCAAAAGTATATGTATCACCGACATTGAAAGTAGAATAATATTCTTGCCAGACTGATAAACAATCTGGGAAAGATGTGGTCTTGGAAGCTGTTAAATAATTGCTTCCCTCATAGGCATCTGTGCTGATAATTGCATTACTACATGGTAGGCCAAAAACCCAATTTGCAGTTCCATTTTCAAATCCAGGATTCTTTATTACATTACCAGTAGTAATAGGAGAGAGCACAAAAGACCAGTCACTACTCCAGCCGCTCTCCCCGCTCGCATTGCGAGCCTTGACGTGCCAGGTGTAGTTCCCGTAGGGCAGGCTGCTCTTGCTCGAATTTGTATTGGACGTCCAACATGAACTGCCCGATGCTGTTCCCCAGTACTCCAAGCAGTATTCCGTGGCATTACTCGAAGCATTCCATTTGAATGTCACGCTGGTGGTCCCGGCCGGCTGAGAACCACTGGGCGAGGTAAGCGTGGGAGGATCAGGGGGCGGACTTGGCGCAACAAGGGCAAAAGACCAGTCACTGCTCCAGCCGCTCTCCCCGCTGGCATTGCGAGCCTTGACGTGCCAGGTGTAGTTCCCGTAGGGCAGGCTGCTCTTGC
>CAYLXB010000044.1:22827-25300 GCA_964387495.1 uncultured Anaerolineaceae bacterium
AGTATTCCGTGGCATTACTCGAAGCATTCCATTTGAATGTCACGCTGGTGGTCCCAGCCGGCTGAGAACCACTGGGCGAGGTAAGCGTGGGAGGCAACAGTATCTGTATTGTACGTGAGGTAACAGTAATTGTGGGGGTAGATGTAAGTGTAAAAGTAGGAGTGAAAGTAAGCGAGGAAGTAGGCGTAATCGTGGGGGTATGTGTATGGATAAGGGTGGAATTTTTTGTAGGAGTTAGTGATGGACTTGAGATACTCATGATCGTTCCCGTAACTGCCAAAGGAGGTATGGCCGTATTAGTCGGGCTATAAAACCCCTTCCAGAAAACTCCACCTGCTCCTGTTGCCAGAAGAATCAGCATTGTAATGAAACCTGCCCATGCAATCCATTTTCCTTTCCGACGAGATTTGCTCGGAGGCGTTGGTATTGGAGGTAACTGCGACTGCCCATGCAGCGCGGCCCGGAATGCAGCGATGCTGGCGAAGCGCTGTTCCGGCTTGATCTGTATGGCTTTGCAGATGGCGGCGTTCACCTCAAGTGAAATATCCGGGTTGACACCCCTTGGCGGGAGGGCAGGCAGCTCGTTGCCCGTCTGGACCGAGATGCTCTCCGGAGGCTTTTTCCCGGTCAACAGGTGGTAAAGGGTGGCGCCCAGAGCATAGATATCGCTGCGAACGCTGGTGTAATCGGTATTCTGACCATACTGTTCCGGAGGTGCGTAACCGGGCGTGATTCCGAGTGCCGATGTGGTGGTCTTGGTGGCCGGGTTGACCTTCGCCAGCCCGAAATCGGTCAGGTAGGCCCGGTTGTCTTTGCCGATGATGATATTCTCCGGCTTGATATCGCGATGAATGACCGGCGGGTTCTGCCGGTGCAGGTACTGGAGCGCCTCGCAGACCTGGTCGGCCCAGACCAGCAGGTCTTTCTCGGGAATGGGTTTCCCCAATGTCTTCAAGGCATGTTGCAGCACGTCTGCCAAGTTGGTGCCGGGGATGTAATCCATCGCCAGGCACTGCATGTCGGTTTCAAGGAAGTAGGCACGCACGCGCGGCAGGTTGGAGTGGTGCAGCCCGGCCAAGATGCGCGTTTCCCGCTGGAACTGCTTGACCGCCTCCGGGCTGACATCGTTGTTCACTTTGATGGCCACATTCTGTTGCAGGACCAGGTCGTAGGCCAGATAGACGATGCCAAAGCCGCCCTTCCCAAGCTCCCGTTCGACGCGGTAGCGGCGGTGAAGAATAGCCCCCTCGCGAACCTGGTCCGCGGACTGAACCGCCCGTCGTCCCGCCAGCGGGTAGGTGACTGTGATACTATTCAGGATGAACTGGACCGTTTCAGCGTTGGCCGGACGCTGGACGGGGTCCTTCTGGAGCAGGGCGATGATCAGCTTGTCGAGCACGGGCGGGAGGTCTGGTGCGAGGGTAGATGGATGCATCGGTGTAACGCGCAGGTGCTGCTCCTTCCACGTTTCGGCGTCGTTGCCTTCGAACGGGAATTGCCCGGTGAAGGCCTGGTACAAGATCAAGCCCAGGGTGTACAGGTCCGCCCACGGGCCGACGGTGGAAGCATCCTGGAACTGCTCGGGGGCGCTGTACTTGGGAGTGCCGAGGGTCTGCCCCCGGGTAGTCAGGGGACGGGAGGCGTTGGCGGTGTGGACAATGCCGAAATCCATAACCTTGAGATCGGGCAGGCCGCGGCTGCTGACCACCATCAGGTTGGGTGGTTTCAGGTCGCGGTGAACAATACCGTGCTGGTGCAGGTAGATTAGCGCCTCGGTCAGTTTCAGAAAGAGCGGGATGCCGATGTGGAGTGGCAGGCGCTTGCCCCCCAGGTTGCGGATGAACTTGTCTAAGGTCTCACCCTGCAGCCATTCCATCACCATGTAAGGCGGGCTGGCCTGGCCGTTGAACTTGTAGACTTTGAGGATATTGGGATGATCAAGCTTCGCAAGCTCTTTATATTCCCGCCGGAAGCGATCTGCCTGAGCGTTCCCAAGGGCAAACTTGATTGCAACAAATTGTCCAGTTGCCAAGTCCAGAGCGCGGTACACCTGCCCCATTCCCCCTTTGCCCAGTTTTTCAAGAAGGCGGTACCCAGGTGGGTTGGGCAGTAAGCCCGGATTATTCGGGTCTAAAGGGTTGTCTGTGACAGTGCGGTCAGACCCCATGTTTTTATTTTACCTTAGTTTTATTCACAAGGAAGTATCTGGCGACCTGACAATTTTGTAAAGAGGGCGTTGATTGGCACCCATGGTGTACTTGAGCAAAATCACTGGAAAGATTCCTGGTTTGGCATTACTTGTGATAATGTATCCTTTGTTCAAGAATATAGCGTGAAGGTCAAAAAAACACAACTCAATTTTAGTTGGCAGAGTCCATCGGTGCAATTTGAATTGTTTTTACATGTAAATGGGGTGTAATTGCCGGAATTAGGCTAACAAGATACACCAATGGGAGAGGTTTTCCACATGAAT
>CAYLXB010000044.1:25310-29091 GCA_964387495.1 uncultured Anaerolineaceae bacterium
CCAGCAAAAAGTTGATCGGAATTTCCAGAGTGAAAGATACACTACCGCGATATCAAATGACTAGGAAAATTTTGGTATATAATTGTAACTACCTAGCCAGCACTTAAGAGGCCTTGCTTGATGGCTGAAAGCGCCAAATGTATCCGTAGATTACCTAGATGTCGCCGATTTTTCTCCCGTCTGCGCCACCTGAGACATATGCAGATAAAGAGGTAGGCAGGTATATACAATTTTGCAAATTTGTATCTTGCAAGGATGTAAAATGGGAAACCGACCATATTTTGTAATCGAAAGTGGCCCTGGACAGGGAGAAGAAATACAAATAAAAAACAACTCGTTAGTATTAGGGCGGGATTCTTCTTGTAACTACATCATTCCGAACAAAAAAATTTCCCGGCAACACGCTCGCATTTTTTTGCAAGATGGAAAATGGATGATTGAAGATCTAGCAAGTAAGAATCACACCCGGCTAGACAATGTCAAGATTGAACCTGAAAATCCTCAACCACTCTATGATGACGCCCAGATTCAACTTGCTGCCCAGGTGGTGCTGCGTTTTCACGATCCCTCAGCCACTTTGAGCGACGACAGCCGGGTGGTTACTGATGGTCTATGGGTGGATCCGGTAGAAGATATATATATTCATAATAAACGCCTGGAGCCAAAGCTGAGTCGGCGTCAATTTTTAATTCTATTCCTTATGTACGAAAGAAGTTTTACAAAAACGCAGATTGTTAGTTTGGAAGATATTGCAGCAACTGGATGGCCGGGTGTATATGACATTAGTGATGGAATGATCGATGCTGAAATCCACCGGTTGCGCAAGCGGCTGGCAGAGTTGGAACCAGAACACAATTTTATTCGCGCTGAGCGCGGCCGGGGGAGATTATTTGTACAGATGAGAGAGCAAAAGGTTTAGAGTCCCAAGTTGATGGTTCAACGGGTCTATTGACTGATTACAATATTTCGTAACGAAGCCATAATCAGTTGGTCTAAGATGGGGTTGTCCAGAAAGCATTGAGCAGCCCTTCTTTATCTTAAGAGAACACAACTCACAGGAACGTGAGAAAGGAGACTACAGCGTTATTCCATGTTGATGCAAAATTCTGCCAGCACTTCGCGCCCAAACCGCAATCGAACGCCGTTCTTGATTTTGATGTTTATGTGAAATTGTCAAATTACTTTCCGGCACACTTCTCCATACTTTCAAGCAATCGATGTCATATGATTTACTATTCTGGTTTTCTATGGGTATATTACAATTTTGGGTTCAGTACCCAACACGTCAAAGCCATCACTTCTTCTACAGACAAGTACGTGATCCGCAGCCCATACTGCTGGCAGACCCCTTCCAACCCCTCCCACCAGGCCAGGCCTTCATCCCCTGGAAACACGAATTCCAGCACTGTCCTACGTACAAACGGCAGCGGGTACTCCTGCACCGCCAGGGTAAGTCCCTGCTGCAAAATCTCCAGGCCCTCGCCGGCAGGCGGATTCCAACCTTTCACCTGCTCCTGAAATGCCAGGCGCGGCGCCGGGTCGGGCCAGAAGACCTGCAGGAGCCGGATAGTCCAGCCAGGCTGCATCGAAGACAGGAGCGCACAGTAGGCTTCCTGCGGGCGCACCTCGGGGCGGTCCGGGTCGGCGTAGAGTTCCGCGAACAGGCGCTTGGTGTCGTCTTCTCCCAGGAGCGCGGCATGACGGCCAACTTGCAGGATGCCGCGGCCTAATACGAACTGCCGGGAGGAACCAACGGTCTGCGCCTCCATGCTCAGGCCGCCTTGAAAAACGCTTCTGGCAGCCCCAGGTCTGAGGCCCGAAAGCCGGGGCGCATAGGGCGGTTGCCGGTCGGCAGGAGCCTGCCGGCCTCAAAACGAAAGAGCGGCGAAAATGAGGGCCGGCCCGCTGTGCGCTCCACAATCGGCGAGACCTCCACGATCTCACGCACCACCTGCCCGACCTGCGGGTTGCGCTCGATGTAGACCGCGGCGGTGATGGCTTCTGCAAAGGATTGGGCGATCTGCACCTCCGACATCCTGGCGGCGTCCGGATGGGCCTGGACTACCTGCAGGAAGCGCGGCCAGACGTGCTCGGCGCTGGTGGCATGGATGGTGAAGGCCGAGTGTCCGTGCCCGGTGGCGGCGGCCCGGATCAGCTCCCAAGCCTCCGCGCCGCGCGCCTCGCCGATCACCACCCCGTGCGGGCGGG
The DNA here is from genome assembly GCA_964387495.1 of uncultured Anaerolineaceae bacterium. GTDB lineage: Bacteria > Chloroflexota > Anaerolineae > Anaerolineales > Villigracilaceae > DSXF01. The sequence goes on from CAYLXB010000044.1 coordinate 27,519, forward strand.
AGCGCAGGGCGGCCCGGATCAGGTCGTACATGGTCACTGGCGGCGGGCCGCCGCGGATTTCTGGCCTGGTCACGGTGTAGATGATGTTGCCGGTATCGCACTTCCCATCCCCGTTCCAGCCGTTCAGAATGATTTCGTTCGAGTCCTCCACGATGAACAGGCGGATGGCGCCGCGCGGGTAGTAGTCCAACATCTCCTGCAGGAGGCGCTGCCCGACAAAGGTCTTGCCCGAACCGGTCGTGCCGGCGATGACCAGCGTGCCGCCGTGCACCATGACCGCCAGCAGGTAGTTGGCGGCTTCGGGCGAGAGGATGCCATCCCCACGCGGAAACTCCCGGACCTGGAAGTGCGGGCGCGGCACGGGCGGCAGGCGACTCTGGCACAGCAGGGCGAGACTGCCTTCCAGCAGGTCTTCCGCCGTGCGGTAGTTGGAGACGCGCAGGGTGATGGTGTCACCGTACGGGGAGGCCGGCGGCATGACGTAGTTGATGCGCACACCCTTGCGGCGCACGCTGCCATCTTCGAGCGGCACCATCACCTGCAGCATGGCATCCGCCACCGGGTAATCGGGCGTGGGGGCGCGCTGGCCGGCGCGATCGATCATGACCCGCAGAGCGTCCCCAATGCCTTCCGGTGCGGCGCCGGCATGCCCCCAGCCGCCGGAGGTGGTGTAGACGTAGATGTGCCCCAGGTTGATGGCAATGTCTTCGATGTCCGGGCGGGCGATCAATTCCAGGAGTGGGCCCATGCCGGACAGGTCGCCGATCAGGCGCAGCAGATATTCCTCCGGCAGCTTCAGGCCGGCGTCCACCGCCTGCAGGCGCACTCCTTCGAAGACCTGGCGGGCAAGCGCCTCGACCTCGGTCGAGGAGAGTGACTTCTGCCTGGCCTCCACGGCCTTCCTCGCCCGGCCTTCCCCGGCCAGGATCTCCCACCAGCGTTCCAGCTCCTGCGAAGAACGGGCCTCAGCCGGGGGCTTCATAGTCTTGCCGGTGATATCGAAGACCATCCCTACCTCCCGAACAGGCCGCGTCTCTTGCCCGGGTTGGGCAGCAGCCCGGCACGCCCGGCGCCCTCGCGCACGGCCGGCACGAAATGCGCCGCAAAGCCCAGCAGGGCCTCCACAAACGGCCCCAGTTCTTCCAGCTTCTCCTTCTTGTAGCGCCAGACCAGGATGTCCTCGCGGCGGTCCGAGTTGACCGCCTGGGCGGCCAGGCGCGGCTCCACGATCGGGATGATGCCGTTGGGGATCAGAGCCAGCTCGATCCTGTCTTCGCTCAGGGCCTGCTGGAGCAGCTTATGGGCGGACTTGAAGCCGTCCCCCACCACCTGGTTGTAGCACAGTTTGACGCGGCTGCCGATGAACTCATGGGCGCTGGTTTGCCCGACCACGTTGGCCAGGGAATGGATCATGCGCGCGATCCAGCGCCTGGTTTCGGCCAGGTCGGGGATCTCCGGCTTGATTACGATGGCGATGCCTTCTGCAGCCTTGAGTGCCGCCCGGTGCACCACGTGGGCCGGGTTGATGCCCACATCCATGATGACCACCCCGCCGGAGGCCACCCCGGCTTCA